>NZ_JBVJON010000009.1:0-311617 GCF_055583145.1 Amycolatopsis sp. NPDC104819 | reverse complement strand
CAGACGGGGGTGGGTGGCGTTTCTTCTGGTCTCGGGGGTGCTCCGCTCCTCCTCCCCCCCCCCCCCCCCCCCCCCCCCCCCCCCCCCCCCCCCCCCCGGACGGCTAACCTCCCAGCGCCAGCGCCACGGCTCCGAGCAACGCCGCGTCCTGGTCGAAGCGGGCCGACACCAGCTCCGGCGGGAACGGGACCGCGTGCGCGAGCCGGTCCGCCAGCGCCGGCAGCAGGACCTCCGCCGAGCGGACCAGCCCGCCGCCGACCGCGATGCGCTGGGGGTCCAGGGCGATCGCCAGGTTGGCCACGTGCATCGACAGCTCGTCCAGCGCCGCCGTGACCAGCTCCTTGGCCTCGGTGTTCTCCTTGGCCAGCGCGAACAGCTCGCCCGCGGTGACCGGGCGGCCGAGCAGACTGCTCGCCCGGCCGCCCAGCCCACGCCCACCGACGGCTTCCTCAAGCGGCGCCGCTCCGCTTGCGAAGCCCTCGGTGTCCTGCGGTGAGAGCAGGTTGTACCCGATCTCGCCCGCAGCTCCGTTGGCGCCGGTCAGCAACCGGCCGCCGACCAGCACCGCCGCCGCGATGCCGGTGCCCAGCGAGAGGAACACCGCCGGGTCGGCCCCGGTCAGCGCGCCCCAGCGCCATTCCGCGAGTGCCGCCGCCTTCGCGTCGGTCCCGACCGAGATCGGCACGGCCGGGAACTCCGCCGCCACCAGCTCCGCCAGGTGCAGCTGCTCCCAGCCCGGCACGTTCGGCGCGAGCAGGATCCGATCCGGCAGCACGATCCCCGGGCTGACGACGCCGATCGCGGCAGGCACGGCGCCCGCGTCGGCCAGGAGCCCCTTGGCCCCGGCGAGCGCCCGCACGACCACCTGTTCGGCTCCCGCCTGCGCGTCGGTGTCCAGCCGGCAGGTGGCCAGCAGGTTCCCGTCGTGGTCGGCGAGCCCCAGCGCCACCTTCGTGCCGCCGAAGTCGATCCCGAGAATCACTTCGCTACTCACTCCGCAGCCCCTCCTGTCCCCCGGACCACGATCCGGCCGGTGTTCACTCCGTCGACACTGATCACCGGCGCGGCGCCACGCAGATCGGCCGCCTTGTACGTGACGGTCAGCGTCTGGGACTGGCCCGGCCACAGGGTGATGTCGTTGTCGTCCCACATCGCGTTCACGAGCTGGTTGTCCCCCGGCGCCTCGCGGCCGTCCGGCGTGCCCCGACGAGCGTCGGCCCGGAGGAAGAAGGCCGCCCCCGGAGTCTTCGACGTGTTGGTGACGGTCACCGTGGTGACGAGGTCACCGCCGTGCGCCCGAGTCGAGGCGACGGCGCTGACCTGCGACTTCGGCAGGTTCTGCAGGGCCTGCAGGTTGCTGTACTGCGACAGCGTCGCCTGCGGGTTGCCCAGCGTCTTGCCCCAGTCGACGACGTCCTTCTGCGTGGAAAGCCAGTAGACGTTCCGGTCGACGACCTTCCCGCCCTGCTTCACCTGCAGCTCGACGAAGTAGACCTGCGCGGGCGCCGGCGCCTTCGTCTCGGCGGGCACCTTCGGCTTGAGGACACCGGTCTTCACGCCCTGCGAGCCCAGCGAGAGGCCGGACGCCGTCTGGTCGTCGAGGACCTTGCCCGCGGTGTCGAGCACCCGGGCCTGCACCGAAAGCCCGTTCTGCGTGCTCGCGCCGAGGTTGTCCAGGGTCACGGAACCGTTGTCGTAGCCGTAGATCGCGTGCAGCGGCTTGTTCGCCTTCTTGGCGCCGAAGAACGCGCCCGCCTGGTCGCCGTCGTCGTTGTAGAGCGACCACAGCAGCGTCGGCCAGCCCTTGTTGAGCTGCCAGTAAACGACGCCCGTCGCGGGGTTGTTCTTGTCGGTCGAGTGGTGCAGGAAGCTCTCGAACTGCGAGCGGGTGTTCTCGTAGTTCGCGATGTTCGCCAGGTCCACATAGGACTTCAGCGAGCTCCACCTCCCGTACCGCTGCCGGATCGACTGGTCCAGCGTGTAGAGCGTGCCGAACGCGTAACCGCCGTGGCCGGGCTCGAAGTTGGCGTGGTATTGGTTGTACGCCGGGTCCTGCCACAGCTTCGCCTGCTCGGTGGGCGAGAGGAACCGCTTGATCGAGTCGAGCGTCGGCACGGTGTGCCCGGCGCTCTGCTCGCTCGCGAAGCCCCACGAGCCACCCGCGTTGGTGCGGGAGGAGTCCTCGGCGTCGAAGTGCGAGGTGTCGTACCAGTAGGACGGCGGGACCCAGTCGTACGGGCCCTCCTTCTCCCCGGACTGGCCGAGCGTCGGCGTGCTCTTGTACTCCGCCGAGGCGATCACCGGCACCTGGAAGTCGGCTTCCTTGAACGCCTTCAGCGTCTCGGACTCCTGGCGCGGCACCGGCTCGTTGTCGCTCCAGCCGTAGTTGAAGACGCTCGGGTGGTTCCGCTCCATCTGCGCGATCGTGTACGCCGAGTCGTGCATGATCCGGTAGTCGCGCTCGGTCAGCGTCGAGGCGTCCTCGGGCTGCCAGGCGTCACAGCACAGGAAGCCGCCGATCACGAGCAGCCCGGCGCGGTCGGCCTGGTCGTAGAAGTCCTGCGGCATGTCGTGGCCCTCGAGCCGGACGCCGGACAGGCCCATGTTCTTGATCAGCGCGATCTGGTGCGCGGTGTCGGCCTTGTCGTAGCGCAGGAACAGGTCCGGCGCGAAGCCGCCGCCGCGGAAGACGAAGTCCTTGCCGTTGATCGTGAACTGCCGCGCGCCCTCGGGCAGCGGCGCGGACTTGCCGACCAGGCGCGAGGTGACCGTGCGGATGCCGAAGGTGCTCTTCGACGAAGTCGACAGCGTGCCGTTCTGCGAGACCGCGGTGGTCAGCGTGTAGAGCGGCTGGTCACCCATCGAGTAGGGCCACCACACCTTCGGCTTGCTGATCTTGACCGGCGCGAACGTCACGGTCTTCTTCGTGTTCGCCGGGATCGTCACGCGCTGGTGGACGACGATCGCCGCGCCCGAAGGCGGGGTGATGGTCGCGGCGACGTCGCCGGTCTGCGGGTTCGCCGCGTTGTTGGTGACGTCCACCTTCGCCGTCAGCGAGGAGCTGGACAGGTCGGGCGCGTTGTCCTGCGTGACGTGGGCGTTGTCGCCGGTCAGGGCGTCGGACACCTGCAGGGTCGGCGGGAACTGGATGCCGGTGTTGTTGTCCGGCGGGATCTGGCCCCAGTCGACCTGGTCGAGGGTGTACATCTTCAGCGGGTCGTTCGGGTACACCTTGATCGCCAAGGTGTTCTTGCCCGGCTTCACCAGCTTCGTGACGTCGAAGGTGTGCCCGGCGAACGCGCCGCTCACCACGTCCTTCGTCGCGACGAGCTTGCCGTTCACCCAGACGTCGCCCTCGCCGACGATGCCCGGGATGGTCAGCTTGGCGCTCTGGCCTCCCCGGATGTCCGGTGCGAAGTCGGCGCGGTACCACCAGGGGTCGGAGAACGGCTTCGTCACGACGGGGCCGAGCTTGTCGACGTACCCGAAGCACTTGCGCATGTTGTCGGAGACGAATACGTCGGGGCACTTGCCGTTCTGCACCAGGGCGTTGATCTCGGTGCCGGGCGCGCCCGCGTCGTCCGGCTTCACCGGCAGCCAGCCGCGGGTGCTGTAACCGGGCGAGGAGACCTTCTCCCCGCCGTCCTTGACGTTCGCCGTGGTGAGCACCTGCCAGCCCTGCGCGCCGATGGTGCTGAGGCCGTGCGGCCGGGCGGTTTCCTGCTGCGCCGACGCCGCCGGGGCGACGCTCAGCACCCCCGGCACCAGGATCAGCGCGGCCAGCGCCGCGAGCTTCTTGGTCATGCCTGAGCCCCTTCGGTCTCGGCGGAGGCGAAGGCCTCCTTGATCTCCTTGGGTCCGAACGGCCAGGTGTGCTCGGCCCTGGCGTAGATCAGGTACGCGATCGCGCCGACGGCGATCCAGCCGAGCGACAGCCCGATCGAAAGCCAGGTCGCGGAGACGTAGATGTAGACCCAGCCGACCAGCGCGACGATCGTCGGCACCGGGTAGAGCCACTGGCGGTACGGCCGTTTGAGGTTCGGTTGCCGCCGCCGCAGGGTCACGATCGCCGCGACCTGGGCCAGCGACTGGATGATGACCAAGGTGGCGACGGCCGCGTTGATGACGTCGGTCAGCGTGAACAGCGAGCCGATGATCGTGATGGCGCCCATGGTGAGCACGCCGGCGGTCGGCAGGTTCAGCTTCGGGTGCAGCTTGCCGAACATCGACAGGAACACCTTGTCGCGCGCGGCTTCGAACGGCACGCGCGAGCCGCCGAGCAGGCCGGCGAACACCGAGCCGATGGCCGCGACGACGATGAAGACGGTGACGATCTTCGCCGTCGTGGTGCCCCACGCCTGCTCGAGCACGCTGGAGGCGACCGAGGTGGCGGACTTCAGCTCGTCCAGCGGGATCGAGCCGAGCACCCCGACCTGCAGCAGGAAGTAGAGGCTCATGATGCCGACGATCGAGAAGAGGATCGACCGCGGGAGCGTCCGGCCCGGCGAGCGGACCTCGCCGCCGAGGTAGGCGGTGGTGTTGTAGCCGAGGTAGTCGTAGATCGCGATGATCAGGCCGGCGCCGAGGCCGCCCCAGAACGTGCCCTCGCCGGCCGAGCTGAACGCGCCCGGGGTGAAGGCGAACGCCTGCGCGCCGCTGAAGTGCGTGAACGCGGCGACGACCGTGGTGAGCACCGCGACCAGCATGACGACGAACAGCACCGTCGTCAGCTTGCCGATCTGGCCGATCTTGCGGAACAGCGCGGCGACGATGACGAGCGTGATGCCGACGCCGATGATCTTGCCCAGCGCGGTGGTCCCGCCGTCGTCGGTGACGCCGGGGATCAGGTAGCCGAGGTACTGGACGAGGCCGATGATGCCGGTCGACATGATCAGCGGGATGAACAGCACCGCGCTCCAGACGAACAGGAACGGCATCAGCCGCCCGGTGCGGTACTGGAACGCCTCGCGCAGGTACAGGTAGGTGCCGCCGGCGCCCGGCATCGCGGCGCCGAGTTCGGCCCAGATGAGCCCGTCGGCCAGCGCGACGATCGCCCCGATGACCCAGCCGAACATCGCCTGCGGACCACCCATGGTGGCGACCATGGCGGGGATCGTGACGAACGGGCCGATACCGCACATCTGGGTCATGTTGATCGCGGTGGCCTGGAGCGGGCCGATCTTGCGTTCAAGGCTGGGCTGCGCGGGCCCGGGTTCCCCTGAACGAGTGGGTGAACTCACGACGTGCCTCCGTCCGATAGTTAGTAAAGTTTCTTAACATAAAACGAGGGCACTCGAAAGAGTTCCATGGATAAACTTGCGGCAACTCAGGAGGATTCGTGGGACAAAACGGGCCGCAGGTGGGAACCCCGGCGAGCATGCGGGCGCTGAACCAGCGCCTGGTGCTGGACCGGCTGCGCACCCAGGGCGAAGCGACACGACCGCAGATAGCGACCGACACGGGGTTGTCGAAACCCACGGTGGGACAGGCGCTCCTCGATCTCGAGCAGCACGGATTGGTCCGAACCACCGGGCGCAGCCTGTCCGGCCCGGGCCGGGCGGCGGTCGTCTACCAGGCGGCGCCGGACGCGGGGCACGTCGTGGGCGTCGACATCGGCCGCCGGGCGATCCGGATCGCCGTGGCCGATCTGGAGGGCAGCATCGTCACGCGGCTGGACGAGCCCAACCGGTGCCGTTCCGCGAGCGCGCTGGTGCGCACCGTGAGCGAATCCGTCGAACGCGCGGTGGCTTCGGCCGGGCTGAGCCCGCACGAGGTCGTCGCGACGGTCGTCGGCACGCCCGGGGTCCCCGACCCGGCGACCGGGACGGTGCACCGCGCGCCCAACCTGCCGGGCTGGGAGCGGCGCGGGCTGCTGCACGAGCTCGTCTCGGCGCTGGCCGTCGCGGGTTCGGACGTCGTGGTCGAGAACGACGCGAACCTGTGCGCGGTCGGCGAACACGCGCTGGGCGCGGCGCTCGGGGTCGACGTGCTGGTGTGCCTGACGGTCGGCACCGGGATCGGCATGGGCCTGCTGGTGCACGGCAAGCTCTTCCGCGGCGCGCACGGCGCGGCGGGCGAGATCGCCGACCTGCCCTACGGCCCGCTCGCCGGCAGCGCGACCACCCACCGCCCGGGCCCGGTGGAGACGGCGGCGTCGGGCCAGGCGATCGTCGAGACGGCCCACGAGCTGGGGCTCACGAAGGCGCGTTCGGCGAAGGACGTCTTCCGGCTGGCCCGCGCGGGTGACGAGCGGGCGATGCGCGTGGTCGAGGACGAGGCGGAGAAGCTGGCGTACGTGGTCGCGGCGGTGACGGCGGTGCTGGACCCCCGGCTGATCGTGCTGGGCGGCGGTGTCGGCGGCAACGCCGACCTCCTGGCCGACCCGATGCGGCGCGCCCTGGCCGCGACGATCCCGGTGGTCCCGGAGATCGTGGCCGGCCAGCTGGGCGAGGACGCCGTCCTGGCGGGCGCGATCGCGACGGCCCTGGGCACGGCGCGTGAGCTGGTCTTCGACCGGCGCGGACTCAGCCGGGCGGCCGGCGAGGCCTAGCGGTGACGCTCGGCGGCGCCGGTCAGTCCGACGGCCCCCGCAGGGTCAGCACCACCCGCAGCACGTACTCGACGGCCGTCGGGAAGGCCGCGCCGCGCAGTTCGCCGCGGTCGGCCAGGTTGCGGGCCGCGAACTCCAGCTCGCGCTCCGTCCCGCCTCGCCGGACGACGAGCGCGGCCAGGTCCTCGAGGTCGAGGTCCGGGTGATCGAGGCGCGTCAAGGCGAACTCGATCATCAGCTCTTCCGCCGTCATACCTCCAGTCTAGGCGCGCCGAGACAGTGGTGACGTGGCTCTGATCACCGGTCGCTAGCACCCTCCAGCACCGCACGACCATGCCCCGAAGCGGTGACGCGAGGCCACCGACAGCGCATCGGACACGGCGTGGGTTAGGCCGTTCGGCGGCGCATTCCGGGCAATCGTGTACGTACTGCGCCGATCGTTACCAATCCGACTACAGTTACGGCCGAATGGCTGCGTAGCAACGGTTACGCGCCGCACAGGGGGTCGGCCTGCTTTCAGCCGGATTGGTAACGCGAATACCCGGTCACCCGGACGATCCGGTCGGTCATGATGCAAGGCCACCCCGGCACACAGTGGAGCGGAGGCGGCCATGAGCATCCATCGGGCACACGCCAGGATCCGGCGGCCGCGGCACGCGCTGCCCGCGCCCTGGTGGCCGCCGGTCGTGCTGGCCGCTTCGGTCGCCGCGGTGATCCCCGGTGACACCGTCGGTGGCCTGCTCCTCAGCGTGACCGTGCTCGTGCTGTTCACAGCGGTGGGCGTGGCCCGCCGGACGCTGGGGCAGGCGTCCGTGCACGTCAGCCTGATCCTGGCCGAAGAGCTGAGCCGCCGGGGCCCGGCCTCGGGAGCCCATCGAAGCCTCTGACCTCGGCGAAAGCCGCGGTGTGACCAGTTACACTCACGTTACTGTACCGTCTGGACGGTATAGTAAGACGCATGACCACCAGCCTGACCGTCTCCCCGCCCGCGACCCGCCGCTGGGCCGCGCTCGCCGTGCTGGTCGGCGCCGTGCTGCTACTCGCCGTCGACGGCACCGTCCTCTACCTCGCCGTGCCGTCCCTGACCCGCGAGCTCGCGCCGACCGCCACCGAAATCCTCTGGATCGGCGACGTCTACTCGCTCGCCCTGGCGGGCCTGCTGGTCACGGCCGGGAACCTCGCCGACCGCTTCGGCCGCAAGCGGGTGCTGCTCATCGGCACCGCGGCCTTCGGGGTCGCCTCGGCGCTGGCCGCCTTCTCCCCCACCGCCGGGGTGCTCGTCCTCGCGCGGCTGCTGCTCGGGGTCGCGGGCGCGACGATCATGCCGTCGACGCTCTCGATCATCCGCACCCTCTTCACCGACCCGCGCGAGCGCACCCGCGCCATCGCGATCTGGTCGGCCGGGTCCGGCGGTGGCATCGCGCTGGGCCCGCTCGTCGGCGGCGTGCTGCTGGAGCACTACTGGTGGGGCTCGGTGTTCCTGATCAACGTCCCGATCGTCGTGGTGTTCCTGATCGCGGGCGCCGTCCTGCTGCCGGAGTCGCGTGACCCGGACCCGGGCCGCTTCGATCTGCTCTCGGCCGGGCTCTCGCTGGCCGCGATCGTCCCGCTGGTCTACGCGGTCAAGCACGCTGTCAGCTCCGGTCTCGACGCGCAGGTCGCCGTGGCGGCCGTCGTCGGCGTCGTCTCCGGTGTGGTGTTCGTGCGCCGTCAGCGGCGGTCGGCGAGCCCGCTGATCGACGTCACGCTCTTCCGCAACGGGGCGTTCAGCGGCGCCGTCCTCGCCAGCTTCATCGCGGTGTTCGCGTTGATGGGCCTGCTGTTCTTCTTCTCCCAGTACCTGCAGCTCGTGCGCGGCTTCTCGCCGCTGCAGGCCGGGTTCGCGGAGATGCCGGCGACGCTGGCCTCGATCGTCGTCGTGGCCGCCGTCGGGGTGGTCGTCGGCCGCCTCGGCCGGGGCCGGGCCGTCGCGGCCGCCCTCGCGGTCGCCGCGCTCGGGCTCGCGCTGGTCGCCGTGGCCGAACGGGCGCCGCAGTACTGGTGGCTGGGCCTGAGCCTGGTGCCGGTCGGCCTCGGGGTCGGGCTCGCGCTGACGCTCACCGTCGACTCGGTGCTGTCCGCCGTCCCGCGGGACAAGGCCGGCTCGGCGTCGGCGATCTCCGAAACCGCGTACGAACTCGGTGCGGCGCTGGGCATCGCGATCCTCGGCTCGCTGGTGACGGTCGGCTACCGCGCGTTCCTGCCGGCCGACGGGGTCCCCGCCGAGGCGCGCGACTCCCTCGCCGCGGCGGTGACCGTGCTCGACCCGGCGTCCGGACTCGCCCACACGGCAAGGGAAGCGTTCACCGGCGCGATGCAGGTGACCTCCCTTGCGGCGGCGGCCGTCACCGCCGTCGCCGCGGTGATCGCCTGGCGTACGATTCCGTCCGGAAAGGACTGAGCATGCCTCGCAAAGCCGGGCGCGGCCCGGAGGAAACGCGCCGGGCGCTGCTCGACGCGGCCGGGACCGTCATCCGCACGCGCGGGATCTCCGCGTCCCTCGACGACATCGCGAAGGCGGCCGGCGTGTCGAAAGGCGGGCTGCTGTACCACTTCCCCGCCAAGGACGCGCTGGTCCGCGCGCTCGCCCAGGACATCCTGGACGGCTACCGGGCCGAGGTGCACGCGGCCCTGGAGCCGGCCGACACACGCCCGGGCCGGCTGGTCCGCGCATACGTCCGGGCGTCGCTCGACACGTCCCAGGACGAGGTCGCGATCCGCGAGAACATCGCGTTGATCGCGCAGCTGATCTCGATCCCGGAGATCGCCGAGCTCGCCCGCGCGGACGCCGAGCGCTGGGACCGCGAGCTGCACGACGACGGCCTGCCCGGCCACGTCGTGACGCTGGTGGTCGCGGCGGCCGACGGCGCCAGCACCGCGCCGCTGTGGGGCGTCGGCCTCGAGGTGGCGGCGGCGCGGAAGCTGGAACAGCAGCTCATCAGCCTCACCCTGGACGCCTGACCCCGGCGGCGGCCTGTTGTCAACCCGGAGAAAGTGTTGGTAAATCACCACTTCGACGGCCCTACCTAAGTCGGCTCCGGCGGGGCCGGGCAGCGAGTAACTTTTTCGACAGCGCGCGCAAATCCGGCAAATCCCCGTCCCCAACGAGGAGTCTTCCGATGTCGAGGAAGTTCGCCCTGGCCGGCGCAGCCGCGCTCGCCCTGGCCGTCACCCCGGTCGTCGCGGGCACCGCTGCCGCCGCCACCCAGCAGGAAGCCGCCGTCACGACGGTGTACTACAGCACGGCCAGCGCGCCGTCGTTCCGCTCGGTGATCAACGCCGGTGCCGCCAACTGGAACAACAGTGTGACCAACGTCAGACTGGTCGAGCGCAACTCCGGCGCGAGCCTGCGCTACACCGAGGGCAACGACCCCCGTGGGTCCTACGCCTCGACCAACGGGCATGGCAGCGGCACCATCTTCATCGACTACACCCAGGCCCGCCAGTACAACCCGACCCGCATCGCGGCGCACGAGACCGGGCACGCCCTCGGCCTGCCCGACCACTACTCGGGCCCGTGCTCGGAGCTGATGTCCGGTGGCGGCCCCGGCCCGTCCTGCACCAACGCCTTCCCCAACTCGGCGGAGCGCAGCCGGGTGAACTCGCTGTGGGCCAACGGCCTCGCGGCGACTAACACGCCGGAGCAGCGCGTCTACGAGACCGTCTACGGTTTCTGAGTTTCGCCGAGTGTGGCCCGGGCGGGTTCGCCCGGGCCACACTCATGCGCGCTGCGTGGCCGGTTCCGAGACGCCGAGCTCGGCCTCGAAGCCCGCGGGCACGACGACGTCGTCGCGGCTCAGGTCGTGCACACTGCGCTTGCCCAGCGCGAGCAACGTCGAGTCGATCCCGTTGCGCAGGACGTCGAGCACGTTCTCCACCCCCGCCTGCCCACCGGCCGCCAGTCCCCACAGGTAGGCGCGGCCGACCAGCACCGCCCGCGCGCCGAGGGCCAGCGCCTTCACCACGTCGCTGCCGCGGCGGATGCCGCCGTCCAGCAGCACCTCCACCTGGTCGCCGACGGCGGCCGCGATCGACGGCAGGGCGCGGATCGTCGCCGGCGTGCCGTCGAGGTTGTTGCCGCCGTGGTTGGACACCGAGATCGCGCTGACCCCCGCGTCGACCGCCCGGCGGGCCTCGTCGGCCCGGATCACGCCCTTGAGCAGGAACGGGCCGTCCCACTGCGCGCGCAGCCACGCGACGTCGTCCCACGACGGCGGCGGCGTCTGCATCCACTGGCCGTACGCGCCGAAGAACGTCGGCGCCTCCTCGCCCGGCGCGACCATGTTCGGCACGCTCAGGTCGGGCAGCCGCCGCGTCTTCGCGTAGTCCAGCAGCCACCCCGGCCGGGCGAGCCCCTCCGGCGCGAACCGCAGCAGCTCGCGGAAGGTGAGCCGTTCGGGGATGTGCGGGCTGCCCCAGTCGCGGCTGTGCGAGAACGACCAGTCGAGCGTGAGGATGATGCCCACCGCGCCGGCGGCCCGCGCGCGCTCCAGACGGCGCAGGATGTCGTCGCGCGTGCCGGTCCAGTAGATCTGGAAGTAGGTGTTCGGGTTGGCGGCGACGACCTCCTCGATCGGCTTGCTGCCGAAGGAGCTCAGACCGACCGACGTCCCGCGCGCGGCGGCGGCCCTGGCCACCGCGACCTCGCCGTCGGGGTGCACCGCCTGCACGCCGGTCGGCGAGATCAGCACCGGCAGCGCGACGTCCCGGCCGAGCACGTGCGTGCCGAGCTCGCGTTCGCCGGAGAGCCCGGCGGTGCGCGGGGCGAACCGGAGCTCGTCGAACGCGCCGAGGTTGTCGGCCAGGGTGAGGCCCTTCTCGGAGCCGGCGATCAGGGCCGAGTAGACCGACCCGGGAAGCCGTTTTTTCGCGCGCCGCTGGGCCTCCGCGACGGATTCGAACCAGGTGCTCATCGTTTTCCCTTCGGGTCGAAGCGCAGCAGGCGCCGGGCGAGGGCCGGGCGGACCGGCTCGAACGTGTGGTTCTCCAGGCAGCCGGACCAGACGCCGACGCCGTAGGCGACGTCGTCGGCGATCGCCGCGGCGGTGTAGCGGACGGGATCCAGGCCGGGGCGGCGCTGCGCCCAGGCGGTCAGCGGCGGGCCGAGCAGCAGCGACGCGACGGCGGCGCGGCGGCCCCACCCGCGCGGGACGAGCAGGGCCACGAGCAGCGGCGACGCGAACTGCGTGCCGTAGCGGCCGAAGCCGAGCCAGGTCTGCTGGACGGCGGTGGCCAGCGCACGCACCACCCCGTCGGTGGGGACGTCGTGCTCGCGCAGCGTCCGGACCATGCTGCCGACCGAGCCGCCGAACGCCAGCCCGGCGAGTATCGGGCGGCGGGCCAGCAGCGCGGCGACGGTCAGCGTGGGCCACGGGTGCAGGGCCAGCGGCGCGAGCGCGCCCGGATGGCGCCGGGCGAGCGGGGCGGCGGACGTGCCGTAGCGCGCCCGGCGCCGGAGGAGCTCCGGCCAGGTCGCGGGTTCGTGGTGGTCGACGGTGACGTCCGGGGCGTAGCGGACGCGCGAACCCGCGGCGTGCAGCCGCCAGACGAGGTCGACGTCTTCGCCGAACCGCAGCCCCGCGTCGAACGCGCCGAGCTCGCGCACCACGGCCGCCCGGGCCACCAGCGCGGCGGTCGGCACGTAGGAAATCCGCGTGCCGGGCGCGACCCGCGCAGGCCGGTCGCCGAGGTCGAGGCTGGACGCGGCCCGCGTGTAGCGCCCGGCCGCCGTGTCCGGGGTCAGGGCCCGCACGCGGGGCGCGACGGCGGCGACGAGCGGGTCGGCGAAGTGCGCGACGAGCCGGTCGGCCCAGTCCGCGGCGGGCGCGCAGTCACTGTCCACAAAGGCCACGAGCTCGGTGGAGACGTGGTCCAGCGCGGTGTTGCGGGCGGCGCCGGGCCCGCCGTTGACGTCCCGGCGGACGAGCTTCGCCCCGTGCGCGGCGACGACGGCCGCAATACCGGCGGCGTCTTCGGAACCGTCGTCGACCACGAGGACGGGGTGCCGCCCGTCGAGCCCGGCGAGGCAGCGGGCGAGCAGCTCGGCACGGTCGCGGACCGGCACGACGATCGTCACGTCCGGTGGCACGGCCGGTTCGGGCGGCACGGGGTGGGCGAGACCGGCGTCGGTGAGCCGCCGCGCGAGCACGCCCGCGGCGGCGGTCGTGATCGGGCCGTCGACGAGCTCTTGCCACGCCTTCTGCCCGGCCGGAGTCAGCCGCACGACCCGGGCGGGGGAACCGCCGAAGACGAGTTCGTCGGTCAGGCGGCGGGTGTCGCGGTCGAGGATGACGCGGAAGCCGGGCGGCAAGGGGGTCACAGGGCCAAACCTCCGTCCACCGGCACCACCGCGCCGGTCATCGCGCCGCTCTCGGGGCTTGCCAAGAACGTCAGCACCGCGGCCACTTCGTCCGGGTCGAGCAGCCGGTGGATCGGTTGCTGCCCGGCGAACGCCGCCGCATCGGGCAGGTCGTACAGCCGGGCGCTCTCGGCGAGGATCTGGGTGTCGGTCGACCCCGGGCTCACGGCGTTGGCCGTCACGCCGGTCTCCCCCAGCTCGGCGCCCAGCGCGCGGACCAGCCCGGCGACCCCGGCCTTGGCCGCGCAGTACGCGGCGAGCATCGGCAGCCCCCTGGTCGCCGCCGCCGACGCGACCGCCAGGAACCGGCCCGACCGCGGCGCCGGGCGCCGCAGCAGCGCGGGCACGGCGGCGCGGGCCAGGTTGACCACCCCGTTCAGGTTGACCTCCAGCACCGCGCGTTCCCGCTCCGGGGGCACCTCCCACAGCGGCGCGCCGCCGGCGATCACCCCCGCGGCCGCCACGACGACGTCGAGCCCGCCCCAGCGCCCTTCCGCCTCGGCGACCGCGGCGGCCATCGCCGAGCGGTCCCGCACGTCGGCGACGAAGACTTCGGCGCCCGCCTGCGCGGCGACGGCCTCCAGCTCGGCCTTGCTCCCCATCGGGTACGGCAGCGCGGGATCGTCGGCGGCGAGGTCCACCGCGAGCACGGCATATCCCTGACGCGCCAGGCGAAGCACGGTCGCGGCGCCGATCCCACGGGCGGCTCCGGTGACGAGCGCGGTCCGCGTCGTCATCACTTCCCCCATCCGTCCACATGGGACACCAACGCCGTGGTCAGCTCGGCCAGCAGGGCCGCGCCTTCCGCCGTGGTCGCCGGTCTCGGGTCGCCGAGCACACCCGTGCCCGTCACCGCTCGCACGCCGCCCTGCAGCAGCGCCGGCATCAGCTCACCCAAGGGCCGCCGGTCCCCTGCCACCGCGCGGTCCATCCGGACGCTGCCGGGCCGCAGCACCAGCTGCAGCGCCGTTTCCGGCCGCCCGGCGTGCGGCTCGCCCGGCCAGCGGGGCCGGAACACCTCGACGTCGCGCGACTCCGCCCGCAGCCGGGCCACCGCCCGGGTGACCGGGCCGGTGTTGCCGCCGTGGGCGGAGACGAACAGCAGGCGCCGGAACGTCTCCGCCGCCGACCGGCCGAGCTCCACCAGGAGCAGCTCGGTCGCCGCCTGCCCGATCGACAGCGTCCCGGCGAAGCCCGCGTGCTCGCCGCTGGAGCCGTACGCCACGGCCGGCGCCACCAGCACGTCCGGCCGCGCGGCGGCGAGGCCGTCGCACAGCGCGAGCGCGATGTCGGTGTCGGTCGTCAGCGGCAGGTGCGCGCCGTGCTGCTCGGTCGCGCCGACCGGCACGGCCAGGATCGCCCCGGCCGCCGCGCGCTCCGCGACGTCCGGGGAGGACAGCTCGGCGAGCCGCACGGTCAGCGCCTGAACCCGGCGAGGGGGTTCTCGTCGCAGGCGCGGTCCGGCGGGCGCCGCATGCCGATGGTCACCGGGACCGGGCGCCGCCGGTGGGAGTGGTCGAGCGACGGCTTCGGGACGCTGGTGACCCCCGCGAGCGCCGGCTCGCCGTGGCCACGCACGCACTCCGGGTCCGGTCCGTCGAGTGGCAGGCCGGTGAAGAACTTCGCGGCCATGCAGCCGCCCCGGCAGGCGTCGAACGCCGAACACGACTCGCACGCCCCGCCGCTCTGCGGGCTCCGCAACGACGTGAACAGCTCGGAGTCCCGCCACGCCGACGTGAACCCGCCGTCGCCGCGGACGTTGCCGGCGAGGAAGGTGTCGTGGATGGCGAACGGGCAGGCGTAGACGTCGCCGACCGGGTCGACCAGGCACACCACCCGCCCGGCGCCGCACAGGTTCAGCCCGGGCAGGTCACCCTCGCCGTAGCCCGCGAGGTGGAAGAACGAGTCCCCGGTGAGGACGTTTTCGCCGTGCGCCACCAGCCAGTCGTACAGCTCGCGCTGCTGGGCGGCGGTCGGGTGCAACTCGTCCCAGGTGTCGGCGCCGCGGCCGGACGGGCGCAGCCGGGTGATCCGCAGCTGGGCCCGGTAGCGGTCGGCGATCGCCTTGAACTCGTCGAGCTGGGCCACGTTGTGCCGGGTCATCACCACGGAGATCTTGAAGTTCTCGAAGCCCGCGCCGGCGAGGTTCTCCATCGCGCGGAGGGCGGTGGCGTAGGAGCCGGGGCCGCGGACGTGGTCGTTGACCTCGGCGGTGGCGCCGTCGAGGGAGATCTGGACGTCGACGTAGTCGCTCGCGGCCAGTCGGTCCGCCACCTCGGGCGTGATCTTGACGCCGTTGGTGGAGAACTTGACCCCGACGTGGTGCGCGGTCGCGTAGTCGACCAGCTCCCAGAAGTCCGGGCGCACGGTCGGCTCCCCGCCGCCGATGTTGACGTAGAAGACCTGCATGCGCTCGAACTCGTCGATCAGCGCCTTGCACTCGGCGGTGCCGAGCTCGCGCGGGTCCCGCCGTCCCGAGGAGGAAAGGCAGTGCACGCAGGAAAGGTTGCAGGCGTAGGTCAGCTCCCAGGTGAGGCAGATGGGGGCGTCGAGCCCGTACTGGAACTCGTCCGCAAGGGACATCAGAGACTCCTCGGCTGGATCATCCGCGACGCCGCCAGCGCGGCCAGCGCGGCGCGGTAGCGCGGCAGCTCGGGCGGCCCGACCCCCGCGCCGGCACAGGCGGCGCGGGCGGTCGGGTGCGTTTCCAGGGACCGGACGACGGTCAGCAGCGCCGGGCTCTTGAGGAACGAGAGGCGGCGGGTGCCGAAGTGGTACAGCAGCGCGCCGAACCGTTCCGGCCGGATCGAGACCCGGTCGTCCAGGCGCCAGGCCGCGTCCAGGTCGAACGGCTCAGTAGACACCGCACATCCCGTCGATCGAGACCTCCTCCACCAGCAGGTCCTCGGCGACGACGGGCTCTTCCAGGGGCTCTTTCGCGGTCTTCTCGGTCATCGTGGCTCCTTCGGCACGTCGACTTCTTTTCGGCACTCTGTGACGAATAGGGAGCAGAGTAATGTCACGCAGTGTCGGAAACAAGACCCGGAGGAGAACGGCACCCGGATGACCCACCACACCCCCGCGGCCCGCCGCGGCAGGCCACCCGGCACGAGCGCCCGCGAGCTGGAGGTCATCGCGCTGCGCCTGTTCACCGAGCGCGGCTTCCACGAGACGACGGTCGACGAGATCGCCGCGGCCGCCGGCGTCAGCCGCCGCACGTTCTTCCGCTACTACGACGCCAAGTCCGACGTCCTGTGGAACGAGTTCGACCACGAGGTCGAGACGATCACCAAGCTGCTCGCGGCGGCGCCGGGCGACCTGCCGATGATGGCCGCGGTCCGCGAGGCGGTGCTCGAAGCGAACCACTATCGCGCCGACGACGTCCCCGAGCTGCGGATGCGGATGCACCTGGTCAGCTCGGTCCCCGAACTGGCCGCGAGCGCGGCCCGCCACTACGACGCATGGGAGCGCGCGGTCAGCGCCTACGTGGCCGAGCGGACCGGCCAGCCGGCGGACTCGCTGTACCCGCTGGCAGTGGGCCGCGCGGTCCTGGCCACCTGCCGCGCGGCGTACGAGCGCTGGTCGGCCCGGGCGGACGCGGACCTGACGGTGTATCTGGACGCGGCTTTGCGAGCACTGGCCGGGGGTTTCGCCGACCCGGCCGTCGAGCCCGGGGACTGACGCCGCTCAGTCGCGAGCGAGCTCATCATCGGTCACCGGCTCGGCGAGCTGCCAGCCGCCGCGGCGGCGCAGCGCCAGCAGGTAGTAGCCCGCCGCCAGCACGACGATCCCCGCCGTGACGATCAGGCTCGGCCGGCCCACCACCGGGTCCAGGATGTTCTGGTACACCACGAACACCAGCACGGCCAGGGCGAGCACCGGCGCGACCGGGAACCACGGCATCCGGTACTGCGCGTGGGCCGTCGCGCCGGTGCGGCGGCCGATGATCGCGCCCAGGCACAGGGCCGCGTACACCGCCACGATCGACGTGCTCGTCACCACCAGCAGCAGCTGCGGGTCCACGAAGCACAGCGCGGCGGCCACCACGCCGGTGCCGGCCGTCGCCACCCACGGCGTCCCGAAGCGCGGGTGCACCGCGGCGAGCGCCCGGTTGACCACGCCCGGCCAGGCGCGGTCGCGGCCGCTGCTGAACACCAGCCGCGAGCTGATCAGGACGATCGCCAGCACCGCGTTCATGATCGCGAGCGCGACGGCGAGGCTGATCACCGTGTCGAGCGTGCTGCCGCCGCGCGCGGAGATGAAGGCGGACAACATGTTCTCGGCGCCGAACAGTCCTTGGAGGTCGGGCGCGCCCAGCAGCACCGCCGTCACCGGGACGAGCTCGGCGACCACCGTGATGCCGAGCGCGAGCAGGATCGCCTTGGCGATGCCGCGGGGCGCGTCCTGGGTCTCCTCGCCGAAGTACACCGCCGAGCCGTAACCGTTGTAGGCGAACATCGCGACGGCCATCGCGATCACGATCGCGCCGACGGTCGCCGGCCCGCCGTCGGGCGCCACCGGGTGGGCCAGCAGGTCGGTGAACGGCCGCGCCGGGTGCACCAGGCCGAGCGCGCTCACCACGACCAGCGCGAGGATCTCGATCGCCAGGAAGACCCCGGTGACCCAGGCGTTCAGCTTGATGTCGAAGATCCCGACGACGGCGGCCAGCACGCACGTCACCGCCGCGACGGCCGGCCCCGGCAGGCCGGGCAGCAGCACCCCCAGGTAGGTGCCGACGCCGAGCGCGATCACCGCGACGATGAGCACCTGGGTGATGAGCATCAGCCCCAGCACGGCGAACCCGGGCAGCCGGCCCAGCGTGCGCGCGACGATCGCGTACTCGCCGCCGGCCAGGGGGAACGCCGATGCGAGTTCGGCGTAGACGAACGCCATGAACACCCCGACGACCGCCGCGGCCGCGAAGCTCAGGAACGCGCCGGTGCCGGCGCCGGTGAGCACCCCCGGCGCGATGATGAACACCGAGGAGGCGGGGCTGATCGCCGAGAGCGTGATGAGCAGGGTGCCGAGGGTGCGCAGACCGCGGCGCAGGGCTGGGGTGGTCACGACCAGGCCTCCAGTTCTCTGAAGCTCGTTCGAAAAACCAGGTGATCACGGATCAAAGGCGCTTGAAGCCAAAGAGTCAAGACCTTGCTTTTTTCGAAGCTCGTTCGAACAATGGGGGCATGGCACGACCGAGCAAGGCACCCGAGCGGCGGGCCGAGCTGATCGCGGTGGCGCGGCGCGCCCTCGTCGAACGCGGGGTCCTCAACCTGCGGCTGCGCGACATCGCCGACGGCGCGGGCCTGTCGTCCGGCTCGGTGCTCTACTACTTCCCCACCCTGGCCGACCTGCTGCAGGAGGTGCAGCACGAGGCCGTCGAACGGTTCTGCACCCAGCGCGAACAGGCCGCCGCCCACGGAACCCCGGGCGAACGGCTGCTCGCGACACTCCGCGGTGGCCTGCCCACCGGCCCGGACGACGAACTGTGCGTGCTGCTCTACGAACTCGGCACGATCGCCCGCCGCGACCCGGTGTACGCGGCCCGGCACATCACGCTGTACGAGCGTCAGGTCGGGATCTACACCGGCATCCTCGAGGCCGGCGCGGCGACCGGCGAGTTCACCCTGACCGCCGACCCCGTCACGATCGCGCGCAACCTCGTCGCCCTCGAAGACGGCTACGGCCTGCACCTCACCCAGGCCGTGCCGACGCTGGAACGGGCCACCGCCGAAGCGATGCTGCTGTCGTTCGCCCGCACCGCCACCACCTGCGCCCTGGAGGAGCCTTCATGACCCGCGCCCGCGACCTGGGCCTCCCGCTGCCCGGCCGGCCCGGCCCGCACAACGCGCTCACCGACGTCCCCGGCGTCGAAGTCGGCTACACGACCCTGGTCGAGGGCGAGTCGGTGCGCACCGGCGTCACCGCCGTGCTGCCCCGCGGCCGCGCGGACTTCGCGGTGCCGTGTGCCGCGGGCACGTTCTCCCTCAACGGGAACGGCGAAATGACGGGCACCGCGTGGCTCGCCGAAACCGGGTCGCTGACGCTGCCGGTGCTGGTCACCAACACCCACGCCGTCGGCACGTGCCACCGCGGGGTGATCGACTGGGTGGTGCGCGAGCGCCCCGACGTCGCGGCGGAGTGGCTGCTGCCGGTGGTCGGCGAGACCTGGGACGGCTACCTCAACAACATCAACGCCCCGACGATCCACAGTGGACATGTCGCCGCGGCGATCGACGCCGCCCGCGGAGGTGCGGTCGAGGAGGGTTCCGTCGGCGGCGGCACCGGGATGACCTGCTACGGCTTCAAGGGCGGCACCGGCACGGCGTCACGCGTGGTGGCCCACGGCGCGGACGAGTACACGGTGGGTGTGCTGGCGCAGGCGAACTTCGGCAGCCGTCACGAGCTGACCGTCGCCGGTGAGGCCGTCGGAGCACTGCTGGCGGCGGACAACCCGATGGCGGAATGGGCGGCGCCCGCCGGGGCGGGGTCGGTGATCGTGGTCGTCGGCACGGACGCACCCCTGCTGCCGGGACAGTGCACGGCGCTCGCCCGGCGTGTCCCGCTCGGGCTGGCCCGCACCGGCACGACGGGCTCGCACTTCTCCGGGGACCTGTTCCTCGCCTTCAGCACCGCGAACCCGGGCGCGCTCACCAGCTCCTTCCCGCGCACGCCGGAAGCCGAGTACGAGAACCTCCGCTTCGTGCCGTGGGGCCGGATCGACCCGTTCTTCGAGGCCGTCGTGCAGGCGGTCGAGGAGGCGGTGCTCAACGCGCTGGTGGCCAACCGGGAGATGACCGGTCACCAGGGACGCCGGGTGCCCGCCCTGCCCACCGGGCACTGGCTCGGGTGACCACGGTGCGGACTGAGCGGCCCTCGCGCGTTAGCTTGCTAGCATGCTAGCCTCGACGAGTGGGCGATGAGGACGTCAAGCAGTTCAACGTGTACCTGCCGGTCGGCTTGATCCGGCAGGTCAAGCACCGGGCCGTCGAAGCGGAGCTGTCGCTGTCGGCACTGGTCGCCGACGCCCTGCGCGCTTACCTGGCCGAACCCGTTCCCGACAAGGAGACCTGACGTGACCACCGAAGGCATCGAGGCCCTGTACCTGGAGACGCACAACTGGGGCAAGGCGGCCAAGTTCTTCCAGGCGCTCGGTTACGAGCTCGAGTTCTCGACCGACCACAACTCCGGGCAGCTCCGCAACGGCGACGGCCCGTACGTCTTCATCGCCGAGGTCCCCGAGGGCCGGGAACTGCGGACGCAGACCGTGTTCAAGGTCCCTGACACCTTCGAAGCCGGCGGCATCGTCGAAGCGGTCACGCCGTTCGAGGAAACCCATTACGGGACAAAAGAAATGACCGTCCGCGACCCCGACGGTCGCACGTGGACACTCCAGGCGCGCTGACGTGGCCGCCCCCGACAGCACCGCGGTGCGGACCGCCCTGTGGCGGGCCCTGCACGTCCGGCTCGACCCGCCACCGCACGTCTTCGACGACGAGCTCGGCCTGCGCCTGGCCGACGCCGGGCCCGGCTGGACGGACCGGCCGGACATGGCCCCCGCCACCGCCGGGCGGTACCGCGCTGGCATGGTCGCGCGGGCCCGGTTCGTCGAAGACGTGGTCGTCGAGCAGGCCGGCCGCGGGGTCGGCCAGTACGTCATCCTCGGGGCCGGCCTGGACACCTTCGCCCAGCGCCGCCCCGAGGTCGCGGCCCGGCTCCGCGTGTTCGAGGTCGACCAGCCCGGTCCGCAGGCCTGGAAGCGCCAGCGACTCGACGAGCTCGGCCTCGGGGTGCCGGCCTGGCTGCGGCTGGTGCCGGTCGACTTCGAAGCCGGCGCGGCCTGGCCGGACCGGCTGGCGGACGCGGGGTTCGTGGCGGACGAGCCCGCCGTCGTCGCCTCGACCGGGGTCAGCATGTACCTCACGAAGGAGGCGAACGCGGCCACGCTGCGCCGGATCGCCGGGTTCGCGCCCGGGTCGACGCTGGTGCTGACGTTCATGCTGCCGGCGGACCTGCTCGACGAAGGCGACCGCGCCGGCCACCGCGCGACGGCGAGCAAGGCGAAGGCCGCGGGCACGCCGTTCCTCAGCTCCTTCTCCCCCGCGGAAATGCTGGCGCTGGCCCGGGAAGCCGGTTTCCGCGACACCCAGCACGTCTCCGGGGCCGAGCTGGACGAGCGCTACTTCGCGGGCCGGTCCGACGGGCTCCGCATCATCAAGGGTGAGGAGTTCCTCGTCGCCACCACGTGACCCAGGTAGGCCCGCAGCATCGCCTTGAGCTGGTCGAGCAGCCCGGCCGCGCCCGCCGGGTCGCCGCGGAACGCCTCCTGGATCACGGCGTCCGCGGCGAGGAACGCGGTGCGGCACACGGCCGTGGCCTCTTCGTCGTCGCCGCTGAGAAGGTGTTGCGCCACCAGGATGCGCCGCACGCCGTCGGCCATCACGCGCTTGTGCGCGAGGTCGGCTTCCTTCGTTCCCTCGGTCAGCCCGCGGCCGAACCACAGCGCGCGGAACCCCGGTTCGGCGCGGTAGAGGCCGGCGAACGCGTCGACGAGCAGGCCGACGGGGTCGTCCCAGGTCTCGACGGCCGCCTGCGCGGCGAAGGCGTCCATGAGGTCTTCGAGCCGGGTCAGGTAGACGTCGCCGAGGGCTTCAGTGATGGCGTCGCGGTCCGGCAGGTACTGGTACAGCGTCCCGACGGAGACGCCGGCCTCGGCGGCGACCCGGGTCGTGGTCAGCGCTTCGACCCCGTCCTCGGCGAGCAGCCGGTCGGCGGCCGCCAGGATCCGGGCGAGCTTCTGGCGCGCCCGCGCCTGACGCGGCACCCGCCGCAGCCGCGCGGGGAGCGGGTCGGTCATCCCGCCTCCCAACCTGAACGTGACTTTGTTTCGGATTTATCCTAGCCTCGGGCGCATGACGGAGGCGAGCTCAGTCCTCGACGAAGCGCGGCGGGCCGTGGCCAGGGCGTGTCACGGCCTGGCGGGCGAAGGCCTGCTGATCGGCACCGCGGGCAACGTCAGCGTCCGCGCGGGCGAGCACGTGGCGGTGACCGCGACCGGGATCGAGCTGGGCCGCGCCGAGCCGGCGGACGTGACGGTGGTCGACCTCGACGGCGGTGTGGTCGCCGGCGACTTCGCGCCGACGTCGGAGCTGGAGCTGCACCTCGGGATCTACCGCCACCACGGCGCGGGCGCGGTGGTGCACACCCATTCCCCGCAGGCCACGGCGGTGTCCCTGGTGCTCGACGAGCTGCCGTGCGTGCACTACCAGCAGCTCGCGCTGGGCGGCTCGGTCCGGGTCGCGCCGTTCGCGGTCTTCGGCTCCCCGGAGCTGGCCTCGGAGACCCTGGCGGCCCTCGACGGCAAGACGGCGGCCCTGCTGGCCAACCACGGCGCGATCGCCCACGGCCCGACGCTGGAAGCGGCGATGGACAACGCCCTGCTGCTGGAGTGGGCCTGCGGTCTGTACGTCCGCGCCGCGAGCCTCGGTGAGCCGCGGGCGCTGGGGCCGGAGCAGCAGGAGGCCGTCGTGACCGCGGCGGTCCAGCGGGGTTACGGGCAGCCGCAGCGGATCGCGGACCTCTGGTGAGCCGGCCCGGCGGCCAGACCGTCATCACCCTCGGCGCGCACGTGGTGGACGTGCAGGTCCGCCCGGTCACGGCCATTCCCGACGGCCAGGGCGCGGCGCTCGTCGAGCAGATCCGCTTCGGCCCGGCCGGCACCGCCGCGGGCACGGCGGTCACCCTGGCCAAGCTCGGCGCCACCGTCCGGACCGCCGGCGCGGTCGGCACCGACCCCATCGGCGACCTGCTGCTGACCATGCTCGCCCGCCACGGCGTCGACACCTCGCTCGTGCGCCGCCGCGACGGCGTGCAGACCTCGGCCTCCGTGCTGCCGATCCGGCCCGACGGCAGCCGTCCCGCGTTCCACGTGCCCGGCGCGAACCTCGGCTACGGGCCCGGCGACCTCCCGCGCGCCGAGCTGGCCCGGGCCGGCCACCTCCACCTCGGCGGCCCCGAGCTGATGGGCGGGGAGCAGGCCGCGAAGATCCTCGGCCCGGCACGCGCGGCCGGCGTGGTGACGTCGGCCGACCTGCTCGCCCCCGGGGATCCCGGGGTGCTCGCCTGGCTCGAAGACGCCCTGCCGCTGCTGGACTTCCTGCTGCCCAACGAAGAACAGCTCCTCGGCCTGACCGGCGCCGCGACCCTGGAGGACGGCGCCCGCGCGGTGCTCGGCCAGGGCGTCGGCTGTGTCGCGGTCACGCGGGGAGCGGAGGGCGCGCTGGTCGTGACGGCGGACGAGACGTTCGCGGTGCCCGCGTTCGCCGTGCCGGTCGTCGACACCACCGGCTGCGGGGACGCGTTCTCGGCGGGGTTCCTCCGAGGGCTGGGTCTCGGCCGCGACCTCGAGGCGGCCGCGGTCCTCGGCTGCGCGGCCGCCGCCCTGGTCGCGCAGGGGCTCGGCAGCGACCACGGCGAGTTCGACCTCACCGTGGCGGACCTCTTCGCGGAGATGAGCCCGCGCCTCTGATGCGGCTTCCCGCGGGCCGAAGGCGGAACCACCGAGCTCGACCGGCGGATCGTCGCCGCCCCGCAGCTCAACGGGCGGGCGGGCGTCGTGGGACGCTCGCCGAGCCGGCCAGATCGAGCGCGCGTGGGCCCCGACGCCCGCCGCCAGCTTGGAGGACGCATGACCGAACAGCCGTGGCAGTGGGACGAAAAGACGTGGCGCGGGCACGTCGAGCACGTCCGGGCCGGGCGCCCGCTGCGCCCGAAGGCGTGGCCTGGCGGGGCGAAGGTGGCGGTGGCGCTGTCCTTCGACTCCGACCACGAGACGCCCGCCCTGCGCGACGGCGACGTCCTGCCGGGCAAGCTGGCGCAGGGCGAGTACGGCGCGCGGGTCGGCGTGCCGCGCATCCTGAACCTCCTGCGGCGGCACGACGCGCCCGCGTCGTTCTTCGTGCCCGCCGTGTCGGCGCTGCTGCACGACGGCGAAGTCAAGTCCTATGTGGACGCCGGGCACGAGGTCGCGCTGCACGGCTGGATCCACGAACGCAACACCGCGCTGACCGCCACCGAGGAACGCGACCTCGCCTTCCGCGCGGCCGACGTCCTGGAACGCCTCGCGGGCACCCGGCCGGTCGGCATCCGGACACCGTCGTGGGACTTTTCCGCGCACACGCTCGCCATCACGCGCGAGCTCGGCCTCACCTACGACTCGTCGCTGATGGCCGACGACGACTGCTACGAGCTGATCGAACACGGCGAGCCCACCGGTGTCGTCGAGCTGCCGGTCGAGTGGATCCGCGACGACGCGCCGTACTTCATGATGGACCGGTTCGCGTCCCTGCGGCCCTACACCCCGCCGCGCGGCGTGCTGTCGATCTGGCGCGACGAGTTCGACGCCGCCTACGCCGAGGGCGGCATCTTCCAGCTGACCATGCACCCGCACATCATCGGGCACCGCTCGCGGATCACGGTCCTGGCCGAGCTGCTCGACCACATCGGCGGCCACGACGGCGTCTGGTTCGCCACGCACGCGCAGATCGTCGACCACGTCCTGGCGGAGCAGGCATGACCACGGAAACCGCTGGCGACACCCGCGGCGGTGGCTTATCTTGTCCTCGCGGGGAAACCATGGAGTAGATCAGCGGCAGATCACCCGGCTCGTAACCGGGAGGGCGCAGGTTCGACTCCTGCCTCCATGTCCCCTCCACTCGGAGTAGTTCAGCAGGCAGAACACCCGGCTCCTTCCGGGAGGGCGCAGGTTCGAACCCTGCCTCCGAGTCTCGTACGGCAGGGGGAGTCCACATGGAACACACGGCGTCGCCGGGCTACGCCCACGGCCGGCTCGAACGCGCACTGCGCACCGCGGCGTCCGCGAAGGACAGTGCCACCCGCCACCGTGCGCGGGCGAAGGCCGGCCGGTGGCGGGAAGTCCTGGCCGGAATGGCCGACGGCACACTGCGGATCGGCTCGCGGACGCCGGTCGCGGACACCCCGGCGTGGGTGACCCTCGAGGTCGCGCACGGCGGGTTCGCCACCGGCCGGTTCCTCGCCGAAGTCCCGCTGCACCCCGACGAAGCCGCCCTGCCCGCCGACGGCCCGGGCACGACCGACCGTGAGCGGCTCAACCTCTGGTACCTCACCGACGCGGGGCTGGCCACGCTGCGCGCCGCGCTCGCCACCGAGGCCTACCGGGTCGAGGTCCCCGAGGACGCCGCGCTGCCGGTCGTCGGGTGGCTGCTGGACCACGGCCACGCCGAAGCCGCGCTCGACCTGGTCGCCGAGCTCCGGCCGCTGATGCACCGCCTGCGCCTGGCCCCGCTGCCCGGCGCCGCGCCGCGGCCCCCGGGCGCGCTCGTGCGGCTGACCACGGTCGGCGAAGTCCGGTCGTCCCTGCACGCGGCGGCCCCCAAGCCCACGATCACGGCGATGCGCGAAACCCTGCGCGTCTGGCACCCGCTCTTCGACCGGCTGGTGGCGTTGTGGTGCGACACGGTCGACGACGAGCTGCCGCGGCTGACCGAGGCCGGCGCGGTCACCGGCGGCTGGCCCTGCCGCACGTGGCCGGCCGACTGGGCCCAGCGCCGCGCGCAGTGGCTGGCGGACTTCGCCACGGCGAGTGCGCGGCACACGGCGTCAACGGCGCACACCCATCCGAAGAGCAACTTCGCCCGGCTGCACCGAGCGCTGCTGGCGTGCGAACACGACAGCGCGGCCCTGACCGGCCGGGACGTCGGCTGGATCCGGCGGGCCCTGGCGAACACCGTCACCAAGCACGGTGAGCCGGGGTCCGAGCCGCGCGCCGCGCTGCGGGCAATCCAGGCGGCGGTCGCCGCGCGGCCGACGTACGCCGAGCTCGCGACCGCGCTGGCCGAACGCCTGGACCGCTACCCGGCCGACGGCGGGCTCCCGGAACTCGGCAGCGTCGTCGAAGACGCGCCGCCACACCTGGTCGCGAAGGTCAGCCGGGCGCTGGAGGCGCCGATTGAGGAGCTGATCGCCTCGGGCGTCATCACCTCGGGCGAGGTGCTCGCCACGGTCCTGCCGCAGATCACCGCGCAGCTGCTGGCGGCGAACTTCGCGGACGGCCGGCTCGCCGGGTTGTACGCGCAGACGTACGCGGCTTTCCGGCGTCGTCGCGGGCTGCTGCTGCTCGACCTCGAGCACCAGGTGGGCATCGAGGAGCTGCCGTGGGTGCGCGCGCTCGAACCGGTGCGGGTCCGCCGTCCGGACGCCGCCCGGGCGGCGCGGCACACGCTGGACCAGACGGTGCTGCTGGCGCTCGGGGCGTTTCCGCAGGCGATCCTGCCGAACACCCTGGTGCGTGAGCTGGGCGCGCTGGCCAAGCAGGCCGGCGTGCCGATGCCGCTGGTGGAGGAGGTCGCGGCCGACATCTTCATGGGCACGTTCACCGCGAAGTGGCGCACGGCGGCGGAAACCACGAGCCGGGCGCTGGCCGGCACGCTGTACGCGCGGTACTACGACCTGCCCGAAACGTGGCCGGCGGCGGCCCCGCGCCGTTTCCGCGCGTTCGCCCGGCGGACGGCCGACGACTTCGCCGACGTCTGCGTGGCCCGGGCGGCCGAGGCGCGCCCGAGGCCGGGGTTCGGTTCGGTCGCCGCCAACGGCACGGTGCTGGAGCAGAGCCAGATCCTCACCACGCAGAACCTCGCCGTCCTGGTGGAGACGCTGGGCCTGCGGGGGCGGGTCCGGGATTCGGCGCCGGAGCTGGCCGACGAGGTGTTCACGTGGATGGTGCGCCGCCTGGCGATGCGGGTCGACCACCGGCACGCGGCTCTGCACGCGGTGAAGAACGCCGCCTACGCGTGGCGGCAGGCGCTCTTCTTCCTGAGCTTCTGCGCCGAGCCGGCCCAGCGGGCGGCGGTGGAGCGGCTGGCCGAGTCGGTGGACCGCGCGGGCCTGGCCGCCCGGTTCGGCCCGGCGGTGACCGGTCTGGCGCACGTCGTGGCGGGCGGCCGGTTCACCGCGGACGGCGAGGTCGAAGACGGCCCCGGCCGGCGGTTCCTCGGCTGGACGACGGGAACGCACTGGTTCCTGCCGGACCTCCGCCGCCGGTGAGGGTTAGCGGCGAAGCAGCTTCGCCGCTAACCCCGCGCCCTTCCGCCGCACCGGCAAACGCCCCGCGACGGCGTCTTCGAGCAACGCCCCCACCGTCTCCCGGGCACACGACTTGTTCGCGCCGATGCCGCCCGACGGCCCGCGCTTGATCCAGCCCGCCACATACGTTCCCGGCATGCCGGCCACGCGGCCCGCCTGGTTCGGCACGGTTCCGGCGGTCTCGTCGAACGGCAGGCCCGGCACCGGCGCGCCGCGGAAACCGGCCGCCCGGACCACGCGGCTCGCCGTGATCTCGATCGTGCCCCCGGGTCCCGTCGCGCGGACACCGCGGACCTCGGTGTCGCCGGTGAACTCCACCGGCGTGGAGTGGAAGCGCAGCACGACCCGGCGACGGCCGTCCGGAGGCGACGCCGACCAGTCCACCGTCTCCCGGGACAAACCGCGCAACAGCGCCGCCTTGTCCTCCGGTGCGGCGGCGTCGATCGCCTGCCCGATCCGCGGGTCGTGGTTGTCCACGACCAGGTCGACGTCCGGCCGCGCGGCCAGCGCCAGCAGTTCCGACCGCGTGTACGCCGCCGTCTCCGGGCCGCGCCGGGCCAGCAGGACGATCTCGCGGACCTTGCCCGAGCGCAGCCGGGTCAGCGCGGCCGGCGCGATCGCCGTGGCCGCCAGCTCGCCCGGGTCCGCGGTGAGCACGCGGGCGACGTCGAGGGCGACGTTCCCGGTGCCGACCACCACGATCCGCTCGGCCGAGAGGTCGACGGCGTCGGGGTCGACGTCCGGGTGACCGTTGTACCAGCCGACGACGTCCGCCGCCGGGAGGCTGCCGGGCAGGTCCTCCCCCGGCAGGCCGAGGCGCCGCGCGCCGGTGGCGCCGACCGCGTAGACCACCGCGTCGTGCCGCGCGGCCAGCTCGGCGGCCGTGACGTCGCGGCCGACCTCGGTGCCGAGCCGCAGCCGCAGGCGCGGGTGGTCGTGGAAGCGGGCGAACGTCTCGCCGATCTTCTTCGTCGACGGGTGGTCGGGCGCGACGCCGTAGCGGATCAGGCCGCCGGCCACCGGCAGCCGGTCGACAAGGGTGACCCGGGCGTTGGTGTGCAGCAACAGGTCTTCGACGGTGTACATGCCCGCCGGGCCGGTGCCGACGACCGTGACGTCGAGGGGCGCGAAGTCGCTCGGGAGGACGCGGGTGAACGCCGGCGGCGCCCACCGGTGGAAGTTCGGGGCGACGGTGGCCTCGGCGAGCACGTCACGCCCCGCGTAGTACTCCGCGTTGATCTCCTCGTAGGCCTGCAGCGGCCCGGTCAGGTCGCCGGCCGGGAAGACCGCGTCGACCGGGCAGGCGTCCGCGCAGGCGCCGCAGTCGATGCAGGTGTCCGGGTCGATGTAGAGCATTTCGGTCCGCCCGAAGTCCGGCTCGTCCGGGGTCGGGTGGATGCAGTTGACCGGGCAGACCGACACGCAGGTCGCGTCGGCGCAGCAGGTCTGGGTGATCGCGAAGGCCATGGCGTCAGATGAGGTTGGCGCGCTTGTAGAACCACAGCGACGGCTTGGTCAGCAGGCCGGCGGAGTGCAGGAACTCCATCAGCCCGGAGCAGCTCGAGCGCAGCATCGACTTGTGGTGCTCGTTCGCCTTCGCCTCGCGCCGCGCGCGCTTGCCGTCGAGCCCCGCGTTCTCGTACACCTTGTGGTTCACCATGCTGGTGACGATGAAGTAGGACGCGACCGCGACGACGAAGCCGTTGATCTGCCGGCGCAGCCGGCCGGCGCCTTCGAGCCGCTCGCGGGTTTCCTCGCGGGCGAACTTCATGTGCCGGGACTCTTCGACGACGTGGATGTTGTTGATGGTGCGCACGAACGGCGCCACCCGCTCGTCTCGCATCCAGTCGCGCTGCATGACGTCGAGGACCTCTTCGGCGACGAGGATCGCGGCGTAGGCGGCCTCGCCGGTCGCGGTGGCCTTGAAGACACGGCCGAGCTCGACGACGAACCGGCGCGGCCGGTAGGCGGGCGCGCGCAGTTTCGCCGCGCCGCGGGCGAACATGATCGAGTGCCGGCACTCGTCGGCGATCTCGGTGAGCGCCCACTGGAAGGCCGGGTCGGTCGGGTCCTTGGCGTAGAAGTCGCGCAGCACCATCTGCTGCAGGATCATTTCGAACCAGATCCCGGTGCTGGCCACCGACGCCGCCTCCTGGCGCGTCAGCTCGCGCTGCTGGCCGGGCGTCATGTCCGCCCAGTAGGAGGTGCCGTAGAGCGTGCTCCACTCCGGACTCGCGCCGTGGTGGTCGGTGTCGAGCGGCGTCTCCCAGTCGACCTCCTTGACGGGGTCGTACGAGAGCTGCTCCGACGAGTCGAGCAGGCGCCGGGCCATGGTCTCCCGGTCCGACACGGCGGTTTCGCGCTCGCTGGTGCTCGTCATGGCCGACCTCCTCGTCGAGTGTTACCGCAGTTCACTGTTACCAACCGTAACACATACTTCAGCGGGTGCACACCCCGGCGCCGAGCACGTCCACTTTCCGCCGTCGACGCGGGCGTGTCGCTCGCCAGGACCCGAAAGTTCGGTGTACATTCGTTCACTCAATCCGTCGATCGGCAGGATCCGGTGCCTCCACGAAGCGACTCCGCGCTGCGCAAAAGCGTCCAGCGCCTGCTCACCGCCGCCCTGATCACCACCAACGTCATCGGCGCGCTGGTCGTCGTCGGGCTCGCGGCGCTGCTCATGCCGGCGCCGGGCATGTCCGGCGACCTGGTGCGCGTGACGGCGGTCGCGGTGCCGGTCTACGTCGTGTCCGCGGTGGTCGTCGGCACGCTCTGGGGCACCCGCGGCGCGCTGCGGACCCTGCGCTGGGCGGCCGAGGGCCGCCGCCCGGACGACGCCGAGCGCGCCGCGAGCCTCCGGGTGCCGCTGCGGCTCACCGTCGTGCAGGCCGTGCTGTGGGGCGTCGCGACGCTGGTGTTCGGCGGGCTGGCCGCGCTCGTCCAGCCTGCGGTCGTGCTCACCGAGTTCCTCGTGGTCGCCTTCGCCGCCGTTGTCGTCTGCGCGATCGCCTACCTCTTCGGCGAGCTCGCGCTGCGGCCGTACGCGGCGCTGGCCCTCGCGGACACGACCCCGCCGCGGCCGGTGCACGGCGGGGTCAACCTGCGGATGCTGCTGTTCTGGTGCCTCGGCACCGGCGTGCCGGTCGCGGGCCTGGTCGTCACCGCGGTGCTGGCCTGGGTGCGCGGCGACGTCTCCACGACGAAGCTCGCCGTGTCGGTCATCGTGCTCGGCCTGGTCGTGCTGTGCTTCGGCCTGCTCGTCACGGTGTTCACCGCCCGCGCGATCGTCAGCCCGATTTCGTCGGTGCGCGACGCGCTGGGCCACGTCCGGGCGGGCGACTTCGGCGTCGAGATCCCCGTCTACGACAGCACCGAGCTCGGCCTGCTGCAGGCCGGCTTCAACAACATGGTCGCCGGGCTCGCCGAACGGGAGCGGATGCGCGACCTGTTCGGCCGGCACGTCGGGCACGAGGTCGCCGTCGAGGCCATGCGCTCGTCGGCGGAGCTCGGCGGCACGGTCCGCACGGTGTCGGTGCTGTTCGTCGACCTCGTCGGGTCGACGGCGCTGGCCGCGAGCCGCCCGCCCGAGGAGGTCGTCGGGCTGCTCAACCGGTTCTTCGCGGTGGTCGTCGACGAGGTCGACCGCCACCACGGGCTGGTCAACAAGTTCGTCGGCGACGCCGCGCTGGCCGTCTTCGGCGCGCCGGCCCCGCTCGGCGACCACGCGACGTGCGCGCTGGCCGCCGCCCGCGCGATCGCCCGCCGGCTGGCCGCCGAGGTGCCCGACGGCCCGGCCGGCATCGGCGTCGCGACCGGCGACGCGGTCGCGGGCAACGTCGGCGACCCGCGCCGGTTCGAGTACACGGTGATCGGCGACCCGGTCAACGAAGCCGCCCGGCTCACCGAGCTCGCGAAGAACGCACCAGGCCGGCTGCTGGCCTCGTGGACGGCGGTTTCCTCGGCGGCGGAAGAAGAAACGGCCCGGTGGGTCGCGACCGAAGACGTCACACTGCGCGGCCGCAGCCGCCCGACGACCCTCGCCTCACCCCGCTAACGCAGCGGGTCGACGTGCACCTTCGGTGCGGCGAACCGCTCACCGCCGAGCACCGCGGCCACGCCGTCCAGCCCGACGGTCGCCCCGACCAGCGGCCGCGGGTCGATCGTGCCGGCGGCGTAGGCGGTGATCGTGTCGGCCAGCCCGGGTGACGCGGACAGCACGCCGACCGCCGTGACGTCCTTCATCACCAGGGCGCGGGTGTCGATCGTGCTCGGCCGCGCGGACAGTCCGATGTAGACGATCCGGCCGGCCGGCTCCACCACCTCGACCGCGAGCGCGGGCAGCTCGGCCGCGCCCGAGGCGTCGACCACCGCGTCGAAGGGCAGGTCCGGGAGGGTCTCGCGGGTCCACGTCTCCGCGAAACCGAGGCCGCGGGCGAACGCGAGCGGCTCCTGGCCCAGCAGGTGCACCTCGGCGCCGGCCGCCCGCAGGAACAGCGCGGTCAGCAGCCCGATGGTGCCGGGGCCGAGGACGAGCACGCGGTCACCCTCGCCGGCGTTCGTCGCCCGCGCGGCCCGCAGCGCGTTGCCACCCGGCTCGACGAGCGCGCCGAGCACGGCGTCGACTTCGTCGGGCAGCGCGTGGAGGGACCACGCGGGGACGGCGAGCCGTTCGGCCAGCGCCCCGGCCCGGCCGCCCCGGATCCCGACCTCCTGGCGGTTTTCGCAGGTGTGCTGGTGCCCACGCCGGCAGCGGCGGCAGGTCCGGTCGCCGAGCATGGTGTCGCCCATGACACGGCGGCCGAGCCACCCGGGGTCCACCCCGGCGCCGGCCGCGGACACCCGGCCCGCCCACTCGTGCCCCAGCCGCATCGGGAAGGCGGCGTGCCCCTCGCGCAGGTAGGCCATCTCGCCGGTGAAGAACTCGACGTCGGTGCCGCAGACGCCGGCGCGTTCGACGTCGACGACGACCTCGCCCGGCGCGGGCTCGGGCGAGGGCACCTCGAGGACCTCGCCCCGCCGGGGCCCGGTGAGCACGAAGGCACGCATGGAAGACATACCCGCATGCTCGCACCCCGGTGGTGCGCCCCGCACATCGTGGCGGCGGACGGTTATTTTCCCCATTCTTCGAAATGGCGCAAGAACAACGCCGGGTGCCCTGAAAAGAAACTCCCTCCGACACGCGGGAAATCGTGTAACGCGCTCCGGGCGAACCCGACTAACGCGATGTTTCCGCACCGCCGGAAAAGCCACCCGGGGAGGCACCGTGGACGTGCAGACCGAACGACCGTCCGAACAGCAGGAGGCCGTCGCCGGCCGCGCCGCGCGCCGCACCGGGCAGCGGCAGGCGAAGATCGCGCTGCTGCGGGAAAAGGGCGGGATCGCCCTCGCCGACGAGCCGAGCCGCGTGGCCACCCGGATCGACCGGCTCGGCCGGTACTACCCCGACGTGCGGCCGGTCAGCCCCGCGGCGATCGCCGCCGGCGACCCGGCCGCGATGACCGCCGCGGGCGCGATCCTCGAACGGATCATCCTCACCAACGACCTCCTCGGCATCGGGTACCTCGAAGGCGGCGTCACGGCCTCGGCCGCCGTCGGCCGGGTGAACATCCGCGACGAACGCGGCCGGCTCGTCGGCTACGGCACGGGATCGCTCGTTTCACCGGACCTGCTGCTGACCAACCACCACGTGCTCCCCGACGCCGCGACCGCCGGGTTCAGCCTCATCGAGTTCGACTACCAGGACGGCGTCGACGGCCTGCCCCGGCCGGTGCGGGCGTTCGGCTTCGACCCGGACCGCTTCTTCGTCGCCGACGAAGACCTCGATTTTGCGCTCGTGGCGGTGAAGGCGGCCGCCGACGAGCTGAGCCCCTTCGGGTTCAACCGGCTGATCGGGACCGAGGGCAAGGCGATCGTCGGCGACTTCGTCACGATCATCCAGCACCCCCAGGGCCTGAAGAAGCAGGTCGCCCTGCGGGAGAACCGGATCGTCGACGTCCTCGAGCAGTTCCTGCACTACGAAACCGACACCGAACCGGGCTCGTCGGGCTCGCCGGTGTTCAACGACCAATGGGAGATCGTCGCGCTGCACCACGCCAGCGTCCGCGCCGACGGCCACGCCGAGTTCGGCAACTTCCTCAACGAGGGGATCCGGGTCAGCAGGCTGCTGGGATTCCTGCAGGGCAAGCAGTTCCCGCCCGCGCAGCAGGCCCTCGTCGACCGGCTCTCCACCCGCCCCGAACGCGCGAAGCCGGCCCGGCCGGTGGTGGAGGCGGCGGGCCCGCAGGTGCTCACCCTCACGATGCCGGTCGACATCCGGCTGCGCGCCGAGGCGCCCGCCGCCGTCGCGAGCCCGGCGACCGGCCGGATCGACCCGGACTACTCGAACCGCGAGGGATACGACCCGGACTTCCTGCCCGGGCACACGGTTCCGCTGCCCGAGCTGTCCGACACGATGGTGGCGCTGGCGGCGACCAACCGGCAGGCGGCGAGCGAGCCGCGCTACGTCCTGCCCTACCACCACTTCAGCCTCGTCATGAACAAGGAGCGGGGGCTGGCGTTCTTCACCGCGGTCAACATCGACGGGCGCCACAGCCGGGCACTGCACCGCGAAGCCGACCACTGGTCACTCGACCCGCGCGTGGCCGTCACCGAGCAGATCGGCGAGGAGATCTACCGGGACAACCCGCTCGACCGCGGGCACCTCGTGCGCCGCCTCGACCCGGCGTGGGGCACGACCGAGGCGATCGCCCAGCTCGGCAACGACGACACGTTCCACTTCACGAACTGCTCACCGCAGCACAAGGACTTCAACCAGAACAAGACGACGTGGGCCGGGCTCGAGGACTACGTGCTGAAGAACGCCGACACCGCCGACCTCAAGGTCACGGTGGTCACCGGCCCGGTGCTGGCCGCGGACGACGACGCCTACCGCGGAGTGCGGCTCCCCCGGCAGTTCTGGAAGGTCGTCGTGATGGTGAAGTCCGACGGCACCCTGTCGGCGACGGCGTACCTGCTGAGCCAGGAGGAGCTGATCAAGGGCCTGGAGGCCGCGACCGAGTTCAGCTACGGCGCCTACCGCACGTACCAGGTGCCGGTCCGGCGGATCGCCGACCTCACCGGACTGTCGTTCGGGGAGCTGCCCGCCGCCGACCCGCTGACCGGCCTGGAGTCGACGAACGAGGCCAACGAGATCCGGGACCTGGCCGACCTGGTGCTCTGACCTGGTCAGTCCGGCGCGCGGCCGGCGAGGATGTCGAAGGCGTGGCGGCGGTGCTCGGCGAACAGCTCGAGCGCCGCCTCCTTCTCCCGCGCCCGCAGCGCGTCGGCGAGCTGCCGGTGTTCGGCGGGGATGCCCGCCAGGTACCCCTCGGTGTCGACGCCGATGCGGGTCAGCAGGAACAGGTGCACCTGCGAGCGGATCGCCTCCCAGGCCTCGCGCAGGCGCCGGTGCCCGGAGGCGGCGTAGACCGCGTCGTGGAAACCCAGGTCGCAGCGGACCATCTCGTGCTCGTCGGCCGCGCGCTCCATGCGCCGCACGGCGTCGTCGATCGTGGCCAGCTCGGCGTCGGACGCGCGCTCGGCCACCAGCGCGACGGCGAGCTGTTCGAGCGCCGCCCGCAGGCTGTCCAGCTCGGCGACGTCCTCATCGGACAGTGCGGTGACCGTGGTGCCGCGGTGCCATTCGCCGCGCACCAGGCCTTCGCGCTCCAGCCGCAGCAGTGCCTCCCGCACCGGCCCGCGGCTGACTCCCAGCGCCGCCGCCAGCTCCACCTCCCGCAGCTGGCTGCCGGGCGGGTAGACCCCGTCGAAGACGGCGTCGCGGATGCGGTCGGCGACCTCGTCGGCGAGCCCCCGCCGGCGGGCGGGCGTGACCTGGGCCGTTCTGCTCATGTCGGAATGTTAACATCAGGACATGAGCATCCCCCGCTTCCACCTGGCCGTGCCGGTCGACGACCTCGACGCCGCCCGCCGCTTCTACGGCGAAGTCCTCGGGCTCGAGCAGGGCCGCAGCGCCGAGCGCTGGGTCGACTGGAACCTGCACGGCCACCAGTTCGTCACGCACCTGGCGGCGAGCGCGCCCGAGCGGGCCCACAACCCGGTCGACGGCCACGACGTGCCGGTGCCGCACTTCGGCCTGCTGCTCACCGTCGAGGAGTTCCACACCCTCGCCGAGCGCCTGCGCGCCGCCGGGACGCGGTTCGTGATCGAGCCCTACCTGCGGTTCGAGGGACAGCCCGGCGAGCAGTGGACGATGTTCCTGCTCGACCCGGCCGGGAACGCCCTGGAGTTCAAGGCCTTCGCGGACGACTCACAGGTCTTCGCCGTCTGAACGGCTTGAGGTGTCGGACGCCCGCAGCGAGCCCGGGTGTGCCTTCGCGGCCGGGTCGTTGCGGGTCTTGATGAGACTGGCGACCGTCACGACGGCCAGGACGCCGATGATCACCGCGAGGCTCACCGGCGTGGCGATCTCCGGGACCCGCTCGTCGATGTCGACGTGCGCCCAGTGGAGGATGAGCTTCACGCCGATGAACGCGAGGATCACCGCGAGCCCGGCGGAGAGGTACACGAGCCGGTCGAGCAGGCCCTTCACCAGGAAGTACAGCGCCCGCAGGCCCAGCAGCGCGAACGCGTTCGCGGCGAACACGATGTAGGGCTCTTCGGTCACGCCGAACACGGCCGGGATCGAGTCGAGCGCGAACAGCAGGTCCACCCCGCCGATCGCGACCAGAACCACCACCAGCGGCGTGACCGCCCGGCGGCCCGCCACCGTGGTCGTCAGCCGGCCGCCGTCGTAGCTGTCGGAGACCGGCAGCAGCCGCCGCGCGGTGCGGACCACCAGGTTGGTCTCGATGTCGGGGTCGGCGTCACGGTGGCGGAACAGCTGCACGCCGGTGTAGATCAGCAGCAGGCCGAACAGCAGGAACATGAACGAGAACAACGCCAGCAGCGTCGCGCCGAGCGCGATGAAGATCGCCCGCATGACCAGCGCCAGCACGATGCCGAAGGTGAGCACCTTGTGCTGGTGCTCCTCGGGGACGGCGAACGTCGTCATGATGATCACGAACACGAACAGGTTGTCGACCGACAGGCTCTTCTCGACGATGTAGCCGGCGAAGTACTCGGCGCCGAACTCACCGCCGTGGGCCAGCGTCAGCCAGACTCCGAAGGCGACGGCGACGAGGATGTACCCCACCGACCACGCGACCGCCTCCCCGAACCCGACCCGGTGCGGCCGGAGCGCGGCGACCACGAGGTCGATCGCGAGCAGCGCCAGGATCACGCCGATGGTGAGAACCCAGGTGCCGACGCCGATACCCATCCGCTCCCCTACTTCGGTCGTTTGTCCCGATTGTACGGAAGGTCCGGATCACGCGCCGGTGCCGTCCACTGTGGACCGCCGCGGTGACGGTGGGTGCGGCCCGGTCACGGACCGTACAGTCGGTTGCCGCTGGCCGCCACTCCGGACGTTGCGCCGAGGTTGCCCCACCCCCGTACCTGCGGGTTACCGTGGAGGGCGGCCCTGGAGGTGGCGGTGGACGAAGGAGTCTGCGCGGTCCGGCCCGGCTCCGACGTCGCCGGGCACGCCCGGCTGCTGGCCGGCATCCACGACGCCGTCCTCGCCGGACGGCCGCCCGAGACCGCCCCGCGGCGGCTCGTCGCCCGCTCCTGGCGCCGCGTCGCCGCGCAGGGTGTGGACCCCGACCGGCCGCCCGCGCCCGACCCGGTCGACGCCGCCGAGGTCGAACGGCGGCGGACCCGCAGCCGGCTGCGCGAAGTCCTGCCGGAGCTGCGGGGCGCGCTGACGTCGGTCGCCGAGGACGCGCACCACCTGATGGTCGTCACCGACGCCGACGGTGTTGTGCTGTGGCGCGAAGGGGCGCGCCGGGTGCGGCACCGGGCCGACTCGCTCGGCTTCACCGAAGGCGCCACCTGGTCCGAGCCCGCGATCGGCAGCAACGCGATCGGCACCGCGCTCGCCGAGGCGGCGCCCGTGCAGATGTTCGCGGCCGAGCACTTCGTGCGCTCGCACCACACCTGGGCCTGCACCGCCTACCCCGTGCACGACCCGCGCACCGGCGAGCTGCTCGGGATTGTCGACGTCAGCGGGCCGGCCGAGACGGTCCACCCGATGACCGTCGCGCTGGTCGGGACGTCGGTGCGGCTCGCCGAGGCCGTCCTGCGGCAGCGTCACGAAATGCGGCTGGAAGGTCTCCGGCAGCTGTCCGGGCACGTGCTCGGGGGCGGGCCCGGGCTCGTCGTCGACGACCACGGCTGGGTCGCGGCGCAGAGCGGGGCCCCCGGGATCGACCGGGTCGCCGTTCCCCGCCAGGGTGTGCCGGTCGCGGTCCGCGGCGTCGGGGCGTGCGAACCCGAGCCGGTGCCCGGCGGCTGGCTGCTGCGGCCGAGCCGCGGCGAAGCACTGCGGCTGACACTCGAACTCGATCCGCCGCGCGCGATCGTCGAAGGCTCGATGCGGTGGACGCACCCGCTCGGCCGCCGCCAGGCGGACCTGCTGCGGCTGATCGCGACCGCCGGGCCGGCCGGGGTGTCGGCCGCGCAGCTGTCGGAGACGCTCTACGGCGACCGCACGCACCTGGTGACCGTGCGCGCCGAGCTGTCCCGGCTGCGGAAGGTCGTCGGCGGCCTGCTGCTCGCGCGGCCGTACCGGTTCGCCGACGGCGTCGACGTCGTCCTGATGCAACCCTAGGGCAACCCTTTCCCCGGGCCCGGCCTGCGGTGTTGGCTGCGCAGAACGCGCCGCCGACGAAGACGGTGCCCGAGACGGGGAGGTCCGCTCATGACCCAGACCCTCGAACCGGCCGCGGCGGTCGGCGCCCGGCAGCGCGTCGAAGGCTGGCTCGCCGACTTCGAGGCCGCGCTCGCGGCCCGTGACGCCGACCGGGCCGCCGCCCTCTTCGCCACGACGTCGTTCTGGCGCGACCTCGTCGCGTTCACCTGGAACCTCAAGACCGTCGAGAACCGTGACGGCGTGAAGGACCTCCTCCTCGCCACGATGGACACCGCCGACGCGACCGGCTTCCACCCCACCGACGAGCCCACCGAGAGCGACGGGGTGGTCGAATCCTGGATCGGCTTCGAGACCGCCGCCGGGCGCGGGCGCGGCCACCTGCGGCTCACCGACGAAGGCGCGTTCACCTTCCTCACGACGTTGCACGAGCTCAAGGGCCACGAGGAGCCGCTCGGCACGACCCGGCCGAAGGGCGCCGAGCACGGCATCCACCGCGACCGCGTCACCTGGGCGGAGGCGCGGCGAGCGGAGGCCGAGGAGCTGGGGACGACCACCCAGCCCTACGTCGTGGTCATCGGCGGTGGACAGGGCGGGATCGCGCTGGGCGCCCGGCTGCGCCAGCTCGGCGTGCCGCACGTCGTCGTCGACCGGCACGCCCGCCCCGGCGACCAGTGGCGCGGGCGGTACAAGTCACTGTGCCTGCACGACCCGGTCTGGTACGACCACCTGCCCTACCTCGACTTCCCGCGCACCTGGCCGGTGTTCGCGCCGAAGGACAAGATCGCCGACTGGCTCGAGATGTACACGAAGGTCATGGAGGTGAACTACTGGTCGTCGACGACCTGCAAGAGCGCCTCCTACGACGAAGAAGCGAAGGAATGGACGGTCGTCCTCGACCGCGACGGCGAAGAAGTCGTGCTCAAGCCGAAGCAGCTGGTCTTGGCGACCGGCATGTCGGGCAAGGCGAACGTTCCCGTGCTGCCCGGTCAGGACCGCTTCCGCGGCGACCAGCACCACAGCTCCCAGCACCCGGGGCCGGACGCCTACCGCGGCAAGAAAGCCGTCATCGTCGGGTCCAACAACTCGGCGTTCGACATCTGCGGCGCGCTGTGGGAGGCCGGCGCCGACGTCACGATGGTCCAGCGCAGCTCGACGCACATCGTGCGGTCGGACTCGCTGATGGACCTCGGGCTCGGCGACCTCTATTCGGAGCGCGCGCTCGCCGCGGGCATGACGACGCAGAAGGCCGACCTGACCTTCGCCTCGCTCCCCTACCGGATCATGCACACGTTCCAGCAGCCGGTGTACGCCGCGATCAAGGACCGCGACCAGGAGTTCTACGACCGCCTCGAAGCGGCGGGCTTCCGCCACGACTGGGGTGACGACGACTCCGGCCTGTTCATGAAGTACCTGCGCCGCGGCTCCGGCTACTACATCGACGTCGGCGCGGCCGACCTGGTGGCCAACGGCGACGTCAAGCTGGCGCACGGCCAGGTCACGTCGCTGACCGAGACGTCGGTGGTCCTCGAAGACGGCACGGAGCTGGAGGCGGACCTGGTCGTCTACGCGACGGGCTACGGCTCGATGAACGGCTGGGCGGCGGACCTGATCAGCCAGGAGGTCGCCGACAAGGTCGGCAAGGTCTGGGGCCTGGGCTCGGACACGACGAAGGACCCGGGCCCGTGGGAGGGCGAGCAGCGCAACATGTGGAAGCCCACCCAGCAGGAAGGGCTCTGGTTCCACGGCGGGAACCTGCACCAGTCCCGGCATTACTCGCTGTACCTGGCGCTGCAGTTGAAGGCGCGGGCGGAGGGACTGCCGACGCCGGTCTACGGGTTGCAGGAGGTGCACCACCTGGCCTAGGACAACAGCGCGCTCACGGGGTCGCCGAACAGCAACGCGGTCCCGTGGGCGCGCTTGAAGTACAGGTGCGCATCATGCTCCCAGGTGATCGCTATCCCGCCGTGCAGCTGGATCATCTCCGCCGTCGCGTGCGAAAACGCTTCGCTGCACACGACTTTCGCCGTGATCACGGCTTCCGCGTCCCCGTCCACCAACGCCGCGTACAGCGCCGAGCGGGCCGCCTCGATGTGGACGTGCACGTCCGCCATCCGGTGCTTCAGTGCCTGGAAAGACCCGATCGGACGGCCGAACTGGCGGCGTTGCTTCGTGTACTCCACCGTCAGTTCCAGCGCACGGGCGGCCGCGCCGACCTGCTCGGCCGCGACGGCGATCGTCGCCGTGTCCCGCAGCTTCCGCAAAGGGAAGCCGTTGGTGTCCAGGCGCCGGGCCGGTGTTTTCTCGAAGTCCACCACCGCCAGCCGCCGGGTCGGGTCCAGCGTCGTGACGCGCTCCCGGCGGACGCCCTCGAGCGGCACCTCGAACAGGCCGATCCCGTCCGGGGTGCGGGCCAGCGCAAAGAGCGTGTCCGCGATGTCGCCGTCCAGCACGTAGTGGGCGCGGCCGTCGAGTCCGGTGTCGGACGCGGTCAAGCCCGGCGAGCAGTCTTCGTCGGACCACGCCAGCGCGGCGAGGGTCGTGCCCGCGGCGATCCCCGGCAGCAGGCGCTCGCAAGCTTCGTCGTTTCCCGTGCGCAGCAACGCTTCGCCGCACAGCACCGCGGAGCCGACCATCGGGGCGGGGGTGAGCGTGCGGCCGAGTTCTTGCAGGACAACACACGCTTCGGCCAGGCCGGCGCCCGCGCCGCCGTAGTGCTCGGGGATCGTGAGCGCCGCGACGCCGATCTGCTCGCACAGCGTCGACCAGAGCTTGTCGTCGTACCCGAGCGGTGAGTCCATGGCGGCCCGGACCGCCTCCGGGTCAGACCGGCGGGTCAGCAGCGACCGCACCGCGTCCCGCAGGGCCTGGGCTTCCTCGGTCTCCAGCGGATCGGTCATCGCAGCTCCGCCAGGACTCGCGCCCGGTGGAACGCCCCGGTTCCCCAGGCGCCGACCAACGCACGGACCTTCGTCAGACGGAGGCCCAGGTCGTGTTCGGCGGTGTAGCCGATGGCGCCGTGCACCTGCAGGGCCGTGCGCGCGGCGAGGTACGCGGCGTCGCCCGCCATCACCTTCGCCGCTGAGACGTCACGGGCGAACGTGTCGCCGGCGACGGCCGCGCCGTACAACAGCGGCCGGGCGAGTTCGAGCTGCGTCACGACGTCGGCGAGCAGGTGCTTGACCGCCTGGTATTCGCCGATCGCGCGGCCGTACTGGCTGCGCTGCTTGGCGTAGGCGACCGACGCGTCGAGGAGCCACTGACCCGCCCCGAGCAACTGCGCGGCCACGGCCAGGACACCCCGGTCGAACGCGACCGGATCCGCCGCGGTGGGCCGGGTCGTCCCGGTGATCCGGAACAGCCGCCGGGCCGGGTCGACCGACCGGACGAGCTCGGTCCCGACGCCGGACACCTCGCCCTCGTTGAGGTCGAGGACCACCCCGGCAACGTCGGCGTCCAGAGCGAGCGGCACCTCCGGCGGCGCGACGACCGTGGCCAGCAGGTCACCCTCGGCGAGTGCGGTGAGCCGGTCCCCGGTCAGCACGGAAGGCGCGACGGCCGCCGTTTCGACCAGCGGGCCGGGCACGGCGTGGTACCCGAGCGCTTCGAACGCGACCACCAGGTCGACCGGGGTGCCGCCGAGCCCGCCGTGGTCTTCGCCGACGAGCAGCGCGGGCACCCCGAGGTCGGCCAGTCCGCGCAGGAGCTTCAGGCCGCGGTCGTGGTCCCCGGCCGCCCAGGCGCGGGTGGCGGCCGCGGTGTCGGCGTTGTCCAGGAAGTCGTGCAGGGACGCGGAGAACTGGCGCTGCTCCGGCGACAGCTGGAACCTCATCGGCGCGCCTCCCTCGGCAGTTTCAGCAGCCGTTCGGCGATCGTGGTGCGCTGGATCTGGTCGGTGCCGCCGTAGATCGGCCCGGCCAGGGAGAACAGGTAACCGTCGACCCAGTCCGCGTTCGTCTCCGCGGCCGGGCCGAGCACGTCCAACGCCGTCTCGTGCAGCTCGACGTCCAGGTGGGACCAGAACAGCTTGTTCACACTGGACTCCGGGCCCAGCTCACCGCCGTCGGCGAGGCGGCTCACCGTGCCGAACGTGTAGAGCCGGTACGCGCGGGCGCCGATCCAGGCGTCGGCGACGCGGTCCTGTGTGGACGGTGGACGGTCCTTCGCCCGCCAGAGATCCACGAGCCGGTCGGCCGCGGCGACGAACCGGCCCGGGCTGCGCAGAGACAGGCCACGCTCGTTGTTCGCCGTGGTCATCGCGACCCGCCAGCCCTGCCCCGGCTCGCCGATGACGTCCTCGTCCGGCACGAAGACGTCGTCGAGGAAGATCTCCGCGAACCCCGGCTCGCCGTCCAGCTGCGGGATCGGCCGGACGGTGACGCCGTCGGCACGCAGGTCGAGCATGAAGTACGTCAGGCCGTGGTGCCGCTGCGCTTCCGGGTCGGTCCTGAACAGCCCGAACGCACGATCGGCGAAGGAAGCCCGTGAGCTCCACGTCTTCGCACCCGACAGCCGCCAGCCGCCGTCGGCTCGCACCGCCGTGCTCCGCAGGGCCGCGATGTCGCTGCCCGCCTCGGGTTCCGACCACGCCTGCGCCCACACCTCGTCGCCGCGGGCCATCGCGGGCAGGATCCGGTCACGCTGCTCCTGCGTCCCGTGCGCGAACAGCGTCGGGCCGAGCATGAAGATCCCGTTCTGGCTCACCCGCCCCGGCGCCCGCGCGGCGTAGTACTCCTCCTCGAACAGCAGCCACTGCAGCATCGACGCGTCCCGGCCGTGGTACTCCCGCGGCCACGCCACGACCGACCACCGCGCGTCGGCCAGCTCGGCCTCCCACTCCCGGTGCGCCGCGAAGCCTTCGGCCGTGTCCATCGACGGCAACTCCCGGACGTGCTCGGAAAGCCACGAACGCGCTTCGGCCCGGAAGGCCGCGGAGGCCTCGTCGATGTCGAGGTCCATCAGGCCCCCCTGTTCGCGTCGCGCATCGACCGCGCCGACTGCCCGCCGAGGGAGTCTTCCGACGTCTCCGCGTTGTGGGCGTGCGCCAGGTGGTGCAGCCCGAACACGGAGTCCATTCCGGACCGCATGCCCATCAGGTCTTCGGCCTGGTTGACGGCTTTCTTCGCCAGCGCGAGACCGAACTGCGGCATCCCGCCGATCTTCTCCGCCAGCTCCAGCGTGTGCTGTTCCAGCTCGGCGCGCGGGACGATCCGGTTGATCATCCCCCATTCCTTGGCCTGCTGGACGGTGAAGCGCTCGCCCGTGAACAGCACCTCCTTCGCCGCCCGCGGGCCGAGCACCCACGGGTGCGCGAAGTACTCGACACCGGGAATCCCCATGCGCACCACCGGATCGGCGAAGAACGCGTCGTCGGAGGCGACGATGAGGTCGCAGACCCAGGCGAGCATCAGCCCGCCCGCGATGCACGCGCCCTGCACACTCGCGATCATCGGCTTCGGGAGCTCCCGCCAGCGGCGGCACATGCCGAGGTAGACCTCGGACTCGCGGGCGAACCGCTGGTCACCGCCGGCCCGGTCGGTGTGGTCCCACCACAGCACCGCGCGCCGGTCGAACGGCTGGTCCACGTCCCGGCCCGGGGTGCCGATGTCGTGCCCGGCCGAGAAGTGCTTGCCCTCCCCCGCCAGTACGATCACCTTGACCTCGGCGTCGTTCACCGCGCGGGTGAAGGCGTCGTCGAGGGCGTACGTCATCGCCGAGTTCTGGGCGTTGCGGTACTCGGGCCGGTTCATGGTGACCACGGCGACCGGCCCGCGGCGCTCGTAGCGGACGACGTCCTCGCTCATTTCGTCTCCTCACTGAGCAGCCGCTTCAGCACCTTGCCGGAAGCGTTGCGGGGCAGCTCGTCCAGGAACTCGACGAACCGCGGGGTCTTGTAGTTGGCGAGCCGCTCCCGGCAGAACGCGATGACGTCGGCCGAGGTCAGGCCGTCGCCGACGACGAACGCCTTGCCGACTTCGCCGAGCCGCTCGTCCGGCACACCGATCACGGCGACATCGCGCACGCCGTCGAGCTCGGTCAGCGTGTGTTCGACTTCGGCCGGGTAAACGTTGAAGCCGCCGCAGATGTACATGTCCTTGAGCCGGCCGGTGATCGTGAGGTACCCGTCGGCGTCGAGCTCGCCGACGTCGCCGGTGTGCAGCCAGCCGTCTTCGTCGACGGCCTTCGCGGTGGCTTCGGCGTCGTCGAGGTACCCGAGCATCACGTTGGGTCCGCGGACGACGACCTCGCCGGGCGACCCGTGGATCTCGACCTCGAACCCGGCGGTCGCCCGGCCGGACGTCCTCGCGACCAGCTCGGCGTTGTCGCCTGGCCGGCACATCGTGACGACAACGGCTTCGGTGAGCCCGTACGCCGTCAGGACGATCTCGAAGCCCAGCTCCGCGCGCATGCGCCGGACGAGCGACGCGGGCACGGTCGCCGCGCCGGTGACCGCGAGCCGCAGCGACGAGACGTCCCGGTGAGGCTCGCGCAGCAGCGACTGGAAGATCGTCGGCGCCCCCGGGAGCACCGAGATGCGCTCGCGTTCGATGACGTCGAGGGCCGCACGGACGTCGAAGACCGCCTGCGGGATGATCGTCGCGCCGGTGAGCAGGCCGACCACGATCCCGGCCTTGTAGCCGAAGCTGTGGAAGAACGGGTTGATCACCAGGTAGCGGTCGTCGGCGGTGACCTGGCCGCAGTCCGCCCAGGCCGCGGCGACGTCGACCACCTGGCGGTGCGCCGACAGCACGCCCTTCGAGCGGCCGGTCGTGCCCGAGGTGAAGAGGATGTCGCTGACGTCCTCGGGCCGGACGGCGTCGGCGCGGGTCTCGGCGTCGGCCAGGGGCACGCGGTCGGCTTCGGCGAGGAACTCGTCCCAGCCCAAGGTGCCTGCGACCGCGCGGTGAGGCTGTTCGAGCGGCACGCGGACCACGGTGTCCGGCAGGTCAGCGCCGGTCGCGACGATCGCCGCGTGGCGGTCGGCGCCGAGGAAGTCGGCCGCCACGACCAGGGCCTTCGCCCGGCTCCGGACCAGCAGGTCCACGGTCTCCGCGGCGGTGAACCGGGTGTTGACCGGGATCAGCGTCGCGCCCGCGTAGAGCGCGCCCAAAGCGGTCAGGACCCAGTGGTGGGTGTTCGGGAGGGTGATGGCGACGCGGTCGCCGGGCTCGACGCCGCGTGCGACGAACGCTCGCGCGACCGACTGAACACGTTCCAGAAGATCGTCGAAACCGAGGCGAAGGGGGCCGTCGACGAGCGCCTCGGCGGAGCCGAACTTCGCTGCGGCATCGCGGACGACGGCCGGGATCGTGGTCTGTCCCACCTCACCCTCCTCTGGACCGACAAACTAGAACGTGTTCTCATTACCCTAGGTGCCGGACCGGCCCGGCAGCAAGGAGGCGTGTGTGGAACCGACGCGATTCCGCCGCGAGGTCGCGGGCTGGCTCGCGGACAACCTGACCGGCGAGTTCGCGGAACTGCGCGGCCTCGGCGGGCCGGGACGCGAGCACGAGGCGTTCGACCTGCGCCTGGCCTGGGAACGCCACCTCGCCGCCGCGGGCTGGACGTGCGTCGGCTGGCCTCGCGAGTTCGGTGGGCGTGGCCTGTCCCTCGACGAGCAGGTCGCCTTCCACGAGGAGTACGCCGCCTCGGGCGCGCCGGCGCGGGTCAACCACATCGGCGAGCAGCTGCTCGGGCCGACCCTCATCGCGTTCGGCACCCCTGAGCAGCGGAAACGGTTCCTGCCGCAGATCGTCGCCGTCGAGGAGCTCTGGTGCCAGGGCTACTCCGAGCCCGGCGCCGGTTCCGATCTGGCCGCCGTCTCGACGTCGGCCGTCCTGCGTGACGGCGAGTGGGTGGTGAACGGCCAGAAGATCTGGACGTCCCTGGCTCATGTGGCCGACTGGTGTTTCGCCATCGCCCGCACCGCACCCGGGTCGCAACGCCACCACGGCCTGTCGTATCTGCTGGTGCCGCTGCGCCAGGACGGCGTCACCGTGCGGCCGATCCAGCAGCTGACCGGCACCTCGGAGTTCAACGAAGTCTTCTTCGACGACGCCCGCACGTCCGCGGAGCTGGTCGTCGGCGAGCCCGGCGACGGCTGGAAGATCGCCATGGCCACGCTCGGCTTCGAGCGCGGCGTCTCGACTCTCGGCCAGCAGATCGGCTTCCGCCGCGAGCTCGACGACATCGTCGCCGAAGCGAAGCGCACCGGCACCTACGACGACCCCCTGCTGCGCACCGACCTCACCCGCGCCCGCATCGGCCTGCGCGTGCTGCGCGCGCACGCGCTGCGGACGCTCGGCCGTCCCGCCGGGCCGGAGGTCGCCGTCGGGAAGCTGCTGTGGGCGCAGTGGCACCGCGGGCTCGGCGAGCTGGCGATGCGCGCGCGGGGCGCGCGGTCCCTGGTCGCCGCCGGCGCCGAGCTGGACGACGCCCAGCGGCTTTACCTGTTCACCCGCGCGGACACGATCTACGGCGGGTCGGACGAAATCGAGCGGAATATCATCGCCGAGCGGGTGCTCGGCCTGCCGAGGGAGGCACGCCCGTGATCCCGCAGTACCCACCCGGCCACGACCTGCTGTCCGGGAAGGTCGTCGTGGTCACCGCCGCGGCGGGCACCGGCATCGGCTCGGCCGTGGCCAAGCGATGCCTGGAGGAGGGCGCGAGCGTCGTCGTCTCCGACTGGCACGAACGGCGGCTCGGCGAAAAGGCGGCCGAACTGGCCGCGCTCGGCAAGGTGCACGCGATTCCCTGCGACGTCACGGCCGAGGACCAGGTCCAGGCGCTCATCACCGGCGCGGTGGAGCACTTCGGACGCCTCGACGTGATGGTCAACAACGCCGGGCTCGGCGGGACGAAGTCCGTGCTGGACATGGCCGACGACGAGTGGTCGCGGGTCCTCGACATCACGCTCGCCGGGACCTTCCGCTGCACCCGCGCGGCGCTGAAGCAGTTCGTCGCCCAGGGCGGCGGCGGGTCGATCGTCAACAACGCGTCGGTGATCGGCTGGCGCGCCCAGGCCGGGCAGGCGCACTACGCGGCCGCGAAGGCCGGGGTGATGGCGCTGACGCGGTGTTCGGCGCTCGACGCCGCCGAGCACGGCGTCCGGATCAACGCCGTCGCGCCGAGCCTGGCCATGCATCCGTTCCTCGCCAAGGTGACCAGCGACGAGCTGCTGGAAGACCTGACCAAACGCGAAGCGTTCGGCCGCGCCGCCGAGCCGTGGGAGGTCGCCAACGTGATGGTCTTCCTCGCCAGCGACTACGCGAGCTACCTCACCGGCGAAGTCGTCTCCGTCAGCAGCCAGCACCCCTAGGAGCCCCCGTGCCCGAAGCCTTCCTCCTCGACGCGGTCCGCACGCCGGTGGGACGCCGCGGCGGCGCGCTGTCCGGCTGGCACTCCGCCGACCTCGCCGCGCACGTCATCCGGGCGGTCGTCGAACGCGCCGGCGTCGACCCGGACCTCGTGGACGACGTCATCCTCGGCTGCACGGACACCCTGGGCCCGCAGTCCGGGAACATCGCGCGCACGGCGTGGCTGGCCGCGGGGCTCCCGGACCACGTGCCCGGCGTGACGATCGACCGGCAGTGCGGGTCGAGCCAGCAGGCCGTGCACTTCGCCGCGCAGGCCGTCATGTCCGGCACGCAGGACCTGGTGCTGGCCGGCGGGGTGCAGAACATGAGCCGCATCCCGATCAGCGCGGCGATGCTGGCCGGACGCGAGTACGGCTTCGACGACCCGTTCTCCGGCTCGAAGGGCTGGCAGGAGCGCTACGGCAGTGTCGAGGTGTCGCAGTTCCGCAGCGCCGACATGATCGCCGCGCACTGGGAAATCAGCCGGTCCGCCATGGAGGAATACGCGCTGCGCAGCCACCAGCGCGCGCTCGCGGCGATCGACGAAGGCCGCTTCGACGCCGAAATCGTCCCGGTCGACGGCTTCCGGCAGGACGAGGGCCCGCGTCGCGACACGACGTTGGAGCGGATGCGTGGTTTGAAGCCACTGAGCGAAGGCTCCCGGCTGACGGCGGCGGTGGCCAGCCAGATCTCCGACGGCGCGAGCGCGGCGCTGGTCGCGTCCGACCGCTTCGTCCGCGAGCACGGCCTGACCCCGCGGGCACGCATCCACCACCTGTCGGTGCGCGCGGCCGACCCGGTGTGGATGCTGACCGGCCCGATCCCGGCCACCGCGCAGGCGCTGCGGAAGGCCGGGCTGGGCGTCGAGGACATCGACCTGTTCGAGGTCAACGAGGCGTTCGCGAGCATGGTCCTGGCCTGGCTGGACGAAACCGGCGCGGACCCCGACCGGGTCAACGTGAACGGGGGCGGGATCGCCCTCGGCCACCCGATCGGGGCCACCGGCACCAAGCTCCTGGCGACGCTCCTGCACGAGCTGGAACGCCGCGGCGGCCGCTACGGCCTGCAGACGATGTGCGAAGGCGGCGGCACCGCCAACGTCACCATCATCGAACGGCTCTAGCTCAGCCACCGCCCCGGCTTGGCTGCCCAGGGCGCGGCGGCCGCGCGGGCACCGCTTCCCGCGGCACGTCATGAGTGACTCATTCATGCCATCAGACGCCAGGGTGCCGGCAAAGTCGGGGCGAACGTGGCCGGCGAGCCGCTGCGATGTCGTGAATGACTCATTCACCTCGTCAGAGGTCATGAATGAGTCATTCATGACCTTCCCGGGCCGCTACCGCGACCTCCGGTGTGATGTACCTGGCCGTCCGCGCTACGAGCCGACCGGCGGATCCGACTTTGCCGGCAACCTGCCATCAGACGCCATGAATGGGTCACTCACTACGGGAGCAGCGCACGGAAAGGCATCCTCACCGGCGATCGGGGCCCTGCCGAAGTGTCGCGAATGACCCATTGCAGACGCCAGACGTCCCCAATGGGTCATTCGCGACTCTGTCCGTGCGGAAGGGGGCGCCCCTCAGCCGAGGGCGCGCAGCTTCGGCAGCACGTCCTCGGAGAACTGGCTCAGGAACCGCTCCTGGTCGTGCCCCGGGCCGTGGAAGACGAGGTGGTTGAGCCCCGCGTCCAGGTACGGCTTGATCTGCGCCACGGCCTCGTCCGGGTCCGACGCCACGATCCACCGCTTGGCCACCTGCTCGATCGGCAGCTCGTCGGCCAGCCGTTCCATCTCGTCGGCCGAAGTGACGCTGTGCTTCTGCTCCGCCGACAGCGACAGCGGCGCCCAGAACCGCGTGTTCTCCAGCGCCTTCTCGTGGTCGCGGTCGTAGGACAGCTTGATCTCGATCGTCCGGTCGACGTCCTCGACGGTCTTCTCGGCCGCCTCCGCGCCTTCCTTGACCGCCGGCATCAGCTTCTCGGTGTAGAGGTCCATGCCCTTGCCGGACGTGCAGATGAACCCGTCGCCCGCGCGGCCCGCGTACTTGGCCACCACTGGCCCGCCCGCGGCGATGTACACCGGAACCGGCTGCTCCGGGCGGTCGTAGATGCGCGCGTCGACCAGCTTGTAGTACTCGCCGTCGAAGTTGACGTTGTCGCTGGTCCACAGCTCGCGGATCAGCTTGATCGACTCACGCAGCCGGGCGAAGCGCTCCTTGAACTCCGGCCACTCCCGCCCCGACACGGCGATCTCGTTCAGCGCCTCGCCGGACCCCACGCCGAGGATCACCCGGCCGCCCGACAGCAGCGACATCGTCGCGAACGCCTGGGCGATCACCGCCGGGTTGTACCGGAACGTCGGGGTCAGCACGCTCGTGCCGATCTGCACCCGCTTCGTGCGCTCGGCGACCGCCGGCATCCACGCCAGCGCCCACGGCGCGTGCCCGCCTTCGTGCCGCCACGGCAGGAAGTGATCCGACACCCAGACCGAGTCGAGGCCGGCCTCTTCGGCGCGCACGGCGTATTCGACCAGGTCCCGCGGTCCGAACTGCTCCGCGGAAGCCTTGTAACCGACCTTCAGCGCCACCCTCGCTCATCCTCCCGTTTCCCGGCCGAGGCGGCGAAGGATCTCACCTGCCCCGGCCACTGTGCCCTCGACGATTTCGGCCACCGTGGGCAGGTCGTGGATCATGCCCACCACCTGTCCCGACGCTAGCACTCCCGCGTCCGTCCGGCCGTCGACGAGCCCCGCGCGCAGCAGCATCGGGGTGTTCGCCGCCATGACCAGCTGGCTCCACGTCAGTGCGTTGCCGTGCTTCATCGCCAGGCCTTCTTTGACCATCGCAACCGGGGACAGTCCGGTGATATTCCGGAAGCGGAGCGCGTTTTTCGCCGCCTGCGCGAGCCCGCGCAGCCGGCCGGTGCGCTCCAGCTTGTCGACCAGGTCGGTGCGCAGGACCCGGTGCGGCAGGCCGTCGACGCGCCGGGTGACCACCGTCCCGGTGAGACCCTGCTCGAGGTAGACGCGCTTGACCTCGTCCGGGACGGTGCTCTCCTTGCTGAGCAGGAACCGGGTGCCCATCGCGACACCGGCCGCGCCGTAGGCCAGCGCGGCGGCGAGGCCGCGCCCGTCGAAGAACCCGCCCGCGGCGACGACCGGGATGTCGACGGCGTCCAGCACGCTCGGCAGCAGCAACGTGGTCGCCACTCCCCCGGTGTGCCCGCCGCCTTCGCCGCCCTGGACGATGACGGCGTCCGCACCCCAGGCCGCGACCTTCTCGGCGTGCCGGGCGGCCCCGACCGACGGGATCACGACGATCCCGTGGTCGCGCAGCTTCGCGATCATCTCCTTGCGCGGCGCGAGCGCGAACGACGCGACCTTGACACCCTCGCGGATCAGCAGGTCGACGCGGTCGCCTGCGTCGGCCGCGTCGGCGCGCAGGTTGACGCCGAACGGTTTCTCCGTCCGTTTCTTGACCTCCGCGACCGCCGCTTCCAGCTCGGGGTAGGTCATCGTGGCCGACGCCAGGATGCCGAGCGCGCCCGCTTCCGCGGTCGCCGACACCAGCCGCGGCCCGGCGACCCAGCCCATCCCCGTCTGGACGACGGGGTGGTCGATCCCGGTGAGCTCGGTCAGCGCCGTCTTCACGTCGGGACTTCCTTGTCGCGCAGGCCTTTCGGGTCCAGCACTTCGCGGACGATCCGCAGTTCTTCGTCCGTGGGCTCACGGCTCGTTTCCGCATCGCCGAAGTCGATCTCGAACGCGGTCGCCGCCGTGACCTCCTCGCGGGTGACGCCGGGGTGCAGCGACACCGCCCGCATCGAGTGGTCCGGCGTGCCGAAGTCGAACACGCCGAGATTCGAGACGACCCGGTGCACGTCGTGGAACTTCTCGGCCGACGGGCCCGCCTTCGCGGCGTTGTCGTACCCCACGCCCGACACGACGTCCACGGTGTCCACGAAAACCCGGGGGCTGTGCCGGGGAACCCAGTAGCTGGTGCGGTGGTTGACGGTGTTGCCCGGCGCGCCGCGCACCCCGAGCAGCTGCTTCTTCGGCCGGGTGTGATCGCCGATGGCGGAGATGTTCTGGTTGCCGTACCGGTCGACCTGGTTGGCGCCCATCACGACGTGCCGCCGTCCGTGCGGGACGATCGTGTCGAGCATCTTGCGGAACGGTTGCCAGCCCTCGACTTCCCCGCCGGTCGTGACCAGAAACGCCTCGCCGTCGGACATGAGCAGGTCGGGTTCGAAGGTCAGCCGGGCGAGCTTCGCGCCCAGCTGCGGGACCAGGCCCATCGGGCTGACGACGATCTCGCCGTCGCCGCGGAACAGCTCGGCCACCGCCACGACGGCGATCTCGGCCCGGGTCGCACTCATGCCGCCTCCGCTTCGAACTTGTCCACTTCGGACAGATAGCGCGGCTCGTCTCCGGACAGGAACCGGTCGACGAACCCCAGCCACGCCTCGGGATCCTTCGCACAGGCGGCGTAGTGGCGCTGGAACCGTTCGTCGCGGCCGTAGTCCGGTACGGCGGTGGTGAAGTGCGCGCCGCGCGGCGCCTCGACGACACCGTCCACGCTGCCGCGGTTGAGCAGCAGCGACTGCACCGGCCCGCCCGCCATCAGGTCCGGAGTCTCGACGACTTTTTCGACCGAGACGAACCGCTTCGCCGCGGCCAGGCAGAACAGGTCGTCGAAGTACGGGTCCGGGCCGAGGTACTGGGCGTTGCCGCGGGCGTCGGCCCGGTTGAGGTGCACCAGCGCGACGTCCAAGTGCTGCGCGGGCACCGCGACCAGCTCCTCACCGTCGGCGTAGGGCGACCGGACGGTCCGCAGGTCCGGGTTGGCCCGCATCACCTCCGAGCCGAGCCCGGCCCGCATCGGCAGGAACGGAAGCCGTTGCGCCGCAGCGGAAAGCGCCGCGCCGAACATGCCCTCGTCGTACTCGGTGACGGCGATCGCGCCGGTCTCGCGGGCGCGGCCGAACCACGGGTCGTACGGGATCGAGTCGAGCGTGACGAACCCGAACACGACCCGCTTCACCTTCCCGGCCGCGCACAGCAGGCCGACGTCGGGACCGCCGTAGGAGACCACGGTCAGGTCCTTCACGGGCGTGCGCAGGAGCGCGCGGACCAGCGCCATCGGCTTGCGACGGGAGCCCCAGCCGCCGATGCCGATCGTCATGCCGTCGCGGATCTCCGCCACGGCGTCGTCGGCGGTCGTGCGCTTATCGGCCATTCAAGAACTCCTCGCGGGCTTCGTCGGACGCGCCGAGCAGGTTGAGCTCGAAGGTGAAGCCCTGCTCGAAGCGGTAGCTGCGGTGCACCTGCTGGGTGTCGATGCCGTTCAGGGCCTCCTTGGCGGCCCGGATCACCCGCGGGTCCTTCTTCGCGATGTCGCGGGCGACGGCCATGGCCGCGTCGTCGAGCCCGGCACGCGGCACGACCTCGTAGACCGAGCCGTGGGCGTGCAGCTCGGCGGCGGTGATGCGCCGGGCCGTGAAGTAGAGCGTGCGCATGAGGTGCTGCGGCACCAGCCGCGCCAGGTGTGTGGCGGCCCCGAGCGCGCCGCGTTCGACCTCGGGGACACCGAAGGTGGCGTCGTCGGAAGCGATGACGACGTCGGCGTTGCCGACCAGGCCGATGCCGCCGCCGAGGCAGAACCCGTGCACCGCCGCGACGACTGGCACCGCGCAGTCGTAGACCGCGCCGAAAGCGGCGTAACAGCCCTTGTTCGCGCCGACGAGCGCGTCGTACCCGGCGCTGCGCTGGATCTCCTTGATGTCGACGCCGGCGTTGAAGCCCCGGCCTTCCGCGCGGAGCACGACGACGTGGACGTCCTGGTCGTCACCGGCCTTCTTGAGCGCGTCGGCCAGGTCGAACCACCCCTGCACGGGCAGCGCGTTGACCGGCGGATAGTCGACGGTGATCACTTCGACGTGGCCGTCGCGCTTGGTGAGGATGCCCATCAGCTCGCTCCGTAGACGGGTTCGGGCTCGGGCGCACGCTCGAGTAGGTCCTTCACGACCGGGCCGAGCTCGGCCGGGTCCCACCGGCCGCCCTTGTCGACGGCCGGGCCGTGCCGCCAGCTCTCCGCCACGGAGACCCTGCCACCCTCGACCTCGAAGACGCGCCCGGTGACGTGCGCGGACTCTTCGCTGCCCAGCCAGACGACCAGCGGCGAGACGTTTTCCGGCGCCATCGCGTCGAAGCCTTCGTCGGGACGGGCCATCGACGCGAACACCGCCTCGGTCATCCGGGTCCGCGCGGCCGGCGCGATCGCGTTGACGGTGATGCCGTACCGCGCCAGCTCGGCTGCCGCCACGACGGTGAGCCCGGCGATCCCGGCCTTCGCCGCCGAGTAGTTGCCCTGGCCGACGCTGCCCAGCAGCCCCGCGCCCGAGCTCGTGTTGATGACGCGCGCGCTCGGCGTCCGCCCGGCTTTGGCTTCGGCGCGCCAATGTTCGGCGGCGTGCCGCAAGGGCGCGAAGTGTCCCTTCAGGTGGACGCGGACCACCGCGTCCCACTCGTCCTCGCCGAGGTTGACCAGCATGCGGTCCCGGACGAAGCCCGCGTTGTTGACCAGCACGTCGAGGCGGCCGAAGGTGCCCAGCGCCGTCCCGATCAGGTCTTTCGCCCCGGCCCAGTCGGCGATGTCGTCGGTGTTCGCGACGGCCTTCCCGCCCAGCGCCTCGATCTCGGCGACAACTCCGGCGGCCGCGTCCCCGTCCACGTCGTTCACCACGACCGGCGCGCCTTCGGCGGCGAAGGCGAGCGCGTGGGCCCGCCCGATGCCGCGGCCGGCGCCGGTCACCACGGCCACGCGGTCCTGGCACAACCTGCTCACGAATCCTCCTGGTGGTTGACGTCGGCCGCGGCGAGGAACGCCGGGACCTCCCCGCCGCCGTGGACGCGCAGGGTGGCGCCGGAGACGTAGGAGGCGAGGCCGGACGCGAGGAACGCGGCGCAGGCGCCGACCTCCTCGGGCTCGGCGAGGCGGCCCAGCGGCACGGTCTTGCCGACCGCCTCGATCGCGGCTTCGCCGCCGTAGTGCAGGTGGGCCTGCTCGGTGCGCACCATGCCGACGTCCAGGGCATTGACCCGCACCTTGGGCGCCCACTCGACGGCGAGGCTGGCGGTGAGGTTGTCGAGCCCGGCCTTGGCGGCGCCGTAGGCCGCGGTCCCCGGCGAGGCGCGGGTCCCGCTGACACTGGAGATCATGACGATGGAGCCACCGCCGTCCTGGCGCTGCATGACGGCGTTGGCTTTCTGGGAGACTAGCAGCGGGGCGAGCAGGTTCAGCTGGACGATCTTCTCGTGCAGCCGCGCCGACGCCTCCGCGGCGGGCGCACACGGGGCGCCGCCGGCGTTGTTGACCACGACGTCGAGGCGGCCGTGGCGTTCGACGATGCCGTCGATCAGGGCGGCGACCTGGGCTTCGTCGCGGACGTCACACCGGACGAACTCGGCGTCGGTGGGGGTTTCGTGCCGGGCGCAGGTGACGACGCGGGCGCCGTGGGCGAGGAAGACCTCGGTGATGCCCCGGCCCACGCCGCGGACGCCGCCGGTGACGAGCACTACGGCGCCGGTCAAGCCCAGATCGGTCTGCACAGCTCAAAACTAGAACACGTTCTCACTTTGGGCAAGGTCGGCGGATCGGCGGCGGCTGAGATCATGGACGCATGGACAAGCAGTGGCCGCCCGCGCCATCCAGCGCCACGGACTGGCTGCGAGATCTGTGCGGCGACGGCCTGACCGGTTTCTCGCCACCGCCGATGCCCGACGCGGCATGGGTTCTCACCACGATGTACGAACACGAGCAAGGGCCGACCGGCACGACACACCACGAGTACCGCCAGGCGCGCTTGGCCGCGGGGGAGGTCGAGCCGATCGCCCTTGGAGGCATCAACCTCGAAGCCACCACCGTGACGACGGGCGGCGGACTGGGCCGCGCCGAGCACCCCGGACCCGGCTGGCGACGGCTGCGCTGGGCGGAGCTCGCGGAGCGCGTCGGCGACCCCGTCGTTCCCCCGGGGACAGCTACCCGGCCATCGGTGCTTCCCGTCGGCCAAAAGGGACGGCAGCTGGCCACTCGACATCATCCCGCCCACCGAAGGAAGCCTCGACCGGGAAACGTGGACACGGCTCGTCGACGTCTTCGCCGAGCACAGTCCCGCCGGGCCGGACCGGACGCCTCGGCGACGCCGGATTCTTGTACGACAACCCCGAGACCGGCTTCAGTCCCTCGAACTTCTGGGCCGAGGACCGCTCCTGGTGCCTGGGCACCGACTACGACCTGTGGGGAACCAAGGTCGCCGGCCCGCCGACCCTGATCGAGGCACTGCTGAACGACCCGCAACTCGAAGCGGTACGACTCCCCTGGGCGGACTAGAACGCGTTACGACTCACTCTTCGCGGCGTCGTACCTCGCGTTGGCTTCCACAACCTCAGGCATCTGCCCCTCGACATCCTCGATGAGCGACAGCAGCAGCGCCGCAGTCCGGCGGCCCCGCGGAGTCAAGCTGTACTCGACCTTAGGCGGGATAGTCGGCTGAGCCTCGCGGTGCACAAAACCGTCGCGCTCAAGGGCCTGCAGGGTCTGGGCGAGCATCTTCTCGCTCACCCCCGACACGCGGCGGCGTAACGCATTGAACCGGAGCGTGCCGTCGTGGAGGGCGGCCATCGCCAGGATCCCCCACCGGCCGGTGATGTGCTCGAGCGTCGCGCGGGAGGTGCAGGCCTGCGCGAAGACGTCGAACATCACCTGCCCGTGCTCGTCCAGCCACTCCGGCGCCTCGCTCATGGGTCAACGGTACCTCGCGACCCCGGGAAACCCAGGTGAGGATGCTCACTAGAAGTTTGCACTTTCTCAAAGTTAGTACACTCTATGGGTAAGCAGTCCAGCAGCGAGGAGAAGCAGATGATCGTGGTCACCGGCGCCACCGGCCAGCTCGGCCGCCTGGTCGTGGAAGGCCTGCTGAAGAAGGTCCCGGCCGCCGAGGTCGTCGCGGCCGTGCGCGACCCGGAGAAGGCCGCCGAGTTCGCCGCGCGCGGGGTGCAGGTGCGGCGTGCCGACTACGACGACCCCGCGAGCCTGGCCGCGGCCTTCGCCGGCGCGGACAAGGTCCTGCTGATCTCCAGCAGCACCCCCGGCCAGCGGCTCGCGCAGCACGAAGCCGTCGTCACGGCCGCTCGCGAAGCCGGCGTCCGGCACCTCGCGTACACGAGCGTCCTGTTCGCCGACACGACGAAGCTGTTCGTCGCGCCGGACCACAAGGCGACCGAGGAGGTCATCCGCGCGTCCGGCCTGCCGTTCACCTTCCTGCGCAACGGCTGGTACACCGAGAACTACGCGCAGACGATCAGCCAGGCCCTCGCGGTCGGCTCCTTCGCCGGCGCCGCGGGTGACGGCCGGCTGGGCGCCGTCCCGCGGGCCGACTTCGCCGAGGCGGCCGTCGAGGTTCTGACCGGCGAGGGGCACGAGGGCCGGGTGTACGAGCTGGCCGGCGACGAGCCGTTCGGGTACGCCGACCTCGCCGCCGCGGTGACGGCCGCGGCGGGCACCGAGGTCACCTACCAGGACCTGCCCGTCGAGCAGTACCGCAAGGTCCTCCTCGGCGCCGGCCTGCCCGAGCCGGCCGCGGCGATGCTGGCCGACGCCGACCGCGGCATCGCGGCCGGCGAGCTGTCCTCGACGTCGGGCGACCTGAGCCGGCTCATCGGCCGGCCGACGACACCCCTGGCCGAGGCCGTCGCCGCGTTCGTCAGCAGTTCGACGGCGCCTGCGCCCCGCTGAACCGCTTGACGATCCACTGGTGCGCGTCCGCGTTCCCGGCGAGGATGCCGGTCGCGTGGTCGGAGACGTACGTCTGCCACTGCTCACGGACACCGGCCGCGCAGTAGGTCCGGTGCAGCGTCTCCGCCTGTGGCGTGTTGACGATTTCGTCGGTGCTCGCGTGGTACTGGAACACCGGCACCCGCGGCGGGCTGGCGCCGAGCTTGTTCTGCGCCAGCCGCGCCTGCCACTGCGGCGTGCTCAGCGGGTTCGTCGTGGTGTAGTCACTGATCTTCTTGAACGAGTAGTTCAGCAACAGCTCGGCGACGCAGGCGTTCTTCTTCGCGTCGCCGAGCTGCTGCCGTCCGGTCGCGTTCAAGAACGAATCCAGCTTCAGGTCCGGGTACGCGGCGTCGAGCCCCACCGCGGCGAAGGCCAGGAACCCGAACCCGACGTACCCGTCGAGTCCCTTGGCGACTTCGGTCAGGTCGGCCGGGACACCGCCGGCGACCACGCCGACGACGTTCAGCTCGGGCGCGTAGGTGGGCTGCTTCTCCCCGGCCCACATCGATCCGCCGCCACCCTGCGAGTACCCCTGGAAGATCACCTTCGCCGACTTCGCCAGCTTCGCGGCCGGCAGATTCTGTGCGGCTCGCACGGAGTCGATCACGGCCGGGCCCATGGACTGGCCGGTGATGTAGGTGGGCACCGTCGTCGGCGAGTAACCCTCGTAGTCGGTCACCGCGACCGCGTACCCGCTGGACAGTGAGTCGTTGATCGCCGGCTGGTCGTAGAGCGTGCCGCGTTCCATCGCCTTCGACGCGGTGCACTTGAACGCCGGGCCCTGCGTGCCCACCGCGTACCCGACGATCGGCGCCGCGGCCGGGTCCTTGCCCTTCGGCACCAGGATCGTCCCGGTCACCGCGTCCGGGCGGCCCTGCGCGTTGGTCGAGAGGTACATGACCTGCCACGCGTCGGCGTTGGCGGCGTTGAGCAGCGGCACCGACGGGCGCCAGCGCAGGACGTCACCGGGTTTTCCGGCCGGCAGCGGTGACGGCGGTGTATAGAACGAGTCGTCGAACGGACCGGGCAGGATCGGGGCCGCCGCCGCGCCGGCGGGCGGGCTCGCGGCCACCACTCCCAGCGCCGCCAGCGAGACGCCGAGGAGCGCCGACAGCACGCGTCGCAAGGGGACAGACTTCACCACAACCTCCATCGGGGAAAGGGCTCTCTCATTCAAAGGAAGGCTCAGGCGGGAAGGCCGAGCGCGCCGGCCAGTACCGGCCACGAGTTGTGCAGGGCCCGCTGCCAGTACGGCCAGCTGTGCGTGCCCGGCCCGTAGTAGTCGACGGTCGCCGGGATGCCGGCCTGCCGCAGCTTGTCGGTGAAGCTCTGCGAAGACAGCAGCGCCGACGGCTCCAGCACGTCGCTCTGCCCGGGCGGGTCGAGCGGCCCGGTCTGGCCGTTGCCGCAGGAGAGGTAGAGCGCGGTGCCGCGCAGGTCCTGGACGTGGTCGTAGGGGTTGTGCGACGACCAGATCGGCTGCATCCCGAAGGAGTCGCCCCAGAGGTTCAGGTAGTTGAAGATCCCGGCGCGGGCCAGGATGCCGCCGATCCAGACCGGGATCCCCGGGAAGAGCGTGTTCGGCACCCCGCTGTAGGACGCCGCCGCGCCGAACATCCCCTTGTGCTGGAAGGCGTACGCGAGCGCGCCGTACCCCCCGATCGACAGCCCGGCGATCGCCCGGCGGGTGCCGCCGTGGTACCCGCGCTCGACGATCTGGCGGACCTCCGCGGTGTGGAAGGTGTCCCAGTCGGGTTTGCTCGACAGCCCGAAGTTCCACCACTTCGTGTACATCCCGGCCGGGCCGTCGGTCGGCATGACGACCAGCGCGTCCTTGGTCGCGGTGAACGCCTTCACGTCGGTGAACTGGTCCCACGACTTGTAGTCGACGGGCTCGCAGCAGCCGTGCAGCAGGAACAGCACCGGCCAGGTCCGCGTGGGCTGCGTGGCCCAGCCGCTCGGCACGATCAGCCGGACCATCCCGGTGGTGCCGAGGGCGGGCGAGTCGATCTTCAGGTCGACGGTCCGGGCGTCGAGCCAGGTCTCCTGGACGACCTTCGCGCCGTCGTCGGCCACGGCGGGGCTCGCCTGGGCGGCAGTGACACCATTGGCGAGCAGGACCACGACGGCCAGCATCAGCAGGGTGGCTCTCATCGAAGTCTCCTTCACAGGGGGATGTTTCCGTGTTTCCTGGCCGGCAGGGTCTGCCGTTTGGTGCGTAACGTCCGCAGGGCGCGGGCCACCAGCAGGCGCGTCTGCGACGGCGTGACGACCTGGTCGACGTACCCGCGTTCGGCCGCCAGGTACGGGCCGGCGTGGCGCTTGCGGTACTCCTCGGTGAGCCGCCGGTGCGCGGCGGCGCGCCGCTCCGGCGGCAGCTCCGCCAGCTCCCGCCGGTAGAGCACCTGCACCGCGCCCTCCGCGCCCATCACCGCGATCTCCGCCGTGGGCCACGCCATGGTGACGTCGGCGCCGAGGTGCTTGGAGCCCATCACCGCGTACCCGCCGCCGTAGGCCTTGCGGACGACCACGGTCACCTTCGGGACCGTCGCCTCGGAGTAGGCGTAGATCAGCTTCGCGCCGCGGCGGATGATCCCGCCGCGCTCCTGGTCCGTGCCCGGCAGGTAACCCGGGACGTCGGCGAGGGTGAGCAGCGGGATGGTGAACGCGTCGCAGAACCGCACGAACCGGGCCGCCTTCTCGGACGCGTTGATGTCGATCACGCCGGCCTGGTGCCGCGGCTGGTTGGCCACCACCCCGACCGTGCGGCCCTGGACCCGGCCGAACGCGCAGATCATGTTGGGCGCGAAGCCGCTGTGCACCTCGGTGTACTCGCCGTCGTCGACCAACCGGACGATCAGCTCGGCCATGTCGTACGTCTGGTTCGGCGAGTCGGGCACCAGCCGGTCGAGCTCGAGGTCGGCCGGGGTGACGGTGGCGCTGGTGTCGTCGGCGTACTCCGGGCCGGTGTCGAGGTTGTTCGACGGCAGGTACCCGAGCAGGGTCTGCACCCACTCGATCGCGTCCTCTTCGTCGGCCGCCCGGTGGTGGGCGTTGCCGGCGACCTCGCTCTGGACGGCCGCGCCGCCGAGCTCCTGCGCGGTGACCCGTTCGCCGGTGACGGCGTGCACGACGTCCGGGCCGGTGACGAACATGTGCGAAGTTCCCTCGACCATCACGGTGAAGTCGGTGATCGCCGGCGCGTAGACCGCGCCGCCGGCACACGGGCCCATGATCATCGAGATCTGCGGAACCACGCCGGACGCGTGCGCGTTGCGCCGGCCCAGCTCGGCGTAGTACGCCAGCGACACGACGCCTTCCTGGATGCGCGCGCCGCCCGAGTCGTTGATCCCGACGACCGGGCAGCCGATGCTCATGGCCAGGTCCATCACCTTGAGGACCTTCTCGCCGGAGACCTCGCCCATGCTGCCGCCGAACACGCTGAAGTCCTGCGAGAACACGCAGATCTGCCGCCCGTCGACGGTCCCGTGCCCGGTGACGACGCCGTCGCCCCACGGCCGGTTGGCGTCCATCCCGAACTCCGCGCACCGGTGCCGCGCGAACTGGTCGAGCTCGACGAACGACCCGGGATCGAGCAGCAGCCCGATCCGTTCCCGCGCGGTCAGCTTGCCCTTGGCGTGCTGCCGGTCGACCGCCCGCTTCTCGGCGATCCGGACGACTTCGTCCTGCCGCGCCGCGAGGTCGGCGATCCGGAAGGCCGTGGTCGGCCTGAGCTCGTCCATCAACGCACCCCCACTTCGAGTCTCTCCGCGAGCGCTCCGGTCAGCTCCGCCACGTGGGGCGGGTCGATCATCGAGACGTGGTCGCCGGGCACCCGCACGACCTCGAGGTCCGCGCAGTGCTCGTCCCAGCCGAGGGCCGGGTCGGTGCGCAGGTAGCGCGGGTCGAGCGCGGTCGTCAGCGGGTGCGGGTCCCGCGCCCGCAGCAGCAGCACCCGGCCGTCGTAGCGGACCGGCGTGTACCGTTCGGCGACCCGGGCGTCCACATAGGACTCGTACTGGTGCCGCAGGACCCCCGGCCCCAGGTCCGGCACCTGCGCGGCCAGCCGATCCATCACCCAGCGGATCTGGGCGTCCTCGTCCAGCCGCGCGAGCTCCTCGCGTGGAACTGCGAACGGCACGCCGTAGGTGCGCGAGACGTGCTCGGCGAACCGGTCGAAGCGGTCGAGCAGCAGCTCTCCCACCGGTTTCCCGGGCGCGGGCAGCGGCAGGATGGTGTCGATCAGGAACACCAGCTCGACCGGCTCACCCGCCGCCGTCAGCACCCGGGCCGTCTCGTAGGCGAGGCAGCCGCCGAACGACCAGCCGCCCAGCCGGTACGGCCCGTGCGGCTGGATCTCCCGGATCAGCTCGGTGTAACACGCCGCCTTGGCCTCGACGGTGTCTTCGTCGTCGATCCGCTCGAACCCGTACACCGGCTGTCCTTCGGGGAGCAGCCGGACGAGCTCGCGGTAGACGCTCGTCGGCCCGCCGGCCGGGTGGAACAGGAACACCGGCTCGCCGACGCCGTCGCGCAGCAGCCGCACCGGGCCGTCGCCGTTGCCTTCCAGCTCGGCGCGCAGCAGGTCGGCCATCGCGGCGACCGTCGGCGTGGCGAACAGCCGATCCACGGCGGGCACGGCGCCGAGCTGCTCGGCGAACACCGTGCGCAGCCGCTGTGCGCGTCCGGGATCCCCGCCCACGGCGAAGAAGTCGTCGTGCACCCCGGGTTCCGGACCACCCAGCTCGGCCTGCCAGTGGCGGGCGACCCAGCGCTCGGCCGGGTCACGCGGCCCCGCTCCCCCGGGCTCGGCCGGGTCCGACGTCCCGAAACCGGCCTGCTCGGCGAGGTGACCGGCCAGCTCGGCCAGGCTCGCCCCGCGCAGCAGCAACGGGATCGGCAGCGGCAGTCCGAAGTCTCGTTCGACCGCGCCCCTCGCTCGCATCGCCGACAGCGAGTCGAGCCCGAGCCGGGTCAGCGGCACGTGCCGGTCGACCTCGGCGTAGCCCAGCAGGCCCGCGACGAGCTCGGCCAGGTGGTCGGTCATCGCGGCCCGCGCGGTTTCCTTCGACCCGGCACGCAACGACTCCAGACCGTCCCAAGTGGACTCCGCGGGCTCCGGTGTGAAGAGGGCGAAGAACGGCCGGTCGGCCAGCCGCGGGAACAGCTCCAGCACCGTCTCGGCGGCCACCCGGGCAACCCCGGTCGCCGCGCGGTCGCGCGCCAGCACGGCGTCGAGCGCGGAGAGCGCTTCCTCGGTGCCGAGCGGTTCGAGGACCGGGTTGCGCGACCCGGCCGCGGCGCCGATCTCACCCCAGGCACCCCACTCGATCGTCGCCGCCGGGAGTCCTTGGGCCCGGCGCCAGGTGACCAGCGCGTCGGTCCACGCGTTCGCCGTGGCGTACGCGGCCTGGCCCGGCGAGCCGAACAACGCGGCCGCGGACGAATAGACCAGCCACCAGTCGAGATCGTGCCCGGCGGTCGCTTCGTGCAGCCGCCAGGCGCCGAGCGCCTTCGGCCGCCAGACGGCTTCGAGCGCGGCCACGTCCAGCGTGATCGCCGCGCCGTCGGCCAGCACACCGGCCGCGTGCAGCACTCCACGCAGCGGCACACCGCCGTCGATGGCGGCCGCGACCAGCGCTTCGGCCGTGCCGGGCTCGGCGATGTCCCCGGCCACCACCCGGACGTCGACACCCAGGTCGTCCAGGCCCGGGTCGGCGGGGTGGCGGCTGCAGAGCACCAGGCGCGTCGCCCCGCGGCCGGCCAGCCACTTCGCCGCGGCCAGCCCGAGACCGCCGAGCCCGCCGGTGATGACGTAGGCGCCGTCGCGGACCGGTTCGCGCAGCGGGTCGCCGAGCTCCGGGCGGACCAGTCGCCGGGTGTGACGGATGCCTTCGCGCCAGGCGACTTCGTCGTCCGGGCCGTCCGCGGTGACCTCGTCCCGCAGCTGGCTCGCCCAGAGCCGGGCCGGGTCCGGTTCGCCGTCGAAGTCGACCTGGCTCACGCGGAGCTCGGGGTGCTCGAAGGCGAGCACGCGCACCAGTCCGCGCACGGCCGCCAGGCCGGGGTCGCCGCGCTCGCCGGGTTCGATGCTCTGCGCACCCGCGGTGACCAGCCACAACCGAGGCGGCGCCGGGAGTTCGGCCAGCTCGGCGGTGATGCCGGACAGCGTCACGACCAGCCGGGCGGCACGGGCCGGGTCCGGCGCGGCCGCCCCGCCGAGCAGCGCGACCACCGCGGCCGGTTCCTTCTCGCGGAGCTGCTTCGCGAGTGCAGCGCGGTCTTCGAGGCTTTCCTCGTCGAGCATGATCCAGTTCGGCTCGTGCCCGGCCGCGGGCAGATCGGCCGGCTGCCAGGTCGCTTCGAACAGCAGCCGGGCCAGGGCCGCGTCCCGGAACCGGCGGCAGTAGACGTCCCGGAACTCCACCAGGACGGCGTCCCCGGCGTCGACCAGCTGGACACTGCCGAGCAGGCCGTCGCCGGAGGGATCAACCGAGCCGAGGACGGCGTCGACCCGCACCCCCTTGCGCGGATCCCCGGCGACGACCACTTCGCCCACGGTGAGCGGCAGGTAGAGCGCGTCCGCCTGGCCGACGGCCGCGGCCAGCGCGTGCAGGCAGGCGTCGGCGAGCGCGGGGTGCAGCACGTAGGCGGGATGGTCGGCTTCCGGCAGCACGATCGCCGCCGACGCGCGTCCGGGCGCGGCGGTCACCCGGCGCAGGCCGCGGAAGGCCGGGCCGTAGGACTGGCCCAGGTCGGCCAGCACGCGGTAGAGGTCGACGGGCTCGCCGGCGACCTCGCCGAACGGCGCCGACGGTGTGCCGCCGCTGCCGAGGCGGGCGGTGGCGTGCCGGACCCACTCGCCGTGGGCGGACTTGGCGTGCACGCTCAGCTCGGCGCCGGTGCGGGTGGTCGTCACCTCGGTGTGCTCGGCCAGCGGAAGGACCTCGCGCAGCTCGAGGTCACGAACGTGCCCGCCGGCGGCGAGCGCCAGTTCGAGGAAGCCGGTGGCCGGGAAGACGGGCGTGCCTCCGACGGTGTGGTCGGCCAGCCAGGGCAGCACGGCCGTGCCGACGTCGGCGCGCCAGAGGTGAGTGCTCCCGCCGGGTTGTTCGATGTGGACACCCAGCAGCGGATGGCCGCCGCCGGTACGCGGAGTGCGTCGCGGCCAGAACCGTTCGTGGCGCCAGACCGGACCAGGCAGTTCAACGGACGGCGTCCGCGGGCGACCGGCGAGGTCCGCTCCACCGCGGACGTACAGCCGGGCGAGGCTGGTGAGGAAGGCGACCCGTTCGTCGACCCGGCGGCTGGCCGAGGGCAGGCACGGTTGCCCGGTGGTCTGCTCGATCGCGGCGGCGGCCACCGGGTGCGGCGAGACTTCGACGAACACCCGGTGCCCATCGACCGCGGCGGCTTCGAGGGCCTGGCTGAACCGCACCGGACGGCGCAGGTTTGCCGCCCAGTACTCGACGTCGAAGGCGGGTGTCTCGCGGGGATCGTCGAGAACGCTGGTGTAGCAGGGGATTTCCGGCTTCCCGGCGGTCAGGCCCGCGAGGGTGCCGCGGAACCGCCCGAGCACGGCATCGACGGCGGCGGAGTGCCCGGCCCCGCCGACGGGCAGCCGCCGGGCAAGCCTGCCGAGGCTTTCGGCGTGGTCGACGAGGGCGTCAACCTGGGCGGCGGCGCCACTGACGGTGCACTGGGTCGGAGAGGCGTAGACGGCGACGGTGACCTCGGGGAACTTGGCCAGCTCAGCCGGGGACAGCTCGACGACGGCCATCGCGCCATCACCACCTTGGTCGAGTTCGGCGAGCAGGCGGGCCCGGGTGGTCATGACGCGCAGGCCGTTCCGGACATCGAGCGCCCCGGCGACAACGGCGGCGGCGACTTCACCCATGGAGTGCCCAAGCACGGCGGCAGGAGTGATGCCGTGGGCGCGCCAGAGTCCGGCGAGGGCGAGGTGCATGCCGAAGAGGGCCAGCTGGGTTTTGGCGAGGTCGGTTCTTTCTTGGGTGAGGAGGTCGTGGAGGGAGGTGCCGGTCTCGGTTCGGAAGACGGGGTCGAGCGATTCGACTTGGGTGCGGAAGGCGGGTTCGGAGTGGAGGAGGTGGTGGCCCATGCCGTCCCATTGGGAGCCGTAGCCGGAGAAGACGAAGACAACACCGGGGTCGGCGGCCGCGCCGCCGGGTTCCTCCCGCCCGGCCACATCACGGATGTCCGCGACCACACCACCACCGGCCGCCAGCTCCCTCAGCGCGCCGACCACGTCCCCGCGGCCCTCACCGACCACCGCGCCACGCACCGGTAGGTGCTCCCGCCGATGAGCCAGCGTCGAAGCCACCGCCCCGAGCGGCGCCTCCCGCGCCTCCACCCAGTCCGACAGCTCCCCCGCCCGCGCCCGCAACGCCTCCGCCGACCGGGCCGAGAGCGCGAACACCTGCGGACCATCCACATCAGACCGCACCGGGAACGAAGCCGCCGGCCACTCCTCCAGCACCACATGCGCGTTCGTCCCGCCGAACCCGAACGCCGACACCCCCGCCCGCGCCACACCCGAATACCGCGGCCACTCCGCCGCCTCGTCGACCACCCGCAACCCACTGAAATCGACATGCGGGTTCGGTGACCGGAAGTGCAAGCTCGCCGGCAGCCGCCGGTTCAGCATGGCCAGCACCACCTTGACCAGCCCCGTGATCCCGGCCGCGCCTTCGAGGTGGCCGAGGTTGCTCTTCACCGAACCGACCAGCAACGGCCGCTCGGGCGGACGCCCGTTCCCGAGCACCGCCGACAGCGCGCCCGCTTCGAGCGGGTCGCCCAGCGGCGTCCCTGTTCCGTGCGCCTCGACGTAGTCCACTGAGGACGGTTCGACGCCCGCCGCCGCGTAGGCGTCGCGTAGCAGGGCCGCCTGGGCTTCCGGGTTGGGCGCCGTCAGGCCGTTGGACCGGCCGTCGGAGTTCACCGCGCTGCCGCGGATCACCGCCAGCACCCGGTCGCCCGCGCGCCGCGCCGCGCGCAGCGGCTTGAGCACCACCACCCCACAGCCCTCACCCCGGACGATGCCGTCGGCGCCGGCGTCGAACGGCTTGCAGTGGCCGTCCGCGGCGAGCACCCCGGCGCGGTGGAAGCCCGCCGTGATGCCGGGTGACAGCAGCACGTTCACGCCGGCGACGAGCGCGGTCTCGCTTTCGCCGAGCCGCAGGCTCTGCACCGCCTGGTGCACGGCCACCAGCGACGACGAACACGCCGTGTCGAGCGTGAGGCTGGGTCCACGCAGGTCGAGCAGGTACGAAAGCCGGTTCGCGGTGATGCTCGCCGCCGCGCCCGGGCCGGACCAGACGTCGACCCCCGCGACGTCGGTCATCGTCAGCGAGCCGTACTCGGTCGCCGACAGCCCGACGAACACCCCGGTCCGGCTCCCCCGCAGGCTCGACGGCGGGATCCCGGCGTGCTCCAGCGCCGCCCAGGCGACCTCCAGGACGATCCGCTGCTGCGGGTCCATCGCCTCGGCCTCACGCGGCGTGATGCCGAAGAACGCGGCGTCGAACCCGGCGACGTCCGCGAGGAAACCCCCGCGCGGCGGCACATCGGCGAAGTCCTCGGCGGGCGCGAACGTCTCCCAGCGCCCCTCCGGGACGTCGCCGATGCCGTCGCCGCCCGCGTCGAGGAACCGCCAGAAAGCGTCCGGGGAGTCGATTCCGCCCGGCAGGCGGCAGCCGAGTCCGACGATCGCGACCGGTTCCCCTTCCGCCACCGGCAAAGCCTCCAACGAAAGAGAATCCACAGTGGACAGATGAGTCGCAAGAGCGTTGATCGTCGGGTACTGCCAGACCAGCGTCACCGGCAACGGGCGGCCCAGCACGTCACCGAGATCGGCGGCGAGGCTCGTCGCGTCCCTCGAGGACAGTCCCGTCTCGCTCAGGGGACGGTCGGGATCCACCGCGCCGACCCGGGCGACGAGCCAGGCGCGGATCTCACCGGCGTTCATCCCAGCCGCCGCGAAGCCAGCGAACCATCCAGATAGGACTCCCGGCACCGCGCCCGGCTGATCTTGCCGCTCGACGTGCGCGGAACTTCGCCGGGTGGCAGGAAAACGACGTCGTGCAGCCGCAGGCCGTGCCCGGCCGACACCGCCGAGCGCAGCGCGGCCGCCGCTTCGGTGACGTCGGCATCGCTGTCCTTGGCCCGTTCCAGCACGGCGACGGCGGCTTCCCCCTCGGCGCCGTCGATCGCGAACACCGCGGCCGAATGCGGGCGCACGACGGGGTTCTCCTCCACGGTCTGCTCGACGTCCTGCGGGTAGTGGTTGCGCCCGTCGACGACCACGAGGTCCTTCAGCCGTCCGGTCACGAACAGCTCACCGTCGACCACCACGCCGAGGTCGCCGGTCGCCAGCCAGCCCGCGCCGGTGTCCGGGTCGAGCGGCGGCAGGCCGAACGTGACCGCCGACGCGGCGGGCCTGCCCCAGTACCCGCGGCCGACGTTCGGGCCGCTGACCCGGATCTCGCCGACCTGGCCCGGCTTGACCTCCGAGCCGGTCTCGAGGTCGGTGACGCGGACACGCTGGCCGACCGGGCGGCCGCACGAGACGAGCGTGGTCGCGGACGCGCCCGGGGCGGCCGGTTCGGCGAACCCGGCGGCCAGCCGGGCCCGGTCGAACGTCGCCTGCCGCGCCGGTTTCCCAGCGCCAGTAACAGAAACGAAGACGGTGGCTTCGGCCAGGCCGTAGGACGACCGGTGCGCCTCGGGCCGCAACCCGCACTCTTCGAAGGCGGCCTGGAACTTCGCGATCGTCGAGGGCAGCACCGGTTCGCTGCCGTTGATCAGCGACACGACCCGGCTCAGGTCCAGATAGCTCTTCTCGGCCTCGGTGACGCGGGAAGCGCTGTAGGCGTAGGCGAAGTTGGGCGCGGCACTGATCGCGCCGGGGCTCGCGGAAAGCGCACGCAGCCACCGCGACGGCCGTTCGAGAAAGGCCAGCGGGTCCAGCAGGAGCGACGCCATGCCGCTGGCCATCGGCGCGCCGATGCCGAGGATCAGGCCCATGTCGTGGAACAACGGCAGCCAGCTGACCGTCGAGGTCGTCCGCGCTTCGGCGCCGTACGCGGCGCACGCCTGACGCGCGTTCGCGAGCACGTTGCGGTGGGTCAGCACAACCCCGGCGGGCGAGCGCGTGGACCCCGACGTGTACTGCAGGTACGCCGGCGCGTCGGGATCCGGCCGGGGCCAGTCGCGCGGCGGGACCGGAGCCAGAGCGTCGACGGCCACCACCGCCGGACCGCCGGTGAACGCCTGCACGACGTCGACCTCGTCGGTCGTGGTGAGCACGACCCGCGGGGTGCAGTCGGCGAGCGCCGCGGTCAGCCGGCCCGCGTGCCCGGGCAGGCCGGGCGCGAACAGCGGCACCGCGACGAGACCCGCCCGGAGCGCGCCGAGAAACCCGACGACGTAGTCGGCGGACTGCCCGGCGAGCACCGCCGAGCGCTCCCCCGGCGCGGCGATTTCGCTCAACCGCGCGGCAACCGCGTCGACGCGCTCGTCGAGCTGACGCCAGGTGAGCGTGTTTGCCCGGCCGTCCGCGGACGTGCGGTGGTCCAGGTGGGTCAGCGCGACCTCGTCGCCGAGGACCCGCGCCCAATGGCTCAACAGGGTTGCGAACGATTCGGCGTCGCCGTCCGTTTCCCCGGTGACGGGAAGCGGCTCGGAAATGGTTTCCATGGTCCCTCGCAGATAGCGTTTACCGGCGCAGTGAAGAGGTTTCCGGCGGACGTTGTCAATCAGGCGATCTCGGATGCTCACGGGGAAACGGGTTACGGCACCGCGCGTTTGTCACGCGGCGACGAGGTTGTGGCGGAAGGGGTTCGCACCACCCGCACGGCCAGCAGCGCGCCGACGAGGGTCAGGGCCGCCGCGGCAAGCAGCCCGGCGGTGTATCCGGCGGCCAACGCCGTCCCGGGCGTCGCACCCGTGTCGAGCCGTACTCCCCGCACCGCGGTCAGCACGGCGCCGATGAGCGCCACCCCCAGTGCGCTCGACAGCTCGCGGGACGCGCTCAGCAGCCCGGACGCCGTGCCGGAATACCGCTCGGCGACAACGTCCAGGGCGTGCGAGGTCAACGGCGTGGTGAACGCCGACCCGGCGCCGATCAGCACCAGTCCGGGCACCCGCGGGGAGATCGCGGGGATGTGGTTCACCGCGGCGAGCGCCAGCAGCCCGGCGCCTACGATCGCGAGCCCGCCCGCGACCGTCCGATGTGGACCGAACCGGGCCACCGCGCCCGGGACCAGCGGGGTCGCGGCCATCACCGCCACCGCCACCGGCACGAGCGGCAGCCCGGCGCCGACCGGGTCGAGCCCGAGGAACTCCTGGTGCAGCAAGGGCGTGAAGAAGAAGACACCGGAGATTCCCAGTCCCCACAGCACTTGCACGGCGAGCGAGCCGGCGAACACCCGGTTGCCGGTCAGGGCCGCCGGCACGAGCCGGTCGTGAGCCCGCCGTTCCCGGACCACCAACCCGGCGCCGAGCGCGACCCCCGCGACGAGCGGCGGCACCGCGAGCGCGGTTCCGGACTGGACCAGCGCCGCCGTGACCAGGACCAGGCTCGCCGTCACGACGACCATGGGTCCGGTCGCCGGTCGCGGGGCGTCGGGGTCCCGGCCGCGGGGCACGGCGGCCGGGACCAGCACGAGCATCACCGCGACGAACGGCAGGTTCACGAAGAAGATCCAGCCCCAGCCGAGCGACGCGCTCAACACGCCGCCGAGCGCCGGGCCGAGCGCCAGCGCTGCGGCCAGGCAGGCCGTCCACACCGCCGCGGCGAGCGTCCGGCCGCGAGCGTCGAGGTTCGTGCGCAGCAGGCTCAGCAGGCCCGGCACGAGGAACGCGGCGGCCGTCCCCTGCAGCACCCGGGCCGCGACGAGCACCTCCACCGAACCGGCCAGCCCGCCGAGGGCCGCGCCGAGGCCGAACGCGAGCAGGCCCGCGACGAGCGTCGCCCGGCGGCCCCAGCGATCCACCAGGGTGCCGGCGACCAGCAGCAGACCGGCGAACGGCAGCATGTACCCGAGCGCGACCCATTGCAGCGCCCCGAGGTCCAGCACGAGGTCCCGCGCGATCGAGGGCGCGCCTGCCGCGACGATCGTGTTGTCGAGGGTGGTGACGAACGCCCCGAGCGCGATCAGCACCAGCGTCGGGAACCGGCGCGTCATCGGGAGCTCCCGATGAGCTCGCGGGTGACCACAGCCCGACGTCGGCGCGGGAACCACCAGTTGGCGGCGCCCAAGCGAGCCATCACCGCGGGCACGAGCACACACCGGACGACGACGGCGTCGAGCAGCACGGCGACGGTCAGTCCCACCCCCGCCTCCCGTACGACCCGGGCGTCCACGAAGGCGAACGACGCGAACACCAGCGCCATGATCAGCGCGGCCGCGGTGATGGTCCGCCCGGTCGCCGCGACGCCGTCGACCACCGCGGCCCGCGTGTCCCCGTGGCGGCGCCACGCCTCCTGGATCCGCGCGATCAGGAAGACCTCGTAGTCCATCGACAGCCCGAACAGCCCGGCGAAGAGGAACACCGGCAGATACGGCTCGACCGGCGCGCCGAACACGGCCACCACCGCGCCCGTCGTCGCCGCGGCGGTCAGCAGGTTCATCACCGCCGCGGTCACCGGGATCAGCACGCTGCGGAACACCCACGCGAGCAGCAGCACCGAAAGGCCGACGACGCTCACGAGGAACAGCGGCAGCCGCGCGGTGATCGCCGCCGAGAAGTCGGCCCGGGCCGCGACGAGCCCGCCGACGTGCGTGTCCGGGCCGCCGAGGGTGGTGGCCATCGTCCGCGTCCAGGCCAGCAGCTCGCCGGTGGCCGGGTCGTCGGACGCGGTCCGCGGGACCACCGTGAGCAGCCAGCCGCCGGGCAGCGGCGTGGGCGGGCCGACGTCGGCCCGGGCCCGCAGCGCTTCCCGGAGCGTCCCGACGGACCCGTCGCCGGTGCCGGTCACCAGCAGCGGAGCGGCGGCGCCCGGGCCGAACCCGGCGTCCAGCAGCTCCGCGGCGGTCTTCGTGACGCTGCCCGGCGGGTCGTGGACGGCGTCCGGCACCCCGAGCCGCAGCCCGGTCATCGGGAGCGCGAGCACGGCGACCACCAGCAGCGCAGCAAGCGTGTACGGGCCGGGCCGCGCGGTCACCGAACGCGCGAGCCGGGCCCAGCGGGCGCCGGTGCCGTCCCCCGCGACGCGCATCCGGCGCGCGACCGGCCGCAGCAACGCGGGCAGCAGCGTCAACGCGGCCGCCGCGGTCAGCAGCACGGAAACCGCGGCGGCCACCGCGATCCCGTCGAGGAACGGCATCCCGACGGTCAGCATCCCGGCCAGCGAGACACTCACGGTGAGCCCGGCGAAAACGACGCTGCGGCCCGACGTCGCCGCCGCGGCGGCCAGCGCCACCGCCGGTTCCGCGCCTTCCCGGCGGCCCTGCCGGAAGCGGGTGAGCACGAACAGCGCGTAGTCGACGCCGACGCCGAGCCCCAGCAGCGCGGCGATCTCGGTGCTGATCTTCGGCACGGTCATGACGTGCGACAACAGCGTCACCACGGCCAGCGCGCAGCCGACCGAAACCGACGCGGTGAGCACCGGCAGTAGTACACAGCTCAGGGACCCGAAGGCGGCCAGCAGCACAAGAGCTGCGGCGAGCAGGCCGATCCCGGCGTTGCCCAGGTCGGGCGCGGCGGCCGTCATCGCGGCCAGCTCGCCCGCGGCGCCGGCGGTGAGGCCGTCCGCGTCACGGACCACGGCGGCCAGCGCGTCGGCCGGGCCCTGGCCGAGGTCCGCGGCCGGCGCGTCGAACCGGACGGTCAGCACCGTGGTCCGCCGGTCGCCGGACACCTCACCGGGCGTGACGGACACGACGTGCGGGAGCGCGGCCAGCCGGGTGACCAAGGCGTCGACCCGGACGCGGACCGTGCCGGAGTCGACCGTGCCGTCCGGCGGGCGGACGACCACCCGTTCCTCGTCGCCGGCCGCTCCGGCGCCGCGCAGCAGGTTCGCCGCCGCGGTGCTGTCCGCGGCGGGCAGCGCCACCGTGTCGCGGAAGGCCGCGCCGGTGTGCAGCACGGCGAAACCGAGCCCGCCGAGTGCGGTCAGCCACAGGAAAACCACCACGCCGGCGCGGCGGAACGACCACGAAACGAGCGTTTTCATCCCGTCTCCTTCCGGTCGCGTGGTTGATCACGCTAACAACCTGACGGCGCAGGAAGATACGGACCGGGACCACAAATCGGCACGCGAAAACCCTTGTGGTGATGAGTGTTCCGCCGCTTGTCGGACAGGTGACAAACCCCGGCGCGGCAGTTGGGTCCCGCGTGACAGAACCGGGACCGGCGGTTGCCAAGCGGTGTTTCCGTGTGAGTACATGGACGTCCGCGCCGATGCGGAAAGGGGTGGGAAATGACCCGGACGGTCACCGTCCCCCACCCGCGGGGCTCCGGCCGCGCGCGGCAGCTGTGGTGTTCGCTGCCGACGGAGTTCGCGCGCCGGTTCCGGCCGCACGCCGACCCGCTCGCCCGCCGGATCCTGGAAGAGATCCAGCGCGCCGTGCCCGAGTACGCCAAGCCCCTCGAAGGCGAGTTCGGCAAGATCATCGTGCTGGCGATCGAGCACGCCGTCGTCAGCTGCCTCGACAGCATCGAGGAGCTCGCGTCCACACAGGACAACTGGGCGCCGCTGTTCATGGAGGTCGGCAAACGCGTCCACCACGACGGCGGCAGCCTGAACTCGCTGCAGGCCGCCTACCGCGCGGGCGGGCGCGCGGCGTGGCGCTACGTCGCGGAACTGGGTCAAGCGCACCGCTTCCCGGCGGCCGTGCTCTGCGTCGGCGCGGAAGCCATTTTTGCTTACGTGGACGAGATTTCGTCGTATTCGGTGGAGGGATACACGCTCGCGCAGGCGATGGCGACGGGCACGCTCGAACGCCGCCGGCGCCGGTTGCTCGAGCTGCTGCTGGCCACTCCGCCGTCGTCGCCGGCGACGATCGTGACGACGGCGAAAGCCGCGAAGTGGACCATGCCGGAGTGGGTCACGGTCGTCGCGCTCGACCCGCGGGCCGACCAGGACCTGACCGCGGGCCCGCACGTCGCCGACGACGTCCTGCTCGACCTCGAAAGCACCGAGCCCTGCCTGCTGACCCCGCATCCCGAACGCGACCTGCGCGGGCTCGAAGGCCGCCTGCCGGGCTGGCGGGCCGCGGTGGGCCCGCGGGTCCGGCCGGCCGACGCGGCGACGTCGCTGCGCTGGGCCCGTCGCACCCTCGATCTGGTGCGCCGCGGGATCGTCGACGATCGCGCCGTGACGCACACGGCCGACCACCTGGCGACGCACTGGCTGCTCGCCGACCGGTTCCTGCTCGACGAGCTGTCGGCGAAGGCGCTCGCGCCGTTCGCGGGCCTGACGGTGAAGCAGCAGGTCCGGCTGGCCGAGACGTTGCTGAGCTGGTTGGAGCACAACGGGAACACGCCCGACATCGCGCAGGCGCTGGGCATCCACCCGCAGACGGTGCGGTACCGGGTGAGCCAGCTGAGCGACCTCTTCGGCGAGCGGCTCGGCGACCCCGCGCACCGGCTGGAGATCCAGATGGCGCTGCGTGCGCACCAGTTGCTCGGCACTCAGCCGGAGGCTTGACCAGGCCGAGGGGCGGAACTTAGAGTTCCGACACGGTGTTAGCGCTAACAGCATGCTGGAGGGCGATCCGATGACTCTGGTGACCCGCGAGCTCTTCGGCCGCGTCGGTGACACCGACGTCCACCGGTACACCCTGACCCGCGGCGAGCTGACCGTGCGCGTGCTCGACTACGGCGGCGTCATCCAGTCGCTGGAGGCACCGGACCGCCGGGGCCGGCCGGGCAACGTCGTCCTGGGCCATCCGGATCTCGCGGGGCACGTCGCGAACAACCGGCCGGGCGCGGCGCGGGTCTTCCTCGGCGCGGTGATCGGCCGGTACGCCAACCGGATCGCCGGCGGCGCCGCCCGGCCGGGTTCGACACGCGCGTGTGGTCCGCGGCCGAGGTCGCCGACGGGCTGCGGCTCACGACCGAGGTGACATACGGCCTCACCGCGGGCGGGCTGACCCTGACCTACCGGGCGGAGACGGACGCGCCGACGGTCGTCAACCTGACCAACCACACGTACTGGAACCTGGCCGGCGCCGGCGACGTCCACGCGCAGTGGCTGAGGCTGAACGCGAGCCGGTTCTGCCCCACGGACACCGGCCAGATCCCGCGCGGCGCCCCGGCTCCGGTCGACGGCACGCCGTTCGACTTCCGCACCCCGGCCCCGATCGGCGCCCGCCTCGACCGGCCCGACCCGCAGCTGGCGATCGCCGGCGGTTACGACCACAACTGGTGCTCGACGGCCCGCGGGCGGCCCAGGCCTGGGACCCGGCATCCGGCCGGCTGCTGACGATGACGACCACCGAGCCGGGACTCCAGTTCTACGCGGGCAACCGGCTGCCCCACCGCGGCGCGGGGTTCGCGCTGGAGCCGCAGCACTTCCCGGACTCGCCGAACCGGCCGGACTTCCCGGGCACGGTCCTGCGCCCGGGCGAGGTCTACCACCAGGAGACGACCTTCGCGCTGACCGTGGCGGAGGAGCCACCGGTCACCACGGGGTGACAACGGCGTTCGGCCAACAGGGCGCACCTGCCGCGGAACCGGCGACCCGCGCCGGGCCCGTTGGCACCATGTCCCGATGAGCGATGAACCGCCCAGAGATCTCGGCCCCAGTGTGCTCCAGGACTGGAACGTCACGACATCGGACGACTTCGAGCTGTGGACCGCGGCCCTCGCTCTCGAGGTCATGCTCGACGACGCGCTCGCCGACCCGGATCTCCGGGCGACGTTGCGTTCGGAGGGACTTCGCGCCGAAGACGCCAAAGCGGCGGTCCTGGCCAGCGAGTCCACCCTCGCCCGCGTGCGCATGGCCCAGGACGAGTACGCCCAGCAGGACCACAGTGGCTCCCGGCGGCCGCGGATCCGGCACCTGGGGCCGGCCAAGGTCCTCTGGCTGGGCGCCGCGGTCGGCCTCACCGCGGCCTACCTGTCCTGCTTCGTCTACAGCTACTCCGCGCTTTCCTGGTCGCTCGCCGCGCTGGGCGCCGCCGGCCTGGCCGGGGTGGTCGCGATGTCCGGCCGGATCGCGTTGCGCCGGGTCCCGGAGCTCTTCCCCGTCACGAGCCTCGGCGAGGTGGGCCGCATCGTCCCGCACGAAGACCTCATCGGTCTCGGCGACCGGCTGGCCGATGTCCGGGCCGAGATCGTCGTGCCGGCGATCCAGGAGTTCATCCGGCGCAACCGCAAGCTCACCTTCGGGACCAAGCTCATCTTCCGCGAGGTCACGGGCCTCTACCAGGAGATCGGCGCCGACATCATCCAGACGGCGGCGACCCGGCGCCTGACCCGCGTGCTCGACCGCGCCGACTCCGTCGCCGTGGCCCTCGCCGGCAACCGCGGGGTCGGCAAGACGACCGCGATCAAGTCGATCACCGCCGGCCTGCACAGCAGCGGCGGAAACCCGGCGCCGTTCCTGGTGCTGGCGTCCGCGCCGGCCAACTACGAGGCGCGCGAGTTCGTTCTGCACCTGCACGCCCTGCTGTGCCGCGCCGTCCTCGCCAACGTCGGCGCCGCGACGGCGCCGGGCCGGCGGCGGCTCGCCCGCCGGGTGTTCGACCAGGCGACCCGGATCGTGGTCCACTTCGCCGTTTCGGCCGCCATCGCGATGCTGCTCTGGGGCTCGCCCGACATTGCCGTGTTCGCGCGCGAGATCGCCGATCTGCTCGACCGCGCTCTTCCCCGCGACCTGTCCCAGCTCGCGGCCGGCCAGTCCCCGATGCGTCTCGCCGCCCTGGCCGTGCTGGCGACGGTCCCGGTGCACATCGGTGTCGTGCTGGTCGCCGTGGTCGCCCGCACCGCGTTCACCGCGGCCCGCCACCGCACCTCCCCCGGCATCACCGCGCTGCGCAAGCAGGCGAAGAAACAGCTCGACCAGATCCGCTTCCTGCAGACCTACACCACCGGCTGGTCCGGGAAGCTGAACATGCCCCTCAAGGGCGAAGCCGGCCGGACCTGGTCCACCCAGCGCGCCGAGCAGCAGCTCACCCACCCCGAGGTGGTCGACAAGTTCCGCGAGTTCGCCACCTCGACCGCGCGGCGGCTGGCGGAAGAGAAGCTCGCCGGCCTGCTCGTCGTCGCGATCGACGAGCTCGACAAGATCGGCGAACCGGAGAAGGCCCACCAGTTCATCAACGACATCAAGGCCATCTTCGACGTCCCGGGCTGCCTGTTCTTCGTGTCCGTCTCCGACGACGCGGTGCTCAACTTCGAGAAACGCGGGCTGGCAGTGCGCGACGCCTTCGACAGCGCCTTCACCGAAATGATCCGCGTCGAGCACTTCACCCTCGAGGAAAGCCGCCTGTGGATCACGTTGCGGCTGCCGGAGCTGCCTGAGCAGTTCGGGTACCTGTGCCACTGCCTGTCCGGCGGGCTGCCGCGCGACCTTCGCCGCTACACCATCGAAATGGTCGACATCGCCAACGAGGTCTACCACCCCACGCTGGAGACGGTCACCCGCCGGCTGATCGGCAGCGAGCTGCGCGGCAAGGCGCACGCCCTGGCCGGCATGGCGGACATGCTGCCGCCCACCGACGAGGTCACGCGCCTCTCGGCGGAGCTCCTCCACCTCAAGGACGTCGACCAGTCCCTCGATCTGGTCGAGTTCGCCCACCGCCTCGCCGACCCCGCCACCGCCGGCGACCCGGGTGACCCGGTCGAACGGCTGCGCCGGCACGCCGCTTGTTTCGCGCTGCTGTGCGCCACGGTGCTCGACGTCTTCACCGACGACCTGCAGGAGGCCGGCCTCGGTCCCGACCTGCACCTGATCGCCCTGGCCCGGCAGCGCATGGCGCTGCACCCCAAGTTCGCCACGGAGACGATCCTCGCCGTCCGCAAGACGCTCGACCTCGACCTCACCCCGCCGGCGGTGGGGTGAGCAACACTTCGGCGCCGGGTCGCCGGTCCCGTGGTTACCCTCGCTGATCATGGGAGACCTTTCCGCTGTCGCCGAAGACCTCGCGCCCACGGGCACGCTGCGGGCCGCCATCAACCTCGGGAACTCCGTGCTCGCCCACGGCACGCCGGACGAGCCGGGCGGGGTCACCGTGGACCTCTCGCGTAAGGTGGCCGCGCGGCTGGGCGTTCCGGTGGAGTTCGCCTGCTTCGACGCCGCCCGCAGGTCGTTCGAGGCGCTGACCTCGGGAGCGGCCGACCTCGGGTTCCTGGCGATCGAGCCGGCGCGCGCGGCCCAGGTCGCCTTCACCGCGCCCTATGTCCTCATCGAGGGCGTGTTCGCTGTCCCGGACGGCTCGGCCTTCCGGTCGCCGGCCGACGTGGACCAGGAGGGTGTCCGGGTCGGCGTCAAGGAGGGGTCCGCCTACGACCTGTACCTGACGCGCACCCTCCGGCACGCCACGGTCGTGCGGGGCAAGGACGGCGTGGACGTCTTCGAGGAGCAGGGTCTGGAGGCGGCGGCCGGGATCCGGCAGCCGATCACCGCCTACGCCGCCGCGCACCCGGGGACGCGGGTGATCGGCGAACGCTTCATGGAGATCCAGCAGGCCGTCGCCACGAGCCCGGACCGCCGCTCGGAGACCGTCGCGTTCCTGCATGAGCTGGTCGAGGAGCTGAAGGCCGGCGGCTTCGTCGCCGAGTCGCTGCGCCGCGCGAACCAGCCGGACGCCACCGTCGCCCCGCCGTCGGGGAGCTCGTCCGTCCACTGAGGACGGACGGTCGTCACCCTGCGCGGTCCCCGGCCGACGGAGTGCTATCGCTTCTTCGTCGTCGCCGTCATGAGTGCGACATAGCGTCTTCTCGACGGTCGCAACGAGTGCTACGTTTCTTGAGGTGCAGGCCGATCCCGTGGCCGAGACCCGAGGAGCTGCGATGCCGCTTACTCCCAGCGCGCACACCGACTCGTTCTGCCGCGACCGGCTGCCGCCGCTCGAGCAGTGGCCCCGGCTCGTGTTCGACCGGCCCGAGCTGCACTACCCCGACCGGCTCAACGCCGCGACGGCACTGCTCGACCACACCGCCGCCCGCCTCGGCCCGGACCGGCCGTGCCTGCGGTCGCCGCACGAGACGTGGACCTACGGCGAGGTCGTGGCGCGCGCCAACCGGATCGCGCACGTGCTCACCGCCGAGCTCGGGGTGGTGCCCGGCAACCGCGTGCTGCTGCGCGGCGCCAACACGCCGTGGCTCGCGGCCTGCTGGCTGGGCGTCCTCAAGGCCGGGGCCGTCGCGGTCACGACGATGCCGATGCTGCGCCGCGGCGAGCTGGACAAGATCGCCGACCGGGCCCGGCCGTCGGTCGCCCTGTGCGACGAGCGCCTGCTCGACGAGCTCCCACCCGGCCTGCCGGTGGTCTCCTTCGGCGCCGAACTGGCCGAACGCTGCGCGCGGCACCCGGCGGCCTTCGCCGACGTGCCCACGGCCGCCGACGACGTCGCCCTGCTAGCCTTCACCTCCGGCACCACCGGGACGCCCAAGGCGACGATGCACTTCCACCGCGACCTGCTCGCCATCGCCGACACGTTCTCCCGGCACGTGCTGCGGCCCGTCGCCGACGACGTGTTCTGCGGGACGCCGCCGCTGGCGTTCACCTTCGGCCTGGGTGGCCTGCTGGTGTTCCCGCTGCACGCCGGCGCGTCCGTGCTCCTGCTGGAGCGCGCCACGCCGAAGGAGCTGGCCTCGATCGTCGCCGAGCAGGCGGTGACCGTGCTGTTCACGGCGCCGACCGCCTACCGCGCGATCCTCGGCGCCGGCGACGGCCCGCTGCTCGCCGGCGTGCGCCGCGCCGTCTCCGCCGGGGAGGCCCTGCCCGCCGCCGTGGCCGAGCGGTACCGCGAGGTCACCGGCCGGCCGCTGATCGACGGGATCGGCAGCACGGAGATGCTGCACGTGTTCATCTCCGCGGCCGACGAGGCGGCCCGCCCCGGCCGGACCGGCACCGTCGTGCCCGGCTTCCGGGCCGCCGTCCTCGACCTCGACGGCGAGCCGGTGCCCGACGGCACGCCCGGCCTGCTCGCGGTCCAGGGCCCGACCGGCTGCCGGTACCTCGGCGACCCGCGGCAGACCGACTACGTCCGCGACGGCTGGAACCTCACCGGCGACACCTACGTGCGCGACGCGGACGGCTACTTCCGCTTCGTCGCGCGCAGCGACGACATGATCGTCTCTTCCGGTTACAACATCGCGGCTCCCGAGGTCGAAGAGGTGCTGCTGACCCACCCGGACGTCGACGAGTGCGCGGTCGTCGGCACGCCCGACCCGGACCGCGGCGCCGTGGTGACCGCCTTCGTCGTGCTGCGCCCGGGCGTCACGCCGGGCCCGGAGGTCGTGCACGCCCTCCAGGAGCACGCCAAAGCCGTTGCGGCGCCGTACAAGTACCCGCGCCGGGTGCGGTTCGTCGACGCGCTGCCGCGCAACGCGAGCGGGAAGCTGCAGCGGTTCCTGCTGCGCGAGCGCTGACAGGGGTGACGGGCCCGCTGCCGAGGTGGGGTGGCGGTGGGCCCGTCACGTTCGCGGGGTGCCGGGGACATGTCTCCATCCTAGCCGCGGATTCGAACATATGTTCACGGCTGTTCAAGTGAATTCCGGTTACCAACCGTCACTGCGAACCCGGCGATCGCCCACGCGGCAACACTTCCGGGCGACAAACAGTCCTCAGTGGACGGTCACGGACCACCTCGAACGCGGCCGTTCGGGCGCGGAGGACGTCGTCACACCTCGGCGGCGACCCCGACGGGCCCAGTGCAACGAACCCGCCGCCGGGAACGGTAAAACTCCTGACACGGCCCTGACCAGCGCCGCGGGAGCATCACCCTGGCGTGCCGCGGAGGCGGTGCCCGGCCCCGCGAGCCGACCCCATAAAGTCTTCGCGCAGCCCATCCGGAGGTGACCGCCCGCGTGCCCGAGGTCGACTACTACGAGGTGCTCGGCGTCCGCCGGGACGCCACGGCGGCCGACGTCAAGACGGCCTACCGCCGGCTGGCGAAGACCATGCACCCGGACGCCGGCGGCACGGTCGGCACGTTCCGCCTGCTCCGCGACGCTTACGACGTCCTCAGCGACCCGGTCCGCCGCGCCCGCTACGACGCCGGCGGCGCCACGGTGGTGCCCGTCCCGGTGCGGCCGCGGCCCCGGCGCCGCTTCGGCGACGAGCCCGGGTTCGTCCCGGACCTGCCCGACCTCGACGCCGAGGACCTGACCTGGTGGCACTTCGCCGGCGAGGACACCCGGATGCGGCACGGCCGCCGCCGCGGGCCGGGGCACATGCCGGTGGTCGCCGCGGTCGGCGGCATGGTGCTGGTGCTGCTTCCGCTGGTCGGCGGGGTGGAGTTCTCGCCGCCGGTGCTCGTCGTCTGGCTGCTGCTGACGGCCGGGACGGCGCTGCTCGTCCAGCGGCTGGCGCGCGGCTACCTGCGGGCCGGCCGGGCCCGCGACGCCTACGCCGAGGAGTTCGGCGGCCGCACGGTCTTCGGCGCCCCCGGCACCGAGCGCGACGAGCTGGCCGAGCGGCTCACGGCCGACCTCCTCGAGGGGTACCTGACCCGCCTGCCGGGCGCGCGCATCTTCCACGGGCTCGCGTGGCCGGGCTCGGTGTTCGCCGACGTCGACCACGCGGTGCTGTGCGGCAAGCGCCTGGTCCTGGTCGAGTCGAAGCTGTGGCTCCCGGGCCACTACGAGACGGCGGAGGACGGCAGGCTGCTGCGCAACGGCCGCCCGTTCCGCGGCGGCGGCAGCCGGCTCGCCGAGAGCCTCGCCGCGTACCGCGAGCTGCTGCCGGGAGTGGCCCTGCGCGGCGCGATGATCGTGTACCCGAGCCGCAGCGGCGACCTGACCACGGCGGATCCGGGCGACGAAGTGGTCGCGCCGATGACGCCGGAGACGTTCCTGCACGAGATCGGCGAGTGGCTCGCGGCGGATCCGTCCACTGTGGACCACGAGGCGCTGCGGACGATGAGGGACCAGGTGGTGGGCGGCGGCCGGGCCGCGTGAGCCCGGCCGGTGCCCGCCGAAGACGCAGGTGGTGGCGCACCGGCGCTCGCCACGAGCACGCCCGCGCCCGGCAGCAGCAGCCTCCGACGATCCCGGCCGAGCCGAGCGGGGTCACACCTGCGCCCCGGCGGTTCGAGGCGGCCCCCGGCCGCTGCCCGCCGCCGTTCACAACGGCCCGGTCGGAGCGCTCCAGCCCCGGCCGCACCAACCCCACAACCTCCCGATCCCCGGCACCAATACCGTGCACAACATGACCCCGACCACCGGAAACCACCACCGAACGTGAGCTCCGCCGCCACGCTCGGGACCGTCCTGCTGGCCTACCTCCCCGCCGCCGTCTCGCCCGGTCCCAACTTCGTCCTCATCGCGCACACCGCCGCGGCCGGGTCGCGCCGGGCCGCCGTCGCCGTCGCGCTCGGGGTGATCGCCGCCGGAGGCCTGCTGGCCGCCGTGGCCGTCTTCGGGCTCGGCAGCCTTCTCGCGCGGGAACCCTGGCTGGCCGCCGCCCTGAGGGTCGTCTGTGGCGGCTACCTGGCCTGGCTCGGCGTCCGGCTCTGGCTCCGCGCCCGCGCGGCCGACGCAGCCCCGCCCGCCGGCCACGGGAGCGCCTTCCGGCAGGGCGTCACCAGCAACCTGACCAACCCGAAGGCCGCGGCCTTCTTCGGCAGCGTGCTCACCGCGACGCTGCCGCCGTCCGAACCCACCGCCGTCAAGGTCGCCGCCGTGGTGCTGATCGTCGCCGTCTCGACCGCGTGGCACCTCAGCGTCGCGCTGCTGTTCTCCTCCCCCGCCACCCAGCGCTGGTACGCCCACGCCAAACCGGCCCTCAACCGCGTTGTCGGCACGGTTCTCGTCGTCCTGGGCGTCACCCTCGCCGTAACGCCGTGAAGGCCCCTCCGCCGCGGCGAAGGGGCCTTCACGAACCACAGAACTACCGGACGCCGCCCGAAGCGCGCTGCTTCTGCGCGTGCGCGGAGCGGGTGCAGACCTCACCGACGTCGATCGTCTGGCCGCGGTCGGCGAACACGTCCGCCACCCCGACGAGCTTGCCGTTCGGCGTCGAGCAGGTCAGCTGGTAGGCCTCCTTCGTGCCGTACGTCGGCGGGATCGGCGACGAGAACGACACGTCCCCGGTCCAGTCGTCGACGGCGTTCGGGTCGGCCTGGTCGTAGTTGACCACCACGGCCTTGTAGTCGCCGGCCGGCGGGTCGAACAGCACGGCGTGCTCGGACGTCGTGCCGCCGTTCGCCGACGAGCTGACCAGGTTGCCGGCCGAGTCGTAGATGAACAGGTCCCAGTCGGTCGCGGTGTTCGCCCAGTTGATGTTGACGCTGAACTTCCCGTTGTCGACCTTCGGCAGGCCGTCGACGTGGAAGGTGAACGAGTCACCCGCCGGGTCGGCCGGGTAGTTCTGGTTGATCGGCGGCACCCCGGCCGGGTTGGTCACCGCGTACCCCTGCTGCGCAGGCCCCTGCGGGTCGCGCCCGTAGCGGCCCGCCACGTACGGCCGGGTCGACGGGTTGACCGACCACGCGAACCGCCCGCCGGTGGTCGTGAGCTTCGAGTTCAGGTCGTCGGTCACGTAGATCGGCGGCTTGGTGGTGCCGTCGGCCTGGATCACCGGTGACGTCGGGGTCTGGAACGTCTTGTGCAGCTTGAGCTGGTAGCCCTTGGGCGCCGAGCCGATCAGCGTCGAGTGCTGCTGCGGGTCGGCCGCGTTGCCCAACATGTCCAGGAACGCCTGGCGGTTGCCACCCTTGCCCGCGCCGGCGGCCGGCGCAAGGCCTTCGTACTCCGCCACCACGCTGTCGGCGAACGGCCCGTGGAAGCCGTTGCCGCCGACCTCGATCGTGAAGCCCCAGCCGCCGGTGGCCCAGTACGACCAGTCTTCGGTGGTGCCAGTGGTGTCGTACAGCGCCCAGCTCGGCTCGCTGGTGTATCCGTTGCGCGACGCCAGCTTGTCGCCGAGGGCCTTGTAGGCCGGCTCCTCCAGCGGCGGGCGGACGTCCGCCACGCCCGGCGGGCGCAGCACCAGCGCGGCGACGGTGTGCATCGTCATCAGGTTGGTCACCTGTCGCGACGACACGATCGAGCGAACGTTGCGCACCTCGGGTTCACTGAACGGCGCGGACCCGCGGAAGGTGTCACCGCTCCAGGCGATCTCGGCCCCGTTGCCGCCCCAGAAGCCCGCGTAGTTGCGGTTCGGGTCGGTGCCGCGGACGCGGCCGCCGGGGTTGGCCTTGCAGACGCCGGTGGCGTACTGCGGCGGCGAGTCGTTGACGTTGCAGTTCTTGCGCTTCATCTCGTAGTCGAACCGGGTGAAGTCACCCTTCGGCTCGGCTTCGCGAGAGATCTCGAAGCCGTCCGGGTTGATGATCGGCACGACGATGTTGCGGGTCTTGCCGACCAGGCTCCGGATCGCGGGGTCATGGGCGTACCCGTTGACCAGCTCGTACGCCCACTCCATGACGTGCTCGCCGGCCGGCCACTCCCGGGCATGGTGCACACCCATGGTGAAGTTCACCGGCTTGCCGTCGGTGATGTTCTTGACGTCCGTGGCGATCTCGACACCGACGACGTCACGGCCTTCCCAAGTCTGCTCCGGCATGGTGAACGCCGAAACCAGGCCCGGATTCTTCCTGGCCAGCTCTTTCATCTCGTAGTTGTACTCGTAAAGGTGCCGGTAGCTGGTGCGCTCGGACGGCAGCGCCGAGGCGGCGGTCTTCGCGGCGTACTGGCGGTCGGTCTTCGCGTCCTGGACCGACTTGGCGGAGAGGTCGGCCTCGATCACCGTCGACTTGAAGCCGCTCTTGGTGAGCGTCTGGCGGTCGGTGTCGTCGGCGAGCACCACCTCGACGCCGGTCGCGTCACCCTTCTCGGTGACGTCGAGGCCGAGCCCGGTGAGCTTGGCCTTGTCGGCGCGGGTCGGGGTCTGGACGCGGACCAGCTGCGCCTTCTGCGCGGTGGTCGGCGTGCCCTGCGGGGTCAGCGCCAGGAAGTCGACACCGAGCTGGGCCTGGCCGGCCGAGCCGCCGTACCGGCAGCCCTGAACGACGAGCTCCTGGCCCTTTTTCACGAAGCTTTCGGCGAGTTCGCGGGTTCGCAACGCCGTCGAGGCGGCGACCACCGCGCCGGTGGCCTTGTCGAACACGGCGACGTCCCAGTCGCCTTCGGCGCCCTGCACCGGCTTGAGACGGGCCTGGACGAGACCGTCCACCGTGGACGTGACGTCCCGGCGGTCGGTGCCCGCGGTGCCCTTGGGCTGCACCTTTGCGAAGCAGGAGCGGGGTACCGACTTGTCGGCACGCAAAATGTTCTGCGCCGCGCCCGCCGTTCCGGCAGGCAGCGCTACGAACGTGGCGGCCAGTGCCACGGCCGAAGCCAGCAGCACCAGTCGTCTTGGTGAATTCCCCACAGGACAGGACCTCCTTGACGAGGCCGGCAGCACGGACGTACCGGTAGCGAGTGACCATAATGGAGGAAATCCGGCCGCGGTAACCGCCGTAAGTCGTACTACCGGCCCGTTCCGCCTGCCCGAAAGGCCCGTTTCACCGGGAGTTCAACCGGGGACCGGCTACTGTCGGAGCATGGTCACGATCCCTGCGCGACGGGTGTCCGCCGCGATCTCGCTGACCGGCGTGGCCGCGCTCGTGCTCGGTGCCGGCCTGGTGCTGCTGCTGCAGGTCATCCCGCCGACCGACGAGATCAGCGCGACCCGCCGCACGATCAGCGAATACGGCCTGTCCGACCACAAGCGGCTGTTCGACCTGGCCGTGGTCCTGGTCGCGCTCGGCTCGGCCGCCGGGCTCGCCGTGCTGGCCCGGCAACGGCGGCTGCCCGCGCCCGCGGCCGTCCTGGGTGCATTGTGGACGGTCGGGCTGCTGGTGATCGTCGCGTTCCCGAAACCCGACTGGGCCACGGTTTCCCGCTCGGACTTCGGCGGCACGCTGCACCGGATCGCGAGTGTCGTCGCGTTCGTCGCGCTCCCGCTGGCGGTGCTGGTGGCGGCGCGCACGGCGCTGCCGGGCTCCCCCGTGCGCCGGTGGCTCGCGCGCGTGCTGGCGATCGTGTCGCTGGGCTGGTTCGCCGTGATCCTCGGCGCGGTGGTGGTCGCCGCGGCCGAAGGCGGCCGCTGGTGGACGCTCATCCCGCTCGGCCTGGTCGAACGCGGGATGGCGCTGACCGAGCTGGTCGCGCTCGGCGTGCTGCTCGCCCCGGTCGGCGACCGGGCCGCTAGGCCGATCGGGTAGCAGCCCCGCCGACGGCCCAACCGGCGGCGGGCGCCGGGCGTGCAGCGTGCGTTCACCGACCTCAGGGGGAGATCGCATGTCTCGACGTGCTGCCGTACTCACGGCCGTGGCGCTCGCGCTCGGCACCGTCCTCACCGCTCCGGCCGCCGCGACCGCGGCCGCACCGTGCACCTGGACCGCGCACAAGGTCGTCCCGCCGGACGGGTACGACGCCGAATTCACCGACGTCAGGGGGACCGACAGCCACGGCAACTACGTCGGCACCGTGGCCGACCTGTCGGTCGACATGGGCCGGGTCGTGCTCTGGACCGACGGCAAGCCCCGCATCCCGGACGCGCTCGCGTCGTTCGTCTACCCGAACATCGCCGGCGAGAACTCCGCCGGGACAGTGCTGCTCTCCGGCGGCCTGCCGACGTCCACCGAAATGGGCGTCTACCTGTTCAGCGGCGGGCACCGCGGGCCGGGCACGCTGACGCAGCTGCCCACCCCGGCCGGTTACCGCATCGGTTCGGCCACCGCCCTCAACGAGCGGGGTGACGTCCTGGCCAGCGCCTACACCCTCCGAGACGACCACCCCGTCAGCATCCTGTGGTCGAACCTTTCCGCCGGGCCGCTCGTCATCGACAGCCCGGCCGGGTACGGGATCGACCTCGACGACGACGGCACGGTGCTGCTCAACGCCCCGGACAACAAGCTGGGCGCGCTCTGGCGCCACGGGCAGGTCATCCCGCTGACCGGCGAAGACCGGCCGGTGCTCATCCGCGAGCTCCGCAACGGCGTGGTGGTCGGCACGGCGATCGACTCCCCGTGGCCGGCTTCGCGCGCCCTGGCCTGGCACGGCCCCGCCGACCCGCGGCCCCTCGAGCGGGGCGGGACCGCGGAAGCGATCAACGCGCACGGGCTCATCGCGGGCAGCCTGGACAGCCTGACCGGGCACGCGGCCGTCTGGCAGGACACCAAGCTGCTCGGCGCGCTCCCGGCCCCGGACGGGGTCGACGCGGACGTCTTCGTGGTCGGGGACGACGGCACGGTCTTCGGCAACACGGGCAGCGATTACGGCCCGCTGCGCTGGACGTGCACGGCGGCCGGCTCCTGACCGGCGGGCGCCGACGTCGTCCACAAAGGACGGACGTCGGCGCCCTCAGCCGAGGTTCGGCTCGGTGGTGTGGACCAGCCGCGGGTCGGGCGTTTCGCCGGACATGGCCAGCAGCCCGCGCACGACCTTGACCAGCAGCGGCCAGTTCTTCGGGTTCTTCTTGTCCACCCCGCCGACGAGCTGCTTGAGCATCGAGAGCGTGTCGAAGTAGATGCGTTCGCAGACGAGGTTTTCCCGCGCGTCGAAGACGAAGTACGCCGACATCCGCACCCGGAACGGGGACCCGGTGGCCGGGATCTTCCCGAACGGCCCGAGGTGGGTCCCCAGCAGCCAGAACTCCACGATCACCGCGTCGGCGCTGTGCCGCAGCGCGATCAGCTCGTGGTGCTGGTCGGGGAACGCGGTGCGCGTGTCGTGGTAGTAGCCGCGGACGGCGCTGTCGCCGTCGTGCACCGTCATGGTCGCGACGACCTCGTAGTGCGGGTGCGGGAACGTCGAGAGGGTCGCGTCCCAGTCCTGGGCGACCTCGTCGCGGAAGTGGTCGAGCACCAGTTTCTGCCGGGCTTCGAGGACGGCCGGGCCAGGGATGGCGAACGCGGTCATCGGGGCTCCCTTAAATCTACGGCGTAGGTTTCGACGATAACCTACACTGTAGGCACGCCGTGGGAAGGGGACACCGTGACCGTGCTCGACACCGCTCTGGCCCGGGCGAAGCCCGCCATCCGCTGGAGCCTCGGCCACGCGCTCCCCCGCACGGTGCTGCGCCGCGAGGCCCGGCGCGGCGACCTCCAGGGCCGGATGGTCGTCGACGCCGCCGAAGGCCGGGACCTGACCGGCCTGTTCGACGAGATCCGCGCCGCCGGCCCGCTCGCCCGCACCCGCTTCGGCTGGATGACCACCCACCACGGCGCGGTCCGCGAAGTGCTGGCCAGCGAAGACTTCCGCGTCGGCGTCGTCGGGGGTGACGGCTCGGCGCTCGGGCGGCTGGTGGAGTGGTCGGCCGGCGAGCACCTGCACCCGGTGCGGCCGCCGTCGCTGCTGGCCGTCAACCCGCCCGAGCACACCCGGTACCGCAAGCTGGTCACCGGCGTGTTCACCGCCCGCGCCGTCGAGCAGCTGCGCGGCCGGGTCCAGCAGATCGCCGACGGCCTGCTCGAGCGCCTCGAGCCCGGGAGCGAGACCGACCTCGTCGAGGCCTACTGCGGACTGCTCCCGGTCACCGTCATCAGCGAGATCCTGGGCGTCCCGCCGGAGCAGCTCGGCAAGGTGCTGTCGCTGGGCGCGGCGGCCGCGCCCAGCCTCGACCTCGGGCTCGGGTGGCGCACCTTCCGCGACGTCGAGACCGCGCTCGCCGAGTTCGACGCCTGGCTCGGCGAACACCTCGACCACCTGCGCCGCCACCCCGGGAACGACCTGTTCAGCCGGCTCGTCGCGGCGCGCGACGACGGTGTCGGGCTGACCGAGACCGAGCTGAAGTCCACCGCGGGGCTGGTGCTGGCGGCCGGCTTCGAGACGACCGTCAACCTGCTCGGCAGCGGCATCGCCCTGCTGAGCGAGCACCCGGAGCAGCTCGCGGTGCTGCGCGAGCGGCCCGAGCTGTGGGGCAACACCGTCGAGGAGGTGCTGCGCCACGACCCGCCGGTGCTGCTGACCGGCCGCCTGGCGGTGCGCGACACCGAGATCACCGGCGTCCGGCTGCCGCGCGGGGCGCTGGTGACCACCGTGCTGGCCGGCGCGAACCGCGACCCCGGCGTGTTCGCCGACCCGGCCGTCTTCGACGTCACCCGCGCGGGCGCCCGCGACCACGTGTCGTTCGGCGCCGGGCGCCACCACTGCCTGGGCGCGTCGCTGGCCCGGATGGAGGGCGAGATCGGGCTGCGGACGATCTTCGGCCGCTTTCCCGGCCTGCGGGTGCTGCCCGGCGGCCGTCGTCGTCAGACGCGCATCCTCCGCGGGTACGAATACCTGCCCGCGGTGCTCGCCGCGTGACGGGCCGGCGTGGCCGTCCGCCCAAGGACGCCGACGGCGCCCTGTCGCGGGAGCGGATCCTGCGGGAGGCGCTCGCGCTCGTCGACGCCGACGGGCTCGAGGCCGTCAGCATGCGCAAGCTCGCGCGCCGGCTCGGCGTCGACCCGATGAGCCTCTACAACCACGTCGACGGCAAGGACGCCCTGCTGGACGGGGTCGCCGAGGTCCTGCTCGCCGCGATCCCCGCGCCGGTTCCCGGGCGCGACCTGCGGGCGACGATGTCCGAGCTCGCCCACGGTTTCCGCGCGGCGATGCTCGGCCACCCGCGCGCGGCGCCGCTCGTGCTGACCCGCCAGCTCGCGTCGATGACCGCGCTCGCCCCGGTGGAGGCCGTGCTCGGCCCGCTGCTGGCGGCGGGGTATCCCCCGGACCGCGCGGTGCACGGGCTGCGCGCGGTGCTGGCGTTCCTGATCGGGACGCTGATGCGCGAGGTCGACGCGGCGCCGACGTTCAGCGGCGCCGACCCACCGGGCGCCCAGGACCGGCTCGCGGACCTGACGGGATCAGGGTTGCCGGCGGTTTCCGCGGCGGCGCCGTACCTCGCGGTGTGCGACCACGAAGCGGAGTTCGAGTTCGGGCTGGGCATCCTGCTGGACGCGCTCGCGCCGTGACGGCTCGTCAGCGGATGCGTTCGTACAACGCCGCCATCCGCGAATCGAGGTCCGCGGCCGTCCGGGCCGCGGCAGCGAGCTCACCGGCGAAGTCCGGCGGGACGCTGTCGCGGTATTTGTAGGACAGCTTGTGCTCCACCGCGGCCCAGAAGTCCATCGCGATGGTGCGCAGCTGGACCTCGACCTTGACCTTTTCGACGCGGTCGGACAGGAACACCGGGATGCGCACGATCAGGTGCAGGCTGCGGTAGCCGTTCGCCTTCGGCTTTTCGATGTAGTCCTTGGTGCGCAGGAGTTCGACGTCGTCCTGGGCGGTGAGCATGCGGGCGACCGCGAAGACGTCGTCGACGAACGGGCAGACAACGCGGATCCCGGCGATGTCGTCGAGGGCGCCGGCCGCGGAGACCCAGTCGTCACCAAGACCGCGACGGTGCACTTTTTCCTTGATGGCCTCCGGCCGCTTCACGCGGCTCGTGATGTGCTCGATCGGGTCGTGCCGGTGGACGAAGTCGAACTCCTCGCTGAGGATCCGCAGCTTCGTCATCAGCTCTTCGATGGCGAACTTGTACATCAGGAGGAACCGCGGGAGCTGCCCGGCCACGGCGAGCTCGTCGGCCGCCTCGCGCAGGGAAGTCTCGTCGGCCGCCGGGTCGGTGGTCACTGAAGCCTCGTGCTGTTGTCGGTCGTGGGTCCGAGCTCCAGGTTACTGGGCTCCCTCGGGATAACGATCGGCGACGGGCCGGGGTTCCCGCTGGTCACCGGATCGGGGTGGAAAAGGTGCTGTTCGGGGGGTGGTGTCGCCTCAGTTGCGGTCGGGCGCGGGCCGAGGTGCTGGTGCCACCTCGGCCGGGCCCGGCTGTCCTGGGAGCCGGTGTCACCTCGGCCCGGACCAGGTGCGGTCCGGGCCGAGGCGGGCTTGCGGTTTTCGGTTGTCGGTGAAGTCAGCGCCCCATGGGGACGGTTGCGGCCGTGACGGACGCAACGCACTTGGCGGCGATGGCGCCCGCTTGCTCGATCGCGGCCTGGTCGTTCGCGGCCTGGTCGCCGGCGCCTTGGTCGGCGGTGGCCATGCCGTCGGCTGCTGCGCTTTCGTCGGCCGCCTTGCCGGTCGCTGACTTGCCCGCGGCCTTGCCTGCCGCGGCCTTGCCTGCCGCGCCCTGGTCGGCCGCCTTCTTGCCGGTGCTCTCTTCGGCGGCCATGCCCTGCTGGCCGGCCGCTGCGGCGGGATCGGCCTGGGCGACACACTCGAGGAGGGCCGCGCAGTCCTGGGCGGAGACCGCGGCTTGAGCCGCGTTCTCCTGCTGGTCCACCATGCCGTTCTGGGCTGCGGCCTGGTCCTGGGCATTCATGCCGTTCTGGTCGGCCATGCCGTTCTGGTCGGCAGCCTGGTTCTTCGCGGCCTTGCCGCCACCAGTCATGCCGTTCTGGTCAGCCATGCCACCCTGGTCGGCCGCCTGGTCCTTGGCGGCCTTGCCGCCACCGGCCATGCCGTTCTGGTCGGCCATGCCGTTCTGCTGGTCAGCGGCCTTGCCGTTCTGGTTCGCCATTCCGTTGGCGTCCGCCGTCCCGGTTGCCTGGGTCAGGCATTGCTGGACCACCTGGCAGGCCTGCTCGCCCGCCGCGTTCTGGTCGGCCGCGTCCGCTGCCGCCGCGCCCTGGTCGGCGGCCATGCCGTTCTCGTCGGCCGCGCCCTGCTGAGCAGCCTTGCCCTTCTGCTTGGCCTGGCCGGCGGCCATGCCGTTCTCGTCCGACGCGCCCTGGTCGGCGGCCATCCCGTTCTCATCCGCCGCACCCTGCTCAGCGGCCTTCTTCTTCGCCTTACCGGCGCCCATCCCGTTCTCATCCGCCGCCGCGCCCTGGTCGGCCGCGTCGTTCTTGGCGGCCGCCTGGTCCGCCAGCCCGGCCACCTCCGTGCACGCCGCCAGCGTCGCGTTCGCCGCCACCGCTCCGTCGCAGCCCGCCGCCGTGCGGCGTTGCTGGATCTGGTCGACCACCGCCTGGCGGTTGGCTGTCCGGGCCTCGGACTGGGCGTCCGGGGCGGCCTGCTGACCTGCGATGAAAGCGAGATTGTTCTGCAGGGCCGTGTCCAGCCCTCCGCAGTCTTCGGTGGCCGCGTTGCCGGCCGGGCTGCTCAACGCGATTGCCGTCGCGGTCGCTCCCGCGATTCCCAGCAGTGCGGCGAGTCCGATCGTCGCCGGTTTGCGGTGTCGTCCGGTAGTGCGCACTTGGGGCATCAAGCCCCTCCTCTCTGGTCGCCACCTCACCCCGGCACACGGGCGGGACGACCAGAGCGGTTCATCCGGATTTTCCCGTTACCACCAAGGAAAATCCACTGTGGACAGGACGAACCCCGAACCGGCGGTCCACCGGTTCGGGGCCCTGCCTACCAGAGCCGGAGTAAGCGCGGTGTCAACGCGCGCCCCCGTCAGCCGAGGTCCGCCAGCTGCGGCACGGCCGGCGCCATGCCGTCGATCCACGCCGCCGGCGACCCCGTCGTCGGGGTGACGATCACCGTTCCGACCCCCAGCTTCGCGAAACCCGCCATCGCGCGGACGAACTCGTCGCGCGTGTCCGGGCCCGGCCGCGGGTTGTTGGCCAGGATCGTCTTGCGGATGTCGTCGTAGTCGCGGCCGACGTCGTCGCAGTGGCGCCGCAGCACGTCCAGCTTGTGCGCGACGTCCTCGGGCGAGGTGCCGAAGAGGTTGCACGCGTCGCCGTACTGCGCGACGAGCCGCAGCGTCTTGCGCTCGCCGCTGCCGCCGATCATCACCTTCGGCTGGTTGATCGGCTGCGGCGAGCAGAGCGTCTCGGCCAGCTGGTAGTGCTTGCCGTCGAACGGGCCGTTGTCCGCCGGGTCCCACATCTGCCCGCAGATGCGCAGCGTCTCCTCCAGCCGCTCGAACCGTTCGGCGATCGGCGGGTACGGCACCCCGAGCCCGGCGTGCTCACGCTCGAACCACGCCGCTCCGACACCGAGCACCGCGCGCCCGCCCGAGAGGACGTCGAGGGTCGTGACGATCTTCGCGAGCAGCCCGGGGTGCCGGTAGGTCACCCCGGTGACGAGCAGGCCGAGGTCGATCCGGGACGTGTGCGCGGCGAGGAAGCCGAGCGTCGTGTACCCCTCCAGCATGTTCGCCTCGGCGGGGAGGCCGGTGGGCTCGATCTGGAAGTAGTGGTCCATGAAGGACAGCCACGTCGCCCCGGCCTCCTCCGCCGCGGCGCCCACGCGCGCGAGCTCACCGGCGATGGCGGTGGTCCCGCCCTCGATGTCGAAGATGGGGAGGTGGAAACCCAGGTCCATGAGACGTTCTCCTGACGTGCGGTCGGCGTGCCCGCCACGCTAGGACCTGGAGCGCGCTCCAGGGCAAGCCCCGGCTACCGCAGCCGCGCCACCAGGTCGGTGGCGATCCGCCGTTCGACCGGCCCGGGCACCGCCTGCACCCCGGCGGCGAGCCCGCCCGCGGCCACCGCCGCCAGGCTGCGGACCTGCAGCGTGAGGCCGAGATCCATGGCCTGGATGGAGTTGCCGTTGGCGGCGGTCAGGTTGAGCATCCGGCCGTGGTCGAGGACGACGACCTCGCGGCCGTCGGCCAGCACGTGCCCGGTCCGGCGGCCGGGCTCGCCGTACTCGACGGTGCGGACGGTCGCCGCGCGCAGGGCGTCCGCGTCGATCTCCCACGCGAAGTGGCCGACCCCGGCGAGCAGCGCGCCGTCGGCCAGGACCGCCAGCTCGGCCTCGCCGACCACCCCGGGGGCGCCGGTCGCGGTGAAGACCGCCTGCGCGCCGGGCAGGACCTCGAGGGCCGGGCCGACGCGGTGACCGTCCAAAATGGCCTGCAGCGCGCGCATCGGATCCGTGTCGCACACCGAAACCCGCGCGCCGAGCCGCGACAGGGTGTCCGCGACGCCCTTGCCGCACGGCCCGTAACCGAGCACGGCGGCGCGCATGCCCGGCACCATCAGGTTGGTGGCGTTGAGGAATCCCTGAACGACGCTCTGCCCGACGCCGAACTCGTTCTCCACCAGCAGTTTCAGCCGCGAGTCGTTGATCACGACAACCGGGTGTCCGACCTGCTTCTCCCGCAGCCGGATCCCGCCGGTGGTCGTCTCCTCGGTGCCGCCGAGGTAGCCCGCGGGGACGCCGGACCCGAGCAGCGACAGGGTGAGGTCGGCGCCGTTGTCGAGGGTGAGGTCCGGCTCGCACTCGAGGACCTTCGCGACGTTCCGGGCGTGGGCGGCGTTGTCGTCGGCGCGGCGCGTGTGCACCCGCGCCCCGAGCGCCCGCAGCGCGCCGGCGACGTCGTCGTGGGTGGTGCCGGGTGACCCGGTCAGCGTGACTTCGACGCCGGCGCGGGCCAGCAGGGTGACCAGGGCCGCGGTCTTGGGCTCGACGTGCAGGCACATGGCGAGCCGCCGCCCGGCGAGCACCGGCGCGGTCTCTTCGACGGCGGCGGTGGTCAGGGGCATGTGCTTGAGCGCCCACTGGGTTCCGGCGTGCACAAAAGAAGGCATGGCTTTCCTAGCGGTTGAATGAGAAAGGGGACCCGGAAGCGGGGCCGGTCAACCGTAGAAGTCGCAGCGGTACGAGTGGTCGCCGAAGATCGGCGCCACCAGACCTCGTCCGCTCATGGCCTCAAGCTATCAGGGCGTGTGGTCCTCGAACTCCCAGCACCCGTACCGGGCCAGCCGCTCGGCGGCCTCGTGCCAGTTCGCGCCGACGCACCCGGCCACCAGGCCCTCGAAGTACGCCACCAGCGCGGGCCAGTCGTAGTGGTGGACGATCACGTGGTGGCGAAGCGAGATCGGCCCGCTCGCCACCTCCTCGCGCAGCCACCCCGGCGTGCACACGACGAACTGGAACGACTCCTCGCCCGGTTCCCCCTCCGGGCCCGCGATCAGCTGGACCAGGACCATGAACCGCTCCGGGTCCGCCGGGACGAACGACTCGGGCGGATCGGCGTCGGGGGTCATCAGGTACTTGATCTCGGGACGCACCGTGGGCATGCGGCCAGTGTGCCCCTCAGCCGGCCGCGGCGGCCAAGAAGCCGGCGACGTCCGGGTTCGTCGTGACCGGGACGCCCGCCGCGCGCAGGTGGTCCGCGAACTCCGCCGACTTCCGGCCGCCTTCGGCGATCAGGAACGGCGGGGCGCCCACCGCCGGGTACGCCAGGGGGCTCGCCGCCCGCAATGTCGACGGTGAGCGGCCGAGTGCCACCAGTACCGACGCCCGGGTCACCGGGTCGAGGCCCGTGAGGTCGAACTCGGCCGGGGCCGCCAGCGCGGCCACCGCGCGGACCTTGCTGTCCTGCCCCGGGTACTGGCCGGTGTCCGGCCCGGGCGCGACGCCGAGCAGGGAGGCCAGTGTGCCGCCCGCGCCGGCGCCGACCGCCGTGACGCGGGCCGGGTCGATGTTCAGCGCCGCCGCGTTCGCCTTGAGGAACCGGACGGCGCAGCGGGTGTCGGTGAGCGCCGCCGGCCAGGGTGCGGCGGGCGCGAGGCGGTAGTCGATCGACGCGACGGTGAAGCCGCGGGCCGTCAGCTCGTCCCGCAGCGGGGTGAGCCGGGACCCGGCGAGCTCCGCGCCCGGTCCGGCGGGCCTGCGGTCGCCCGAGATCAGCCCGCCGCCGTGCAGGAAGAGCGCCACCGGCGCCGGCGGCCCGCCCGGCCGCGGCCGGGCGACGTCCATCGCCAGCGGCACGCCGGCGGGGCGGCAGTACTCGACCGTGGCGCCGTCGAGCAGCGTCGACGCGGTGGGCGCCGTGATGCCCGCTCCGGCGGCGACGGTCCCGGCCGCGCCCGTCGCGAACACCACCAGCAGCACCGGGAACAGCACGATCCACGCCGACACGCGCCGCAGCGCCGACGGCCGCGGGTGCGCCCGGCGCCGGGCCACGACGAGGAAGCCGAACACCGCCACGACCTGCAGCCCGGCCGCGACGTAGTCGGTGAAGCCGACCACCGCGTCGGCGGGCTGCCAGGGGTCGAGGCGCACCAGCAGCCCGAGCGGCCGGCTCGCCACCCACACCGCCAGCGACGTCGTCGCGGCGAGCGCGGCGGCGTGGGCCGTCCTGCGGGTCGGCCACCCCAGCACCGCGAAGACGGCCACCAGCTCGAGGGTCGCGACCAGGGCGAACAACATGGCGTACAGCTGCCAGACCCGCCACAGCGCGGGCACCGAGACGGCCGGGATCAGCGCCCCGCCCAGCGCGGCAAAAGCGGCCGTGACCAGCACCGGACCGCGTCGCAGGAGGGGCACGGCGGTCGTCGACGGGTGGTGGACGCCCCGCTGCCCGTCGACGACCTTCATACCGCCAGTGTCACCCGGTACCGGCCGGCACCGCCACGGCTCCGGCGGCGCAGCGCGGTTACTTCCGCGACGCCGTGTAGTTCCGGAACAGCAGATACGTGTCGAGGATGTCGGAAGAGGCGCTCTGCACCGAGCGGTAGATCCCCCACTTCGGGCGGACGTAGTCACCCTGGTCGGGGACGTTGACGCTGCTCATGCTGCCCTGCGCGGCCACCGGGGCGCCGGTGCCCGTGCCGTTGCGGATGACGGCCGACGCCTTGCCCTTCGAGCCCGGCGTGAACGTCCATTCGATCGTGATCCACTTGTCGCGCAGCGGCGCGAAGTCGGTGGCCGCGATGCTCGGCGAGCCCGAGTTGGCGTAGGCGCGCGCGTTGAGCATCTCCTTGCCGCCGCTGCGGGTCAGGTCGAGCGTCACCCACGGGCCGCCGTTGGTCGACGGTGTCTTGGTCTGGAAGATGTGGGTGAACTTGCTGGTGCCGTGCAGCGAGCCCGGGATGTACATCTCGTAGGAGAGCGTCCAGGTCTCGCCGTCGTGCATCGGTCGCCCTCGACCACGACGTACTTGCGGTCGGGGTGGTGGTTGCCGCGGTCGGCTTCGATGCCCTCGAAGGCCTTCAGGCCGTCGGTGGCGGGGTTCGGGTGCCACAACGGCGCGGCTTCGGCGATCGGGCTAACAGAAGCGGCACGGTGAGGGCGGCGACGGCGAGCGCCGTCCTGCGGGGGAATTCCGGCATCGTCGGTGTGTCCTTCCTGACGACAAGTTCGGCAGGGGTGCACATCGGTCGGCGGACGGACCCGGAAACCGGGCTGGACATCCGATGTCTTACCTCGCGAAGCTAGCGCCTTCCGGTGTTCGTTGGCAAGATGCTCGCCCAATTGGTTGATGATTCATCTGATGGATGTGGAATAGCAGTCCGCCAGCGCGCCGAACGCCGCCTTCGGCGCCCACGGCACGCCCGGGTACGTCTCCCCCGCGCCGTCTTCCAGCAGCTTCACCACTCCCCAGCTCGCCATGTCCAGGTCCGTCCGCGGGTCCGCGCGGTGCACTAGGCCATAACAGACGAACGTGCACGCGAAAGCCGCGTCGACGCCCTCCGCCGCGAAGATCTCCAGCAGCTCCCGGAGGTACTGCGCCTGCTCTTCCTCGTCCCGGACGTACTCGCCCTTCAACCGCACCGGGACGTCACCTTCGTACTCCAGGATTTCGCCGCACCGCGCGCCGAGGTCGGCCGCGCCGCGGTAGGGCGTCACGCCGAACTCCGTGATCGCCACCGGTTTGCCCGACGCCACCAGCGCGCGGACGCCCTCGCGGTAGCCGTGCGCGACCTCCTTCGAGCGGTGCGCGTCCACCGAGACGATGTCGAACGGCGTCCAGTCGACCCGCTCCAGCGGAACCGCCGCGTACGTAACGCGCCCACCGAACCGCTCGCGGACCGCAGGGACCGCGCGGGCCAGGAAGGCGTTCACCCGCCCGGACAACCCGGCGATGAGCTCCCGCGACGCGAGCAGCCCGGCCAGCCGCTCCCCGATCCCGTCCCCCGGCAGGAAACCGTGGTTGAACAGGCTCAGCTCGGCCCCGGTCACGAACACGATCTCCGCCCCGGCCGTCCGGAGGCGTTCGGCTCGTGACGCGCCGTCGGCGAGCAGCGCGAGGATCTCCTCCGGCGTCCGGTCCATCGGGAACGGCGAGAACCACACCTCCAGCCCCAGCGCGGCCGCCTCGCGCGCGGCGAACTCGATCCGGTCGAGGTCGGTGCCGATCAGCCGGACCGCCGTGCAGTGCAGGTCGTCGCGGATGACCGCCAGCTCACGCCGGACCAGCTCGGCGTCGAAGGGCCGGTTGAACCGCCCGTTCAGCTCCAGCCCGGTGTCGTAGCCGATGCCTTTGGCTCTCACTGTTCCTCCCGGAATTTAGGGTACGGTCCGTACCGTACCCTAGGACGGTAGAGTGACGCCCATGGCCGAGAAGACCCGGCGCCGCGGCGCCGAGCTGGAAGAGGCGATCCTGCGCGCCACCGCGGACGAGCTCGCCGAGGCCGGCTACCCCGGCCTCACCATCGAGCGGGTGGCGCAGCGGGCCGGCACCAACAAGAACACGATCTACCGCCGCTGGCCGAACCGCGCCGCGCTCGGCGTCGCCGCTTACCGGCTCCTGGCCGAGGACACCCTGAAGCCACCCGACACCGGCAACCTCCGCGAAGACGCGCTGACGCTGTTGCGGACGATCAACTGCGGCCAGACCTCGCCCGCCGCGCGGATCCTGCGCGGTCTCCTGACCGGCGTCGGCGAGGAGCCCGAACTCCGCGAGCAGCTCTACGAACAGGCCGCCGAGGGAGGCGCGAAGACCTGGCTCACGATCGTCGAGCGGGCCGTCGCGCGCGGCGAGGCACGGCCTGAAGCCCGGCACCCGAGGGTTGCGACGGTCGCGCTCGTGTTGCTGCGCAACGAACTCCTGACGCGCGGACTGACCACAGTGGACGACGGCGTGCTCGTCGAGATCGTCGACGAGGTCTACCTGCCGCTGGTGGGCGCGTAGATCGTGACCCGCAGCTCCGGGTCCTCGGCGGCCTGGAAGACCGCGTAGTCGAACACCGCGGGCCCGGGCACGAACAACGTCTTCCGGCCGGGTCCGCTGCGGCCGACGTCGTGGCGGTCCCACCACGTCGCGAACTCCGGGCAGCCGGCCCGCAGCCGCGCCGCGAGCCCGGTGAACGCCGGGTCGCCGGCCCACAGGTCGTGCGCGGCGCGGAACTGCGCCACGGCGTGCTCGGCCTGCGCCGCCCAGCCGTCGCCGAACAGCCGCCGGCCGCGCGTGCCGAGCAGCAGGAAGACCAGCACGTTCCGGTCGGCTTCCGGTGCCGCGCCGAAATCGGTGAACAGCTCGGCCGCGGCGGGGTTCCAGGCCAGGACGTCCCAGCGGCGGCCCGTCACGTACGCGGGCTCGCTCAGTCCTTCGACGAGCCGGCGGGTCGCTTCGGGCACCTGCTCGCGGCGAAACGGGGTCCGGGCCGGGTTCCGGGCCAGCGCCCGCAGGTGCGCGCGCTCGGCGTCGTCCAGCCGCAGGGCGCCGGCGAGCGCCTCGACCGTCTCGGACGACGGGCTGACCGTGCGGCCCTGCTCGAGCCGGATGTACCAGTCGACGCCGATGCCGGCCAGCTCGGCGACCTCTTCGCGGCGCAGCCCCGGGGTCCGGCGACGGCGGCGGTCTGGCAGCCCGAGCGCCGCCGGGTTCAGCCGTTCGCGCCGCGACCGCAGGAACTCCCCCAGCCCGGCGCGGGCCACCTCCGGCATGACAACCTCCGTGGCACTCGGCAGTCCCAGGATGATACCAGGCCTGGATAGCCGGCCCCGGTTCGCCGACGATCGAGGCATGAGAGCCGCGATCCTCGAAGAGTTCGGCAAACCCCTGTCCGTGCAAGACATTCCCGCGCCGGCGCTCGGCACCGGCGAAGTGCTGGTCGACGTCGTCGCGGCGGGCGTGCTGCCCTACGCGGCGGAGGTGTTCCGCGGCGAGCGGAACTACCAGCTGACGCTGCCCGTCGTGCCCGGCGCCGGCGCGGTCGGCCGGGTGCGCGCGACCGGCCCCGACGCGACCCGCCTGGCACCCGGCGACTGGGTGCTGTGCGACCCGGCGATCCGGTCGCGCGACGACGCGCTGACCCCGGACATCACACTCCAGGGCCTGAGCGCGCGCGGGGACGGCGGCCTGTTCCTGCAGCGCCACTTCGGGCACGGCGCGTACGCCGAGCAGGTGCTCGTCCCGACCGAGAACGCGGTGCCGCTCGGGCCGGTCGACCCCGCCGACGCCGGCCGGTGGACCGCGCTCCTGCTCTGCCTGGTGCCCTACGGCGGCTGGCTCGCGGCCGACCTGCGGCCGGGCGAGACGGTGCTGGTCAGTGGCGCCACCGGGAACTTCGGGAGCGCGGCCGTCGCCGTCGCGCTCGCCATGGGCGCGGCGTGCGTGGTGGCGCCGGGCCGCGACGAAGCCGTCTTGGCCGACCTGGAGCGCCGGTTCGGCGCCCGCGTCCGGACGGTCCGGCTCACCGGCGACGGCGACACGGACCGCCTGCGCCGGGCGGCCCCGGGCCCGATCGACGTTGTGCTCGACCTGCTGCCGCCGTCGGCGAGCACCGCGCCGGTGCGGGCCGCGGCGATGGCGGTCCGCGAGGGCGGCCGGGTGGTGCTGATGGGCGGTGTCGGCATGCTCGGCGGCGCCGACCTCGCCCTGCCGTACCCGTGGCTCATGCGCAACGGCATCACGGTGCGTGGCCAGTGGCTGGCCCCGCGGACGGCGACCACGAGCCTGATCGCGCTGGCCCGCGCCGGCCTGCTGGACCTCGGCCAGTTCGCCGTCACGGAGTTCGGCCTCGACGACATCGCGCGTGCCCTCGACCACGCGGCAAGCGGCCGCACTCGCTTCGCCCTCACGGTGATCCGGCCGTGAGTACGGTCGAAGGATGACCCGGCTCGCCCGCCACGAGAAGCTCGCCGCAGCGCTCGAAGACTCGCCCGACGACCTCCTCGCCGGCGCGCGACCGCTCGGCACCGGGATCGGCGGGTCGGCCTGGCAGCTGAGCGTGGCGGGCGAACCGGTCTTCGTGAAGCGGGTCCCCCTCACCGACGTCGAGCTGGCGAACCCCCGCTCGACGGCCGACCTCTACGGGCTGCCGCCGTGGTCGCACTACGGCGTCGGTTCCGCGGGCGGCGGGGCCTGGCGCGAGCTGGAAGCGCAGCTGATGGCGACCGCGTGGGTCCGCGACGGCGCGTGCGAGAACTTCCCGCTCCTGCACCACTGGCGGCTCCTGCCCGGCCTCCCGCGGCCCCGCACCGACATCGAGGCGGACGTCGCGTTCTGGCACGGCGACCCGGGCGTCCGGCGCCGGCTGGAAGCACTCGCCGGAGCCACCACCGACCTCGTGCTGTTCCTCGAGCACCTGCCGCACAGCCTCGCCCACCGGGACGGCGACGACCTGCCGCTGGAGCGGGACCTCCGGCAGGTCACGGAGTTCCTGGCCGGGCAGGGTGTCCAGCACTTCGACGCGCACTTCGCCAACTTCGTCACCGACGGCGAGCGGCTTTACCTCACCGACTTCGGCCTCACGGTGTCACCGCGGTTCGAGCTTTCGGACACCGAGGCCGCGTTCCTGGCCGAGCACGCCGACCACGACCGGGCCTACGTCCTGACCCATCTGGTCAACCGGGTCGTCCGGGGCCTCGGCGAGTGGCCGGATGCCCGTGCCCGCAACACTTTCGTCCGCGACCACGCGGCGGAGCACCCATCGCCGCTCCTGCGCCGGTACGCCCCGCTCGCGGCGGTCGTCAACGACTTCTACTTCGCCCTGCACACCGAAGACCGGCGGACGCCGTACCCCGCCGGGGAGATCGCCCGGCAGCTGGAACGCGCCGGTTTGCCCGTGATTGCCGGGCTCACTACTCGCGAGTAAGGTCCGGGGCCATGCGCGCTGGGCGACCGTCCCCGACCGCACGGCACTCGCGCTCGCCGTCGCCGCGCACCATCTCGCGGCGTTCAAGAACCAGGCGCGGGACCAGGAGTCGTTCCGCGAACTGCTGGGCGGGTCCTCGCGATGCAGGCCCGGCGGCGCCCGCTCGTCCGGCTGTTCCGCGAGCTTCCGGAACGCAGCCGGCGCCAGTACACCCACGCCTTGATCGCGTTGCTGCGCCCGGCTTTCGAAGAGGCTCAGCGCACGGGCCGGGTCCGGGCGGACCTCGAGCCCGCGGATCTGGCGCTGCTGTTCGAAATGCACGAAGCGGCCTTGGTGGCGGGCCCGGCGCCACGGACTGAGGCGACGCACATCGACACTGCGAGCAGGAAAACGCTTCCCGCGCACGAGAAGTGCGCCCGCCGAACCGCGGCGAGCCGGGGCACGGGCCCACCCGCGTCCCGGCTTCACCCTGGTGGAGCACACAAAAGGGGGTTGACCGGCGAGTGTCGTGGGTATCTCTACCCCACGGCACCGGCAGTCGATCACCGGCCCGGCCGCCTCCTCCCACCCGTCACATCCGGTCCCGCGGAGCACATCATGACGAACGATTCAGGAGCCTGGCACGACAAGTTGCAGCGCGCGCAGGAAGCGATCCAGCGCAAGCGGGCGGAACAGACCCGCAGCACGGCGGGCGCGTCCGCCGCGTCCCGATGACCCTTCGAGTATCCACAAAGGACACACGGCACCCCGCACCCTTCAGCCGGGCGTTCCGGTGAGCAGCGCCTCCGCGTACTTGCGGAACGCCGCCACGAGCCCGTTCCGGTCGTCCGCGCGCGACGCCACCGCCACGTGGGCCGGTTCGACGTCCTCCAGCGGCACCGTCGTCAGGTCCGGGCGCAGGCTGCCGACGGTGCCCGGGCCGGCCGGCACGATCGCCACCGCCTGACCGCTCGCCACCAGCTCGAACTTGTCGTCCAGCTCGGCCAGGCGCGGCCCGTCCGGGGCCGGGCGCCCGTCGGGGCGGGGGTCGATGCGCCAGAACGCGTCCCACGCCGCGTCGGCCGCACGGGGCAGCGGCTCGTCCGCGATGTCGTCGAGCGTCACCGACTCCTTGCCCGCCAGGCGGTGGTCACGCGGGAGCAGCAGCACCCTCGGCTCGTCGTAGAGAACCGTCACGTGCAGCCGCGCCGAGGGCAGCGGCAGCCGGACCACCGCCACGTCGACGCGGTGCTCCAGCAGCGCCGCGCGGGCGTCGTCCCACCGCAGGTGCTGGGTGCGCACCTCGGCGTCGGGGTGCTGGCGGCGCAGCTCCCGCACGGCCGGGGTGACGACCAGGTTCGCGATGTAGCCGACAGTAATCCGGCGTGGCCGGGCGGCCGACCGCGCATGCGCCGCCGCCGCGGCCGCCGACCGCAGCACCTCGAGGGCCAGCGGCAGGAAGGCTTCGCCGGCTTCGGTCAGCCGGGTGCCCTGCGGGGTCCGGTCCAGCAGCCGCGCGCCCACCTGCTGCTCCAGCCGGATGATCTGACGGCTCAGCGACGACTGCGTCAGGTGCAGCTCGGCGGCGGCGCGGCCGAAGTGGCACCGCTCGGCGAGCACGGTGAAGCCGCGCACCAGCCGCAGGTCCAGATCCGGGTCGGGCATGTCCTCAGCGTAACCCGGCGCGCCAGTCGGCCCGAAGCCCACGACCTGCGGTGATGCGCGAATCGCGTCACGCTGCGCGAAACGCTCATTGGACCTGGCACGCTCCGTGACCCCACGGTGGAAGGAGACACTTCGCGGAGGACACTTGATGAAGGACCTGGGACCGATCGGCGTCTACCTGCCGATCTCGTTCACCAAAACCCCGTCGGCCGACGCGCAGCGCGACGGCGCCCGGCGGCTCGAAGACGCCGGCTACCGGACCGTGTGGACGAACGAGGTCGTCGGCGGCAAGGACGCCCTCGTGCAGCTGGCGCTCCTGCTGGCCGCCACCGAGCACCTCACCTTCGGCACCGGGATCGCGAACATCTGGGCCCGCGAACCGCAGGTGCTGCACGCCGCCGCGGCGCAGCTCGCGGACGCCTTCCCGGACCGGCTGGTGCTCGGGATCGGGGCCGGCCACCCGGCGCAGGCCGCCGCCGCGGGCCGGGACTACGGCCGCCCGCTGGAGACCGTGCGCGGTTACCTGACGCGGATGGACGAGCAGACCTGGCCGCCCGCGCCCGCCGCGGCCTACCCGCGGATCCTCGGCGCCAACGGCCCGAAGATGCTGGCCCTGGCCGCCGAACTGACCGACGGCGCCTTCCCGGCGAACCTGCCGCCGGAGCTCACCGCCGAGGCTCGGGCGGCACTCGGGCCGGGCAAGCTGCTGGTGGTCGGCCTGCCCGTCGTCACCGGCGGCGCCGAGGCGGCGCGCGAGAAGGTAACCGGGAGCCTCGGCATGGACTGGTACCGCAAAGCCGTGGAACGGCTGGGGTATTCGGCCGGCGACGTCGACACGCTCGCCGGCGCGGTGGTCGCCGAGAGCGAGCCGGACGCCATCGCGGCCAAGGCGCGCGCCCACCTCGCGGCAGGCGCGGACCACGTGGTCCTCATGCCCCCGACGACCGACGACTTCACCGCCGACGTCGAGACCCTGGAACGCCTCGCGCCCGCGACCGGCGCCCTCGGGTGAGGGGCCGGCCGCGGGCGCGGCGTGCGGGAACTCAGACCAGGTCGTACCGGTCGGCGTCCATGACCTTCGTCCACGCGGCGGCGAAGTCGCGGACGAACTTCTCCTTCGCGTCGTCGCTGGCGTAGACCTCGGCCACGGCGCGCAGCTCGGAGTTCGAGCCGAACACCAGGTCGGCGCGGGAGCCGGTCCACTTGACCTCGCCGGTGGCGCGGTCACGGCCCTCGAAGGTCTCCTGGTCCTCCGAGGTGGACTTCCACTCGGTCTCCATGTCGAGGAGGTTCGCGAAGAAGTCGTTGGTCAGCTTGCCCGGCGTCCCGGTGAACACGCCCAGCGCGGACTGCTGGTGGTTCGCGCCCAGCACCCGCAGACCGCCGATGAGCACGGTCAGCTCGGGCGCGCTCAGGTTCAGCAGGTTCGCGCGGTCGACCAGCAGGAACTCCGACGGCAGGCGGTGGCCCTTGCCGCGGTAGTTGCGGAAGCCGTCGATCGTCGGCTCCAGCGGCGCGAAGGACTCCGCGTCGGTCTGTTCCTGGGTGGCGTCGGTGCGGCCCGCGGTGAACGGCACCGTGATCGTGACGCCGGCGTCCGCGGCGGCCTTCTCGACCGCGGCGGCGCCGCCCAGCACGATCAGGTCGGCCAGCGAGACCTTCTTGCCGCCGGACTGGGCGGAGTTGAAGGACTCCTGGACGCCTTCCAGCGTGTGCAGGACCTGCGCGAGCTGGTCGGGCTCGTTGACCTCCCAGCCGCGCTGCGGCTCGAGGCGGATGCGGGCGCCGTTCGCGCCACCGCGCTTGTCACTGCCGCGGAACGTCGAGGCCGACGCCCACGCGGTCGAGACGAGCTGGCCGACGGTCAGGCCCGAGTCCAGCAGCTTCGCCTTGAGGTCCGCGACGTCGGCGTCGGAGACCAGTTCGTGGTCGACGGCGGGGACGCGGTCCTGCCAGATCAGTTCTTCGGCCGGCACCAGCGGGCCGAGGTAACGCTGGATCGGGCCCATGTCGCGGTGGGTCAGCTTGTACCAGGCGCGGGCGAACGCGTCGGCGAACTGGTCCGGGTTCTCGTGGAAGCGCTTGGAGATCTGCTCGTAGACCGGGTCGACGCGCAGCGACAGGTCGGTGGTCAGCATCGTCGGCTTGCGGGCCGGGTCGCCGGCCTCCGGGCCGGGGATGGTGTCCTCGGCGTCCTTCGCCACCCACTGGTGGGCGCCGGCCGGGCTCTTCGACAGCTCCCACTCGTAGCCGAACAGGTTGTCGAAGAACTGGTTGCTCCACTGCGTCGGCGTGGAGGTCCAGGTGACCTCGAGACCGCTCGTGATCGCGTCCCGGCCCTTGCCGCTGTTGAAGGTGTTCTTCCAGCCGAGGCCCTGCTCTTCGATGCCCGCGCCCTCGGGCTCGGCGCCGACGTACTGGTCGGGGTCGGCCGCGCCGTGGGTCTTGCCGAAGGTGTGGCCACCGGCGATGAGGGCGACGGTCTCCTCGTCGTTCATCGCCATCCGGCCGAACGTCTCGCGGATGTCGCGGGCCGCGGCCAGCGGGTCCGGGTTGCCGTTCGGGCCTTCGGGGTTGACGTAGATGAGGCCCATCTGGACCGCGGCGAGCGGGTTCTCCAGGTCGCGGTCACCGGTGTAGCGCTCGTCGCCCAGCCAGGTGCGCTCCGGGCCCCAGTACACGTCCTCGTCCGGCTCCCACACGTCGGCGCGGCCGCCGGCGAAGCCGAAGGTCTTGAAGCCCATGGTCTCCAGGGCGCGGTTGCCCGTGAAGATCATCAGGTCGGCCCAGGAGACCTTCTGGCCCCACTTCTTCTTGACGGGCCAGAGCAGCCGGCGTGCCTTGTCGAGGTTCCCGTTGTCCGGCCAGCTGTTCAGCGGCGCGAAGCGCTGCATGCCGGCGCCCGCTCCCCCGCGGCCGTCGTCGATGCGGTAGGTGCCGGCGCTGTGCCACGCCATGCGGATCATGAACGGCCCGTAGTGCCCGAAGTCGGCGGGCCACCACTCCTTCGAGGTGGTCAGCACCGCGTCGACGTCGCGCGCCAGCTCGTCGAGGTCGACGGTCTCGAACGCGGCGGCGTAGTCGAAGTCCTCGCCCATCGGGTTCGCGACGGCGGGGTGCTTGCGCAGGATCTTCAGGTTGAGCTGGTTCGGCCACCAGTCGCGGTTGTCCGCGCCTTCGGTCGGGTGGTTGCGACGCCCGGCCGAAACCGGGCAGCCGCCGGCGGCCTCTTCGTTCAGCTCGCCAACCTTGGCGTCAGCACTGTCAGACACAGGAATCCTTCCGGGACGGGAACAACGTTCAGGAACTCGGCGCGGTGGAGCAGTCGGGGCACAGGCCCCGGTAGACGACCTCGGCTTCGTCGATCACGAAGCCGTGGGCGTCCGACGCGGTCAGGCAAGGCGCGTGGCCGACGGCGCAGTCGACGTCGGCGATGGCCCCGCAGGACCGGCACACGACGTGGTGGTGGTTGTCCCCCACGCGGGCCTCGTACCGGGCGACGGAGCCGGGCGGCTGGATGCGCCGCAGCAGCCCCGCTCCGGTGAGTGCCCGCAGGACGTCGTAGACGGCCTGGTGGGACACTTCCCCGAGACCTTCGCGCACGGCCCCGATGATCGAGTCGGTGTCGGCGTGCGGGTGCCCGTGCACCACGGACAGCACCGCCAGCCGTGGACGCGTGACGCGCAGGGACACCTCGCGCAGCATCCGCTCGAACTCCGTGGTCGTGGGCACAAGGGCGAGTCTGCCGCATTTTCTGGAATGAATCAAGAATAGCCACCCGGCCGTGTCGCGACGCTCCCGCTACAGCCGGGCCCGGTGGTCCTTCGCCAGGCCGTGCAGCGCGCACGGCTGCCCGGGAGCACGCGGGCACAGCACCCACGACTCCGTCGGCGTCGCCACGTAGAGCCGGTACGGCGACGACCCGGTGACGTCGTCCCGGGCCAGCTCCGACGCGCCGTCGTCGTCACGCCGGGGGTAGCACCCGAGCAAGCGGTCGAGCTCGGCGTCCGCCGCCTCCCGGGCTTCACCCACCGCGTACACGGCCCGGCCGTGGTACGGCGCGACCGTCGAGTCGAAGACGACCAGGCTCACCCGCGGACGCTGCGCGAGGTTGCGGGAGTGGCGGGCATCGGACTCCGAAACCCACACGAAGGTCCGGTCGTCGGCCGGGGCGAAGTACACCGGAGACGTCCACGGGCCGCCGTCGGGGTCGGTCGTGCCCAAGGTCAGGTAGCGGTTGGCCGCGAGGAGGGCGCGAGCGTGCGCCGCGAGCGTGTCGTCCGTCATCAGGGCCCGGATTCTGCCACCGATCCGGTGAGACGGAGATCACGAGCCACCGGGTTTACCCGAGATCGCAAGGGGTAAACGTCGGACGTCCAGGGTTCTCTCAGCTGCTTCCGACCAGGAGTCGTTCGATGACCAGCGTCCTCACGGACTTGGAGAGCACCGGCCCGGTCCCGCGCCCGCGCCGCACCGACGCGCTCGCCGAGCTCGCCCGCCTCGCGGCGCTGGCCGAGCTCGCGAAGCGCTCGTCGCCGTCGCTGATGCACCACGCGATTCTCGCCGGCACGAGCGCCGCGGCGGTGGCCGCGGCCGCGAAGCTCGACGTCGCCGAAGCCCACGTCCGCTGGCACCAGTGGGCGGACACGGCGGTCGGCGTCGACGAGTACCTCCGCGTGCACGCCGCGTTCGCCGAAGCCGTCATCGCCCGCCACGCCGCCCTCGAGGAGCTGACATGACCGCGCCCGCCGCGCCGGAGACCCACGTGACCCTGGCCGACCTGGCCGCGCTCGGCACCGCCGCGACCGAGCTGCTGGCGGAGATCACCGAGCAGCTGGCGGCCGTGACGCTGAAGTAGTCGAGGACGTCGCGGGGCTCGGCGATCGTCGTTGCGTAACGACCACTGCTCGTAACGGATCGGCTAGGGTCGGGCCATGGCGGAAGCAACCGAGGAAGCCGGGCCGCGCCCCGGCGGCCGTCCCCGGGACGCGGCGCTCGACGAGGCGATCATCCTGGCCACCCGGGACCGGCTGGTCCGCGACGGGTATTCGCTGATGACCATCGGCGACATCGCGGCGGACGCGAAGGTCAGCCGCCCGACGCTCTACCGCCGGTGGGCGACGAAGTTCGAGCTGGTTGTCGACGCGCTGGACTACGGTTTCCGCCGGCAGCGGGGCCTGTACACGGTGGACCTGGCGTGGCTGGAGCCGCGGGAGGCGTTCACCGAGGCCGTGCGCCGGCTGGACCCCGCGTACTTCAACCCGGACGCGATGGTGCTCATGGGCAACTTCGCCGGCGAGGCGATCCGCACCCCGGAGCTGCTCGGCATCCTCCGCGAGCACGCCGTCGAACCGCGGGTCACGCTGGTCGAGAACGTGCTGACGCAGCTGCAGGAAAGCGGCGCGGTCCAGGACGGCGTCGACAAGCACACGATCGCGACGATGTGCTTCGGCAGCTACTTCGCCGCCTTCCACCGCGGCGAGCCGACGGACGGGATCCCCGAGGCGGTCGTCTCGGTGCTGTGGCCGGCGATTGCCGCAAAACCGGCCCGCCGGCGGCGGTGAGGTCTGCGTCACACAGCCTGAGCGGGGCAAACGCGGTCCACTCAACCAAACCGGCGTCCCGCACGTGTATTCGAGGTGTGAGGCGAACTTCGGATCGACGACGGCTGTTCCGGCCGGGGGTCACCGCGGTCGCGGTGCTGGCGGGGGCCGGCGTCGCGTTCGCGCACACGGCTTTGGCCGCGGCGCCCCCGCTGCCCGCTTTGGCGGCGTCACCCCACGCACACAGCCTGCCGGATCCCGAGGCGACGTCCGCTCCCCCCGCGCCGGTGCTGCCGTTCAACGCCAAGCTGACGTCGGCGGACATCCCGGTCCCGGGCGGCGGCGTCCGCGACGGCGCGTGCAGCGGAGCGCTGGTGGCGCCGCAGTGGGTGGTCACGGCCGGGCACTGCTTCCACGACCTGAAGGACGCCCGCATCGGCGGCCGGCCGCGCTACACGATGACGGTGACGGTCGGCCGGCTCAAGGACAGCGACCCGGGCGGCCACACGGCGGAGGTCGTCGACGTCCGGCAGTCACCGCTCAACGACCTGGCGGTGGCGAAGCTCAGCGCGCCGGTCGAGGGCATCACCCCGGTGACGCTGGCGGAGCAGCGCCCCGCGGTCGGCGAGGAGCTGCAGTTCGCGGGCTGGGGTTCCCACTCGGCGACCGTGCTCGGCCCGTCCGACCACCTCAAACGCGGGCACTTCCGGGTGTCGGGCATCGACCGGACAACGTTGGAGGCGCAGCCGATCGGCACCCGCACGGTCGACAACGGCCCCTGCCCGGAGGATTCGGGCGGCCCGTTCTTCGTCTCGGACGACGACGACCGGACGGGCACCCTGGTGGCGATCGTGAACACCGGGCCGCCGTGCCCCCAGCCGGGTCCGGAGACGATCGCGAGGGTCGACGTCGTGGCGGACTGGATCCGCGAGCAGATCGGCTGACTAGCGAGCCGTGCGGTAGGCGCCCGGCGCGACGCCGAACTGCCGCTTGAAGGCGTGCGACAGCGCAAAAGGCGACGCATACCCGACTTTCGCGGCGATCGACGGCAGTGGCAGGTCCGTCTCCCGCACCAGCCGCGCCGCCGTCGTCAGCCGCCACCAGGTCAGGTAAGTCATCGGTGGCCGGCCCGTCAACGCCGTGAAGCGGCGGGCCAGCGTCGCGCGGGAAAGGCCGACCCGGGCCGCCAGGTCCTCGACGCGCCACGGGGCCGCCGGGTTCGTGTGCAGCTCCTCCAGTGCCGCCGCGACTTCGCGGTCGCGCAACGCCTGGGGCCAGCCCGCCGCCGGGTTGCCGTCGAGCCACGCCCGGATCAGGTACACCAGCAGCAGGTCCAGCAACCCCGTCAGCACCGTCGTGTGGCCCGGCCGCCGGTCGGTCACCTCCGCGCCGAGCAGGTCGATCGCCGCGCGGAGCTCGGGGTGGCCGCCGACGCGGGCGGGCAGGTGGACGACCTCGGGCAGCGTCGCCAGCAGCGGGTGCCGCCGGGCGTGGTCCAGCCGGTACTTGCCGCACAGGAACTCCGTGCGGCCGCCCGGCTCCGGGACCGCCGTCTCGAACGGGACCGCGCCGGCCGTGTCCGGGGTGGCGGACAGCGTGTGCGCGCCGCCGTGCGGGACGAGGACCGCGTCGCCCGGGCCGAGCGGCACCGGCTCGCCGCCGTCCGGCACCAGCCAGCCGCTGCCGCGCAGCAGCACGTGGAAGCCCGCCCCCTCGTACGGCGCGAAGCGGTAGCACCAGCCGTCGCCGGCGCGCAGCCGGTTCGACGTCGGCTGCCCGATCCGCACCGCGGCGATCGCGTCGCTCAGGAGGTCCACGCCGTCATCGTAACTGTGAGACGTTCACGTATCAGAGCGAGCAAATAGAGCATGGGAACGCTCATTGCGTCATGGCAGCGTGGAGTCATGCACATCGGTGAAGTCGAAGTCCTGAAGGTCCTCGAGTGGCAGGGCGAGATCGCCCCGGCGCGGACCATCGTCGCGGGCAGCCCGGACGGACTCTGGCAGGACAACGCGGGCTGGCTCGCGCCCGACCACTGGAACCCCGCCACCGGCGGTTACCGCGGCGCGGTGCAGACCTGGGTGCTCCGCAGCGAAGGCCGGGTCGTGCTCGTCGACACCGGTGTCGGCAACGACCGCGACCGGCCGCAGATCCCCCTGTTCGACCACCTGGCGACGCCGTTCCTCGACCGGCTCGCCGCCGCCGGCGTCCGCCCGGAGGACGTCGACGTCGTGGTGAACACCCACATCCACTACGACCATGTCGGCTGGAACACCGAGCGCCGCAACGGCGACTGGGTGCCGGCCTTCCCGAACGCCACCTACCTCATCCCCCGCGCCGACCAGGTCTACTTCGACCCCCGCAACGCCCACCGCCGGCCCGCGCCCCGCGACGAACGCGAGCGGCTGCGCCGGGACGGCAGCCTGCTCGTCTACGCCGACAGCGTCGCGCCGGTGCTCGGCCGGGCCGTGCTGTGGGAAGGCAGCCACCGCATCGACGGCAACCTCACGCTCGCGGCCGCGCCCGGCCACACGCCCGGCTCGTCGGTGCTGCGCCTGGCCTCCGGTTCCGGCCGCGCGGTGTTCGTCGGCGACCTGCTGCACAGCCCGGTGCAGATCCTCGCGCCGGAGCACAGCAGCTGCTTCTGCGAAGACCCGCGCCAGGCCGCGGAAACCCGGCGAAGCGTCCTGGAACGCGCGGCGGACACCGGAGAGCTCGTCGTGCCGGCGCACTTCGCGGGTCCCGGCGCGGCCGAGGTCCGCCGGGACGGCAGCCGGTTCACCATCCACCGATGGGCTCCTTCGGAAGGATCACCGGCGGTTCCTCTGCGAGACTGACCACCATGGACGCCCGGCAGCTGCGCTACTTCCTCGCGGTGGTCGACCACGGCAGCGCGAACAAGGCCGCCGCGGCGCTGTACGTCGCGCAGCCGTCGTTGTCCCAGGCCGTCCGCGCGCTCGAACGCGACCTCGGGCTCGAGCTGTTCCACCGCGTCGGACGCCGGCTCGTGCTCACCGACGCCGGCACGGCGCTGATCGAGCCCGCGCGCCAGGTCGTCCGCGGCCTGGCGACGGCCCGGTCGAGCGTCGAATCCGTGGCCGGCCTGCGGGTCGGCCGGGTGGAGATCGCGGCGATGCCGTCGCAGGCCGTCGAGCCGCTGGCCCGGATGATCAAGGCCGTGACCGACGAGCACCCCGGCCTGTCCGTGGCCGTGCGGGCCGCGTTCACCGCGGCCGAAGTCGTCCACCAGGTCCGAAGTGGACAGACCGAGCTGGGACTGCTGGCCGCCGCCGACCCGCCCGCCGCCGCGGGGGTCGAGCTGCGGCCGCTCGGCCGGCAGCGCTTCGTGCTCGTCGCCCCCGCCGACGGGCCGTTCGCGCCGGAAACCTTGGTGCGCCACGAAGATCTCACCGGGCAGCGGCTGATCGTCGGCCAGCCGGGCACCGGGATGCGGCGCTTCGTCGACGAGATCCGCGCCGCCGGCGTGGAGCTGACCGAGGTCGTCGAGACCGAGCACCGCGAGGCCGTCCTGCCGCTCGTGCTGGGCGGCGTCGGGGTCGCGGTGCTCGCCGACTCCTGGGCGCCGCTGGCGCGCCAGGCGGGTGCCCTGGTCCTCGACCTCGAACCGGCACGCCACCTCCACCTCGCCCTGGTCAGCCGGACCGGCGAGCTGAGCCCGGCGGCGAGCGCGTTCCTCGCGGTCGCTTATAAGCCGGGCCGATAACGCCGGGTGGAACCCGGTCTTGGACGCGGGCGGTGCCGGGGTGATGCGATCAGCGGCATGGTCACCCACCGCATCGCGCTCATCCCCGGGGACGGCATCGGCCCGGAGGTCACGCCCGCCGCCTGCCGGGTGCTCGACGTCGTCGGCAAGCGGCACGGCGTCACGTTCACCTACGACGAGTTCGACTGGTCGTGCCGGCGCCACCTCGAAGCCGGGGCGATGATGCCCGCCGACGGGCTCGACCGGATCCGCCACCACGACGCGATCTTCCTCGGCGCCGTCGGCGACCCGGCGGTGCCCGACCACGTCTCCCTGTGGGGCCTGCTGATCCCGATCCGCCGCGGCTTCCGCCAGTACGTCAACCTGCGGCCGGTGAAGGTCTTCGAGGGGCTCGAGAGCCCGGTGCGGCGGGCCCGGCCCGGCGAGGTCGACCTCGTGGTCGTGCGGGAGAACGTCGAAGGCGAGTACAGCGAGATCGGCGGCCGGCTCGGCCGGGGCTTCCCGGACGAGATGGCCGTGCAGGAAGCCGTGTTCACCCGGGCCGGCACGACCCGCGTCGCCGATTTCGCCTTCCGGCTCGCCGGTGCGCGCCGGGGGCGGCTGACGTCGGCGACCAAGTCGAACGGCATCGTGCACACCATGCCGTTCTGGGACGAGCTCGTCGCCGAGACCGCCCGCGCCCACCCGGACGTCACGTGGGACTCCGAGCACATCGACGCCTTGTGCGCCAAGCTGGTCCTCGACCCCGGGCGCTTCGACGTCCTGGTCGCGTCCAACCTCTTCGGCGACATCCTCAGCGACCTGACCGCCGCCGTCGCGGGCGGTATCGGCCTGGCGCCGGCGGCGAACATCAACCCCGAGCGCGAGTTCCCGTCGATGTTCGAGCCGGTGCACGGCTCCGCGCCGGACATCGCGGGCCGCGGGATCGCCAACCCCCTCGGCGCCATCTGGACCGCGGCGCTGCTGCTGGAGCACCTCGGCCACGGCGAGGCCGCCGCCGAGGTCGAGCGGGCCATCACCGACGTCCTCGCGAAGACGCCGGTGCGCACCCCCGACCTCGGCGGCACGGCGACCACCGAGACCTTCACCCGAGCCGTCCTGGACTTCACCGCCGCCTGAAAACCGGAGCCCGTCCATGAGTGTCCCGCTGCCCGCCTCCTTCACCACCCACCAGGTCGACGCCGACGGCGTGCGGATCCACTGCGCCGTCGGCGGCGCCGGGCCGCCGCTCCTGCTGCTGCACGGGTATCCGCAGACGCACCTCATCTGGCACCACGTCGCCCCGCTGCTGGCCGCGACGCACACCGTGGTGCTCGCCGACCTGCGTGGGTACGGCGACAGCGCGAAGCCGCCGCCGACCCCGGGTGACGCCGAATACGCCAAGCGGGCGATGGCCCGCGACCAGCTCCTGGTGATGAACGCGCTGGGGTTCGGGCGCTTCGGCGTCGCGGGCCACGACCGCGGCGGCCGCGTCGGGCACCGGCTCGCCCTCGACGCGCCGGACGCGGTGTCGGCGCTGGCCGTGCTGGACATCGTCCCGACCCGGCACGCCTTCGAGCACGCCGACACCGCGTTCGGGCTCGGGTACTTCCACTGGTTCTTCCTCGCCGCGGGCCACGGGATCCCGGAACACCTGATCGGCGCCGACCCGGAGTTCTGGGTCACCGCGCGGATGACCGCCCGCCACCACGGCGGCACGCCCTTCGACCCGGCCGCGGTCCGGGAGTACGTCCGGTGCTTCGCGGACCCGGCCGCGATCGCGGCGTCCTGTGCGGACTACCGCGCAGCCGCCGGCGTCGACCTCGAGCACGACCGCGCCGACGCCGGGCGCCGGATCCCGATGCCGCTGCTCGCGCTGTGGGGAGAACACAGCTTCGTCGGCCGGAGCTACGACGTCCTGGACGTGTGGCGGGAGTACGCGGCCGACGTCCGCGGGCACGCGCTGCCGAGTGACCACTACCTGCCGGAGGAACAACCCGAACGGGTGGCCGCCGCGCTCGGGGACTTCTTCGCCGTCACCGGCTGAGGACGGTGCGGGCGGTCAACCGGCCCTTCTCCGGCTCCCGCGCGACCTCCCCGGCCGCCACCGCGGCGGTCAGCGCGCCGGCGGTGTCCTCGGCGCGGTAGATCCTCTCCAGCAAGGTGAACCGCTGCAGCTCCGCGACGGTGCACCGGACCCGGCGGTCCACTTCGGACAGCAGGGCGCGGCGCAGCGGGAGCAGCTGCGGGGTCAGCGAGATGTCCACCAGGGTGTGCTCGGTGTCGCGCGGGTCGCGGTAGCGGATGCCGGCGAACTCGTCGACGGCCCACAGCTCATTCTTGAAGGTCGCGAGGTGCTTGCTGTCCGCCGTGGCGAACACGAGCACGTGCGCGCCGCCGTCGCCGGCCACCAGCTCCACCACCACCGCGCACCCGAGCCCGGCCGCCCGCAGCCGGTCACGGTGCTCCTCCCCCGCCTCGGCCGTCGTCAGCACGACCTCGTGCGCCTTGCCGCGCAGGAGCGCCGGTGGCCACCCGGCGCCGGACAGGTGCGCGAGCATCGGCCCGGCGACTTCGACGTCGTCGAGCGCGGCGACCGTCCGGACGCTCAACCCGGCGGGCGCGGCCGGCGCCTCCTGGCCGACGAGGACGGCTTCCAGGTGGTGGTCACCGAGGCGGTCGGTGAACTCGCCGAACACCCGGAACGCGTCGGCCGCGAAGCCGCCGCATTCGACGTAGGTGCCGCCGCGCTGCGAGCGCAGGACGGTCGCGGTCCAGGCGTCGAGGTACCGCACCAGCACGTCCCGCTCGACGATGACGTGCGGGTCGGGGCGCCGCGCGCGCTCGGCCACGCTTCCGGTTCTACCGCACCCGCCGGTGGCGCACCAGAGCGCCGGCTCAGCCGCGGCGCAGCCCGAACCAAAGGTAAATCGTTGACGCCGGAGAGAAGGCAACCGTCGACCAAGGCGTAGGCTGAGGGAATCGCGGTTCAACCGGTAGCCGCCCGTTCCCCGCGCGCGTCGTCCGCGGGGCTCCGGGAGACGGGCACCCGTTGTGCCGGCTTCCCGGCCTTACCTCGCCTCGAGGAGGCCTGCGTGCTCGACCAGCTCACCGCTCCGCACTCCCGGGTGGACGTTCCCGCCGCGCTCGCGCTGCGCGTGACCGCCACCGCGGAGACCACCACCGTGACCGCCCGGGGAGAAATCGACCTGGCCGCCGTCGCCCGCCTGAGAACCTGCCTGGCCGAAGAGACCGGACTGGCGCCGCGAGCGCTGCTCCTCGACCTCTCGGGCGTGACCTTCTGCAGTGCCCGGGGCGTCACCGAGCTGCTGGTCGCCGCGTCGGAAGCGCACGTCAGCGGGGTGCCGTTCGCGATCGTCGCGGCGCACCGCGCGGTGCTCCGGCCGCTCGCCGTGCTCGGGCTCGAACGGACTCTGCCGGTCCACCGCAGCGTCGACGACGCGCTGGGCTGGCTGGCCGTCCTGCCCCGCCTGCGTTCCTAGAGGTGGATCGCCAGCCAGAGCGCCATCCACGCGAGACACCCGAGGGCGCCGCCGACCCCGAACGCCAAAAGCACTCGCCGCAACGCCGCGATCGTCCCGGCCCGGCCCGTCATTTCGGTGATTCCCGCATCAGCCATGCCCAAAAGATTCCCGGGTCCCGGACGGGCAAACGTCACTTCCGGGGATAGCCGCGCTCCACGAGCGACGTCACGGCGTCGACCACCTGCGGACCTTCGACCAGCACCGGGTCGTTGTGGTCGGCGCCGGGCACCTCGACCAGCCGGGCGGACGCCGCGGCGGCCACCTCCCGGCTCTGGGCGGGCGCGACGAGCGAGTCGCGGTCGCCGAGGACGACCACCGTCGGCACCCGCAGGCCCGCGACCGTGTCCCGGACCGGGAACCGGTCGCGCAGCAGCAGCCGCACGGGCAGGAACGGGTAGGCCTCGGCGCCCACCGCGGCCAGGTCGGCGAACGGTGAGCGCAGGACCAGTCCGGCCGGCGGGAACTCGCGCGCCAGCTCCGTGACCACGGCGCAGCCCAGGCTCTCGCCGTAGAAGACGAGCCGTTCGCGCGACACCCGCCGGTCCTCGACCAGGAAGCGGTGGGCCGCGCGGGCGTCGAGCGCCAGGCCGGCTTCGCTCGGGTCACCCGGGTTGCCGCCGTAGCCGCGGTAGTCGAACAGCAGCACGGCCAATCCCGCGTCGGCGAGCTTCGCGGCCAGCGAGGCGCGCCCGGCCCGATTGCCGCCGTTGCCGTTGGCCACCAGCACGGTCGCGGCCGGGTCCCGGCCCGGCGGGTGGACGAACCAGGCGCCCAGCTCCAGGCCGTCGGCTGTGTGCAGGCGGACGTCTTCGGCACCGGGCAGCGCCTTCGCGGCGGCAGGCGGCGGTGTGGTGTCCGGCAGGTAGATCAGCCGCCGCTGGAACGCCCAGAAGAGCGCGAGCACCACCACGACGACCACCAGGATCACCAGCAGCACCTGCACGGCGACGGCCATCGGGCCAGGCTACTGCGGCGGCACGGCGAGCGAGGCGCACGCGCCTTACGACCCCCGCGGCCGGAGAGTGTCCAGGTCGGCCAGCAACGCCGTGGCCGCGCGCCGGCCCGACACCAGCGCGCCCTGCACCGACGGCGTGTCCCGGTGGTCACCGCAGACGTACCGGCCCGGCGCCACCCGCACCGGCCGCCGCACCGGCGCGCCCGGCCCGAACACCGGCAGGGCCCGGGGTATTGCGTAAGTGCCGACCAGTCCCCAGTCGCGCGTGTCGACGCCGTAGAGGTGCGCCAGCCGCGCCCGCACCCGCGGCTCCAGGCCCGCGTCGGCGTGGCCGGGCACCGACGCCGTGATCAGCGCCGACCCCGCCGGGGCGTACCCGGGAGCCACTTCGCTGAGCACCGCGGTGTTGATCAGCAGCTCGTCGAGCCCGTCGACGAGCAGGGTCGGCGACCGCAGCGGCGATTCCGCGGCGGAGTAGTAGAACGTCGTCACGGCGTGCCAGCCGGGCGCCTCGACCCCGGGCAGCAGCCGCGCCGCGGTGTCGCCTTCCGTCGCCACGACGACCGCCCGCGCGGGCAGCTCACCCGCGCTCGTGCGCACGCCGTCCGCGGTGACTTCGGTGACCTCGACACCGGTGCGGACCACGTCCGTCGGCAGCATCGCCGCCAGCTGCCGCGGCAGCGCCTGCATGCCGTCCGTCGGCAGCACCCCGCCCCCGCGCAGGAAGCTGCGCCAGATCAGGTGGAACATCCGCGCGGAGGTGTCCAGCGCCGGATCGAGGAAGACCCCGGCGAGGAACGGCCGCAGCACCTGCTCGACCGTGTCCGGTGACAGGCTCCGCAGCTCCTCGGCGGTGCTGCGGCCGCCGTCGTCCCCGGCGACCTTCAGCACGTCCCGGGCGGCCAGCACCGCCAGCCGCACGCTGTCGCCGGGGTGCCTCGCGGCGAACCCGGCGACCCCGCGCAGCGCGGACACCCCGTGCCCCGGCCCGGCCAGCAGACGCCGTCCGCTCGGCGTCATCGCGATCGTGCCGCGGGTGAACGGGCGCGGCCGCAGCGCCGCGACGTCGGCCAGCCGCCGCAGCGCCGGGTAGGCGGGCAGCAGCACCTGGAACCCGCGGTCGAGCCGGAACCCGTCGACGACGTCGGTGCGGACCCGGCCGCCGACGTCGTCCCCCGCCTCAAGCACCGTGGCCCGCACTCCGGCCCGGTGCAGGGTCACCGCCGCGCTCAGCCCCGCCAGGCCGCCACCCACGACGACCACCTCGGACGCACCCGTCATGCCCGCTCCCTCCGTCCGACGGAGAGTGCCCGGTCCGCCGGCGATCAACCGGTCACCGGCGAAAACCACCGCCGACCGGCGCTCCGGTGCCGCTCGGCGCACACCCATCCCCCATCCTGTTACGGATCACGGCCGGTGCGCGACACCATCGTCGAACCAGACGGGAAGCGTGGTCGATGGGTGAACGGGAAGTGCGGCTGCGGCTGGGCATCCGCGCGGTCTCGGTGCCGGCCGGGCACGCGCGTGAGGTGGTGGAGTACGCCGGGGTGACGGTGCTGCGCGTCGAGGACGGCACGGCGGTCGAGCAGGCCTGGGTGCCGGTCGGCACGGCGCCGACGTACGCCGACGACGAAGCGCTGATCGCCGCGTGGCACGCCGCGCTGCAGTGGACGAAGTCAGCCGAGCGGCCACGGTGCGGCTGCGGACATCAGGCCGATCATGCCCGCGACCAGGCGCATCTGCTCCACGGTCCGGATGTCGGCCTCGACGAGCCGCGGTGAGCACACCAGCACCGCCAGTGCCTGCGCCCGCGAAAGCGCGACATTGAGCCGGTTGCGCGAAAGCAGGAAGTCGAGTCCGCGGGGCAGGTCGACCGCCGACGACGACGTCATCGTGGTGAGCACGACCGGCGCCTCCTGGCCCTGGAACCGGTCGACCGTGCCGACCCGGACACCGGGGAACCCGGCGTCGGCCAGGGCGCGCGTCACCGTCCGGGCCTGCAGGTTGAAGGGCGCGACGACGACGATGTCGGCGTCGCCGAGCGGCCGGGTCTCGCCGCGGTCGGTCCACGGCCGGCCGTGCAGCCGCGTCACGACGTCCACGACGGCGGCCGCTTCCTCCACCGAGCGGGTCGTGTTGCCGTGGTGGTCGACCTCGGTGAGGTACAGCCCCGCCTCGATCCCGCCGAGGGCGCGCTCGGCCGCCGACGGGTGGGCGTGCAGGCGACCGGCGTAGGACAGGTTCGACACCGGCTCGCACACGGCCGGGTGCATGCGCCGGGTCTCGTCGAGGAAGTACCCCAGCGCGGGCGGCATGATGTCGGCCTCGCCGATGAGGTGCCCGAGCGCCGACGCCTCCGCGCCCGCCGGGTGCGTGCCCTGCACGACCTGGGGCAGCTGCTGCGGGTCGCCCAGCAGCAGGACGTTCTTCGCGCACATCGACACGGCGAGCGCGTCGGCGAGGGCGAACTGGCCGGCTTCGTCGATGATCAGCAGGTCGAAGGGCTCTTCGCGGATCGCCGCGTTGGCGAACGTCCACGCCGTGCCGCCGACCAGGTGCCCGGTGTTGTTCTCCTCGCGCCACTTCACCAGCGCGGGGTTGCTCTTCGGCTGCTCCCACGGCGCCGCCGGGTCCGGCGTCCGCTTCGCCCGCTTCGCGCACGGCAGGCCCGGCGCGGTCTTCTTGGCCGCGCTGAGCACGTTCTCCACGGCCTTGTGGCTGGTGGAGGTGACCGCGACGGTCCGCCCGGCGCGCACGAGGTGGGCGATCAGCTTCCCGGCGAGGTAGGTCTTGCCCGCCCCCGGCGGCCCCTGCACCGCGAGCGCCGACCCGTCGAGCGCGTCGACGGCCTCGATCACGGTGGCGACCAGGTCGTCCCCCGGCTCCGGCAGCGGGGCTCCCCCGCGCAGCCGCGGCGGTGTCCGGCGCAGCAGGTCGACCCCGGGGTGGTCCGGCAGCACCGGCAGCGCGTCGACGACGAGCCGGGCGAGGTCGGCGACCGCCTCGTCCTTGGGCGAGGGCCGCACCGGGCTGCCCGGCAGCACCGCGGACGGCCGGTCCGTGGTCGTCGCGTCCGGCGGGCAGCTCTCCTCCAGCGTCAGCTCCACGGCCGACGCGGCGACGACCTTGGCGTCGCGGGCGGTGTCGCCGTAGCGCAGCCGGACGTCGTCACCGGGGGCGAAGGGGTGCGGCCGGTCGGGGTCGCACGCGAGCTGGAGGGTCCGCTTGGCGTTGCGGACGCGCCCGGCCGGCGGCACCCACTCCCCCGCCTCCAGGGAGACCGGCACGGTGCAGGCGGTGTCGACCTCGAGGTCGCCCAGCGGGGCGGCCAGCTGCCGGAAGTACTCCCACCACGCGGGGTTGGTCTCCCGGCGGTGGTAGCCGACGGACGCCGCGAGCAGCGCGCGGGCCCGCTCGTCGGCGGTGAAGGCGCCCGGGTCGTCCGGCAGCCCGTCGAGCAGCGGGTCGACGAGCGCGGCCAGCGCCGCCGCGCGTTCGGCGCGCCGCTCGGCGGCGAGGTCCTCCTCGGTCTGGCGGATCAGCGCGTCTTCGGCGGACTCTTCGACCGGTTCCGGGAGTTCGATGCCGGCGTCCGCGCGGACCTGATGGAGGAACTCGAACAGGCGCAGGGCGGAGACGCAGTCGTACTCGGTGTTCTCCGCGATCCCGCGCAGGGCCTCCTCGGCGCGTTCCGGCTGCCCGGACAGCGTCAGGTACTCCTCGTAGGCGTCGACGTCCGAGAGCGCGGTCTTGCCGCCTTCCCGCGCACCGGGCAGGTAGAGCGCTTCGAGGTACCGGATCGAGTACGACCGCTGCGACACCCGCAACGCCTTGCGCACCACGGTGTGCAGGTCCACGACGGCGCCGCCGCGCAGCAGCTGGTCGACCTCCTCCTCACGCGTCCCGTGCACCGCCGCGAGCCGCTTGATCGCGGTGACCTCGTAGGGCGCGTAGTGGTAGACGTGCGAACCGGGGTGTTCGGTGACGCGGGCCGTGGCGAAGTCGACGAACTCCTCGAACGCCCGCTTCTCCTGGGCGCGGCTGTGCGCCCAGAACGGCGTGAACCGCCGGTCGCCGTCGGTGGTGACCGCGCCGAAGAGGTACTCCAGCCCTTCGCCCGCCAGCGCGTGCGGATCACCCGCGAGGTCGAGGAAGACGTCCCCCTCGGCCGGCGCGGGCAGTTCGGCGAGGGCCTCGGGGGCGACGATCTCGTACGAGATGTCGCCGGTGGTGTCCTGCCGGACCTGGAGCGCGGCCTGGGCGCGCAGGTTCGCGTACGACGTGGCCGACAGGTCGCGCGGGCGGTCGGCGGGCCCGGCCGCGGCGAGCGCGTCGATCGAGCCGAGCCCGGCGGCGACGAGCTTGCGGCGCTGGTCGGTCCGCATCCCGGCCACGAGCGAAAGGTCGCGGTCGGCCTCCCGGGCCGTCGTGCAGTGCTGGGCGAACCCGCAGCCGGCGCAGGCCGGGCGTTCGTCGGCCCAGAGGCGGTCCGGCAGCCGGGGTTCGCGGCCGTGCAGCCGGGTCCGCAGGCGGTCGACCAGCGGCCGGAAGTCGTCGACGCGCAGGGTGCGGACCCCGCCGTCGCCGAGGCGCAGGTGCATGAGCGGGCCGGCGGGCCACCCGCCGCGGCGCAGCGCGTCGGCGAACGCGGTCAGCCGGACGACGGCGGCGGGCTCGGCGAACCGGGCCGGGGTGGTGTCGTGGACCTCGTAGCGGCCTTCGCCGTCCAGGACCAGGAGGTCCGCGTGGCCCGAGAACTCCCCGTCGTGCAGGACGGCCTCGTGGATCACCATCGCGCCGGAGCGCAGGGCCTCCTCGGTCGCCTTCGCCGCGTTCCGGCGGTCGGCAGCCGGCCGGCCGGGCCCGGGAACGGGCCGGGGCGCGCCCGGCAGGCCCGCGGCCAGCGCCTGCTTCAGGATGCTGCGGTGCTCGCATTCGAGCAGGTCGGCGAGGTCGGCTGGGGTGTACATCGCCGCGAAGTCTGACACGGCCGGCTCCCCCGGCCGGAGCACACGGTGGTCGACACGCCGGTGTCACAGCCCGCGCCCGGCCGGTGTCTTGAGGCCGACGAGCGAAGGAGACACCCATGAACACCGAAGTGGTCGTGATCGGCGGCGGGTACGCGGGCGTGATGGCGGCCAACCGCCTGACGCGGCGCGACGACGTCCGCGTCACCCTGGTCAACCCGCGCCCCGACTTCGTCGAGCGCATCCGCCTGCACCAGCTCGCCGGCGGCACCCACCCCGCGCGCACCGGCTTCCGGGACGTCCTGGCCGCCGACGTCCGGCTGGTCGTCGGCACGGCCACCGCGATCGACCCGGCCGCCCGCACCGTGACCCTCGCCGACGGCGACCCGATCGGCTACGACTACCTGATCTACGCCGTGGGCAGCCACGACGCCCGCTCGGACGTGCCCGGCGCGGCCGAGTTCGCGCACCCGCTGACCACTTTCGAGCAAGCGCAACGGCTTCACGCGACGCTCGAAGCCGCTCCGGGCGCGGCGGTGACGGTGGTCGGCGCCGGGCCGGCCGGCATCGAGACCGCCGCCGAGCTCGCCGAGAACGGTCGCGCCGTGACCCTCGTCTGCGGCGGGGAGCTGGGCCCGTACCTGCACCCGCGCGGACGGCGTGCGGTGGCTCGCCAGCTGGCCAGGCTCGGCGTCACGGTCCTCGGCGACGCCACCGTGACGGCCGTGACCCGCGAGGGTGTGCGGCTCGACGACGGCCGCGCGGTCGCGAGCCCGGTGACCGTCTGGACCGCCGGGTTCGGGGTCCCCGACCTGGCCGCGCGCAGCGGGCTGAGCACCGACCTCGCCGGTCGCCTGCGCACCGACGAGACGCTGACCAGCGTCGACGACGACCGGGTGATCGCGGCCGGCGACGCGGCGTCGCCGTCGGACCTGCCGTTCCGGATGGGCTGCCAGTCCGCGGTGCAGCTCGGCCCGCAGGCCGCCGAGACCGTGCTGGCCCGGATCGCCGGCGCCGAACCGGCGTCGATCGGGGCCGGGTTCGCCGGCCAGTGCCTGAGCCTGGGCCGCGGGCGCGGCGTCTTTCAGTTCTCCCACCGCGACGACCGGGTGGTCGGGCTGTACGTCGGCGGCCGCCTGGGCGCGAAGCTGAAGGAGATCGTCTGCCGGAGCACGGTCTGGCAGCTGGCTTACGAGGCCCGCAAGCCGGGGGTGCGCAAGTGGTGGGTCCACGACGGCAAGCGCGAGGCCCGGCTGCGGGAACCGGCGCGCGCCTGACCCGCCGGACCTCGGCGTGACGCGGCTACCGGTCCGCGTGCCCGCTTTCCTGGACCACCCACGTGTTGCCGTCCGGGTCGGCGAAGCCGAAGAAGCTCGCGTGGTCCCTCCGGTCCGGGTCCACGCCCGGCGCGTAGTCCCCTTGCCAGTCCACGGACTTCTTGTGCCGCAGCGCGTCGACCGGCACCCCGCGGCCGGCCAGCGCGCGGTGGGCCGCCTCGATGTCGGACACCACGAGGTAACCGGCGCGGGCCGACCCGGGGGCCGCGTCGGTCAGCCCGGTGCCAAGCTGGACCGACGCCGCCGAGCCGGGCGGGGTCAGCTGGACCACGCGGAAGCCGTCGTTCGGCTGGTAGTCGACGTCGAGGGTGAAGCCCGCTTGCTCCGTATAGAAGCGCTTGGCGCGGTCCACATCGGACACCGGAAGGGTGAGGACTTCGAGGCGGAACTCCAGCTCAGACAAGGGGTTCACCCCCGTCGACCCCGAGGGACACCCCAGTCAGGAAGGTGCTGCCCAGCGCGAAGACCACGGCTTCGGCGATGTCTTCGGCGCGCCCGACACGGCGCGCGGGGCTGGTCGCAGCGCGCGTGGCGAACAACGCGGCCTTCTTCTCGTCCCCGAGGGCGTCGTACGCGCCGGTGTCGATCGTGCCGGGTGAGATCGTGTTCACCCGGATCGGCGCCAGCTCGACCGCGAGCCCCCGCGTGAGCACGTCCACCGCCGCGTTGGTGGCGCCGACGGCGAGCATGCCGACCGCCGGCTTGCGCGCGGACGATCCGGAGAAGAAGACGAAGGAGCCGTCTTCCGGCATGCGCGGCGCGAAGTGCTTGGCCAGCAGGAGCGGGCCGAGCACCTTGACGTCGAACGACCTGAGCACCGTGTCGTGGTCCAGGTCGCCCACCGTGCCGCGGGCCCGGGCCGACGCGGTCGAGACGACGTGGTCGACCCGGCCGAGCTGCTCGGCCAAGGCCGCGACGGCGGCTTCGTCGGTCAGGTCGACGGCCGCCGCGGTGACGTCCGGGTCGTCGTACGCCCGGGCCAGTGCCGCTTCGTCGCGCCCGGCGACGACGACCTTCGCCCCGGCTTCCCGCAGCGCGAGTGTCACCGCCCGGGCGATGCCGCTGCCACGGCCGACGACGAGCACCCGGTGATCCTTCAGTGAAGTCATCTCAGTTCCCTTTCGCGGCGAGCAGTTCGTCGGGGTCCAGGCCGCGGTCGATGCCGTGCGGCGTCACGGTCTGGCCCGGTTCGAGAGCGAGCTTCCGGCCGTCGAGGGTCACCTCGACGACGTCCGGTTCGAACGACACGAACCCGGACACCCGCTCGACCTCGGGCCACGCCTCCGGGTACGACCAGGCGGCGCGCTTGCCGGACCCGATGTCGTAGTACCCGGCCAATCCCTTGTAGGGGCAGAACGTCTGGCCGTCGACCGGGGTCAGGGCGTCGAGGTCGACGTCCTCGCGCGGCACGTACCAGCGCGGCGCGAAGCCGGACTCGTAGAGCACGACCGGCCGGTGGGTCTCGGCGACCACGCGGTCGCCGTCACGCACGACGAGGTGGCGTGAGGTCTGCCGGATGTCGACGCGGTGGTACGGGTCGGCCGCGTGCCCGACGATCCGCTCGTCCTCCTCGTAGAACGCCTCCATCGCCCGCCAGGCGAAGGCGACGCGGTCGCGCAGGACGTCCGCGTGGCCGGGCAGGCCGGTGTGCCGCCAGGCTGCGCGCGGCGCCTGCTCGCCGGCCGCCCGCACGGTGAACCACCCGGTCGGGCCGAGGTCGCGGTGTGTCGTCGTCCGGTCTTCCGCCACGAGCGCGTCTTCGCGGACGTCGGCGAGCGGGAAGTACGCCACCGGGTACCGGCCGGGTTCGTGCAGCAGCACGACGTCTTCGCTGTCGGCGATCCACTCCCCGCCGAACCGCACGCGCATCCGCCGCCGCAGCGGCTCGGCGAACAGCATCCGCTCGGGCAGCGGCTGTTCGACCAGGAAGTGCCCCACCGCCCGGGTGGCGAGCGGTCCCTGCTGCCAGGCCAGTCCCATCGTCTCGCTCCTAACCTTTATCGCTTGGTTTGATGGTTAGACACACAACCACCCGTCGTGTAACCTGTCAAGGGTGAGTTTGGAGGTTAGAACGATGGTGGACGAGAAACTGCTGCTCGACCTGCTGAACACCACCCCGGTGCGCGACGGGGTGCCCGGCGACGACCTCGCCGGCGCCGCGGCGGGCCACGACTGGCTGGCCGCCCACGGGCAGCCGGCAACCGACGACGAACACCGCGCGCTGCTCGAAGCGCGGTCCGTGCTCCAGCGGATCGTGCGCGGCGAGGCCACGCCCGCTTCGGCCGCCCGGTTCGTCGACGACGTGAGCTACCGGGCCGCGTTCGGCGACGACGGTGTCGAGTGGCGGCTCGACGTCCCGCCGGGCCGCTCGGCCGCCGCGCGGGCCGTGCTCGCGTGGGACGAGCTCACCAAGGCGAGCCCCGGCCGGCTGCGCCCGTGCGCCAACCCGGAGTGCCGGCTGTTCCTCATCGACCACAGCAAGCCCAACAGCGCCCGCTGGTGTTCGATGGCGGTCTGCGGCAACCGCATGAAGGCCCGGCGGCACTACCAGCGCTCCCGCCCGGGCGCGGCGGACTGAAGGAGACGACCGTGGCGCGCCTGGTTTCACTCAACGTCGGGATGCCGAAGGACGTGCCCTGGCAGGGCAAGACCGTCCACACCGGAATCTTCAAGCACCCCGTCCCCGGCCGGCTCATGGTCCGGCGGCTCAACGTCGACGGCGACGGCCAGGGCGACCTGGGCGGCCACGGCGGCGAGAACCGCGCGGTGCTCGTCTACCAGCGCCAGTCCTACGCGCACTGGCGGCGTTTTCTCGGCCGCGACGACCTCGAGGACGGCCAGTTCGGCGAGAACTTCACCGTCGACGGCCTCCCCGACGACGAGGTCCACATCGGCGACCGGTACCGCATCGGGGAGGCCGAGTTCGAGGTCACGCAGCCGCGCGTCACGTGCTTCCGCGTCGGGATGCGCCTCGGCGAGCCGCGGATGCCGTCCCTGCTGGTCGCGCACCACCGGCCCGGCTTCTACCTGCGCGTCATCACCGAAGGCCACGTCGAGGCGGGCGACGAGATCGTCCGCACCCGGACCGGCCGCCACGAGCTGAGCGTCGCCGACGTCGACGCGCTGCTCTACCTGCCCGGGCGGGACACCGAGGCCCTGCGCAAGGCCGTCGACATCCCGGCGCTCAGCCCCGGCTGGCAGGGGTCCTTCCGCGACCTGCTGGCGGCGGCGCCCGCGCCGGAGCCGAGCGGGTGGCGGGGTTTCCGGCCGTTGCGCGTCGAGCGGATCGTGCCCGAAAGCGCCACCGTCGCTTCGATCCACCTCGCCGCCGTCGACGGCACGCCACTCCCCCGGCCCGTGCCCGGCCAGTACCTCACCCTGCGCGTCCCCGGGGCCGGCGACCCGGCGCCGGTGCGCAGCTACTCCCTGTCGGCGGCGCCGTCCGACCGGGAGTACCGCATCAGCGTGAAGCGCGACGGGCTGGTGAGCGGCTACCTGCACACGCGGCTGACGGCGGGCGCGGAGGTCGACGTGGCCGCGCCGCGGGGCGACTTCGTCCTGACCGGCGACGACCGGCCCGTGCTCCTGGTCTCCGCGGGCATCGGTGTCACGCCGGTGCTGGCGATGCTGCACGCGCTCGCCGCGGACCGGACCGAGCGGGAGGTCCGGTGGCTGCACACGACCCGCTCGGCGGCCGAGCACGCGTTCGCCGCCGAGGCGCACGAACTGCTGGAGAGCCTTCCGCACGGCCACGAGAACGTCTTCTACACCGCCGAAGACCCGGCGCCCGGTGGCCCCGGCGCCACCCGCGGCCGGCTGAGCGCCGACACGCTGTCCACTTTGGACCTACCCCTCGACGCGACGGCGTACCTGTGCGGCCCGGACGCGTTCATGACCGCGATGCGCGAAGCCCTGGTGAAGCTCGGCCTCGACCCGGCGAACGTCCACAGTGAACTGTTCGGCGGTGTGTCCGCGATCAACCCGGGCATCACCGACGCCGTCCGCACCACCCCGCACCCGCCCACGGGCGCGCCGGGCACCGGCCCCGCCGTCACCTTCGCGCGCAGCGGGCTCACGGTGCCGTGGAACGACGGTTACCCCAGCCTGCTGGAGCTCGCCGAGGCGTGCGACGTGCCGACGCGCTGGTCGTGCCGCACCGGCGTCTGCCACACGTGCGTGACGCCGGTGCTGTCCGGTGTGGTCGGTTACGAGCCAGAACCGCTGGAACCGCCCGCGGACGGTGAGGCGCTGGTCTGCTGCGCCCGGCCGCTCGACGCCGTCGTCCTGGACCTGTGACGGGGCAGGAAAGTCCGCCCGATCGGTCACGCGTGTCCCGCTAGGCTGGGGTCCGGAGCCGAGGGGGCGCTTGTGCGGGTGTTGCTGACGGGGTTGCCGATCCGGTCCCACCTCCTGCCCGCGCTGGTGCCGCTCGCCCGGGCCGCGCAGGCCGCGGGCCACGAGGTCGCCGTCGCCACCGGCCGGGCGGCCGCGGCCGACGTCGAACGGCACGGGGTGCCGGTCGTGGTGCTGCCGGCCTTGCGCGCGCCTGGCGAAGTGACGCCGGAGCCTTCGGTGCTGGAGAAGCTGCGCCGGTGGCGGCCGGAGGTCACCGGGCCGCTTTCGGTGCCCCTGTTCGACGACACGATGACCGCGGGGGCGGCCGCGGACATCGTGGAGGCGGCGTGGCGCCCGGACGTGATCGTGCGCGAGACCAACGAGTACGGCGGGCTCCTGGCCGCCGAGCTGCTCGGGGTGCCGTCCGCGGTGGTGGACATCGCGCCGCTGGTCACGCGGCTCGTCCCCGATCTTCCCGGCCGGCTGGACGCCGTGCGCGGGCGGCTCGGCCTGCCGCCCGGCGGGAGGGCCGCCCGGCTGACCGCCGGCCTGCTGCCCGAGCCGTGGTACCCCGAGGAGCTGCGCGGGCCGGGACACTGGTACCACCGCGTCCCCGAACCGGCCGTGGCTCCGGCCGAGGACGGCCCGCGGGTGCTCGCCGCCTTCGGCTCGAACCTCCTTTCCTTGCTGGGGCCGGAATCCGAGCTGATGTCGACCACTGTGGCGGCGCTGGGTTCACTCGGGGTCCGAGCCGTCGTCGCGCTGGGCAGCGACGAGGCCTTGGCGTCGTGGACCGGCCCGCGCCCGGCGAACGTCGAGCTGGCGGGGTTCGTCCCGCAACGCGCGTTGCTCGCCGCGTGCGACGTGTTCGTGACGCACGCCGGGTTCAGCGGTGTGCGTGAGGCGCTGACGGCCGGGGTGCCGATGGTGACGGTGCCGTTGTTCGCCGACCAGCCCGCGAACGCCTTGCGGGTGCACGAAGTGGGTGCCGGGCTCCAGGTCGACGCCGCCGGACTCACGCCGGAAGCCTTGGCCGCCGCGGTTTCGCGCGTCCTCGACGAGGCTTCGTTCCGCTCGGCCGCGGAGGGTTTCCGGCGTCGAGTTCTCGAACTTCCGCCGATCAGCGGCTTCGTCACCGAGCTGAAAGCCTTGGCGTGACGACTCCCGCGGCTTCCCGAGCGGGGTGCAGCCGTTCCCGCAGGAACGCGACCACCTCGCGGCGCGCGGGCCGGGCGGCCGGGACCAGGCCGGGCACGCTCAGGAAACTGTGGATGGCCCGGGCATAACAGCTCAAGCGCGCGTCCGTCCCGGCTTCGCGGAGCCGCTCGACGTACCGGCGGCCGTGGTCTTCCGCGGCGTCCAGCGCGCCGGTGACGACCAGCGCCGGGGGCAGGCCGGCGAGGTTCTCGGACTTCACCGGTGACACGGTCCGCGCGTCGAGCCCGGGCGGCACGCTCAACCGGCGGGCGGCGCTCCATTCGGAGATCGACAGGCCCGGCTGGCCGGAGTTCGCGGCGACCGACGGGTAGTCGTGCGCGGTCCCGGTCCAGTCCGTGCTCGGGTAGACCAGCACCTGGGCGTGCAGCGGCAGCCCGGCGTCGCGGGCGCGCAGCGCGACGAGGGCGGCGAGCGTGCCACCGGCACTCTCCCCGAGGACGGCGACCGCGCCCGCGTCGACACCCCAGCCGAAGGGGTCTTCGACGAGCCGGACGAGCGTGTCGTACCCGTCGTCGACCGGTGCGGGCAGCGGGTGCTCCGGCGCGAGGCGGTACTCCACCGAGACCACGATGGCCGGGCAGCGGGCCGCGATCCGGCTGTTGAGCCAGTCGTTCTGCGCGGCCGTGCCGACGAGGAAACCCCCACCGTGGAAGGAAAGGACCAGCGGCAGCGGCCCGGTGGCCCGTCTCGGCCGGTGGACCCGCAGCATCAGCCGGCGGCCCGGCAGGTCGAGGGTCGTCTCCTCGATGCGCGCGCCATCGTCGGGCAGCCCGGTGACGATCCGCGTGACGCGCGCCCGGCGCACGCGGTTGACCTTCTCGCGCGCGGCGATCACCTCGGCGTCGGTGAACGTCTCCCAGTCCACGGTGTCCCTGAGGACGATCCGGGCGCGCAGCGGTGCCTTGGCTCGCATGGTCTTCTCCTTCGGCCGGATTACGCTACCGGCGGTAGCGTAATTACCAAGGTAGCCTGTCCCGGTGCCGGCCTCCACCTCTTCCGCACCCGGGCGGCCCCGTAACGACCTCGACGCGACCGTGTTCGCGGCGACCCTGCGCTCGGTGCACGAGCTCGGCTACGCGGGCGCGACGATGGACCGCATCGCGGCCGAAGCGGGCGTCGCGAAGACGACGCTCTACCGGCGCTGGCCGTCGAAGGGCGCCCTGATCACGGACTGCCTCGTCGCCGCACTAGGCCCCGCGCCCCTCGACGGCGCGGGCTCGGACGAGATCGTGGCGTCGGCCATCCACTGGGTGGCGGCGAAGATCGGCGAGCCGGGTGTGGGCGGCGCGTTCGCGGGTGTGTTCGTCGACGCCGTCAGCGATCCCGCCCTCCGCGAAGTCCTCTCCACGCGGCTGCAGGACCCCTACCGGCTGGCGCTGCAGGAGGCGCTCGGCGAGCCGGAGCACCGGGTGCTGTTCGTCATCGACGTCATCGTCGGCACGCTGCTGCACCGGATGGGCATGACCGGCCGCCCGATGGCCGAGGCCGACGTCACCGAGCTGGTCGAGATGATCCGGCGCGTCCTGCGTTAGCCGTCCCGCCGGTCAGAGGCAGGGCGGCCGGTAGCCGTCGATGCGCAGGCCGCGGAAGTCGAGCCGGTTCGGCGTCTTGCCGACGAAGACCAGGCCGCGCGCCTCGGGCAGCGCGGAGGCGAACGAGTAGGTGGGCGTGCCCAGCTCAGGCAGCGAAGTCCAGTTGCGCGGCGCGAAGCTGAAGAACTTCGTCACGAGCTTTCCACGCGTCGACGGCACGAGCGTCAGCCATTTGTCGCCGCCGCTCCAGTGCGAGGCCGGGCGGAGCTGGACGTAGAGGTCGTCGGTGGCGCTGTAGGTGAGCCAGAACCCGGCCGAGTGTGAGAGGTCGGCCTGCGCCTCGAACTGGTTGCCGAGCCACACGACGGCGACGTGCCACTCGGCGTTGAGGAAGTCGATCTTGGCCGCGTAACCGTGGCGCTCGCGGACAAGAAGGGTCCCGGTGGCCGGGACGGTGGTGCCTTCACCGCTGGCGAGCCACTGCTGAAGGCGGTCGATCGAGGGTGTCGCGCACTCGCAGTTCGGCTTCCGAGCGGCCTCCGCGGCGGGGGTGATCAGGGAAAACACCAACAGGGAGGCGAAAACCGCGAGCATCCGGCGCATGCCGGGGAAGTTAGCACACGGGATGTGCCGTGCGTCACGGAATGCCCGGCGATCTTGGGCGCTACACAGAAGTGGAAACCGTTCGGACCCCAGGGAGTGCCATGTCCGCCACCACCACGCCGGAAGAGACGGCGACCACGCCGGTCGTCCCCGTCCTCGACGACTTCGACTTCCCGCTCACCGACGGCGCGGCCTGCCGCATCGACGACCCGGACTGCGAAGCCTGCCAGTGACGGATCCCCGCCGGTCTCCCTCGGGGACCGGCGGGTCCTAAAAGGTTTAATCAGAGCCGGTGACTGACCCAGTCCTGGGCTTGCGCTCGTTCCGCGAGCGCGGCCAGGAGGGTGTTGATCGCGCTCAGCTCGTCGGGGTTCAGCAGCCCGGCCCACCGGGACTCGCGCCGGTTGTGTTCGTGGAAGGTGGCTTCGAGCCGCCGCTTCCCGGTTTTCGTGAGGGACAGGACAACGCCCCGGCGATCACGAGGGTCGGGCGCCCGGTCAACGAGCCCGGCGGCATCAAGGGTCTTGGCGAGGCTGGAGACGGCGGCCCGGCTCATCCCGGCCACCTCGGCGGCCCGCCCGGCTTCCTGCGGCCCGGCGACCCAGACGGTGAAGAGCAGCCGAAAGGCCGACCAGCTCCACCCGGCGGGCCGGTGCACGGTGGACTCCAGGTCGTAGACGACGGTGTTCGCGACGCGGTGCAGCAGGAGCACCATGGTCATGGCTCGCCGGTCGGTGTCGGGCAGGCGACCGGCGGCGGTGCCGACGGCGGTCTGGGCGAAGGAGAGAAAGTCGGCGGCCTCTCGTCTCGCGGCACCCTGGGCTCTGCCGATCGGCTCACCGTCGGCCAGGTCTGGGATAGCAGGCACGACCGCGGGCTCAACGCCGACCGAAGCCGAACTCACCCCGTCATTGGCAGGATCCGCGACCGCGAGCACGCTGCCAGGCTCAACGCCAGCCGCAGCCGGACCCGCCTCGCCATCGGCGAGATCCGCGACCGCAAGCACCTCCCCAGCCTCAACGCCGACCGCAGCCGAACCCGCCCCGCGACCGGCGAAGCCGATGGTTGCGACTTCCCGCACGCCGCCAGAGTCCTCCCCGGCGTAGCCCCTCAAACCGGCCGCACCACCGCCCAACCCACGACCAGCGAAATCGCCCCCCTCACCGACAACCGCAGGCGGGGCGAGGCCGTCGAGAAACGCTTCCACCACTCGCCGCTGCAACTCCGGTGTTGTCACGCCCGGGGTCAGCAACGCGTGGACCTGCAAGCCGTTCAACATCGCGAGGAGCTGCTCCACCAGCACCTCGTCCCCCACCGGCGACATCACCGCCCCCGCCGACCGCCCCTCGCGGAGGAACCCCGCCATCCTCTCGCGCCACTCCGTCATCGCCGCAACGAACACCGACTCCAGCTGCGCCTCCGCGAGCGCGCGCTGCCAGAACGGCAGCACCACCCGGGCCTCGAGCTCCGTCACCTCGTCCGCGGGCAGGACCTCGCGGCAGAACACCCGCAGCCCCTCGAGCCCGGTCGCGGCGCCCAGCCGGCCGGCGATGCGGGCGTTCGTCGCCTCGAAGACGTGCGTGAACGCCGCCTTGACGATCGCGTTCTTGTCCGGGAAGTAGTGCTTCAGCGCCCCGTGCGCCATCCCCAGCGACGCGGTGATCTCCCGCATCGTCGCCGCCTCGATGCCGCGCTTCGCGATCAGGCGCCACGTCGCCTCCGCGATCTCCGCGCGGCGCCGGTCGTGGTCGATCTGCTTCGGCACGGCGCACCTCCCCGGGCCGTCTGTACCGGTGAAGTGACCGCCGGCCCTGGTGTTCGCGGCGGGTTTGCCGCACTCTTCAGTCTACACGTGGAGAAAACAGGGAGCCGCCCGATGTCCGACGTCCATCCGCTCGCCCCGCTGACCGCCGACGAGATTTCCGCCGCCCGGCAGGTGCTCGCCGACGCCGGTCTGCTCCCCTCGACCGCGCGCGTGGTCTACCTCGGCCTCGAGGAGCCGCCGAAGGAAGCCCTCTACGGCGGGCAGCCGGCCGACCGCGTCGTCCGGGTGCTGCTGCACGACGTCGCCGCGCACGGCGGCCACGACGTCCTCGTCTCCCTCACCGCCGAGAAGCTCGTCGCCGAACGCCGGCTCGACCCTGAGACCGACGGCCAGCTGCCGGTTCTCGACGAAGAGTTCGGGCTGGTGGAACAGATCCTCGCCACCGACGAGCGCTGGCTGGCCGCGCTCGCCGCCCGCGACCTCGACGTCGCCGAAGTCCGCGTCGCCCCGCTCTCGGCCGGAGTGTTCGAGTATCCCGAAGAAGTCGGCCGACGCATCCTGCGCGGCCTCGCCTTCGTCCAGCGCCACCCGAAGGACCACCCCTGGGCCCACCCCGTCGACGGCCTGGTCGCCTACGTCGACGTCGTGGCGAAGACCGTCGACCAGGTTATCGACACCGGCGTGGTGCCGGTGCCCGACGAGTCGGGCAACTTCGACGACCCCGCCGTCACCGGCCCGCCGCGGACGTCGCAGAAGCCGATCGAGATCACCCAGCCCGACGGCCCCAGCTTCACCCTCGACGGCCATCACCTCGAGTGGGAGAAGTGGTCGCTGCGTATCGGGTTCGACGCCCGGGAAGGCCTGGTGCTGCACCAGATCACCTTCGACGGCCGCCCGATCGTGCACCGGGCGTCGATCGCCGAGATGGTCGTGCCCTACGGCGACCCGTCGCCGGTCCGGTCGTGGCAGAACTACTTCGACACCGGCGAATACCTCATCGGCCGGTACGCCAACGCCCTCGAGCTGGGGTGCGACTGCGTCGGCGACATCACCTACCTCGACGCGGTGATCGCCGGCGAGTCCGGCCACCCCCGCACGCTGCCGAACGCGATCTGCCTGCACGAAGAGGACTTCGGCATCCTCTGGAAGCACACCGACCTCTGGGCGGGCTCGGCGGAGACCCGCCGCCAGCGCCGCATGGTGCTGTCGTTCTTCACCACCGTCGGCAACTACGACTACGGCTTCTACTGGTACCTCTCCCTCGACGGCACCATCGAGTGCGAGGTCAAGGCGACCGGCGTCGTGTTCACCTCGGCCTACCCCGGCGCCGGTTACCCCTACGCATCGCAGCTCGCGCCCGGCCTCGGCGCGCCGTACCACCAGCACCTGTTCAGCGCGCGCCTGGACATGATGGTCGACGGCCCGGCCAACCTCGTCGAGGAAGTCGACGTCGAGCGTGTGCCGGCCGGCCCGGGCAACGAACGCGGCAACGCCTTCACCCAGCGGCGCACGCCGTTGCGCACCGAGTCCGAAGCCCAGCGCCTCGCCGACAACCGCAAGGGCCGCGTCTGGCACATCTCGAACCCGGGCTCGCGCAACCGGCTCGGCGACCCCGTCGCGTACGCCTTGCTGCCGGAGGGAAACCCCGAGCTGCTGGCCGACGAGGACTCCTCCATCAGCCGGCGCGCGACCTTCGCGACCAAGCACCTGTGGGTCACCCGGTTCGACCCGGCCCAGCGGTACGCGGCGGGCGACTTCGTCAACCAGCACCCGGGCGGCGCCGGACTGCCGGAGTTCGTCGCCGGCGACCGCGACATCGACGGCCAGGACCTCGTCGTCTGGCACACCTTCGGGCTGACGCACTTCCCGCGCCCGGAGGACTGGCCGATCATGCCCGTCGACCGCACCGGCTTCCGGCTCCGGCCGGTCGGCTTCTTCGACCGCAACCCCGCCCTCGACGTGCCTCCGACCCGGAACGCGTGCCACGGCTAGGGACCCGCCAGCAGCTCGAAGTCCGCCCGGCCGGAGCGGACGCCGTTGATCTGCAGCTCCAGCGCGTGCGCGCCGGGGTGGTAGCGGCGCGTGGTGATCACCCGGAAGGAGTGCTCGCGGCTCAGCTCGTAACTTTCGCCCGGCCCGAGGACCTGCGTGGTGAGCTTGAACGTCTTGCCGGTCGTGGTGCCGTTCGCCTTGCGGTGGTGGACGACGTAGTCGATCGCGAGGCGGGCGGGCTCGGCGTCGAGGTTGCGCACGGTGGCCCGGAAGGTCAGCGCCGCCCCGATCGCCACCGCGTCCGCCGACAGCAGCGGGCCGGTCACGTCGACGCGCGCGGGCGCGAAGCCGAGCAGGCCGAGCGCGCCGGAGTGGCCCTGCTTGACAAGCGTGCGCAACGCGTGCCGCACGAGTTTCCCTGTCGCAGCGGGGTTTTCGCCCGGTTCGGCCAGCCACTCCGCGGCCGTCGCGACGACCAGCTCCGGGTCGCGGCGGCTGATGTCGTTGAGGTGGTTGGCGACCGAGCGTCGGACGTACTCGCTTTCGTCGCGGTACAACGCGTTCAGGATCGGCAAGGTCGCCTTCGGCTCGGCCAGGATCCCCGGCACCCGCACGGCCCACGGCAGCATCGGCCGGGTCCCTTCGGACGCGAGCCGCCGGACGTCGTGGCTCTCCGAATCGGTCCAGCCGATGATGACGCCGAGCGCGCGATCGAGGTCGTGGTCGAGCAGGATCCGCAGCGCGAACTCCGAGGTGAGCCGGGGAGTGAGCTCCGCCAGCAACGCGAGCGCGTCGTCGAACGCTTCAACACTCCCCTGTTCGACGGCCTTGACGGCGACCGCGCTGGTGACGGGCCAGATCAGCCAGCCGGTGAACGTCGGCGCTTTCTTCGCCGCGACGCGCATAGTGGCGGCGAAGGAGGCGTAGTCACCGGGCAGGTCTTCAAGTAGCGCGTCACGCAGAAGGTCGCTTCGCTCGCGAAGCGACAACGGCGCGAGAGCGGCCTCCGCGGCGGCGACGGCACCCGGTTTCGACCGCGGCACCGCGACGCGCAGGGCCGCCGCGAGATCGCGCACGGTGCGCGCGCCGATCAGTTCGTCGGCGAATGGCATGAAGACCTCCGGTCGGGCAGCGGGTCGAGCACGGCGATCATGACACGGGGGTACGACAGTTTCCGCGCGCTCACGCCGCCGGACCCGGTTCGTCTCGCGGACGACCGCCCAGGCGTCCGCCACCGGGCCCAGGTGCGCGAGCTTGTCCGGGTTGGTGTTGACGAGCTTGCCGTCCTGGTCGCGGAAGAGCGCGCCGGGCTGGCCGTTCAGCTCGCGCGCTTCGATGGAGCCGCCGATCCGGGCGAACGGCGTGACGAGCCCCGCCAGCACCCGGGCCACGTTCTCCGCGCCGAACAAGCCGTGCCCCCACAACCGCCTACGAACTCCTCGTCACGGCCTTCCCCGGCGCCCCGAAGCCGGACACGGCGGTGCGGCGGTTCACCGGCGAGTGCACGGCGCCGGCCACCGCCGTCGCGCCGGACACCCGGCTGTGCGAACTTCCCGACCGGGAGAACGACGGCCCGCCACAGCACGAAGTGCGGCTGTTCGTCACCAAGCAGGCCCACGGCCAGACCCGCCTCGCGGTCCTCGACCTGCAGGCGACGCGCCAGGACGTCTACCCGGTGCTCGCCGGGCTCCTGCACGACCGGCTCTGACCGCGGTCAGGCGACCGGCGGGGTGCCGTGGGTGTGGAACGACTCGATCGTCTTCAGGCCCCACGCCTGGCCCTTGGCCCGCTCGGCCTCGGTCCACGTGACCGGCTCCCAGTCGGGCGCGAAGATCAGCCGTCCGGTGGGGTTGCACAGCTCGATCCGGTTGCCGCCGGGTTCGTAGAGGTAGAGGAAGAACGTCTGCTGGATGGCGTGCTTGTGCGGCCCGGTCTCGATGTGGACGCCCGCGTCGAGCGCGATGTCGGCGGCGCGCAGGATGTCCTCGCGCGTGTCCGTCGCGAAGGCGATGTGGTGCAGCCGACCGGTCGTCTTGGTCCAGTCGTCGGTGTAGACGAGGTCGTAGGACTTCTGCGCGAAGTGCGTCCACTGCCCGGAGATCACGCCGCTGTCGAGCCGGATCTGCTCGGTCACGCGGCCGCCGAGGACGTCGCAGACGAACCGGCCGTTCGTCTCCGCCGCCTGGGCCAAGTAGTTGACGTGGTCGAGGCGCCGGACGCCGACCCCGCGCGCCGGGTACGCCTGCGCCTGGTTCTTCAGCGCGGGCCGCAGGTGTTCGGGCGGCTCGTACCGCTCGGTCTCCCAGTAGAGCTCGAGCTCGTGGCCGTCCGGGTCGCGGAAGAGGTAGGTCGGGCCGATGCCGGTGTCGCCGTCGACCCAGCCGATGCCGAGGCCGCGCTCCTCGAGGGCGGCGACGCGCCGCTTGAGGGCGTCCTCGCTCGAGGTGCGCAACGCCGTCCGCCCGACGCCGGAGGTCTGGGCGGCGGTGAGCTTCAGGCTGTGGTGCTCGTAGTCGTCCCAGGTGCGCAGGTACACCGAATCGCCGTCGGCGCCGTTTTCGGTCAGCCCGAGCACGCGGACGAAGAAGTCCAGGCTCTTCTCCGGCTCCGGGGTGCGCAGTTCGACGTGCCCGAGGTGCGCGATCTCGTGGCGGGGCGAGGGATCGGGCATGGCTGTCTCCTCAGGAGCGCGGGAAAACGTTGCCGTCGAACAGTTTCCGCGCGGTGCGGATGACCGTCGAGCGGCGGACCCGGGGCGGGGTCACCGTGGTGTCGAGCTTGATGCCGACGGCCAGCTTCCCGCTCGGGTGCTCGATTTCGACGGGCTCGCCGCGTTCCAGGAGCTCGCTGCCGATGGCGCCGTCGAGCAGCAACGCCGTCACCACGCTGACGCCGCCGAGGACGCCGATCGAGGGGTGCGGCTTGACCGGGATGAACGTCCGCGTGCAGATCGCGCCGCCGTCCCGGGGCGCGGCGACGAGGGTGGTCTTCGGGATCGAGCTGCCGCTGACGTCGCCGAGGCCCATCAGCTTCCCGGCTTCGACGCGAAGGGTGTCGATGCGCTCGGCGAGCCCGGGATCGGCCAGCTCGTCGGTGGTTTCGTAGCCGGTGATGCCGAGATCTTCGGCGCGCGCGACGACGACCGGCATCCCGTTGTCCACACAGGACACTTCGATGCCGCCGACGTCGTCGCGGACGTTGCCGGTGGGCAGCAGGCTGCCGCAGACCGAGCCTTCGGTCTCGGTGAAGTCCAGCTCGACGGGGGCGGCGGTGCCGGGCACGCCGGAAATGGCGGTGCCGCCGCGGTAGTCGACTTCGCCGCCGGGAGTGGCGAAGGTCGAGACGGCGACGGTGCCGGTGTTGAGCAGCCGCACGCGCACGGTGGTGCGCTCTTGGCCGGCGGCCACGAGCCCGCGCTCGACGGCGAACTGGCCGACGCCGGCGAGCAGGTTGCCGCAGGTCTGGCGGTCCGAGACGGTCGGTTCCTCGACGCCGAGCTGCAGGAACAGGTAGTCGACGTCGTGGCCGGGTTCGGTCGCGGTCGAGACGATGGCGACCTTGCTGGTGACCGGCTGGGCGCCGCCGACACCGTCGATCTGGCGCGGGTCCGGGGTGCCCATGATCCGCAGCAGGAGATCGTCGCGTTCGGCCGGCTCGGCGGGCAGGTCTTCGGCGAGGAAGTAGGCGCCCTTCGACGTTCCCCCGCGCATGAGCATGCAGCGCACGCCGGTCATGCCCGCTCCTTCTCGTACTCCTCGGCGGTCAGGTACCGGACGCCCAGGCTGTCCAGCTTCTCGCGCAGGCCGTACCGGTCGAGCCCGAGCTGGCCGTTCGCAAAGGCTTCCCTTGCGGCGGCTTCCTTTTCGAGCCTGACTTGGCTCGCTTCGAGTCCTGTTTGGACGTCCTCGCGGCGGACGCGCATGACTCCATCGTCGTCGGCCAGGATGGCGTCGCCGGGCCGGACGAGCTGCCCGCCGAGGACGACGGGGACGTTCACGGCGCCGGCGGTCGCCTTCACGGTGCCCTGGGCGCTGACGGCCGCCGACCAGACGGGGAAGCCCAGCTCCCGCAGCTCGGCGACGTCGCGGACGCCGGTGGTGGTGACCAGGCCGCGGACGCCGCGGTGACGCAGGGCGGTGGCGAAGAGTTCGCCGAAGAGGCCGTCGGTGCAGGGCGAAGTGGTGGTGACGACGAGAAGGTCGCCTTCCCGGCACTGCTCGACGGCGGCGTGGATCATCAGGTTGTCCCCGGGCCAGCACAGGACGGTGACGGCGGTCCCGCCGACGCGCGCGCCGTCCTGGATCGGCCGAAGCTCGGAGCCGAGCAGCCCGGACCGGCCGAGCGCCTCGTGAACGGTGGCAACGCCGTAGCCGGCGAGACGAGTCACCTGCTCTAGGTCGGCGCGCGGCGGATCGGTGATGATGACGGGCTTCATACGAGATACGGTACGGTTCGGTTGACGAAATTGTCAACAATTTTGGCGAGGATGATGGTGGGCAAGGTGGCGGAGAGACTGTGAACAGGGAGAGAGCGGCCTCGGGCGGTGCCTTGCCCGCCCTCCAGCCACCGCAGTGAGTGACTCATTCATGTCACCAGGCGCCATGAATGAGTCATTCACGTCGCCACACCACGCCGAGTCACGGGTGAAGCGGGGAGACCTCCGCGTCCGCCGCCTTGAGGGCCTCGATCACGCTGGCCAGGTGCACCCGCGCCGCCTCCGCGGCCCGCTCGGGATGGTGCGCGCAGATCGCGTCGATGATCGCCAGGTGCTCCGGGAGCGAAACCTGCGGCCGGCCCGGGCGCATCGCCAGCCGGAACTGGTGGCGCACGCTCTGGCCGCGCAGTCTCTCCAGCACCTGCGCCGCCGTGTGCTGGCCGCTGATTTCGCGGACCCGGCGGTGCAGCCGCTGGTTGAGACCCGAATACCCGACGACGTCACCGGTCGCCACCGCCGCCTGCATCCGTTCGCCGAGCTCCTTCAGCTCGCCGACCTCGGCGTCGTTGATGCGCTCGGCCGCCTTCGCCGCGCACAGCGACTCGAGCATCATCCGGACTTCGGAGATCTCGACGGCCTCCTCCAGCGACACCGCACGCACCCGGGCGCCACGGTTCTGCACTCGCTCGACGAGCCCCTCGTTCGTTAGCTCGATCAGCGCGGCCCGCACCGTCGCCCGGCTCGCGGCGAACTGACCGGACAGGTCCGCCTCCACCAGCCGCTGGTTGGGCACGAACTCGCCGCGGACGATCGCGTCGCGGATGGCCGCCACCACGGAACGCTCCCCCGGCTGCCGGTCCGCAGCACTCTCGGTCATACCCCGACTCCGTTTGTTGACAATTTTGTCGAGAACATCGTGTACTCGATCGTAGCTTGTAGAGAGGATTCTGCTATGACCGGAACCATCGCGGTACTGGGACTCGGCGAGGCGGGCAGCGCGCTCGCCCGGGACCTGGCCGCCGCCGGGGCCGTCGTGCGCGGGTACGACCCCGCCGTTCCCGCCGCCGAGGGGGTGGTCACCACCGGCTCGGAGGCCGAAGCCGCCGACGGCGCCGACCTGGTGCTCAGCGTGAACAGCTCGGCAGCGGCCGTCGGCGCGCTCGAAGCCGGCCTCGCCAGGATCAAACCCGGCGCGGCCTGGGCGGACCTCAACACCGCCTCCCCCGGCACCAAGCGCAGGCTGGCCGGCATCGCCGCGGACCACGGCGTGCCGTTCGCCGACGTCGCGATCATGGCGCCGGTCCCGGGCCGCGGCCTGCGGGTCCCGATGCTCACCACCGGCGCCGCGGCCGACACCGTCGCCACCACGCTGAACGCCCTCGGCGCGGCGGTCGAGGTGATGGCCGGCGAGGCCGGGCTCGCCGCCGAACGCAAGCTGCTGCGCAGCGTCTTCTTCAAGGGCATGTCCGCCGCGGTCGTCGAGGCCCTGCTGGCCGCCCGCGCCGCGGGCTGCGAAGACTGGCTGCGCAAGATCATCGTCGACGAGCTCACCGGCGCCGGCGCGTCCACTGTGGACAGGTTGGTCGACGGCTCTTTCAAGCACGCCGTCCGCCGCACCGCCGAGATGGCGGCCGCCGCGGAGATGCTCGGCGAGCTCGGCGTCCGCGCAGACATCGCTGGCGCGGCTCGCGACCAACTTTCACACCTAACCGACTCACAAGATTGTTAACAATTTTGCCGCGAGTCTTGTGTTCAATATCTCAGCCGATGTAGTTTCGGACACCTTCGCAGCCCCGGACGAAAGGGACGAAGATGTCCGCAGGAGTCACCAGCGGCCCCGCCGCCGCATCGGTCCGGCTGTCCCTCCGGGTGACCGCGTTGTGCTGGGTCCTCGTCCTGCTCGACGGGCTCGACCTGTTCGTCTACGGGGCGACCCTGCCGGGTGTGCTGGCCGACAAGGACTTCGGTCTGACCCCGGTCAGCGGCGGCACCATCGGCAGCCTGACGACGTTCGGGATGATGCTCGGCGCCCTGACCTCCGGCATCATCACCGACCGCATCGGCCGCCGGAAGATCATCATCACCGGCGTCACCGTCTTCTCGCTCGCCGCAGCCGCCTGCGCCGCCGCCCCCACGGTCGAGTTCTTCGGCGCGGCCCGGTTCGTCGCCGGCCTCGGCCTCGGCGGCCTGCTCCCGTCGGCGATCGCCATGGTCATGGAGTACGCGCCGGCCTGGCGCAAGAACCTCGCCGTCACCACGGTGATGACCGCCCACCAGGCCGGCGGCGCACTGGCCGGCGCCCTCGGAACGACGCTCGTCCAGTCGCTGGGCTGGCGTTCGGTGTACTGGCTCGGCGCGCTGCTGCTCGTCCCGGTTCTCCCGGCGATCGCCCTCCTGCTCCCGGAGTCGCTGACGTTCCTGCTGACCAAGGGGAAAACCGCACGCGCACAAGCGATCGCGGCCAAGTTCGCCGTGCCGCTCGAGGCGTTCGCGCCGGAGCCGGCCGTCGACCGCCGCGGCGGCCTGCGCGGCCTGTTCACCCCGGCCGTCCGGCTGACGACGCTCCTGTTCTGGGTCGCCTCCTTCGCCGGACTATTGCTGGTCTACGGCGTCAACACGTGGCTGCCGACGATGATGCGCGGCAACGGCTACAACCTCGGCTCCGCGATCAGCTTCCTCCTGGTGATCAACCTCGGCGGCATCGCGGGCATGCTCGTCGCGGGCCGGCTCGCGGACCGCTTCGGCGCGCGGCCGGTCGCGATCATCTGGTTCGCGCTCACCGCGTGCGGGGTCGGCCTGCTGGCGCTGCGCATGCCGCTCGCCGTGACGTACGTGGTCGTGTTCCTCACCGGCGCCTGGCTGTTCAGCGCGCAAACACTGATCTACGCGGCGGTGGGCGCCTACTACCCCGCCGACAGCCGGGCCACGGCACTGGGCTGGGTGTCCGGGGTGGGCCGGCTGGGCGCGGTGTTCGGGCCGTGGCTGGGCGGTGTCCTGGTCGCGAGTGGACTGTCCACTTCGGGCTTCGCCGTCTTCGCGGTCGCCGGTCTGCTCGGCGCGGTGATGGTGGCCCTGGTGCGTCAGAAAGCCCACCGCAGCCACGTCCCGGCGACGCAGAACGCTTGACCGCGCCGGAAACTACTGCCGCAGGAACTTCGTCGGCAACCCGAGCGCCTCGACGACCCGCTCGATGGCGCCCCCGAACTGTTCGAAGTCCTCCCCCAGCGGCTCGACGACCAGCCGGCGCACGTTCGCCACGTGCGCCGGCGCCGACGCGTCGAGGTGCGCGCGCCCGGCGTCGGTCAGTTTCGCCACGGTGAAACGCCGCCCTTGCCCCGTGCACACCGTCCGCGTCACCCAGCCCCGGTCTTCGAGCCGCGCGACCGCGTGCGAAATCCGCGGGAGCGACCCGTTCGCCATCTCCGCGACTTCGCTCATCCGCAGTGTTTCTTCGGGCACGACCGCCAGGCGGGCCAGGATCATGTACCCGAGCAGCGTGAGGTCGGCGTCGCGCAGGAGCTGGCTTTCCAGCGCCCCGGGCAGGTTGAGTAGGACCTTCGCCAGGTTGACCCACACCCGTTCCTGCCGGCTGTCGAGCCACTCGACCTGCTGCTGTCCGTTGTCCACCGCTTGACTTTAACACGCAACCCAACCTATCTTGGGTTTAACACGCAACCCAAGGAGGAGCGATGACCACCGCTGCCACACCCACCTCGGCCGTCGCCCTCCGGCTCGGCGTCGCCGCACTGGCGGCCCTCGCCGTGAACACCGCCATCTACCTGGTGGCCGCCGCGCTCGACGACGGCGGCATCGGCATGGGCCTCTCCCCCGCCTCGTACCTGCCGGCCACGGTCGTCGGCGTCCTGCTCGGCGCGGTCGGCTGGACGCTGATCGCCCGGCGCGCGCCGAAGGCCCTGCGCGTGGTCGTGCCCGCGGTGCTCGTCCTCACCTGGATCCCGGACGTCCTGCTCCTGACGGCCGGCGCGACGGCGGCCAACGTCGTCGGGCTGATGCTGATGCACCTCGTCGTCGCGACCGCGGTCGTCACCGCGATGCGCCGCGCCTAGCCCGCTTCCAGCATCGGCACCAGGAACTTCCGGGCCAGCGCCCGCACCTGCTCGTCGTCGTCGAGGTCGACGACGTGGCTCGGCGTCACCAGGAACGACGCCGAAACGCGGGCCATCAGCTCCGCGACGAGCTCCACGTCCACCTCGGCGGATACGGTTCCCGCGGCCTGCTCGCGGTGCAGCTGACCCGCGACGAACCGCTGCACCGCGGCGAGGGTGTGCCCGCCGTCGCTGATCATGGCCGGCACCAGCACGTCCGGCTCGACCGCCATCAGCCCGCCGATCAGGCGGTTGTTCCGAATCGCGCGCAGTGCGCTGGCAAATCCCAGCACGACCCGGTCGGCGGCGGTGGTGGCCTGCTCGATGTCGACCAGGAACTGGTCGAAGTACCGGCGGAACTCCCGCCGCACGACGTGTTCCACCAACGCGTCCTTGGTGGCGAAGCGCCGGTAGACCGTGATGCGGGAAACCCCGGCGCGCTTGGCGACGTCTTCCATCGTCGAGCGCCGGATCCCCATGCGGCAGAACTGTTCGAACGCGCCGTCGAGCACGCGCTCGGTCATCTCGTCGTGGTCGCCGGCGGGGCCGACGGCTTCGGCGAGCGCGCGTTCCAGCAGTGATTCCGGGCCCGGTGTCATCCCGCCGGATCGTACCGGTTCCACCGTCACCCCCGTTTGGTCCTGTCCTGCCGGGCCGGCCTGTGCTCTCCTGTAAAGATACGCGATTACATCTAGCGTATCACCGTATCAATTAGGAGCATCGCAGACTCGAAGAGGAGCTCGGCGCATGGACGGACTCAGTCGGCGGAAGATGTTGATCGCGGGCGGCGGGGCGCTGGGCGCGCTGGCCTCGCTGGGCGCCGCGGCCCCGGTCCGGGCGCTGGCGGACTGGACATGGGGACCGGCCGGCTCGGTCGCGGGCTCGGGCACCGGCGCCGATCCGCGCTGGGTGTGGGACGAGGAAGCGGATTCCCTGGTGGCGTCGATCATCGAGCGGGGTGATGTCGCCCGGGTCAACGCGCTGCTGAGGACGTGGAACCGCAACGACCAGCCGTTGCCGGCGGGACTGCCGGAAGACCTGCGGGCGTTCATCGAGAAGGCGCGTCAGCTGCCCGCGTGGGCCGACCGCGCAAAACTGGCCCGGGCGGCCGGTTTCACCCAGACCAAGGGCACTTATCTCCTGCTGGGGTACGGTCTGGGCAGCGGGATGATGAGCACCGCCATCCCTGGCGAAGCCCGCGCCGTCTACTACTCCAAGGGCGGCGCGGACATGAAGGACCGCATCGCGAAGACGACCAAGCTCGGCGTCGACCTCCACGAGCTGAACGCCTACCAGCCCGACGGCCACATCATGGTGACGGCGGTCAAGACGCGGCTGGTGCACGCCGCGGTCCGGCACCTGCTGCCGCAGTCCCCCGGCTGGTCGAGCACCGGCGGCGGGCGGATTCCGATCAGCCAGAACGAAATCCTCGTCACCTGGCACAGCCTGCCGACGTTCGTCATGCGCATGCTCACCGCGTGGCGGGTGCCGGTCAGCGCCGCCGAGTCCGCCGCTTTCCTGCACCTGTGGCAGGTCAACGCGCACATGCTCGGGGTCCTGGACGAGTACATCCCGGCGTCGTGGGAGGCGGCCGAGGCGCAGTCCCGGCAGATCCTCGACCCGGTCATGGGCCCGACCCCGGAAGGCATCTCGCTGGCGGACACGCTCCTCACGATGGCGAGCCAGGCGGCCGGTCCCGGCGCGCCCCTGGCGCGGCCCCTGCTCAACGCGCTGACCCGCTACGTGGCCGGCGACCAGGTCGCCGACTGGGTGGAGGTGCCGCGCGAGCCGGTCTGGGACCCGTTGATCCGCACCGGTTTCCCGCAGTTCGTGGCCCTGCGCGAAAAACTCGTCCCGCTGCCGCTGATCCCGCCGATCGCCTGGACGATCGACGAAGCGGTCCGGCAGCTCCTGATGTTCTACCTGTCCGAAGGGAAACCGGTGAGCATCGAGATCCCGGACACCAACCGGCCCGCCTGATTCTTCCTTGATCTGTCCGAAAAAGTTCCTTTCTTCCTTGATAGCGTTGGTGGCCGCCGGGCTGACCGAGGGAGACGTCTTTGAGCGGGAACCGCGACTACACCCGGGGTGACCGAGCGGCGTTGATCTCTCTCAGCCAGGGCAGCTGCTATTGGCCCGGTTGTGGCGCGCCAATCGTGCAGCACGTGGAAGGCAGGTACAGGCTCGCGCTCCAGATCGCGCACATCCACGCGCTGAAACCGACGGGTGAGCGCTACGACCCTGAAATGACCGACGAGGATCGTGACTCCTTCGACAACCTGATCTTCCTTTGCTACCTGCACCATCAAGTGATCGACGAACGCGGCGCCGCGACGAGGTGGCCGGCCCGGACGCTGCACCAGTGGAAGCAGGACCGCGAGCAAGGTGCCATCGAACGTGTCGAAGGACTGGAGCGTCTCACCGAGAAGCGTCTGGCCGAAGTCATCGTCGAGGCGTTCGAGTCGCGTCAGGAAGCCATCGTTGCCACCGTTGAGCGGCTCAAGAGAAGCGACACGGCGGCGCTCGCCCTCGTCAACGAACTTCGCGCCGAACTACGCGCGGCCCAAGTAGGAAACTCGGCACTCAACGTCAACGCCGTTGAGATGCTGTACCAAGCGGCAAGCCAGTTGAGCCAGCTGCAAAGCAGCGCGGAGCTCCTGGCCTTCGCCGCGCGCGAACTCGCGACCTTGGATGGGAACACAAGCGTGCTCCGCGAAACAGCGGGGCGGCTGGCACACCTCCCCACAACGGTGGATCGGCTGCAGAACACCACCAAGGAACTGGCCGGCGTGGAAACCGCCACGGGCCGCCTCCGGGAAACCGCCGCCAAGGTGGCCCACCTCCCCGCGACCGCCGAACAGCTCCAGAACGCCGCCAGTGATCTCACCACCCTCGAAGGCCACGCGGGAGTGCTCCGCGAAACAGCCGGACGGCTGGCACACCTCGCCACCAGCGCGGAGCAACTGTCGGCTGCTGCGGAGGAACTCAGCGACCTGGGAAGCGTCGTTGCTCAGCTTCGAAGCGTGGCGGCTGACGTCCGCGCTGCTGTCGCCGAACTGAACGACCACCGATGACCGCTTCCCAGCGCCAACACCGGTCGTACTGCTGCGCTGAACCGGCTCACGGCGCGGTCGGCACCGCCTCCGAAGCCGCGGGCTTCAGCCTCGCCTGCCGGGTCCGCGGCCCGAAGATCGCCAGCACGACCGCGCCGACCAGCCAGGTGCCGGCGATGAACAGGAACACGCTCTGGTAGCCGCTCCCGTTGTACAGCGCGGCGACCACCAACGGCCCGGCGGCGTTCGACAGCCGGCCGAGGCCGTAGGACACGCCCGTCCCGAGCGACCGGCCGCGCGTGTCGAACAGCTCCGGCGAGTACGCGTACCCGAGCGCGGTGTACCCGCGTTCGAACAGGTTCACCAGGAAGCCGAAGACGACGATCAGGACCGGGTTGAACGTCAGCCCGTAGAACAGCCCGCACAACGCGATGACCGTGCCGAACGCGACCAGGCACCACTTGCGCTCGAACCGGTCGGTGACCAGGGCCGCCAGGTAGGACCCGAGCGGCGCGCCGACCGTCGTGAGGGCGACGTAGAAGACCGACTTCTCGACGCTGAAGCCCTCCTTGGCCAGCAGGGTCGGCGCCCAGCTCGAATAACCGAAGAAGCCGATCGTCTGCGTCACCCAGAGGACGGTCAGCAGCAGCGTGGGGTACAGGTACTTCTTCTGCAGCAGCAACCGCAGCGGCGCCTTGCCCACCGGGGCTTCCTCGATCGGCGGCGCGGGCTCGGGCAGCGGGCCCTTCTTCGCCGCGACCTGGTCCTCGATCTCCCGCAGCACCGCGTCCGCCTTGGCGTGCTCGCCGCGGCTTTCGTACCAGCGCGGCGACTCCTTCAGGTGCCGCGTGAACAGCACGAGGAGGACGCCGAGCGCGCCCCACAGGTACACCAGCCGCCACGACCAGGAGTTGATCGGCACCACCGCGCTGGCGATCAGGTTGGTCACCGGCGTGCCGCAGATGCCGATCACGATCGCGTACGCCTGGTACTTGCCGCGGCTCGCCGCCGGATACAGCTCGCTGACGTAGATGACCGCGACGACCGTCATCGCCGACAGGCCCGCCGACGTCAGGATCCGGAAGACGCCGAGGGACACGATGTCCCAGGAGAACACCGCGGCGAAGGAGAAGACGCCGAACCAGATGGTCGTCCACATCAGAGCGTTCTTGCGACCCCAGCGGTCGGCGAGCTTGCTCGCGATGACCGAGCCGAAGAACATGCCGACGAACGACAACGAGGTGACGTAGGCGACCTGGTCGACCGTCACACCCCAGAGCTTGATCAGCTTCGGCGCGGTGGTGGCGAAGCTGTTGATGTCCGCGAACTCGAAGAAGTAGGCGAACGAGACGGCGAGCAGGGTGATCTTGTGGAACCGCGAGATCGGCAACCGGTTCAGCCGGTTCAGCGCGTTGGCGTGCTGCATTGCATGCCCTTCAAGGGTTTCAGGGGTTTCAGGCGGTTTCGCCGGGCCAGTAGAGGCGCATCGGGTTGTCGACGAGCAGTTTTCGTTGCTGCTCGGCGGTTTCGGCGATCTGCGGGACGTAGTCGACCAGCAGGCCGTCGTCGGGCATGTGGTTCTTCAGGTTCGGGTGCGGCCAGTCGGTGCCCCACAGCACCCGGTCCGGGAACTCGGTCACGACGCGCCGGGCGAACGGGACGACGTCGGTGTAGGCGTGCCGTTCGCCGTCGAGCGCCGGCGGGCCGGTCACCGTGAGGCGCTCGGGGCAGCTCACCTTGACCCAGACGTCGTTGCGGTCGACGAACTCCAGGAACCTCGCGAACTCCGGGCCGTCGACGGGTTTCGTGACGTCGGGGCGTCCCATGTGGTCGATCACGAGCGGCGTGGGGAGCTCGCCGAAGAAGTCCTCGAGGTCGGGCAGGTCGGCGGCCTCGAAGTAGAGGACGACGTGCCAGCCCAGCGGGGCGATCTTCTTCGCGATCGTCGTCAGGTCCTCATGGGGCGAGGCGTCGACGAGCCGTTTGACGAAGTTGAACCGGACACCGCGGACGCCTTGGGCGTCGAGTTCGCGGAGTTCTCTTTCGGTCACCTCGGGCCGGACGGTCGCGATGCCGCGCGCCCGGCCGTCCGCCGCCCGCACGGCGTCGAGCATGGCGGAGTTGTCGGCGCCGTGGCAGGTGGCCTGCACGATGACGTTGCGCACGACGCCGAGGTGGTCGCGCAGGGCGAAGAGCTGGTCCTTGCTCGCGTCGCACGGTGTGTACTTGCGCTCCGGCGCGAACGGGAACTCCTGCTGTGGCCCGAAGACGTGGCAGTGCGCGTCGACGGCGCCATAGGGCAGCTCGAAGTCCGGTGTGGACGGATCGGCATACCAGTCGAGCCAGCCGGGCGTCTTGGTCATCGGCCTTGTCCCTTCAGGAGGGCGTCCAGCCGCGGGTAGACGGCGCGGGCGTTGTGCTCCCGGATGGCGGCCCAGTCCTCTTCGGACAGTTTCGCGGCTTCGGCGTACCGGCGGGTGTCGTCGAAGTGGTGGCCGGTGCGTGGGTCGACGCTGCGGACGGCACCGACCATTTCGGACGCGAACAGGATGTTGCGCGCCGGGATGACGTCGAAGAGCAGGTCCGAGCCCGGCTGGTGGTAGACGCAGGTGTCGAAGAAGACGTTGCCCAGCAGGTGGTCTTCGAGCTCCGGCTTGCCGAGCGCCATCGCGAGGCCGCGGAAGCGGCCCCAGTGGTACGGGACCGCGCCGCCGCCGTGCGGGATGACCAGCCGCAGCGTCGGGAAGTCGGCGAAGAGGTCACCCTGCACGAGCTGCATGAACGCGGTCGTGTCGGCGTTGAGGTAGTGCGCGCCGGTGGTGTGGAAGGCGGGGTTGACGCTCGTGCTGACGTGCACCATCGCCGGGATGTCGTACTCGACCATCTTTTCGTAGATCGGGTACCAGGACCGGTCGGTGAGCGGCGGGGCCGTCCAGTGGCCGCCGCTCGGGTCGGGGTTGAGGTTCAGCGCGACGGCGCCGTACTCCTCCACGCAGCGGGTCAGCTCGGGGAGGCAGGTGGCGGGGTCGACCCCGGGCGACTGCGGGAGCATCGCGGCGGGGACGAACCGGTCCGGGTAGAGCGTGCTGACGCGGTGGCAGAGCTCGTTGCAGATCGACGCCCACTGCGCCGAGGTCTCGAAGCCGCCGACGTGGTGGGCCATGAACGACGCCCGCGGCGAGAAGATGGTGAGGTCGATGCCGCGCTCGTCCATGAGCCGCAGCTGGTTCGGCTCGACGGTTTCGCGCAGCTCGTCGTCGCTGATGCGCAGGTCGGCCCAGGCGGGGGCGGGGGTGGCCCCGTCGAGGGCGGCGATCTGCTGGTCGCGCCACGCCGCGAGGGCGGGTGGGGCGGTGGTGTAGTGGCCGTGGCAGTCGATGATCACTGGTGTTCCTCGTCGCTCCGCATGCTTGATACTCGCACACTAATCGTTGATGAAATTGTTGACAATATCTGCGACGAGGTTGTGACGGAGGGTGGGTGATGGGGACGGGCGGTGACGATCTTGCGGTGGTGTGGGCAGCGGCGCGGCGACTTGGGCGATCCGCTGCGACGGCTTGAGCGGTACCCGCGGCGGCCTGGGCGGTCCCCCGGCAGCTTGCGCGGTCCCCTTCGGGAGCTTGGGCGAGTGACCAGCGAGCTTGTAGGAAGCGCCCGCGAGGATGGGGCGAGCCGCGCCCGCGCAGCAGCGGAGACCGGTCGATCGGCCCCGGAGGCGAACAAGGCTGAAGGCAAGCGGAGACCGGTCGATCGGACCTCGGCGGCGAGCAAGGCCAACGGCAAGCCGAGCCGGACCGCGCCCGCCACTGCGTGGCGGGTGTGGCGGGGTGCGGTGCGATGCAGTGCGGTGCGATGCGATGCGATGCGGCGCGGGTTCAGGATCACCACGACCGCCGTCGGCACACTGGGGCCTCAGAGCCGGCCGCGCCCAGGCTCAACCGGCCGACCCACGCCCCCGCACTGCGCCGATCGAGTGAACCCCGCGCCTCCCGATAAACCGTCTCCTCGCCCGGCAGTGAACCGGGCGAGCGGCGACCGTCCCGGTCGGCCGGAGACGCCACCCCCGGCGATTGGGAGACTCATGCGCGCGACACGGGCACTGATCGGCCTCACCACCCTCGTCACCGCCCTCACCGGAACGGCCCTCGCGGCGCCGGCCGCCTCTGCCGCGACTCTCCACGACTGCCCCGACCTCTTCTTCTGCTTCTACTTCAACAGCAACTACCAAGGCGCCCACGCCACCTACACCTACTCGGACGGCAACCTCGACAACGAGATCTTCCGGTACGGCGGCACCAACGGCCGCGGCGTCCAGGTGAAGAACAACGCCGCCTCGGTCGTCAACAACGCCGAGTGGACCGCGACCGTCTACTACAACAGCGGCTGCAACGGCAGCTTCGCGTCGCAGTCGTTCGCCGCGTTCAGCGGCGGCAACTTCACCTCGACCATGAAGAACAACAACGCGAGCTTCAAGTGGCCTTCCGGACCGGTGCTCTTCAGCGACTGCGCCCAGCGCGACCAGGACTAGGACTAGGACGGTGGCCGCGTCCGGTCGATGCCTGGCCGCCGTCGCGCTTCTCGCACTCGCCGGTTGCGCGGCGGCGCCCGCCGCCACACCCGGGTTCGATCTCGGCGCCGCGCTCGCGAAAGTGCCCGCCGACTTCTCGACCGTGCACGGCAGCGACCTCCCCCTCGACCGGTCGCTGCTGACTCCGGTCGAGGAGCTCGAGGTCATCAAGGCGCGCACCACCCTCGTCGAGCGATGCCTCGCCGCCCACGGGATCACCTTCGCGTTCGCCCCCGTTGATCCCGTCCGGGACGCCGCCAAGCCGCGGCGGCACGGGCTCGTCGACATCGACGAAGCCGCGGCCTACGGCTACCGCGACCCGTCGGTGTTCGCCAAACCGCCCGCGGCGCCGGCCCCACGACCGTCGCCGGAGGTCGTCGCGGTGATCACCGGTACGGCTACCGGGGACGTCGGTGGCCGGGCCGTTCCGGCCGGGGGCTGTGCCGGTGAGGCCGACCGGACGCTCGCGCCCGACGCGAAGCCCGGCCAGGAGCCGGTCGGGTTCGGGCTGAGCGGCCGCAGCCACGAGATCACCGGGACCACCCCGCCAGTGACCACGGCCGCCGCGAAGTGGTCGCAGTGCATGGCCGCGGCCGGGTTCCGCTACGCCGGCCCGGACGCCGCCGTCAACGATCCCGCCTTCAGCTCGGGCCGCGCCTCCGCGCACGAGATCGCCGTCGCCACCCAGGACGTGCGGTGCAAGCAGCACGTCGGGTGGGTCCCGACGTGGGTCGGGGTCGAGCGCGCCGTCCAGGACGTGCTCAGCCGTCCCTACGCCGGAGTCCTCGCTCGCGAGCAGCAGCACAAGGAAAAGCAGCTCGCGGTCGCACGCGGGATCAACGGCTGAGTCCACAACGGACAGTCGCATCAGGACTCCAGTTCGCGCGCCCCGCCGGTAGGTCGTGACGGCCGGGCACAGCAGGTCGTGCGCGACCCGGCGGTCGAGCCGAACGCCGCCATCGAGGCCGAGCGCGGCCGCCTCCGAGGCCTCCCTCGGAGGCGCAGCGCGCCAAAAATTACCAAAGGTAAGTTTCGACGGCTCCTTGACTTTACCAATGGTCAGGAGGAGAGTCCTCGCCACCTGATTCGTCTAGACCAATCGGCGCTCCCCGCATCCCCGTAGGAGGAGACCCATGTCCCGCAGAATCCGGACCACCACCGCCGCCCTGACCAGCCTCGCGACCGTGGCCGCCACCGCCATGGTCCTCTCCGGCGGGGCCGCCGCCAGCCCCGCCGCCGCCGCCGACTGCGGCGTCCTGTTCGACGACTTCCGCTACAGCTCCCCCACCGACCCCGCGTTCGGCGGCGCCGGCTGGACCACCCGCAACGACGTCGGCAGCCCCGGCGTGCCCGGCGCGCGGTGGCTCACGAGCAACATCAGCTTCCCGACGGCGAACGGCGAGCGCGTCGCGCAGCTGACCGCCACCACCGACGGCAGCGCGGCGGGCACCACGCACGCCGAGCTCTACCAAAACCAGCTGCGCTTCTTCGACGGCACGTACGCCAGCCGGGTCCGCTTCACCGACGCGCCCGACAGCGGCACCGACGGCGACCACGTCAACGAAACGTACTTCACGATCTCGCCGCTGCGGTACGACCGCGACCCGCTCTACAGCGAGCTCGACTTCTCCGAGTACCTGCCCAACGGTGGCTGGGGCGGCTCGCAGGCCAACTACCAAACCAGCTGGTACACCTACTGGAACAGCCCGACCTGGGACGGCCTGCGCACGTCCACCGCGCAGAACCGCAGCATGGCCGGCTGGCACGACATCGTCACGCAGGTCTCCGGCGGGCATGTGAAGTACTTCATCGACGGCGTGCAGACGGCCGACCACACGACCGACGCCCAGGGCAACCCGGTGTACCCGCGGACGCCGATGTCGATCAACTACAACATGTGGTTCATCGACACCGCGGGCCACACGAGCGGGAACAGCGTCTACACCGAACAGGTCGACTGGACGTACTACGCGGGCAACCAGGTCGTCTCCCCGGCCGACGCCGTCGCGAAGGCCGGGCAGTACCGGACCGCCGGGACGTCCCATGTGGACACGGTCAACGGCTGCACCACGCCGACCACCCCGACCACCCCCACGACCCCGACCACGCCCACCACGCCGACCACGCCGACCCAGCCCGCCAACTGCTCGACGGCGGCGGAGTGGGACTGGGGCACGGTCTACCTCGGCGGGCAGCGGGTGAAGCACAACGCCCACCTGTGGCAGGCCAACTGGTGGACGCAGGGCTCCGAGCCGGGCCTCACCGCGCAGTGGGCCGACCTCGGCCACTGCTGACCCCGCGGACCGGCCGCGGACCGGGCGCCAGGGACCAGCCCGGGCCGCGGCCCCCTCCCCACCCACCCCTCACTCCCCAGGAACCTCCATGCGCAGACGCATCCTCGCCGCCGCACTGGCCGTCACCGCCGTGACCGCCGGCGCCTGTGGCACCGACTCCGCTCCCGCCGCGCCGAACGCGCCGGACGGGAAAGGCGGCCAGCTGACCGTCTGGCTGATGAACGGCGACCTGAGCGACAAGGCCACCGCGGCGATCAACGCCGCCTTCGAGAAGGCCACCGGCGCCAAGGTCACCGTGCAGATCCAGGAATGGGACAACATCAACACGAAGATCAGCACGGCGCTCGCCCAGGACAACACCCCGGACGTCATCGAGATCGGCAACACCGACGTCCCGCTCTTCGCCGCCAACGGCGCGCTCACCGACCTCACTTCCCGCAAGGACGAGCTCGCCGCCGGCCAGACCTGGCTGCCCGGGCTCGCCGGACCGGCCACTGTGGACGGCAAGGTCTACGCCGCTCCCCTCTTCGCCGGCAACCGGGCGGTCATCTACGACAAGCAGGTCTGGGCCGACGCCGGGGTCACCGCCGCGCCGAAGACCTTCACCGAGCTGACCGCCGCCCTCGACAAGGTCAAGGCGAAGCACCCGGCCGCGGACTACTCGACCTTCCACTTCCCCGGCAAGTACTGGTACGGCGCCCTCCAGTTCGTCTGGGACGCCGGCGGGCAGCTCGCCACCGAGAAGGACGGGAAGTGGGCCGGCGCGCTCGAAAGCCCCGACGCGCTCAAGGGCCTGCAGGCGTGGAAGGACTTCCAGGCCGCCTACTCCTCCCCCGCGTCGCGCAACGTCGACACGAAGGCGCCGGACCAGGCCGCGATCTTCTCCGCGGGCGGCGCGGGCGCCATCCTCGACACGAGCGTCAACACCGTGGTCAAGAACAAGCCCGAGCTGAAGGACCGCCTCGGCACCTTCCCGTTCCCCAGCGCCACCCCCGGGAAGACGCAGCCGGTGTTCCTCGGCGGGTCCGACCTGGCGGTCGCGGCCAAAAGCCGCAACCAGGACCTCGCCCTCGCCTACCTCAAGGCGGCGGCCGACCCGGCCGTGCAGCGCGAGGCGATCGTCGGCATCGACGGCTGGACGCCGATCTCGACCCAGCTGATCGACGAGGTCACCGCCACCCTGCCGCCGCTGAACGCCGCCTTCGCCACCGCGGCGAAGTCCAGCGTCGCGACGCCCGCCGCCCCCGGCTGGGCAACCATCGAAAGCGACAAGTCCATCAACACCTTCTTCGCCGACATCGCGACCGGACGCCGGCCGATCGCCGACGCCGCCCGGGACTTCGACGCCCACCTGACCGAGGCCCTCAACGCCCACTGACCGGCGGGGTGGCCCGGCCGACTGCCGTCCCCCACCGGGCCGCCCCGCCCCTTCGCGAAGGAGTTCCCGTTGGTGGTAATCGAGAAAGCCCGCGTGACCGTCCGAAGCAGACCGGCGGCGCCCCGCCGTCGCCGGTCGCTGCTGCCCTACGGCCTGCTGCTGCCCGCGACCGCGCTGCTCGGGCTCGTCCTGGGGTATCCCCTGGTCCGGCTCGTGGTCATCTCGCTGCAGGACTACGGCCTGCGGTCGCTGTTCACCGGCACCACCACCTTCGCCGGCTGGGACAACTACGCCGAAGTGCTCGGGGACGACCAGCTGCTCCCGGTCCTCGCGCGCAGCGTCGGGTTCTGCGCGGCGCTCGTCACCGGCACGCTCGTGATCGGCTTCTTCGTCGCGCTCCTCTTGCAGCGCCTGGGAAAGGGCATGCGCACGGCCGTCACGATGTGCCTGATCGCGGCCTGGGCGCTGCCGAACGTGGCGTCCACTCTGGTCTGGCAGTGGCTCTTCCAGCCCGGCTACGGCGTGGTGAACTGGCTGCTCACCCGGACCGGTCTCGGGGACTTCACCCAGCGCGACTGGACGACCACGCCGGCGTCGGCGTTCACGCTCGTCTGGCTGCTCGTCGTGTGGCAGTCGGTCCCGTTCGTCGCGCTCACGCTGTATGCGGGCCTGGCCCAGATCCCGCGCTCCTACTACGAAGCGGCCGCGCTCGACGGCGCCCGGCCGTGGCGCGTCCACCGCACGATCACCTTCCCGTTCCTGCGCCCGATCTTCGGCCTGGTCACGATCCTCTCGGTGATCTGGGACTTCACCGTGTTCAACCAGATCTGGATCCTCACCCAGGGCGGCCCGAACGACGGCACCACGACGCTGGGAATCTGGACGTTCACCCGCGCCTTCAGCCGCAACGACTTCGGCCAGGGCGCGGCGATCGCCGTCGTCTCGGTCCTGCTGCTGGTCGCGATGACCGCGGTGTACGTACGCCGACTCGTCCGCTCCGGGGAGGACCTGTGATCCGCCGCGCCGGTCGCAACACCGTGGCCGCTCTCTTCTGCCTGGTGTGGATCTTCCCGGTCTACTGGATGGTGCTCACCGCGTTCAAGCCCGCGGGCGCCATCCTCAGCCCCACGCCGGACTTCCTGCCCTTCGACATCACCCTGGCCAACTTCGCCGACGCCCTCGCCAAGCCGGGTTTCGTGCAGGACCTCGTCAACAGCGTCGTGGTCGTCGTCGCGGTGGTCGCGCTGTCCATCGTGGTCGCCTTCCTGGCCGCGACAGCGTTGACGCGCTTCCGGTTCTTCGGGCGCCGCAGCTTCCTCATCGGTGTGCTGGTGCTGCAGATGGTGCCGGTGCCCGCCCTGGTGATCCCGCTGTTCCTCGGCCTCAAGAGCGTCCACCTGCTCGACACGCTCTTCGGGCTGATCCTCACCTATGTGGCGCTCGTGCTGCCGTTCACGATCTGGACGTTGCGCGGGTTCCTGCACGGCATCCCGGTCGAACTGGAGGAGGCGGCGATGGTCGACGGCGCGACGCGGGCCCGGGTGATGCGGTCGGTGCTGCTGCCGCTCGTGCTGCCCGGGCTGATCGCGACGAGTGTGTTCGCGTTCATCACCGCGTGGAACGACTTCCTGTTCGCCTACGTGATCATGAAGGACAGCTCGGGCTACACGCTGCCGGTCTGGCTGGTGTCGTTCAGCACCAGCACCGGGACCGACTACGGCGGCCTCATCGCCGCGTCGACGCTGTTCGCGCTGCCCGTCGTCGTCTTCTTCGCGCTCGTGCAGCGCCACCTGGTCGAGGGCATGACCGCGGGCGCGGTGAAGGGCTGATGATCATCCCCCACCCCGTGCAGCTCGTCCGCCGCCCCGGCTCCTTCCTGCCCGCCGGTGGCCTGCGGGTCCTCGCGAGCGACGGCGCCGAGGACGCGGGCCGCCTGCTGGCCGGCTACCTGCGCCGGCCGACTCTCCCCAGTGGACCGTCGATCCGCGTGACCCTGGTGCCGGACAACGGGTTCGGCCCGGAGGAGTACGAGCTCGACGTCACGCCGGTGGGCGCGCTGCTCACCGCGGCCACCGAAGCGGGCCTGCGCAACGGCGTGCAGACCATCCGGCAGCTGGTGCCGCTGCACGGCCCGCCGCGGCTGCCCTGCGTGCACGTCCGCGACGCGCCCCGGCTGCCCTGGCGCGGGGCGCTCCTCGACGTCGCCCGGCACTACCTGCCGACGGAGTTCCTGCGCGAGTTCGTCGACCTGCTGGCGTTGCACAAGTACAACGTCCTGCACCTGCACCTCACCGACGACCAGGGCTGGCGGATCGAGATCGACGGCAGGCCGCTGCTGACCGAGATCGGCGCGTGGCGCAGCGAGTCGATGGTCGGCGCCGCCGGCAGCGGGGTCTTCGACGGTGTCCCGCACGGCGGTTTCTACACCCGGCGCGAGCTGCGCGACCTCGTCGCCTTCGCCGCCGACCGGGGCGTGGAGGTCGTGCCGGAGATCGACCTGCCCGGGCACGTGCGCGCCGCGCTGGCCGCCTACCCCGAGCTGGGCAACCGGCCCGACGTGCGGCTGCCGGTGTGGACGGAGTGGGGCATCAGCCCCGACATCCTCGGCGTCCACGACGGCGCGCTCGCCTTCTGCCGCGAGGTGTTCACGCAGGTCGCGGACGTCTTCCCGGCCCGGCACCTGCACATCGGCGGGGACGAGTGCCCCACGACGCAGTGGGAGACGAACCCCGCGGCCCTCGAGCGGGCGGCGCGGCTCGGGCTGAGCGACACCGCCGAGCTGCACCCGTGGTTCCTCGGTGAGCTGCACCGCGTGCTCGCGGACCTGGGGCGTCAGGCGGTGTGCTGGGACGAGACCGGGCACGCGGCGGGCCGGCTCCCGCCGGAGCTGGTCGTCACCGCCTGGCGCGACGCCGCGCACGGCGCACTCGCCGTGGCCCGCGGCCACCAGGTCGTCATGGCGCCGCACACGTCGACCTACTTCGACTACCGGCAGAGCGAAGACCCCGGCGAGCCCCCGCGCGAGCCCGTGACGACGCTCGAGGACGTCTACCGCTTCGACCCCCTCGAAGGCGGGCTGCCGGTCAGCGACGGGACCGGGCCCGGGGTCCTGGGCACGCAGGCGCAGCTGTGGACCGAGCACGCGCCGACCCCCGACCACGTGCGTCACCTGGCGTTCCCGCGGCTGTGCGCGCTGGCGGAACGGGCGTGGTCGCCACCCGGACACGGTTATGCTGAGTTCCACCAGCGCCTCACCGCCCACCTCGAGCGGCTGCGTGCCCTGGACGCCCTGCCGAAGGAGCGGGTCCGGTTCGCCGGCGCGCTATGACTATCCGGGAAGACGGTGCCTTGACCGCTGAGCCATCCGGGGCTTCGCCCACCGTGAAGCGCGACCGCGTCCGGCGGCACCTGCTCAAGGTGATCGAGAACGCCGGCCCCGGCACCGGGCTGGCGTCGGAACGGGACCTGGCCGCCGAACTGGGCGTCTCGCGCCCGACCGTGCGCGCGGCCATCGACGAGCTGACCCGCACCGGGCTGCTGGTGCGCCAGCGCGGCCGCGGCACGTTCACCAGCCCGCAGAAGGTCACCCAGGAGCTGGCGACGGTGCTGGCCGTCCCGCCCGCGGAAGGGCACTGGACCAGCCGGGTCGTCGCGTTCGGCACCACGCCGGCGTCGCGGTCCCTCGCCGCGGACCTGGAGCGGGAGCCGGGGACGCCGGTGCTGCGCGTCACCCGGGTCCGGCACGTCGACGACGAGCCGATCGCGATCGAGCAGCTCGCGCTGCCCGCGTCGCTGGTGCCCGGGCTGTCGCCGGTGGAGCTGGAGACGGGCAACTTCTACCGGCTGCTGCGGGAGCGGTTCGGGATCGCCGTGCAGGACGCGGTGCAGACCATCGAGCCCGCCGTCACCAACCCGGAACAGGCGGAGCTGCTCGAAATCGCCGTGTACGCCCCGATCCTGCACATCGAACGGCTGACGCGCGACACGACGGGCCGCGTGGTCGAGCTGACCCGTTCGGTCTACCGCGGCGACCGGTACCGCATCACGTCCAAACTTCGCTTCGACGCCGAATCGGGCTGAGGCGCCGCGGGAACACATCCGGAAAATAATTCTTCGTCCGGTCGCGGATCCGGGGGTTCTTAGCCTCCACTCATTACCTGAACGAGTGAATCGGGGCCGACATCCGGGTGGCCGTGCCCCGGAACCGGCTCGAGACGGCGGATCTCCGCCATTTCGGCGTGATAACAAACTGCGCTGTTGGCTTCGCCTTTCTGGCGCCCGAGTGAGAGCACTTCAACTGCCCGGAAACCGCGGCCTAGGCTTTTGCTTCGGCCGGGAAAACGTTTCCCGGAACTCCACCGCGAAGGAATCGAGGACCATTCATGCGAAAACGCATGCTGGGGGCGGTCCTGCCCCTGGTGCTCGTGACGGCCACCGCCGCCCCGCTGCCCGCGACCGCCGACCCCGCGCCCGCCGCGGTCTCGGCGCTGGCGAAGTCCGTGCAGGGCACCGGATCCCCGGCCGCCCACGGTGCCACCCCGAACTGGGTCGTCGGCTACGAGGACCACGCCACCGGGACCGGCGCGGCCGCCATCACCGACGCGGTCGGCGCGGGCCAGGCCTTCCAGTCCGGTTCCCTGCACGCGCCGCCGGGCTGGACACCGTCGTGGTCCACTGACGGCAGCACCTTCGCCGGCACCGAACCCGCTTCCGGCGTCACCGCCGTTCGGGCGACGAACCCGGACGCCGGCCCCGACGCGACGTCGTTGTCCGCCGCGCTCACCCCGCCCGTGCAGGCGGTGACGACCGCGACCGGCGGCGACGGCTTCTCGCCGATCCTCTACCGCACCCCGGGCGGCGTCCTGCAGGCCTGGAACATCTACCACCACCTCGGCGCGACGTCGCCGAAGGTCGTGTGCACCAACCTCGCCACCGGGCAGCGCTGCCCGGGCGGCACCTGGCCGAAGGTGCTCAACACCGCGCCGGGCCCGCTCGGCACGCTGGGCGCCGGCGACATCGCCAGCACCATGGTCGAGCAGTACGTGCACGACCCCGCCACGCCCGCGAAGGTCTACTACCCCGCCGTCGCGGCCGCGTCGGTCGGCGTCGGCTGCCTCGACATGGCCGCCGCGGCCAACTGCGGGTACTGGGCGCTGGCCCCCACCGGCGGGTCGCCGCCGGTGAACAGCATCGGCGGGTTCGTGCAGAGCGGCCCCAACCTCTACGGCGTCGCCAGCAGCGGCGCGGTCGTCTGCTGGACCATCGCCTCCCAGAGCGCCTGCGGCGGCCAGCCGTACGCGCCGATCGTGCCGGCCGCCAACCAGCCGTACGTCTACGGCGCGCCGGCCCTGGTGGCGGGCAAGGTGTTCGCGTCGACGTCGAGCCCGGGCACCGCGCAGCAGCCGTCGCTGGGCTGCTTCGACCCGTCGACGGCCACGGCGTGCGCCGGCTGGGCGTCGTCGAGGCCGACGGGGCCGGCCGGGAACTACAACTACAACGCCTACACGGCCTTCAACACGACCGGCGACGCGGTCGGCGCGTGCGCGTCGACGACCGGCGGCACGAACGTCACGACGTGCTACGCGCTCGACGGGTCGACGCTGGCGGCGCCGGCCGGCCCGGCTTCGCTGCCGGGCGGGGTCTACGTCTTCCCGCCGGAGGTCGTCACCGACCCGAACGGCCACGTCCGCAGCTACCTGCCGATCTGGAACGGCGGCTACCCGGGCGCGACGCTGTGCCACGACTGGACGACGGCGTCGGCGTGCGCGGGCCTGCCGGCCGTGATCACGCACGGCGTGGCCACGCGGGACTACGGGTACACGTTCGACCCGCCGTCGGGCTGCCTCATCGGCCTCGGCGACGCGGGCGTGCTGTTCTCGATGGACCCGGCGACGGGAGCGACGCCGTGCGTCCGGTCGGGCGGCCAGGTGACGCTGCGCCCGGGCGACTTCTACTGCGACGGCGGTTCGCACGTCCAGGGCTACACGGCGGCGCGGCTGACCGGCGTCGACCCGGCGAACGTCGACTTCGCGGCGTCCCGGGTCACGGTGGTGGACCAGGCGAACGCGGTGGTGCCGACCCCGGGCTTCGCCCCGGACGGCTCGGTCGACCTGACCGGCGTGTCGGTGGCGGCGCACCCGTCGATCACGGTGACGACAACACTGGTGCTGCACAACGGAACCGGCTTCAGCGGCCGCCTGGTCGTCGACTACGCGGGGGACGCGCCACAGCTGTGCTTCCGCACGACGATCGCGGCGGACTGCGCGGTGACGTCGGTGGCGAACACGGCGACCGGCACGGACTCGACGGGTTCGTTCACGTCGAACACGGTGACGCTGCCGGTGGCGCCGGGCTCGTCGTGCACGCCGAACGTCAAGGTGGAGAAGGAGATCTGCACGTCCGCATCGGCTTCGAAGTGCGGACCGGGTGGCGCCGGGCCGTGGGCGAAGCAGGCGGGGGTGGGTCTGCTGGGCCTGCTGAACGCGACGGCGTACTGGCGGATCACGGTGACGAACCTCGGGCCGGTCGGGATCACGTCGGCGCAGGTCGTGGACAACGTGGAGCCGTCCTGCCAGACGGGTCCGTTCACGCTGGCGGCGGGCCAGGCGAAGCAGGTGTACTGCTCGACGTACGCGTTGCTGAGCCTGTTCCCGATCACGAACCAGGCGAAGGTGAGTTACGTGCCGGTGAACGTTCCTCCGGGGACTCCGCCGTCGCACACCGGATGGTCGTCGGCGAAGGCGTGTTCGCTGCTGTGCATCCTGTAGGGGGTTGAGGTGACGGCCCGCGGGGAAGTTCCCCCGCGGGCCGTTCCCGTTCGAGCCGAGGAGTGCCGTGGCCGCGACCAGCTCACACTGTGACGGGTTCTTCCGCCGAAGCCACCGAATCCGCCGCGGTCTCCGGGGACACCGCCGGCGCCATCAGCACCGCGCACAGCGGGACCGCCATCGCGATCGCCGCCACGACGAACACCGGGAACAGGAACGAGAACACCTCCACGCCCGCCGGGTCCGGGGCGCTCATGTCCATGGTCATCCTGACCGCCGCCATGCCCGTGTAGTGCATGCCCGTGACCGCCGCGGCCATGATGAAACCGGCCAGCAGCCGCAGGGACAGGCGGTCGAGGAACACCGCGAACCACAGGGCCGCCGTCGCCGCCACCACCGCGATCACCACCGACAGCGCCACCAGGAAACCGTCGTAGCCGAAGTCGCCCTTCACGCGCAGGGCGGACATTCCCGTGTAGTGCATGACATTCACGGCCAGTCCCGTGATCACGCCACCGAGGGCCAGCCGCCACCAGCCGAACTTCGCGCGGCCGCCCACCACCAGCAGGCCGGCGAACACCGCCGCCACCGACAGCAACGCCGAGAGCACCGTGCGGAAGACGTCGTAGCGCACCGGCATGCCCGGGGTGCTGAAGCCGAGCATCGCCACGAAGTGCATCAGCCAGATGCCGACCCCGCCGATCGAGATCGCCGCCAGCACCAGCCAGCGGATGCGGTGCCGCTCGTTCGCCGCGTGGCGCGCCTGCACCGCGCACGCGAGGCCGAGCGCGCAGCCGACCACCGACGTCAGATAAGCGAGCACGAGCAGCCAGTGCCCGAGCGCGAAGTGCTCCATGGTGAGTCCTTTCAGAGGTCGCGCAGGCCGTGCAGCACGCGCTCCATCAGGTCGTGGCGGTCGCCCCAGCTGGACGTGTCCGACAGCGTGTCGCGGACGATCACCAGCCGTTCCTCCATCAGGTCCGAGACGAGCACGCGGACCACGCCGAGGGGCAGCCCCAGCAGCGCGGCGATCTCCATCAGCGACCGCGGCCGGACGCACAGCTCGGTGACCTGCGCGAACGCGCTCGACGACTGGTAAGCGAGCTCCGCGCGGCCGGCCGCCGTGGTCTCGACGAGCGCTTCGACCGCGATCTCCACCGACGGCGCCGTCCGGCCTTCGGTCCAGGCGTAGGGGCGGGCCAGCGCCGGGCTGCGGCGCGGCTCCCCTTCGTCCGGGCCGGGCGGCGCGTACCCGGTCACCGCCGGTCCTGGGCCACCGGCATCTCGCGCGCGGGCACGTCGACCTTCTGCCCCACCCGCTCGACCAGCATGGTCATCTCGTAGCCGACCAGCCCGATGTCACAGCCGGTCGAGGCGAGGACGACCAGGTTCGAGCCGTCGCCCACGCTCATCAGCAGCAGGAAACCCTGCTCCATCTCGATCACCGACTGCACCACCCGGCCGGCGGTGAACAGCTCCGCGGTGCCCAGCGACAGGCTCGACAGCCCGGCCGCGATGGCCGCCAGCTGGTCGGCGCGCTCGCGCGGCAGGGTGTCGTCGGCCGCCACGAGCAGCCCGTCGGCCGACACCAGCACCGCGTGCGCGACCCCCGAGACGTCCTGGACGAACCCGTTGACCAGCCAGTTCAGCGTCGCCGTCCGTTCGGGCGGCGGCGGTGCGGGGAAGGCCAGCGTTCCGGTGTGGCTCCGCGCCGACGCCTCGCGTCGCAGATGCACGTCGGGAAGTTCCGTCATCGGGGTTCCACTCCGTCCTCTCCGGATTCTTCGGCGCGGGCCGCGGTCTGCTGCCGGGCCGCGCGCATGCCCTGGTAGTGCCGGGACAAGCTGTTGCGGACGGCGGTGGCGTCGCGGAACGCCCCGCTCGCCTGCCCCCGCGCGCGGGGCAGGGCCGCCCCGGGCGCGAGCTGGGCCCCGGGCCGCCGGGTGGGCAGGCCGGCGTCGGTCAGTTGCTGAACCGCGGGCTTGAGAGCGTTTTCCGCGGCCTGGCGCGCCTGCTCGGCCGGGCCGCCCCAGTCCGAGACGCGCGCGGCGGGCAGTTCGGCGTTCGCCGCGTGTTTCGCCGCGCCGGGTTCCGCCGAGGCGGACCGGTTCGGCGGCGCCACGCGCCGCTGGATCGAGGTCGGCCAGTCGGCGCCCGGGATCCCGCCGGGCTCGGCCACGCCGGAAGGGTCCGACGAGCCGGTGGCGACCGGGAACACGCCGGAGTCGCCGGGAGTCGGGGAAGCTGCGGCCGGGTCGGCCAGTTCTCCGGAGACGGCGGACTCGGCCGACGAGGACCGGTCACCCGAAGCGGCGGCAGAGTCGGCGGCGGCTTGGCGTCGAGCCGCGACGGCCCGATCCGCACCGGACTCGCCCGGCGGGCGACCAGCCGACGCAGCACGATCCGCACCCGCGGCCGCCCGATCCGCGTTGGAGTCTCCCGCCGAGCGACCAGCCGAAGTCGCCCGATCGACGCCCGATACAGCCCGATCCGCGCCGAGTTCCGTCGCCGACCGACCAGCCGACGCAGTCCGATCCGCACCGGACTCCGCCGCCGACCGACCGGCCGAAGCAGCCCGATCCGTGCCGGATTCTCCCGCTCCATGCCCGTTCTTCGGCGATCCCTCCGCCGAACCATCCGGCTCCCCGTCGAAGTCCGCGGCGGCGTGCCCGTTCGCGGGCGGCCACTCCACCGGACTGCGCCGCAGCACCGGCTTCGCGCCCGGCTCGGTGAACCAGCTCGTCACGACCTGCTCGAAGATCGGCGTCGACGCCTGGGCCGGCACCACCGGGGGCCGCGCGTGTCCGTTGCGGTGCGCGGACTCCAGTGCGAGCCGGCTGCCGCCGATCGGGCGGGCGAGGTCGGCGATCACCAGCGCGCCCGGCACGTGGACGCTCGCCGTGACCCCCTGGTGCCGTGTGCCCGGGCCGGTTGCGCGAAGGCGGACCGTCACGCCGTGCAGCGCGGCGAGCCGGCCGACCACGAACAGGCCCATCCGGCGGGTCGTCTCCGGGCCGACCGTCGCCGCCGCGGCGAGGCGGGTGTTGACCGACTCGAGCTCGGCGGCCGTCATGCCGAGGCCCTGGTCGACGACCTCGATCAGCAGGCCGCCGTCGGCGCCGCGGTCGGCGGTGAGCGCCACCTTGTGCTCCGGCGGGGAGAACCGCGTCGCGTTCTCCAGCAGCTCAGCGAGGATGTGGATGACGTCGGCGGCCGCTTCCGGCTGCACCGAGCTGCGTGGCGCGTTGCCGAGCGCAACCCGCCGGTAGTCCTTGACCTCCGAGGTCGCGGCCCGCAGCAGGTCGCGCGTGGGCACCGGCTCGCGGCCGTGCCGGACCGGGCGGCCGCCGGCGAGCACGTGCAGGTTCTCGCCGTTGCGGCGCAGCCGGGTGGCGATGTGGTCGACCCGGAACAGCTCGTCGAGCCGGTGCGGGTCCTGCTCCCCCGCCTCGAGGTCCTCGATGATCGTCAGCTGCTGCTCGACCAGCGACTGGCTCCGCCGTGACAGCGTCATGAACATCTCGCTGACCTGCTTGCGGAGGTCGGCCTGCTCGACGGCGAGCCGGACGGCCTGGCGGTGCATGTCGTCGAAGGCGTGGGCCAGCTGCCCGATCTCCTCCTCGGTCCGGATGCCGACGGCGGGCACCGCGCGCCAGTCGACCTCGGTGCCGTCCCGGACCTGGCGGACGGTCTCCGGCAGCTGTTCGTGCGCCGCGCGCAGGGCCGCCGCGCGCAGCCGGCGCACCGGCGTGACGAGCGAACGCACCACCAGCAGGGCGATGGCGAGCGCGCCGAGCAGCGCGCCGAGGACCAGGGCCGTGTCCCGCAGGGAGTCCGCGCGGGCGTCGTCCGCCGCCAGGGACACGTTCGAAGACAGCTTCGCCGTGACGTCGTTCAGCACGGCCGTGACGCCGGTGGCTTCGGCGGTGATCGAGGGCAGGGACGACGCGAGCGTGCTGTTCCCCGGGTTCTGGGCGGCGTCGAGCCGGCCGTCGGCGGAGCTCGTCGCCGCGGTGAACCGGGCCAGCAGGTCGCCCGTCAGCTGGTGCTCGGCCTGTTCGCGGAGCACCTCCTGCTCGGCCTCGGTCCGCACGACGGCCGGGCGCAGCGAAGCGTCGTCCGGGCTGGCCTGCGCCGCCCGCGCGTAGGTCTCTTCGGTGGCGAGCTCGCCTCGCAGGTGCACCAGCAGCCGGGCGGTTTCCGTGCCGACGGCGGTCTCGCTCCCGACGTCGGCCGGGATGAGCGCGGGCACGAGGTCGCCGAGGGTGGCGATGACGTCGTTGTAGCCGGCGGCCTTGGTGCGGACGTCGCCGACGCCGGCCCCGGCCGCCCGGATCCCGGCGAGCTTGCCCAGCACCGTGTTCAGCGTCCGGCCGGCGTCACCCGGGAGCGGCGCGAAGCTCGTGTCGCGCTGGATCGCGGCCACCTTCGCGTCCACGGTGGCGGTGAGCGTGGCCGGCGCGCCGGCCGGGACGGCGACCGCGGCGACCATTTCCTGGCCCAGCGAACCGGTCAGGTCGATCGTGTCGCGCAGCACCGGCAACCGGTCGCGCGCGGCGGTGAGCTCGGTGGCCCGGTCGAGCTCACCCTGGATCCGGACCTCCGCGAGCGCCACGGCCACCAGGACGGGCAACAGCAGGACGACGCTGATCTTGGTGCGGACGTTCCAGTTGGCCGGCCACCACGCGGCGTCCGCCGCGCGGCGGACCGTGGACCTGCTTTCGTGCATGGCGGAACCGCTCGATTCCCAGCCGTGCGGCTGACTTCGAACTCGGACAGGACGAGGAGACCCCAAGCCGACCAAGGACGTCCGAGCGAACCGGGCACCGGCTCCCGAACCGGTGGAATCGCCTCTCTCCCGAGCCGGGGAAGACGTGGCGTTGATCGAGCCGACCAGCAGAGAACATCACGCCCGGCACCCTTGTCAACCCTAAGCATCGGCGTTTCGAAGGGCCGGTATTGAATTCTTTCCCCGGCTCACGCATTGTGTTCCGGCGGTCGCTGCTTGCACACCGTACAAGAGTGTTCACCCAGCTCCAGGGCCTACTGGGCAGTAAAGGACAAGGGTCGGCAGAATTACCCACAGGAGTTGCCGCGGCCGGGCCGGAGAACATTCAGTGGCGAAGTCCGCCATTGTTCGAATGGTGTGTTATTAATTCCCGCGCCGCCCGGGTGAGCCTGCTGGCGCGCCGGACGGCAGAATCGACCGCTGTGACGAACGGGACGGATGGGGTGGAGACCGACACGGCCGGGCACGGCAAGCGGGTCGGGTGGGTCGAGCTGTACTTCGACCTCGTGTTCGTGTTCGCGGTGGGTCAGGTGGCGCACGGCATCGTCGCCGAGCCGCACCCGGCGCGGGTCGGCGCGGCGCTGGGCCTGTTCGCGACGCTGTGGTGGACGTGGATCGGCTTCGCCGTGCTCTACAACCGCCGCGGTGACGACAGGAGCGCCGTCGACCGGCTGTTCGTGCTCGCCGGCACCATCCCGTGCGCGATCGCCGCGACCCAGGCCCACCACGTCTTCGACGGGCACCCGGCGGTCTTCGCGGCGGCCATGGCCGGGGTCCGGCTGATCCTGGCGGCCGCGCACCGGTGGCCGGCCCGCCCCGGGCTCGACCAGCGCCGGATCAGCTGGGGTTACACGTTTTCGGCCGTCCTGTTCGGCGTCTCGACGCTCCTCCCGCAGCCGTGGGTCTACGTCCTGTGGGCGTTCACCCTGCTGCAGGAGGCGGGGTTCCTGCTGCTCGGCGGCCGTCCCGAACGCCGGCGCGGCGAGCCCCGCGAGCGACCGACGCGGGCGGCGCGGATGCGGGAGATGTTCGCCCCGCCGCGCGACCCGGGCTTCGCGGTCGACCCGGCCCACCTCGCCGAGCGCTTCGGGCTCTTCATGATCCTGCTGCTCGGCGAGCTGGTGATCACCGTCGGCACGGCGGCACTCGAGCGCCCGGCCGACGACACCGGCTACTGGCTCGCCATGGCGGGCGGGCTGGTCCTGGCCGGCGCGCTGTGGTGGGTGTACTTCACCTCGGCCGCGGAGTTCAACGAACGCATGCTCGACGTCTCCGGCGGCAACCCCGCGCTCGCGTACTCGCTCTACGCGACCGGCCACCTGGCGCCCGCCTTCGCGCTCGTGCTCGTCGCGGCCGGGGTTAACCTGTCGCTGCACGAGTCCCCGCCGCACGCCGCGTCCTGGTTCACCACCATCGGGCTGACGATCTACCTGGGCGGCACCGGGGTCTTCACGGCGGGCCCCCGGCGCTGGTACCTCGGCGTGGCGCGGATCGTGGCGCTCGCGGCGACGGTGTGCCTCGCCTTCCTGGACCGGGTGCTGCCGGCGCCCGCGGTGGTCGCGGTGATCGCCGTCTGGGGCGTCGGCGCCGCCGCCGCGTCGTCGGCGATCCGGCACCGGGCGCTCGACCGTTTCGGCGAGAACCCGCTGGAGTTCCTGCAGCGCCTTGCCGAAGGGCGCCACTGACGCCCCGGCGCCGTCAGGGCAGGCCGGCGAGGTCGGCCGGCAGGGCCATGTGGTGGGCGAAGTACTCGGCCCGCGCCTGGATGAGGTCGTCGAGCCGGCCGAAGACCTCGAAGTTGACCAGGCCGAACAGGTGCGTCCACGCGACGCACACGCGGTCCAGCCGTTCCTCCGACAGCCCGCCGGACTGCGCCTCGATCAGCAGGCGCAGATCGGCGCGGACCGGGGCCGGTATCGGCGACCCGGCGGGCACCTCGCCCGGCGCTTCGGCCACGATGGCGGCGAGCGCGAGGACGACTTTGGCCGCCGGGGCCACGGTTTCCTGCGGGGCCGCGTAGCCCGGCACGACGAGGCGGACATGGGCGGCACAGCCCGAGAGCACCCGAACTCGACGAGACCGGTGTTCTTATTCGAGAGCATCGTTCTCTCACTTCGTCGTGGAGGCGATCCCGGTTCCTGCACGTTGTTGTCGGCGCCGCTCCCGTCGGCCCGGGCGCTGGACGGCGTCGAGCGGGTCGCCACGGACGGCTGTGGGCCGACGCGCCGGCCGCGCACGAGACCGGCCGGATCCGCACGGCCGAGGTGCGCGGGTCGGACCACCTGGGCACAAGAACGGCCGACAGCCAGGCATAGGGACGGACGGCCGTGGCACGCGCCGACCGCGCCGGCGGTCTCGGTCCGCCGGCTCGCCACCCGCGCCGCCGAGCTCGCGGGCGTGCCGACGGCCCCTGTTGCCAACCCGGCCAAAGGCAGGCCGACCCTCGAGCGGCAGGTAACCGTTCCTCCGAGAGCCATTCGGCCGTACGACGATGCCCGCCGTCGCCCTGCGCCTCGCCGGGGTCTTCACCCCGGCGGCGCGGGAGATGGTCGAGGTGCAGTACCCGCTGCGCGGCCCGTTCGTCCTCGGCTCGTCGGCCGCGACGGCGGCGTTCGGCATCGAGCCGACGCCGACCGACGACGCGCTCCGCGAGACGATCGACGGCCAGCGTGAACCGGTGACCGGCGTCAGCTCTGGCTGGGGATCTCCGTCGCGCGCTCCCAGCCGGACGGCAGCCGGCTGAGCTTGAGCGCGTGGTCGAGCCCGCTGGCCGCGAGCGCGCGCCGGACGATGCGGTTGTCCCCGAGGACGATCCGCAGGGTGGCGTTCTCCCGGACGGTCCGGGCCTGGATGTCCCCGAGGACGGCGAGCCCGTCGCCGTCGAGGAAGTCGACCGCGGAGAGGTCGAGCACCAGGACCGGGAACCGGCGATGCGCCCACGTGCTCAGCGCCGAGCGGAGCTGGGGAGCGCTGTCTTCGTCGAGGGCGCCGCGGATCCGGATCATCACCGCGCCGAAGTACGGGCGGATCACTTCGATGTCGAACGCACTGCGCGGCACACGCGCCGACGGCGTTACGGGGATCGCCGTCGCGGGGGGCTGGACGACTAACATCAATACACGCCTTCATTCTCTGATGACGTGACGAGCGGGCCGCACCGGCCCACTCGAACGCTGGCAAGTCGGAGGGGGAGCGGCTTTCGGAGCCCAGCCGCCACTTCGCAGCCTAGCCTTTGATCCAAACGGCGCAACCCCGCCAACGGCCGAACCCGGCACGCCCGCACGCGGCCCGCCCGGCCCTGCGCCAAACCACCCGGCCGGGTGAACTCCGGCGTCCCTTGACAGCGACGCCGACCTTGCGCATCCTGACACGTATCAGGGTTCCTTATATCCAGGCTTCCGGAGCTCCGCCGCGACCGCGAGGGAATTCAGGTGTGGCAACAGGAACCCTGTCACCGGCGTGAAGGAGGCGACTGCCGTGACCCGTTCCCCCGGCCCGGCCGACTTCGGCCTGGGCAGCTGGCCCGCGCGGCGGGCCCGGATCTCCCCCGGCCGCACCGCACTCGTCGGACCGGACCGCACGTTGACGTACGCCGGGCTCGCCGACCGCGTCGAGCGGCTGGCCGGCGCGCTCACCCGGCTCGGCGTCCGCCCCGGCGACCGCGTGGCCTACCTCGGGGTCAACGCCCTGACCGTGTTCGAGACGCTCTTCGCCACCGCGCGCTGCGGCGCCCTGTTCGTCCCGCTCAACTACCGGCTCTCCGGCACGGAAGTCCGGTACATGCTCGACGACAGCGGCGCCTCGGTGCTCGTGCACAGCCCGGACACCGGCCCGCTCGTGCGCGACGCCGGTCCGCTGCCGGAGACCGTGCGGCACGTCCTGGCGACGGACCCGGCGGGCGGGCCGGACTTCGAGGCGGAGCTCGCGGCGGGCGGCACCCCGCCGTCGGCCGAGGTCCGGCTGGAGGATCCCTGCCTGCTGCTCTACACCTCCGGCACCACCGGACGGCCGAAGGCGGCGGTGCTCACCCACGGGAACCTCACCTGGAACACCGTCAACCAGCTCGCCCACCTCGACGTCCTGGGCACCGACAAGGCGCTGTGCATCGCGCCGCTGTTCCACTGCGTCGGGCTGGGCCAGATCACGCTGCCGACGCTGTTCAAGGGCGGCAGCGTCGAGCCGGTCGCGAAGTTCGAGCCCGGCGCGGTCCTCCGCCGGATCGGCGGAGCCGGGATCACGAGCTTTTCCGCGGTCCCCACGATGCTGGAAATGCTGTGCCGGCACGAAGACTGGGACCGCACGGAGCTCGGCTCGCTCACCTGCGTGCTCTACGGCGGCTCGCCGGTCGCCGAACGCGTCGCCCGCGCCTGGCTCGACCGCGGGGTGAAGCTCCTGCAGGGCTACGGCATGACCGAAGCCGCGCCGGGCGTCTCCATGGCCACCCACGAAGGCACGCTCGACCACCCGGTCGCCGCCGGGGTGCCGCACTTCTTCACCGACTTGGCCGCGCTCGGCCCGGACGGCACGCCGGAACCGCTGGGCGGCTCGCCCGCCGAACTGCTGGTGCGCGGCCCGCACGTCTTCGGCGGTTACTGGCGCCGGCCCGAGGAGTCGGCCGCGAGCTTCGCCGGCGACGAGTGGTTCCGCACCGGTGACGTCGTCCGCGTCGACGAGGACGGCTGGGCCCACGTCGTCGACCGGGTCAAGGACCTGATCATCTCCGGCGGGGAGAACGTCTACCCGGCCGAGGTGGAGGCGGCCGCGCTCCGGCTCGACGAGGTCGACGCGTGCGCCGTCGTGGGAGTGGCCGACGAGCGCTGGGGCGAAGTCGGCGCTGCCTACGTCGTCCTGCGGCCCGGCGCGCGGCTGGACGCGACGGCGTTCCGCGCCCACCTCGAGCGGCACCTCGCCCGCTTCAAGGTCCCGAAGCACGTGCAGTTCACCGAGGCGCTGCCGCGCAACGCCACCGGCAAGATCCGCCGAGTGGAACTGCGCGCCCGCGCCGCCGAAACCTTCCCGAACGGACCCGCATGACCACCGCTCTCCTCCCCCCTTCCCTGCGCCTGGAGCTCAAGGACGACGTCGCCGTGTTGTGGCTCTCGCGCCCGGCGAAGCGCAACGCGCTCGACGACGCCACCGTCCTCGGCCTCGAAGCGTTCTTCGGCGCGCCGCCGCCGGGCGTCAAGGCCGTGGTGCTCGCCGCGGACGGTGACCACTTCTCCGCCGGGCTCGACCTTTCCGAGCTGACCGAGCGCGACGTCTTCGAGGGCCTGGAGCACTCGATGATGTGGCACCGCGCCTTCGAGCGGCTCGAACGCGGGCGCGTCCCGGTGGTCGCCGTGCTCCGCGGCGCGGTGGTCGGCGGCGGGCTGGAACTGGCGGCGGCCGCGCACATCCGCGTCGCCGAGCCGTCGGCGTTCTACGCGCTGCCGGAGGGCCAGCGCGGCCTGTTCGTCGGCGGCGGGGCGTCGGTGCGGGTGCCGCGGCTGATCGGCGCGCACCGGATGGCCGACCTGATGCTCACCGGCCGGGTCCTCGACGCCGACGAAGGCCACGCCGCCGGGTTGTCGCATTACCGCGTCGACGACGGCTTCGAGCACGCACTCGGCCTGGCCCGGCGGATCGCCGCGAACTCGCCGGTCACGAACTTCGCCGTGCTGCAGGCGCTGCCCCGCATCGCCGAGGCCAACCCGGCCGAGGGCTACCTGATGGAGGCGCTGATGGCCGCCGTCGCCAGTGGCAGCGGCGAGGCGAAGGAACGGATGCGGGCGTTCCTGGACGGCCGCGGCGGGAAGGTGGGCCGATGACCGAGATCGAGCGGTACCTGGCGTGGCTCGCCGAGCGTGGCCACGCCTTCGACGACTACGCCGCGCTGCACCACTGGTCGGTGACCGACCTCGACGGCTTCTGGAGGTCGATCAAGGACTTCTTCGGCGTCCGCTTCCACTCCCCCGCGTCGAGCGTCCTGCCGGACCGGCGGATGCCCGGCGCCGAGTGGTTCCCCGGCGCCACCCTCAACTACGCCGAGCACGCGCTCGGCGGTCCCGCGGACGACGTCGCCGTCATCGCGTACTCGCAGACCCGGGACCGCGTCGAGCTGACCTGGGGGCAGCTGCGCGACCAGGTCGCGCGGGCCCGCGCCGGGCTGATCCGGCTCGGCGTCGGCCGCGGCGACCGGGTCGTGGCGTACCTGCCGAACATCCCCGAGACCGTCGTCGCCCATCTCGCGGTCGCCGGCCTGGGCGCCGTCTGGGCCTCCTGCGCGCCCGAGTTCGGCGCCCGCTCGGTGGTCGACCGGTTCGGCCAGATCGAACCGCGGGTGCTGCTGACCGTGGCCGGCTACCGCTACGGGAGCAAGGACGTCGACCGCCGCGCCGAGGTCGCCGAGATCCGCGCCGGCCTGCCGACCGTCGAGCACGTCGTCCACGTCCCCTACGGCGGCCACGACCTCCCGGACACGCTCGGCTGGAGCGACCTGCTCACCGAAAGCGCGCCCGGGTTCGAGCCGGTCGGCTTCGCGCACCCGCTGTGCGTGCTGTTCTCTTCCGGCACCACCGGCAAGCCGAAGGCGATCGTGCACGGCCACGGCGGGATCCTGCTGGAGCACCTGAAGAACCACGGCCTGAGCTGGGACCTGCGCCCGGGCGACCGGATGCTGTGGTTCTCCACCACCGCCTGGATGATGTGGAACGCGCTCGTGTCGGGGATGCTCACCGGCGCGTCGATCGTGCTCGTCGACGGCCACCCGCTGCACCCGGACCTGGCCTGGCAGTGGCGGCTCGCCGCCGAGACCCGCGCGACGCTGATGGGCGCGAGCCCGGGCTTCCTGATGGCGTGCCGGAAGGCGGGCCTCGACCCGGCCGCGTCGTATGACCTGACCGCGCTCCGGCAGATCGGGGCGGCGGGCAGCCCGCTCCCGGCCGAGGGCTACCACTGGGTGCGGGAGGTCTTCGGACCGGACGTGCTGCTCAACGTCGGCAGCGGCGGCACGGACGTGTGCAGCGGGATCGTCCAGGGCGGCCCGCTGCAACCGGTGCTGGCCGGTGAGATCTCCGGGCCCTGCCTCGGCGTCGCCGCGAAGGCGTTCGACGAGCACGGCGCCGAAGTGATCGGGGAGCTCGGCGAGCTGGTCATCACCGCCCCGATGCCGTCCATGCCGGTCGGGTTCTGGGGCGACACCACGGGTTCGCGCTATCGCGAAACGTACTTCGGCACCTATCCCGGCGTCTGGCGCCACGGCGACTGGATCCGGTTCTCCCCCGGCGGCGGCTGCGTCATCACCGGCCGCTCGGACGCCACCCTCAACCGCGGCGGCGTCCGGCTCGGCACCGCGGAGTTCTACGCCGTCGTCGAGGAGCTGCCGGAGATCGACGACTCGCTCGTCGTGCACCTCGAAGACCCCGCGGGCGGCCATGGCGACCTGCGGCTCTACGTCGTGCTCCGGGACGGCGCGGTCCTCGGCGATCCCTTGCGCCGCAAGATCGTCACGGCGTTGCGCGGCGCGCTGTCGCCGCGGCACGTGCCGGACACGATCACCGCCGTCCCGATGGTCCCCCGCAACCGCACCGGGAAGAAGCTGGAGCTGCCGGTGAAGAAACTGCTGCTCGGCGCCCGGGCCGAGGACGTCGTCGGCCGGGACGTGCTGGCCGATCCGACCGCCCTCGACCCCTTCGGAGCGCTCTCGTGAGCACCGTCGCGGTGGTCGGCACCGGCGTCATCGGCGTGAGCTGGGCGAGGCTGTTCCTCGCGCACGGCCTCGACGTCGTCGCGACCGATCCGGCACCCGATGCCGAAGAGCGGCTGCGCAGTGCGCTCGAAGGCGCGGATCGGCTGCGGTTCACCGCCGACGCCGGTGAAGCGGCCGCCGCCGCGGACTTCGTGCAGGAGAACGGTCCTGAGCGCGAAGACGTCAAGCACGCGCTGTTCGCCGTCCTCGACGAAGCCGCGCGGCCGGACGTGGTCCTGGCGAGCAGCTCGTCCGGGCTGCTGCCGAGTGTCATCGCGCGCGGCTGCCTGCGCCACCCCGAGCGGGTCGTGGTCGGGCACCCGTTCAACCCGCCGCACCTGATCCCGCTCGTCGAGGTCGTGCCGGGCCGCGACACCGCGCCCGAGGTCGTCGACCGGGCCGTAGCGTTCTACATCTCGGTCGGGAAACGGCCGATCCGGTTGTCGCGCGAGCTGCCCGGGCACGTCGCGAACCGGCTGCAGGCCGCGCTGTGGCAGGAGGCCTACTCGCTGGTCGAACGCGGTGTCGCGACGGTCGCCGACATCGACACGGCGATCGCGTACGGGCCCGGCCTGCGCTGGGCCGTGCTCGGCCCGTTCCTCACCCAGCACCTCTCCGGCGGAGCGGGCGGGCTGGCGCACGTCCTGCGCCACCTCGGGCCGCCCACCGAAGAGTGGTGGCGCGACCTCGGCCGCGTCCACCTGACCCCGGAGCTCGCCGAGACGCTCGTCGCCGGGGTCGACGCCGAGCTGGCCGGCGCCGACGAACGTTCCCTCGTCGCCGCGCGCGACGCCGTCCTCGACCGCCTGCTGGCCGCCAAGGCCGCGCAGCCCGACCTGCCCTGAAGCCGGAGCTCCCATGGACCTTTCCGCACTGACCGCCATCGACGTCCACACCCACGTCGAGCAGGACGGCCACGGCTGCTTCGCGCTCGACCAGGACCTGCTGGACGCGTCCGCGAAGTACTTCCACGCCGGCCAGGACCGCACGCCGACGGTCGCCACGATCGCCGAGCACTACCGGGCCCGGAAGCTGGCCGCGGTCGTCTTCACGGTGGAAGCGCCGGCCGCGACCGGGCACCCCGCGCTGTCGAGTGAGGAGATCGCCGACGCGGCCGCCGAGCACCCGGACGTGCTCATCCCGTTCGGCTCGGTCGACCCGCACGCCGGGAAGGCCGCCGTGCACCGCGCGCGGCGGCTGGTCACCGAGCACGGCGTGCGCGGGTTCAAGTTCCACCCGAGCCTGCAGGCGTTCGAACCGAACGACGTCCGGCACTACCCGCTGTACGAAGCGATCGCCGAGCTCGGTGTGCCGGCGCTGTTCCACACCGGGCAGACCGGGATCGGCGCGGGCCTGCCCGGCGGGCACGGCATCAAGCTGCGGTACTCGAACCCGATGCTGCTCGACGACGTCGCCGCCGACTTCCCGGAGCTGACGGTCATCCTGGCGCACCCGTCGGTGCCGTGGCAGGACGAAGCGATCTCGGTCGCGACGCACAAGGCGAACGTCTACATCGACCTGTCCGGCTGGTCGCCGAAGTACTTCCCGCCGCAGCTGGTCCGCGCCGCGAACACGCTCCTGAAGCGGAAAGTGCTGTTCGGCTCGGACTTCCCGGTGATCACCCCGGACCGGTGGCTCGCCGACTTCGCCGCGCTCGAGATGAAGGACGAAGTGCGGCCGCTGATCCTCAAGGACAACGCCGTCCGGGTGCTCGGGCTGGCCTGAACGTTTGGCCGGTCCGTCCGCGGGCATCCGGGCGGTATGGCCGAAGGTGACGTGCACACCTACTTCGAAGACGGGCTCTGGAAGAACCGCGTCGAGGGTGGCGTGCGCGCGTCCAACACCTCGCCGCGGCGCACCGACGCCGTGCTCTCGGGCCGGCTGATCGCGAAGAAGCGGCGGGTCGGGCACGTGGTCCACACGCCGGAGGGCGACGTCGAGACCGAGCGCGACTACCGCTGAACCTCGACGCTGCCGGCGAGCCACGCCCCGCGCCGGGCCGGCACGGTGATCTCCTCGAAGTCGTCGTCCGGCGGCAGCAGGACCAGGAGCACCCGCCCCGCGCTCCGGGCGAGCTCGGTCCACGCCCCCGGGGGCCGGCCGGCGGTCACGGACCGGTCGTGCGCCAGCACCGTCGCCGTCTCCGGGTCACCGGTGAGCTCGAGGCGGCACTGGACGCTGAACGGCCAGAGCCCGCTGCGCCACTCCCACGGCGCGGGCAGCGTGAGCCCGGCCGGGACGAGCAGCCGGAAGAGGTTCAGGTGGTCGAACGGGTCGTCCGGCTGCAGGAAGAGCGCTGGATGGGTCACCTGGCCGTCATAGGTCAGCAGTTCGAACAGCGCTCGGCACGGCAGCGGGTGGGCCATGGCGGTCTCCTCCGGCGAAGAGGACCGGATACCCGCCGTCGGCGCCCACAACCGGATTCCACTGTGGACAAAAAATCCACTCCCGCTCGGCGAAGGCTGGGGGTTACCTGCGAGCGGAAGCGGACATCCGTTACAACGCGCGGAAAGCGGTGGTGTTCCCGGACGTGACGCACGTCCCTCACCCGCGGGCCAGCACGGCCCAGACGGTCTTGCCGCCCGACCAGGCGCGGCTGCTCCCCCACATCCGGGAGACCTTCGTGACCATCCGCAGGCCCAGTCCCGTCTCGATCATGTCGAGACCTTCGCGCAGCACGGCCGGGCGCGTGCTTTCGTCCGCCACCTCGACGCTCAGCCGCCCGCAGCGCAGGTCGAGCCGCAGCCGCGGCACCGAATCGGTGTGCCGCAGGGCGTTCTCGACGAGCTCGGTCGCAACCAGCTCGGCGTCTTCGGCCAGTTCGGGCACCCGCCACTCGGCGCAGGTCCCCCGCACGAACCGGCGGGCGCGCGCCGAGGCGAAGGGCGACCGGGCGAGCAGCCGCGCGGCGAGCCGCCGCACGGGCCGGGCGAGCGCGGCTTCCGCCGTCGGGACGTCCGGGTGGACGAGCAGGCGCCGGTCCAGCGCCGCGCGGTGTTCCGGCCGTCCGGTGACGACGGCGACGGGAACGGCCGGCCAGTCCCCGACCCGCAGCGCCACGAGCAGGAAGACCCCCGCCAGCTCGGGATCGGGGATGTCGAGCTCTCGGATGTCGATCAGCAGGCCGTCGGCCGCCTCGGCCGCGATCTTCAGCAGACCGTCGCGGACCTGCGGGTAGGTGGTCCGGTCGAGCACCCCCGTGACCGAGGCTGTCGTCGTCACGCCGTGGTGGGGAACGACCCGCACCGAATTCCGCCGGGCAAGCATCGGTGACCAACCTCCTCGTGGCCGGAAAACCCGGCCACCCGGTCGGATATCCGGTTCGGAACCGCTCAAACACGGTCGTTTCGGCGGCGCCGGCGTGGGGTATCCGCTGGGTCTGTTCCGATCTGGATGCGATCGCGACTCATGACGACGCTGCGGCGCTGCTCGATGGGTTGGACGAGAGCCCGTTGGCGAAGCTGTTCAGCCAGCCTTTCGGGCCACCAGCCGCTCGACCAGCCCCACCTTGAACCGCTCCCGCCGCTCCACCGGCAGCCCCATCGCCTCGACCAGCTTCAGCGGCCGACGGCGGAAGTGCTCGCCTGCCAGTGGCACGCTTGCCAGCTCCACCAGCCACTGCATCACCCGGACCGGCCACACCGACGACACCACGTGGTCGACCAAAATCAACCGCCCGTCCGGGCGCAGGACGCGCGTCATCTCCGCCACCGCCGTCGCCGGGTCCGGGATCGCGCACAGGCCGAACGTGCACAGCACCGTGTCGAACGACGCGTCCGGGAACGGGAGCTCGTGCGCACTCCCCTCCCGCAGCGTCACCAGGCGATCGAGCTCGGCCGCCCGTGAACGGGCCAGCGCCAGCATTCCCGCGCTGAGGTCGAGGCCGGTGAGCTTCACCTCGGCCGGGTAGAACGGCAGGTTCAGCCCCGTGCCGACGGCGACCTCCAGCACCTCGCCCGAGGCCTGCGCGCAGGCCCATTCCCGTGAGTCGCCGAAGAGGCGGCGGTCCCAGACGCCCATCTCCGCGTCGTAACTGCCGGACTTGCGGTCCCAGTACCGCCGCCACCGCTCGGCCTTCGTCATGCCCCCCAGCCAACCACGCCGGGGAGCCGTCAGCCGAACATGCCGAGCTCGTACGAGCCGCCCTGCTGGTGCAGGATCACGCCGAGCCGGTTGGCCGCGTTCACCTGGGCGACCAGCGCGACCAGCGCCGCGGTCCGGTCGTCGTCGAAGTGCTTGCGCACCTGCGCCCACGTGTCGTCGGAGACGCCGGGGGCGGCGTCGGCGATGCGGGTGCCTTCCTCGGCGAGCGCCAGCGCGGCCCGCTCGTCCTCGGTGAACACCGTGGCCTCGCGCCAGGCGGCGACCAGGTTGATCCGGACCGCCGGCTCACCGGCGCCGGCGAGCTCCTTCGTGTGGACGTCGACGCACCAGCCGCAGCCGTTGATCTGGCTGACGCGCAGCGACACCAGCTCCTGGACGACCTTCGGCAGCGACGACTGGACGATCGCCTGGCTCGCGGTGCCGAACCGCTTGGCGAACTTGAGGCCGATCTCGTTGTCGGTCAGGGTGAAACGGGGTTCCATGATTCGTCCTCATTCGTCGGGAACTTGACGACCACGAGATGCCGGGCCACCCCGGTTCCGTGACAGTGACGACCGTCACCGTCACACCGCGCCCGCCGCCGGCATCTGATGGGAAACTCCGCGACGAAGAGGAGCCACCCATGGCCGACCCCGCCACCGACGCGTTCCTCGCGCACCGCAACCTGCTCTTCACCGTCGCCTACCAGCTGCTCGGCTCGGCCGCCGACGCCGAGGACGTCCTGCAGGAGACCTGGCTGCGCTGGACGGGCGTGACCCTCGCCGACGTGCGCGACCAGCGCGCCTACCTCGTCCAAATCACCACTCGCCAGGCACTGATGCGGCTGCGGACGCTGGGCCGCCGCAAGGAGTCCTACGTCGGCCCGTGGCTGCCCGAGCCGCTGCTGACCGCGCCCGACGTCGCCGAGGACGTCGAGCTGGCCGACAGCGTTTCGATGGCGATGCTGCTGGTGCTCGAGACGCTCACCCCGGCCGAACGGGCGGTTTTTGTGCTGCGCGAGGTGTTCGACCTGGCCTACGAGGAAATCGCCGCGACCGTCGGCAAGAGCCCGGCCGCGGTCCGCCAGATCGCCCACCGGGCCCGCTCGCACGTTGCGGCACGCCGGCCGCGCGGCGCCGTCTCCCCGGCCGCGACCCGGGACGCGCTCGCGGCGTTCCAGCACGCGGTGGAGACCGGCGACCTGCGGCAGCTGCTCGACATCCTCGCGCCGGACGTCGTGTTCCTCGGTGATGGCGGGGGCATCGTGCAGGCGGTGCTGCAGCCGGTCGTCGGGGCGGACGAGGTCGCTCGTGCGCTGACCGCGGGCGTCCGCAACTTCGCCGCGGGCTCACTGCGGGCGGCCGACGTCAACGGTTACCCGGCGCTGATCCTCCGCATCGACGGCGCGGTCGACACCGTGCTGGCCGTGCGCCTCGACGAAGGGCTCATCACCGGGCTGTACGCCGTGCGCAACCCCGAGAAGCTCTCGCGGCTGGAAGCGGAGACGACGCTACGGCGCTGACCGCGCGTCGAGCGCCGCCCGCAGCCGCAGCCAGGTCGGTTCCGGATCGAGCGACGCCGGCACCTGCTCGAGGTCGTCCTCATCGGACACCTCGGTGGTCGCCGCCAGGAACTCGGCCACCTGCGCGGCACCGGGATCGGGCTCGGCGGCCTTGCCGAGCACCACCAGCTCGTCCCCCGCGGCGGCGACCAGCCCGCCCGTCCAGGTGGTGGCCAGAGCGGTCACCGGCGAGCCGGACACGGTGTGCTCGACGGTCGTCCCGCCGTCGAAGTCGATCCCGAGGAGCGTCCCGTCCGCCGCGCCGATCCACAGCGCGCCGGCGCCGAACGCGACGGCTCGTCGTGGGCCCGGATCCGTCGCCAGGACCCGGCGCAGCGACGGGAACTCGAACACCTGGAGCAGGTCTTCGTAGGCGTTGCCGGTGATCGCGAGGTACCGCCCGTCCGGGCTGAACATCGGCGGCCCGTAACCGTCGACGTCCAGGATCAACGCCCGGCTGCGGACCCCGGTCCCCGCGCCGGGCTCGGCGAAGACGACGAGGGTGGCGCCCTGGTCACTGCGCAGCGTGGCCAGCAGTCCCCCGGCGGGGTGTGCGGCCACGCCGGTGTCCCACCGCGGCCCGGCGGTGAGCGCGCCGGACCCGAGGTCGAGGACGTCGGACCGGTTCCAGGCGGTCGGCTCCTCGCTCGACGACGGCGACGCCCACAGCGCGCGGCCGTCCGGCGCGAACGCCAGGCTGTGGTACATCGAAGAGTCCACAGTGGACATCCCGGCCGGGGTCCACCGCCGGGTGCCCTCCTCGTTCGCCACCACCAGCACCGGTTCGCCGGGATGCCAGGCCGCCGCGGGGGTCCGCCAGTGCCGTTCCCACGGCTTGGCGGCGTCGTAGGCGGCGCCGGCGCCGATCGTGGCGAGCAGACCGCCCTCGTGGTCGAGAACGTGCACCGCGGGGCGGTCGTCGTCGAGGCAGGCGAGCAGGGGCAGCCGCGGGTGGGCCAGCACGCGTTCGACCGGGTGCCCGGCCGGAACGCGGGCCGTCGTCTCGAGGGTCACCCCGCCAACTTAGCGGTGTTTCTCCTTGATGTCCTTCGCTTTCACGCCCACCAGCAGCACGGCCACCGCGAGCAGCACGATGCCGGAGCTGATCACCAGGCCGAGCGAAAGGCTGCCGGTCGCCGCCTGGATGAAGCCCAGCAAGGACGGCGACGCCGCGGCCGCGAACGAGCGGGCTCGGCGTGGTGGCGGCGGGCCCGATGCGGCTGCCCGACCTGGACCGCGTGCTGACGGAGGTGGCCGCGGGCACCGACAAGCCGTGGGCGGTCAACCTCCCGCTGTACCGCGCCGGGGTGGACGAGGTGATCGACCTGGTGCTGCGGCACGAGCCGCCGGTGCTGATCGCGTCGCAGGGCGGCCCACGGCGGTACCTCGGCCGGTTCCACGACGCCGGGACGCGCTGCCTGCACGTGGTGGCCGGGGTTTCCCACGCCCGCAAAGCCGCCTCGGCCGGCGTCGACGGCCTGGTCGTCGTCGGCGCCGAGGCCGGCGGGCACCCACCGCCCGCGATGGTCGCGACGTCGGTGCTGGTGCGAGCGGTGGCACGCGCGGTCGACGTGCCCCTGATCGCGTCCGGCGGCATCGCGGACGGCGCGGGCCTGGCGGCGGTGCTCGCCCTCGGCGCGGGCGCGGCCCAGTTCGGCACGCGGTTCCTGGCCAGCACGGAGTCCTCCGTGCACGACGCCTACAAACAGGCGGTGGTCGAGGCCGGGATCGACACGACCCGCACGGTGGGCCACGGCCTCGGGGTCATCCGCGCCCTGGACAACGACTTCACGGCGCGGATGCTCGCGCTCGAGGCTGCCGGCGCCGAGGAAGCGTTGCGGCGGAAGACGTTCCAGGCGTCGACCCTGCGCGACGCCGCCCTGCACGGCGACGTCGCGGAGGGCAAGCTGGAGGCCGGTCAGTCCGCCGGGCTCGTCGACGAGGTCCTGCCGGCGGCGGAGATCGTGGCCCGGATCGTCCGGGAGTACCGGGCGGCACGCGACGGCCTCCCGCCGATCACCTGAACGTCACACCGCGGCGATACTGTCGGGCGTGCTCGAACAACCGCCCCACCGGATCGGATTCGCCGTGACGTCCTGGTTCCTCGCGGTGCGGTGACTGCGTTACCTTGCGGGCGTGTTCCAGGACTTCAACTTCAAGCTGGTCGTCGTCGACAAGCTGATGTACCAGGACAAGACGCTGACCCCGGCGTTCCGCTTCGCCGACCTGGTCCCCGGCGGCGACCCCTGGCTGCACGCCTACCACCGGGGGCTCGCCTACCAGGTGCAGCCCGAGGCCCGCGAGTACTTCGAGGCCCTCGAGATCAGCCCCGCGCTGCTGGCCACGGTCGACGAGCTGATCCTCGACGGCGGCCTCTCGGTGTACCAGGAGTGCAGCCCGGTCTGGGACGGCGAGGACGACCTGTTCGACATCACGTCGCTGGCCGACCTCGCCCTGCTCCCCCACCTGCGCCGGGTGGTCAACTCGGAGTTCCTGGGGCCGCTCCGCGCCGAGCTGGGCTCACACGGCGTCGAAGCGGCCTAGGAGCGCTCACTCTGTGGCGGTCGCCGCTGCCACGATGACCTCCGCGACCACCGCCGGCTGCGACACCGCCACCGCGTGCGAGGCGTCGACGTGCCGGACCGTCGAGGACGCGCGCTCGGCCATGAACTGCTGGGCCTGGGCCGGGATCGCGTTGTCCTGGTTGGCCACCAGCGTCCACGAGGGCAGCTTCGTCCACGCCGGGGTGCCTTCGAACGGGGCGGCCAGAGCCTGCTGCGCGACCGGGCGCTGGGTGACCGCCAGGACCGCCGCGGTGGCCGCCGGGACGTCGGCCGCGAAGACCTCGGCGAAGTCGGCCGGCTTGATGGACAGCTCCGGCTCGCCGTTGTGGACCAGGACGTTCGTGGTCTCCGGGCCGAGCTTGGCGCCCGGGTAGCGGCCGGACAGCTCGAAGACGCTCTCGCCCGCGTCGGGCTGGAACGCGGCGATGTAGACCAGCGCCCGGACGTTCGGCGTCTCGGTCGCCGCCCGCGTGATCAGCGCGCCGCCGTAGGAGTGGCCGGCCAGGACGACCGGGCCTTCGACACCCTTGACGACGTCGGCGACGTATGCGGCGTCGGACTCCACGCCGCGCAGCGGGTTGGCCACCGCGACCACGGGATAGCCCTGTTCCTGCAGCTTCGAGACGACGCCGGTCCAGCTGGAGGAGTCGGCGAACGCGCCGTGGACCAGGACGACGGTGGGCTTGCTCATGGCTGGCTCCTTAGAGAGAATGATCGGTCTTTCTGCTAGCTACTCTGGCGCGCGAACCCCTTGAGCGCAATGTGACGAAGCCGATCTGGCAGAACGATCAGTCTTTCTCTATGCTCGCGGGATGAAGTCCGGCGAGGTGCACCCGAAGGACCGGCTGCTCGCGACCGCGTCCCGGCTGTTCTACGCCGAAGGCATCCACGCGGTGGGAGTCGAGCGCCTGGTCTCGGAGGCGTCGGTCACGCGGGCGACGTTCTACCGGCACTACCCGACCAAGGACGACCTGGTGGCGGCTTACCTGACGGCGACGAGCCGCCAGATCCGCGCGGCTGTCGAAGCCGTGAGCGCGGGCAAGCCGCCGCGCGAGGCGCTGGCCGCGACGCTGGGCGTCGTCGGCGACGCGACGTGCGGAGAAGACTTCCGCGGCTGCCAGTTCCTCAACGCGGCGGCGGAGTTCCCCGACCCGGAGCACCAGGTCCGCCAGGTGATCGACGACCACCGCACGTGGTTCTTCGGCGTGCTCCGCGACCAGGCGGCGGCCGCGGGCCACCCCGACCCCGACCACGCGGCTCGCGTGCTGGTCCTGTTGCGGGACGGCGCTTTGCACGGCGGCGAGCTGGACGACGCGGAAACGGTCCGCGCGACCTTGAGCCGAGCCGTGGAGGACCTGCTCCCCGGCTTCCGACCTGCGTGAACCCGGCAAAACTAGGCCGAACGGGTTACCTTGGGCGCGGAGGAGGTCGCGCATGGCTGAGCACGAGGTCCCGGCCTGGGTCGAGCCGATGCTGGCCAAGGCCGACGGCGGCCGGCTGCGCAGCGGCCCGGAGTGGGCCTACGAGTACAAACTGGACGGCTACCGCGCGGCCATGCGGATCGGCCCGGCCGGCACGACCGTGCTCACCAGCCGCAACAACATCGACTTCACCGCCGAGTTCGCCGACCTCGCCGGTGTCCTCGCCCCCGCGCTCGACGGCCAGGCCGCCTACCTCGACGGCGAAGTCGTCGTCTACGGCGAAGACGGCCGGATCGACTTCGAGCTCATGCAGGAACGCCGTGGCCGGTACGTCCGGCACCAGAGCGCCACCGTGGCCAAGCCGTTCGCCGACCTCCCCGTCCGGTTCCTCGCCTTCGACCTGCTCCGGCTCGGCGACCGCGACCTGCTGAAGGCGCCCTACGACGAGCGCCGCAAGCTGCTGGAAAGCCTGCCGATGCCCGATCCGCACCGCGTGTCCGTCGTCCGCGCGGTGACCTTCGACGAGCTCGACGCCGACCGCCGCACCCCCGCCGACTTCCTCGCCCACGCCGCGTCCGCCGGCTACGAAGGCGTCGTCGCGAAGCTGCGCAACTCCGCCTACGTGCCCGGGCAGCGGCCGGACTCCTGGCTCAAGCACCCGCTGATCCGGACGCAGGAGGTCATCGTCTGCGGCTGGCGCCCCGGCCAGCGCAGCTTCACCGGCACGCTCGGCGGCCTGCTGCTCGGCGCGCACGACCCGGACTCCGGTGACCTCGTCTACATCGGCGACGTCGGCACCGGCTTCTCCCAGGCCGCGCGCGCCGACCTCGTCGAGCGGCTGACACCTCTCGAACGCCGGACCCACCCGTTCGTCACGACGCCGCCGCGCGAAGACACCGTCCGCGCCCGGTGGGTCGAGCCGCGGCTGGTCGGGGAGATCGTCTTCCGGCAGTTCACCCGCGCCGGGCGCGTGCGCCACACCGCCTGGCGCGGCCTGCGGGCCGACAAGAAGCCCGACGACGTCCTCGCGCCGCGGGCGGTCCCCGTCGCCGACCCGCCGCCCCCACCGCCCGAGCCGGTCGGCCAGCGGATCACCGTGCAGGCAGGCAACCGGCGGCTGACGCTGTCCAATTTGGACAAGGTGCTCTACCCCGCCGACGGGTACACCAAGGGCGAGGTGATCAACTACTACTCCCGCGTCGCGCCCGTCCTGCTGCCGCACCTCGCCGGGCGGCCCGTGACGTTCATCCGCTACCCCCACGGCGTCGGCGGCGAGAAGTGGTTCGAGAAGAACGTCCCGAACGGCGCGCCCGGGTGGCTGCGCACGGTGCGCCTGCCGAGCACCGGCTCCCGCGGCAGCGGCGGCACGATCGACTACGCGCTGCTGGAGGAGCTGCCGGCGCTGGTGTGGGCGGCGAACATGGCCGCACTCGAACTCCACGTTCCACAATGGACGGTCGTCGGCGCCGAAAAGCAGCCGCCGGACCGCCTGGTGTTCGACCTCGACCCCGGCCCGGGCACGACGATCGTCGACTGCGCCCGCGTCGCCGAACGGCTGCACGACGTCCTCGTCGCGGACGGGCTCACGCCGTACGCGAAAACCTCCGGCTCCAAGGGAATGCAGCTGTACTGCGGCATCCGCACCGACGACCCCGCGGCGCCGTCCGCGTACGCGAAGAAGCTCGCCCAGCGGCTGGCGCGAGAGACGCCCGAGACGGTCACCGCGGTGATGGCCAAGGCGCAGCGGAGTGGCCGGGTGTTCATCGACTGGAGCCAGAACAACCCAGCCAAGACGACCGTCGCGCCGTACTCACTCCGCGGGCGCGACCACCCGACGGTGTCGACGCCGATCACGTGGGACGAGGTCCGCGCCTGCCGCCACGTGCTGCACCTGACGTTCACCGCGGACGAGGTCCTCGACCGCGTCGGCGAGCTCGGTGACCTGCTGGCCGGGCTCGACCAGAGCCGCGGCGCCATGCCTTCCGGGGCATGACGGCATACCACTTTTGATCTTCGACACCGCTGCTTCCCGGTCATAGCTTCGAAAGAGGCCGACCGAGGAGGAAGCGTGACAGCGAGGACGAGCCCCGCCGGGTGGGTGCTGCGGGCGGTGGCCGCGGCGCACGTCGTGGTGATCGCCGGGCAGCCGGTGTTCGCCGGGGTCTACCTGAGCGGGGACTACGACGGCCTGCGGCTGCACACGATCGGCGCGGACGTCGTTTCGTCGCTCGCCTACGTCCAGCTGGTCGTCACGATCGTCGTCTGGGCCCGGCTTCGGCGCGTCTGGCCGTTCCTCACCACCGTGCCGCTCGTGGCGGCCGAGACGGTCCAGTACTTCGCCGGGCTGGACGGCGCGCTGTGGCTGCACCTCCCGCTCGGGGTCACGACCATCGCGGCCCTCGTCGTGCTGACCGTCGCCGTGTGGCGGCGGCCGCTCGCGCGGGAGGCCGCCGATGCGTGACGGACTCACCCGCCGCCAGGTTCTCGGCCTTGGCGGTGCCTTCGGAGTGCTGGCGGTCACCGGGTTTTCGACGGCTGCCGCGCTGGCCCGGCGGCCGCCCGTCACCGGCGCCGAGCTGCGCAGCGCCGTGCCGCTGCCACCCGCGTTCCAGGTGCCGCTGCCGGTTCCCGCCGTGCTGAAGCCGACGAGCCCCGGCCGTTACGAGATCACCCAGCGCGTCGCGGAAGCCGAGGTCCTGCCCGGGATCCGGACGCCGCTGTGGACCTACGACGGCACCTTCCCGGGGCCGACGATCGAGTCGCGCCGGGGCCGTCCGGTCACCGTGACGCACCACAACGAGCTGCCCGTGCCGACCGTGGTGCACCTGCACGGCGGGCGGACGCCGGCGGCGTCCGACGGTTACCCGACCGACCTCGTGCTGCCCGCGGGCTGGACGAGCCACCACACGATGCCCGATCCGCGGGCGGTCACCACCACCCGGACCCGCGGCTACACCTTCCCGCTGGACCAGCGCCCGGCGCTGCTCTGGTACCACGACCACCGGATGGACTTCACCGCTCCCGCGCTCTGGCGCGGCCTCGCCGGGCTGCACATCGTCCACGACGACGCCGAGGACGCGCTCGGCCTGCCGGCGGGGGCACGCGAGCTGCCGCTGATGATCGCCGACCGCGCCTTCGCCGCCGACGGCACGCTCGACTACCCCTCGGTGGACGCCACGCTGCGGGAGCGGCCCGGCGTGCGGGAAAGCTTCCTGGGCGGCGTGCTCGGTGACGTCGTCCTGGTCAACGGCGCCCCGTGGCCGATGCACGAGGTCGACGCGGCCCGGTACCGGCTGCGGATCCTCAACGCGTCCAACGCCCGCCACTACGAGCTCGAGGCCGTCACCGACGACGGCCGCCGGCTCGCGCTCGTCCAGGTCGGCGCCGACCAGGGGCTGCTCGCCGCGCCCGTCACCCACTCCTCGCTGCCGATCGCGCCGGCCGAACGGTACGACCTGGTCGTCGACTTCGCCGGGATCCCGGCCGGCGGCCGCGTCCGGCTCCTCAACCGGCTCGGGTCCGGGCGCACCGCCGAAGTCATGGCCTTCGTCGTCGCGCGCGCCGCCCGCGACGACAGCCGGGTCCCGGCGGTCCTGTCGGCGGACCTGCCGTCCTGGGACCGGCCGGCGCGCACGCGGGAGTTCTCCTTCCGCGCCGGGCAGCTGGCCGACGGGAGCCACGGGTGGCTGATCGGCGGGCGCCCGTTCGACCCGGCCCGCACGGACGTCACCGTCCGGCTCGGCGACGTCGAGGTGTGGCGGCTGGTCGCCGACGTCCACCACCCGGTCCACCTGCACCTAGCCGGGTTCCGGATCCGGTCCCGCGGCGGGCGGGCGCCGCTGCCGCACGACGCGGGGCTCAAGGACACGATCTCGCTGCGGCCGGGCGAAGCGGCGGAGATCGTCACGCGGTTCGACGGGTACCGCGGACGTTATCTCTTCCACTGCCACAACGCCGAACACGAAGACATGGGCATGATGGCGAACCTCGAAGTCACCTGACACCGGCTGTCGCGGGCCGTCCCCTGTCCGGGGTGCGGACGATCCCGATCGTGGGGCCGGTGCGGGTGACGGACCACCGCGCGCACGGTCGCCGCTGGGCCAGACGGGCAAGGCCCGCGGAGCGCGAGTGAAGCTCCTTGTCCAGCGGAAACACTCCTCGCTAGCGTCGACGGCGAGGGGACGACACCGGGGTGCCCGGCGATCCCCTTGCCTGTCAAGGAAAAGGACGAGGAGCTCGCTGATGACCGCTACCGACCAGCCCGTGACCCGCACCGCGTACCAGCAGTCGGTCGCCGACTACTGGAACGCGGAAAAGGATCCGGTGAACCTCCGGCTGGGCGACGTCGACGGTCTCTACCACCACCACTACGGGCTCGGCGACTACGACCCGGCCGTGCTCGAAGCGCCGGAGGCCACGCGCGACCAGGCGATCATCGCGGAGATGCACCGGCTCGAAACGGCGCAGGCCGACGTCCTGCTCGACCACCTGGGCCGGGTCGCGCCGTCGGACCGGCTGCTCGACGCCGGTTGCGGCCGCGGCGGCTCGAGTGTGATGGCCCACCAGCGCTTCGGCTGCCAGGTCGACGGAATCTCCATCTCCGAGCAGCAGGTGCGGTTCGCGAACGAGCACGTCCGGCAGCGCGGGATCGACGGCTCCGTCCGCTACCACCTGCGGAACATGCTCGACACCGGCTTCGAGTCCGGGATCTTCCAGGGCATCTGGAACAACGAGAGCACGATGTACGTCGACCTGCACGAGCTGTTCGCCGAGCACGCGCGGCAGCTCAAGCCGGGCGGCCGGTACGTGACCATCACCGGGTGCTACAACGACGTCACCGGCGGCCGGTCGCGCGCGGTGAGCCAGATCGACCAGCACTACATCTGCAACATCCACGCCCGCGGCGACTACTTCAAGGCGTTGTCCGACAACGGTTTCGTCCCGATCAACGTCGTCGACCTGACGGCGGCCACGATCCCGTACTGGGAGCTGCGGGAGCGATCCTCGGTCGCCACCGGCGTCGAGAAGCCGTTCCTGACCGCCTACCGCGAAGGCAGCTTCCACTACCTGCTCATCGCCGCCGACCGCGTCTGAGGCAGGGGGCGGTCACGAGGGAGACGACCATGACCGGAACCGCACCCGCGTGTCCACAGTGGACCACCGGCGGGGCCGCGGGGCTGCTGGCGGGACCGTTCGGCCTCGGGACGTCGGCGGCGCGGATCGCGACGCAGTTCGCGCCGGCGCCCGGGCAGGATCCGGCGTACGCGTACCTGCCGTGGGGTGACGGCAGCGCGTCGCCGTTGTACTGCCCGGTGGTGGGCCGCGTCGACGACGGGCTCGCCGCCGAGGTCGACCGGCGGCTGGTCGCGTGGGCCGCGGACTGCGGCTTCACGGGGGCGGGCCTGGACCAGATCGCCGACGCCGGGTTCGGCCGGCTGGTGATGCTCGCCCACCCCGACTGCGACGACCCCGACCGCCTGCTCGTCGCCGCGCAGCTGAACGCGGTCTGGTGGGCGGCCGACGACTACTACGCCGACGACAGCACGCTGGGCGCGGCGCCGACCGAACTGCCGCCTCGCCTGGCGCTCGTCATGGCGGCCATGGACCCCGTCGCGCCTGCCGGGGAGTTCTCGGCGCCCCTCGACGAAGCCCTGCGGGCGGACCCGATCCTCGTCGGGCTCCACTCGGCGGTCGGGCACCTGGGCCGGCACGGCTCCCCTGTGCTGGTGCAGCGGGTCTGCTACGCGACGTTCTCGATGTTCGTCAGCTGGGACGCCTACGCGGCGTGGCGCCACACCGGCCGTTACCCGCCCGCTTGGGAGTACCTGGCGGCCCGCCAGCACGACAGCTTCTACACCTCGATGACGCTCGTCGACGCCGTCGGCGGGTACGAGCTGGCCGCGCCGTTCTACTACGACCCGCGGGTGCGGGAGGCGATGATGCGGGCCGGGACGGCGTCGGTGCTGGTCAACGACCTGCATTCGGTGGCGAAGGACGCTGCCGACGAGAAGCCGGTCTGCAACATGGTGCTGCAGATCGCCGCGGACCGGGGCTGCCCGGTCGAGGAGGCGGTCGAGGCGACCGTCGAGCTGCACAACAAGATCGTCCACGAGTTCGAGGACGGCCACCGGGCGCTGATGGCCGTCCCGTCGCCGGAGCTGCAGCGGTTCCTCGTGGGTGTGCGTTCCTGGATGGGCGGCGGCTTCACCTGGCACGCCACCAATCCCCGTTACCAGTGACCCGTTCCGACCGAAGCAACTGATTGGGTGGTTCTCGCTGTGACTGTCACCGACCCGGTGGAGACCGAACAGGCGCCGTTGAGCCTCGGACGGGCCGCGGCCCGCACCCTGGCCACCACGACCAAGTCGGTCCCGCAGATGCAGGGCATCTCCTCCCGCTGGCTGCTCAAACTCCTCAACTGGGTCGAGGTCTCCGGCGGCGCCTACCGCGTCAACCGCCGCCTGTCCTACTCCGTCGGCGACGGCCGCGTCACCTTCACCACCACCGGCGCCGACGTCCGTGTCATCCCACCCGAACTCGGCGAACTCGCCCCCCTGCGCGGCTACGACGACGAAGACGTCCTCACCGAACTCGCCTCCCGCTTCACCCAGCACGAATACGCCCCCGGCGACGCCCTGGTCGAGTTCGGGTCCCCGGCCGAGCAGGTGTTCCTCATCGCCCACGGCAAGATCACCAAGGTCGGCACCGGCGCCTACGGCGACCAGACCGTCCTGGGCACCCTCGCCGACGGCGACTACTTCGGCGACACCACCCTGGTCCGCACCGACGGGATCTGGGAGTTCACCGCCAAAGCCGTCACCACCTGCACCGTCCTGTCCCTCCCCCGCCAGGTGTTCGACGACGTCCTCTCTCGCTCCGAGACCCTGCGGGCGCATCTGGATGCTTATGTCGCGGGTGGGGCCAGTGCCCGCAACGACCACGGCGAAGCCGAAATCTCCCTGGCCTCGGGCCACGACGGGGAACCGACCCTGCCAGGCACGTTCGTCGACTACGACGCCTCCCCGCGTGAATACGAGCTGTCGGTGGCGCAGACGGTGCTGCGGGTCCATTCCCGGGTCGCGGACCTCTACAACCAGCCGATGAACCAGATCGAACAGCAGCTGCGCCTCACGGTGGAGGCGTTGCGGGAGCGGCAGGAACACGAGCTGGTCAACAACACCGACTTCGGGTTGCTGCACAACGCCGACTTCGCCCAGCGGATCCCGACCCGGACCGGGCCGCCGACCCCCGACGACTTCGACGAGCTGCTGGCTTTGGTGTGGAAGGACCCGGGGTTCTTCCTGGCGCATCCGAAGACGATCGCGGCGTTCGGGCGGGAATGCACCAAGGCCGGGGTGTATCCGGACGCGGTGGACCTGGGCGGGCATCAGGTGCCGGCGTGGCGGGGGGTGCCGATCCTGCCGTGCAACAAGATCCCGGTCACCGAGACCCGGACCAGTTCGGTGTTGCTGATGCGGACCGGGGAGCAGGCCCAGGGTGTGGTGGGGTTGCATCAGACGGGGTTGCCGGATGAGTACCAGCCGGGGTTGAACGTGCGGTTCATGGGGGTGAGTGAGCAGGCGATCATCTCGTATCTGGTGTCGGCGTATTATTCGGCGGCGGTGCTGGTGCCGGATGCGTTGGCGGTGCTGGAAAGCGCCGAAATCGGCCGGGAGAGCTGAGACCCGTGACGGTCACCGAAGAGGCGTCCGTGCAGCTGTCGCTGAGCGTCACAGCGGCACGGACCCTCACGACGACAACCAAAACCCTGCCGCAGATGCGCGGCATCACCACCCGCTGGCTGCTCTCCCAGCTGCCCTGGGTCGACGTCCCCGCCGGCTCCTACCGCGTCAACCGCCGCCTCACCTACACCATCGGCGACGGCAAAGTCAGCTTCTTCACCACCGGCTCCCGAGTCCAAGTCATACCCGCCGAACTCACCGAACTCGAACTCCTCCGCGGCTTCAGCGACGAACAAGCCCTAGCCGCCCTCGCCGACGCGTTCGAACAACGCGAATACGAACCCGGCGCCACCCTGCTCACCGCCGGGGAACCACTCGACACGCTGATTCTCATCGCCCACGGCAAAGTCACCCGCCACGGCCGCGGCGAATACGGCGACGAAACCACCCTCGGCACCGCCACCGACGGCGACCACCTCGGCGCCGAACTGCTCGCCCGCGACAACACCACCTGGACGTTCACCGCCCGCGCCGCCACCCGCGTCATCGCCCTCGTCCTGCCCGCCACCACCTACGCCCGCCTCAACGGCCGCTCCGAACCCCTGCGCGCCCACGTCACCGAAGCCATCGGACGACCACGGAAACCGCAGAACCCCAAAGGCGAAGCCACCATCGACCTCTCCGCCGGCCACGACGGCGAACCCATCCTCTCCGGCACCTACGTCGACTACGACCCCTCCCCGCGCGAATACGACCTCGCCGTCGCCCAAACCGTCCTGCGCGTGCACAACCGCGTCACCGACCTCTACAACCAGCCCATGAACCAGCTCGAACAACAACTCCGGCTCACCGTGGAAGCGTTGCGGGAACGGCAAGAACACGAACTGGTCAACAACACCGACTTCGGACTCCTGCACAACGCCGACCTCAAACACCGCCTCACCACCCGCACCGGCCCACCCACCCCCCTCGACCTCGACGACCTGCTCTGCCGCCGCCGCAAAACCAAATTCTTCCTCGCCCACCCCCGCGCGATCGCCGCGTTCGGGCGGGAATGCACCGCCACCCGCGTCTACCCCGACACCGCCCTGCTCGACGGGAAACGCGTCATGACCTGGCGCGGCGTCCCCATCCTGCCCTGCGACAAAATCCCCGTCACCGACACCGGGACAACCTCGATCCTGGCCATGCGCGTCGGCGAAGACGACGCCGGCGTCATCGGCCTGCGCCCCAAAGACCTGCCCGACGAATACCAACCCGGGCTCAACGTCCGGTTCATGGGCATCAACGACCGCGCGGTGACCTCCTACCTGGTCAGCGCCTACCACTCCGCGGCCGTGCTGGTCCCCGACGCGCTCGGCGTGCTCGACGACGTCGAAATCGGGCGCTGACCCTTGCGCCCCAGGAGGTGGAACACGCGGCTGAGCGCGCGGTAAGGGTCGCGGCGGCCGGCTTCGAACTCGACCGCCGCCACCCGCTCCGCGTCCGCGGGATCCGGTTCGGCGCCGGCGAACCCGAGCCAGTCGACGAACAGCCAGACTCCGTACCAGTCCTGCGGTTCCACACCCCGGCTTCGAAGGAGCTCGCTCAGTTCCTCGACCGTGTCGGCGCGGGTCGGCACCCCCAGCACGCCGATCTCGGTGGTGCGGTCGAACGCCGCCAGGGCGTCGTCCCACCGCTGTTCCAGCGCCGGCCGCACGGCCATCGTGTGGGCGTTGCCGGTCATGATCGAGACCAGGCCGCCGGGAGCGGCGCACCGGCAGAGCTGCTCGACGAGCGGCTCCGGCCGGTCGAGGTACCCGAGCACCCCGTGGCACAACACGGCGTCGAAGTGCCTCCCCTGCACCGCTTCTTCGGCGTTCTCACCCGCGGCGTGCACAAACGTCACCTTCGGACGGATGGTGTCGGTCAGCCGCTCGCGGGCCTTGTCCAGCATCGCCTCGGACGGGTCCAGCAGCGTCACGTCGTACCCGGCCCGGGCCAGCGGGAACGACTGGTGGCCGGCGCCGCCGCCGACGTCGAGCACCGTCGCCGGTGGTGGGGGCAGGTGCTCAAGCAGCTGGCGGTGCAGCACGTACGTGCGCACGCGCCCCTTCACCGTCGCGTAGGCGCCGTCGGCGAACTGGCCGGCCAGGGCGGCCCAGGTGTCCTCGCTCACCGCCCCAAACTACCGTTCACGCACTCCGATTTGCGTTCGACGCAATCATCCATTGCCAAAATTGCGTGGCACGAACACCATCGCGGCTCCTAACTTCGGACTTGTACCGAATTCCCCGAAGAAGGAGCAAGACATGCACGTGTTCGTCACCGGAGCGACGGGGTGGATCGGCGCGGCCGTCGTCGACGAGCTGCTCGGCGCCGGGCACGAGGTCACCGGCCTCGCCCGCTCGGACGACGCCGCACTGGCCCTCGGCAAGAAGGGCGCGCGGGTCCGCCGCGGCGACCTCGACGACCTCGACGGCCTCCGCGACGGCGCGCTCGACGCCCACGCCGTGGTTCACCTCGGCAACAAGCACGACTGGGCCAACCCGGCGGAGAACAACCGCACCGAGCGGGCCGCGATAGAGACGATGGCCGGCGCGCTCGCCGGCACCGATCGGCCGTTCCTGTTCGCCGGCGCGCTCGCGGGCCTGGTCCAGGGCCGGCCCGCGCTCGAGTCCGACGTCTCCCCCGCCGTCGGCCCGGACGCGATGCGCGGCGGTGGCGAGAACCTCGCGCTCGAGTACGTGGCCAAGGGGGTCCGGGTGGTCAGCGTGCGGTTCGCGCCGTCGGTGCACGGAGCCGGCGACCACGGGTTCCTGGCGGCCATCACCGCGGCGGCGCGCAAGCACGGCGTGTCCGCCTACCCCGGCGACGGTGCCACGGCGTGGTCCGCGGTCCACCGCCCGGCCGCGGCCCGGCTCGTCCGGCTCGGCCTGGAAAGCGCGCCGGCGGGGTCGCGGCTGCACGCCGTCGCCGAGGAAGCCGTGACGACGCGCGAGATCGCCGAAGCGGTCGGGCACACGCTCGACCTGCCGGTGGTGTCCGTCGAGCCGGAGCGGGCCGCGGAGCACTTCGGGTTTGTCGGCCGGTTCTTCGCGACCGACATGGCCGCGTCGAGCGCGGTCACCCGGGAGCTGCTCGGCTGGACACCGACCGGGCCGACGCTGGTCGAGGACATCAAAGCGGGTGCGTACGCGTGAAGGCGACCGTGACGGCGTTCATGCTGGTCAAGACGACACCCGAGTGGCTGGCCCTGACCGTCGAACAGCGGATCGAGGCCTTCCGCACCGAGGTCGTCCCGGTGGTCGAGGAGAAGACGAAGGGCGTCCGGTCCCGCTTCTACGACACCGAGTTCTACTCGGCGCGCGTGACCGACGTCTGGGTCTGGGAGGCCGTCGACCACGACGCCTACCAGCGCCTGGTCGACGCCCTGCGCGAAACCCCCTTCTGGGACCGGTACTTCGAGGTCGCCGAAATCCTCGTCGGGGTCGAAAACGGCTACGCCCGCACCTACGGGACGGACGCCGTCACGACCATCACCACCTAGAGGACAAAACCGGCGGGGAACGGGTCATCGGGATCGAGCAGGTAGGTGGCGGTCCCGGTGATCCAGGCCCGGCCGGAGAACTCCGGGACCACCGCCGGGACCCCGCCGACCGTCGTTTCGCCGACCAGCTCGCCGGTGAACGTCGTCCCGATGAAGGAGCTGTTCTCGAACGGCGTGTGCAGCGGCAGCTCGCCGCGCGCGTGCAGCTGCGCCATCCGGGCGGACGTGCCGGTGCCGCAGGGCGACCGGTCGAACCAGCCGGGGTGGATCGCCATGGCGTTGCGCGACACGCGCGCGTCCGAGCCCGGGGCGAGGAACTGGACGTGCTTGCAGCCGCCGATGAGCGGGTCGGCCGGGTGCCTCGGCGGCCGCTGCTCGTTGATCGCGCCCATGATCGCCAGGCCGGCGGTCAGGATCCGGTCCTTTTCGGACCGTTCGAACGGGATGTCCACTTGGGACAGGTCGAGGATGGCGTAGAAGTTGCCGCCGTAGGCGAGGTCGTAACGCACCTCGCCGAGGCCGGGCACGTCCACCACGGCGTCACGCTCGGCGAGGAAGGACGCGACGTTGCGGAGCTTGACCCGCTCGGCGCGTCCGTCGCGGACCGTGACCTCGGCGTGGACGAGCCCGGCCGGGGTGTCCAGGCGCACGACGGTCGTCGGCTCGGTCACCTCGACCATGCCGGTCTCGACCAGCACGGTGGCCACGCCGATCGTGCCGTGGCCGCACATCGGCAGGCAGCCGGAAACCTCAATGTAGACGACACCCCAGTCGGCGTCGTCGCGGCACGGCGGCTGCAGGATCGCGCCGCTCATCGCCGAATGCCCGCGCGGCTCGTGCATGAGGAACTGCCGGATGTGGTCGAGGTGCGCCATGAAGTACCGGCGGCGCTCGGCCATCGTGTCGCCGGGGATCGGGGCGACCCCGCCGGTCACAACCCGGGTCGGCATGCCCTCGGTGTGCGAGTCGACCGCCGTGATCGCGCGTGAGGACCGCACTACGCCACCCCCAGCGCGTCGAGCGCGCGGCCCATGTCGGCGCGGACCTGCTCGCGCTGGACGTCCGACAGCGGACCCCGCGGCGGGCGGCACGGGCCGCCGTAGCGGCCGACCAGGTCCATGCCGAGCTTGATGGCCTGGACGAACTCGGTGCGTGAGTCCCAGCGGAACGCGGCCACCAGCGGCTCGTACAGCGCCCGGGCCTCGTCGAGCTTGCCGGCGGTGGCGAGCTCGAACAGGCGCGCCGACTCGGCCGGGAAGACGTTGGGGAAGCCGGCGAACCAGCCGGTCGCGCCCATCAGCAGGCTCTCCAGGACGACGTCGTCGGCGCCGCTGATCACGGCCAGCCGCGGCGCGCGTTCGCGGATCTCCAGCACCCGCCGGACGTCCCCGGAGAACTCCTTGACCGCCACGACGTTGTCGATCTGCGCGATCTCTTCGAGAAGGTCGGGCGTGAGGTCGACCTTGGTGTCGAAGGGGTTGTTGTAGACCATCACCGGCAGGCCCACCGACGCCACGGCTTCGAAGTGGGCGACAACTTCGCGGCGGTTGGCGCGGTAGAGCGTCGGCGGGAGGCAGAGGACCCCGTGCGCGCCGTCTTCGGCGGCCGCTTCGGCCCAGTGCCGGGCCTGGTGCGCGCCGGGCCCGTGGACACCGACGACCACGATCCCGTCGGCGCCGACGGCCTCGATCGCGGTGCGGGCGACCCGGCGGCGTTCGTCGTCGGTGAGCGAGGAGTACTCGCCGAGGGAGCCGTTCGGGCCGACGCCGCGGCAGCCGTTGGCGACGAGCCAGCGGCAGTGCTCGGCGTAGGTGTCGTAGTCGACGGCCAGCCCGGCCGGGGCGGTGTCGTCGACCCGGTAGGGCAGCGCGGCCGCGACGACCACACCCCCGAGGTCGCGGGTGCTCATGGGTGGGTCTCCTTCGGGTCGGCGAGCTCGCCCAGGCGGATCGGCTGGGCGATCGGACGGTGGTGGCGCTCGGCGCCGCCGCGGAGCTCGGCGACGGCCGGGCCGCAGATCCGGCCCTGGCAGGGCCCGAGCCCGGCGCGGGTGCCGAGCTTGAGCGCGTGCGGGCCGGCGTCGGCCGCGTCTTTCAGGGTGCGGTAGGTGGTTTCCTCGCAGCGGCAGACGATCGTGTCGTCCCGCAGCCAGCCGGGCCAGGCGGCGCCGATCGGATGGGCCTTCGCGAGCCGGCTCGCGAAAGCGTGGGCACGGTTACGTGCGCGGAGGAGTTCCGGGCTCGGCGTGCCCCCGGCGGCGGCGCACCCGGCGACCGCGCCTTCGGCCGCGGCTTTCAGCGCACCGCCGATCCCGGTGATCTCCCCGGCGGCGAAGACGTTGGCGACGGTGGTGCGCTGGTCGTCGCCGACGCGGACAAAACCGCCGCCGAGCTCGCACCCGGCGGCGACGGCCAGTTCGGGTTGGGGGGTGAAGCCGTGCCCGACGCAGACGGCGTCGACCTGGAAGGTCTTTTCGGTGCCGGGCACCACGGACCAGTCCGCGCGGACGCGGGCGGTGACGGCTTCGCGGACCCGGTCGTCTCCGCGGGCCTCGACGACAACGCGGCCGAAGCGGTACGGGACGCGGTGGCGGGCGAGAGTCGCCAGGTAGTGGGCCAGTTCGCCGGCCTTGTCGGTGTGGAGACCCCATCCGTTGAGGACGGTCGTGGCGCGGTTGGCCTCGAGAACGGCCGCGACCTCGGCCCCGACGTCCAGGAGCGATTCGGCGACGGGCAGCAGAAAGGGCCCGGCCCCGGCGACGAGCACCCGCCGTCCGACGGCGACTCCGTCCCCCTTGGCCAGCGCCTGGGCGGCGCCCGCGGTGAAGACACCGGGGAGCTGCCAGCCGGGGAAGGGCAGGGTGCGGTCGTGGGCGCCGGTGGCGAGGACGAGCGCGTCGGGCTCGAGGACGAGTTTTTCGCGGCCGGTTCCGTCGGGTTCGCCGCGCAGGACGTGGACTTTCTGGTTTTCGAGGGCCCAGACGGTGGTTTCGGGCAGCCAGGTGCAGCGCTCGGGCACCCGGCGGCGTTGCGTCCGGCCGGCTGGCTGCCGGACGGCGGGCAGGGTCCGGTGGAACTGGCCGCCGGGTGCGTCGGCCTGGTCGAGAAGAGTGACTTCGGCCCCGGCGGCGAGCGCGTGCTCGGCGGCGGCGAGCCCGGCGGGCCCGGCGCCGATGACAAGGACGTGGGTCATGCGTCCTGCCTCGACTGGGTGCGGATGTCGTCCCCGTCGGCGGCCCGGCGACGGCAGGCCCGGACGTCGGGGACGCCGTTGACGGTGAGGAGACAGTCGAAACAGGCCCCGATGCCGCAGAAGACCCCGCGCGGCGCGCCGGAACGGGTGGTGCGCCAGGAGGTCCGGCCCGCGGCGAGGAGAATCCCGGCGACGGTTTGGCCCGCGATCCCGGGGACGGGCACGCCGTCGACGGTGATGTGGATCGGGATGTCGATGCGGGGGATGGTCATGCTGCCGCCTCGGTGAGCAGGAGGTCCGCCGGATCTCCGGTGCAGGGGCGGATGCTCATGCCGCCGCCTCCGCCAGCACCGCCGGGCGGTTCACCGTGAACTCCCCCACCGGCATCGAAGGCTCGACCCCCGTCAGCATCTCCCGCAACAACCTCGCTGTCCCCACGCTCAAACCGATTCCCGCGCCTTCATGCCCCGTCGCGTGCCAGAGTCCTTCCAGCCGCGGATCCTCGCCGAGCACCGGCAGATGATCGTCGACGTACGGCCGGAACCCGCCGTACACCCGCATAACCGCCGCATCCGCCAGCGCCGGGAACAGCCGCAGCGCCTTCGCCGCGATCGCGCTCAGGGCCTCCGGGTGCAGGCTCTCGTCGAAGCCCACGCGGCGGCGGGACGAGCCGATCAGCACCGTGCCGCCCCGGGTCGACTCCACCACCGCCGACGTCTGCAGCTCGCCCGCGTCCGAACCGACCGCGCCGACGTAGTCCGCGTCGTACACCTTGTGGCGGACCACTCCCGGCATCGGCGTCGTCACCAGCACCTCGCCACGCCGGGGCCGGACCGCGATGGGCGCGCCCAGCCGCTCCGACACCGGCCCCGCCCACGGGCCCGCCGCGTTCACCACCACGTCCGCCGGGATCACCTCGCCCGCCGCGCGGACTCCGGTGATCCGGCCGCCGGTCACCACCGCGCCCGTCACCTCGGTCTCCGTGCGCAGCCGCACCCCCGGGGCCGCGCGCAGCAGGGCCAGCGTCGCGCCGGCCGGCTGGACCTGGGCGTCCTCCGGGTAACGGACGGCCGCCGTCACCTCGCGGGTCAGCGCCGGTTCGGCCGCCGCCAGCTCCGCCGCCGACAACGGCTCGGTCCGCACCCCCGCCGCCGCTTGTGCCGCGGCGAACGCGGTCAGCGCGGCCGCCCCGGCTTCCGTGGTCGCGACGACGATGCCGCCCTTCGGGTCGAACTCGCACTCCTCGCCGAGCGACGCCGCCAGCTCCGGCCACAACCGCGCCGAAAGCTGCGCCAGCGCGAGCTCCGCTCCTGGCCCCTTGTCCGAGACGAGGAGGTTCCCTTCACCGTGCGAAGTGGTGCCACCCGCGGGCCGGCCACGGTCGACGACGACCACGTCGGACCCGGCCAGGCCGAGCTCCCGGGCGCAGGCCGCGCCGACGATGCCGGCCCCGATCACCACCACCCGCGTTCGGTTCATCGACCCTCCAGCGTTCGGTATAGCGAACGATCGGAGGGTAGATCTCCGGCGGGAAGGGTGTCAATCCTGCAGAACGGGGTGCGGGCGGCCGTCGAGCCGCTCGTCCGCGCGGTATTGCAGCAGCAGGACCGAATGCACCGGCGCCTCGAGCGCGGTGTAGCTGTGCGGCTCGCGGGCGTCGAAGGCGACGTAGTCCCCGGGCCCGAGCTCGACGGTCCGCCCGGCCACCTCGACCCGCAGGCCGCCGGTCTGCACGACCGTGTGCTCGATCCCGACGTGCCCTTGCGACCGCTGCGGCGCGTCCCCGCGGACGAGCTGGTCGTACACCTCGAACACGCTGTTGTCGGCCTCGATCCGGCGCAGCGGCCGCAGGTCGACACCCTCGCCGCGGAGCACCTCGACGTCGGCGGCGCGCACCACGGTCAGGCCGCCGCGCGGCCGGCGGTCGAGCAGGTCGGAGATCGCCACCTCGAGGACCCGCGACAGGCTGAACACGGTCTCGATCGTCGGGTTCCCGGTGCCGGCCTCCAGCTGCGACAGCGTCGCCTTGCCGATGCCCGACTGCCGCGACAGCTCCGAAAGCGACAGCCCGCGCGTGGCCCGCGCCGCGCGCAGGTTCACCGCCAGCATGTCCCGGATGGACGGCCCGCCGTCTTCTGCCACCTTCTGCCCGCCGTTCGGTAAAGCGTACATTTTGCCGGTCCTCCGTTCGGCTTACCGATCGAAGCCAGCGTCATGATGCCACGTCGGGGCCGTTCAGGGGTCGTTTCGATCAGCTCGTGCCCGGCGTCGGTGAGCCGCACGGCGACCGCGCGCCGCGACGCCGCCGACGGCGACCGTTCGACGAGCCCCGCCTGCTCGGCACGGGTGATGCGCTGCAAGATCGCGCCCGCGGTGACCAGCGTCCGGCGGGTGATCTCGCGCGTCGTGAGCTCGTACGGCGGCCCGGCGCGCCGGATCACGCTCAGCAGGTCCAAAGTGGACGAATCGATGTCCAGCGCGGCGAGCGTGCGCCACCGGTCGTCGGCGAGGAGCTTCGCGATGCGCCAGACCGGCGTGATGATCTCGATCGACCCGGTGCGCACGCCGGGCAGCTCCCGTTGCCAGGCCGCGATGTCGGCCGCGGGCCACCGCAGGATCGCGTCCATCGGGTAGCCGTCGTTGGACATCCGCGATCCCGTGCAAGTGACGCACCTACGGACCAGCCGCGCAGGACCTCGAGATCGTGGCCACCATGCGAGCGGCAACATCGACTTCGTCACCGCGGACACCAGCAGCTCCGGCCTGGGTCAGGTGCTCTCGGCGTGGCGGGCGAACCTGGAGGCCGACCTGCTCAGCGCCGTGCTCACCACCACGACCGTGCTCGGCACGCTGCGCCCGGGCGACGCGATCGTCAACGTCGGGTCGATCGGCGCCGAGTCTCACGCAGCCTTCTTCGGCACGGCAAGCTCAGCGACCAGCGGCGCACGGCTCTGATCGGCGCAACCCACAACGGCCGCGCCGGACGGCCCGGCGACATCGCGTCAACGGCGGCGCGCACACCACCCGCTGAACCTCAGCCGGCGCGGCGGGCGAAGACCATCCCGATGTCGGCCGCCTCCTGGACGGTGTCCTGCTGCGCCTCGACGGTGAAACCGCGCGCGGTGAACACATCACGTACGAGGTCGCGGTTGCGCGCCCAGCCTTCGACCTCGACGACGGCCTGGCGCACCAGCGGCCAGTGCCGGTCTTCGATGCCGCGCAGCACGTCGAGCTCCGCGCCTTCGACGTCGACCTTGAGCAGGTCGATCGCGGTGATGGCGTGCTCGTCGAGGACCGCCGACAGCGGGCGGACGCGGACCCGGTGCGTCTCGAGCTCGCGCATCACCCGCAGCTTGCGGCCGACGAGCCCGCGCAGCACCGGGCCCGGGACCCGGCGCGCGGCCGGGCTGCCCTGGCGGATCATCTCGACGATGCTGGCCGTGACGCGCTTGCGTTCGGCTTCGACGTTGCCCGCGTCCCGCAGCGACGACGAGAAGAGCGTCGCCGCCGGGAAGTAGCTGAACGAGAGCTCGTCCTCGGCCGCGGCGAGCCCGAACGGCAGCGCGGTCAGCCGGCCGCCGAAGAAGTCGCGGGCGTTGCGCGCCAAGGTCTCGTGAAGCGGCGGCAGCGGCTCGAAGGCGAAGATCCGCACGTCGCCGTCGAGCCGCTCGTAGACGGCGGCGGAGAAGACGCCGACGTTGGCGCCGACGTCCAGGACGGTCGCCCCGGGCGCGAGCTCGACGCCGTGGGCGAAGTAGCCGCCGACCTCCTCACGGAGGAAGGAGACTTCCCACGGGTTGATGCTGTGGAGGGCGATCGTGTCCATGGTCACGCGCAGAGGACTACCAGCACCGGCCGCCGAGGTCCAGCCTCCAGGCGGCCGACGGAACTTAAGTCGGGGTCGGCGCGCCGCCGCGGGTCCGCCTAGATTGGCGGCATGACCTCCACCGCCGAGAAGGCCACCCTCCTGCAGGAGCTGCACGCCGCGCCGGAGCTGCTGCTCGTTGTCAACGTCTGGGACGCGATCACCGCCAAGGTCGTCGCCGAAACCCCGGGCACGAAGGCCCTCGCGACCCCCAGCCACGGCATCGCCGCCTCGCGCGGCTACCCCGACGGCGAGAAGATCCCGCGCGACGAGATGATCGCCGAGGTCGCGCTGATCGTCCGGACGGCAGGCGACCTGCCGGTGTCGGCCGACCTCGAAGCCGGGTACGGCGACCCGGGCGGCACCATCGCCCGCGCGATCGAAGCGGGCGCGGTCGGCGCCAACCTGGAAGACCAGATGAAGCCGCTGGCCGACGCGGTGAAGGCGGTCGAGGCCGCCGTCGCGGCCGCGCAGTCGGCGGGCGTCGACTTCGTGCTCAACGCCCGCACCGACGCCTTCCTCAAGGTCGCCGACCCCGAAGAGGCGCTGGCCGAGGCCCTCACCCGCGGCCGCGCGTACCTCGACGCGGGCGCGTCCAACTTCTTCGTCCCCGGCAAGCTCGACGAGAGCCAGGTCGCGCGGCTCGTCGAGGCGCTGGGCGAGCGCAAGGTCAACCTGATCGGCATCCCCGGCTCGATCCCGCTGGCCCGCGCGCAGGAGCTCGGCGTCTCCCGCGTGTCGTACGGCCCGTGGAGCCAGAACGTCGCCCTGACCGCCCTGGCCAAGCTGGCCGAGGACGTCTACGCCGGCGGCGGCCTGCCGGCGGACACCCGCAAGCTCAACTGAGGGCCGGGGTCAGGGACTCGAACGCAAGATCACCCTGGCCGCTCCAGCGTTCGACGGTGCCGGACCACGCACCGCACGACCATCGGGACCAGAGCCGCCGTGGCGACGAGCAAGGTGCCGAGGATGCGTGGGCCGGCACCGAACGCGGCGACGTGATCGGTGTTGCCGATGGCGAACACGACCGAGTCCGTCAGCCGCACACTCCATTCGAAAGCGAGCCAGCCGTTGTCGGGCACCAGCCAGTCCCAGTTCGGTGGGCCCCACGTGAACACCGCGCTCGTCACCACCGCATAGACCACACCACCGAGCAGAACCACGTTGGTTCCCGGGCTGAAGCTCTGCTTGTCCGAGAAGATCACCAACCAATACAGCGCCAACGCGGCCACGCCGAAGAAGATGCCCACGAGCAGTAGTTGCCACGGTCCCGCCCAAGACGACTTCGGAGGCCCCTGGAACGTGCTCTCGACCGTCGCGATCACGCCCAGCAGCGCGGTGACCCCGCCGGCGAACGCCCAGGACTCGGCCCAGTCGTGGCGCCACCTGCGTGCCCGGACCGGGCCGCTGAACCGGTGGACCGGCGGCGGCTCACCGAGCCCGGTCTCCTGGTGTTCCGCGGCGGCCCTGACCGCGTTGATCATCTTGGCGGCTTCGTCGCCGCCGTACTCGACGCGGACCTTGCGCTCGCCGAGTTCGAGCTCGTCCCGCCACCCCTGCACCGACAGCGTCACGAGAGTGTCGTACGGGATGGAGCACGGGACCGGTTCGCTTCTCAAGACGACTTCCCGGTCGGTGAAAACAATCTTCTTCCTCCCGAACTCCGCCACCCCGATCACCTCGGACGAGACACGGGCCGAGCGGCCGACCGTCGAGAGAATCGATCGGTTGTCGCGAACGAAATACGGCGCGACGTCGATTTTTGTGCCGAACTCGGCGCAGTGCGCGAGAAGTGCGGCGCGGATCGCGGCCGCGCGGTGCTCGGCGTCACGCGGTGCAGTGCGGAGGCGGTAGATCTCCTCATCGCCCACCCACAGCCGGATGTCCGGTTCCGAGGTGACGTCCAGCCGGGCACGAGGTCCGGTGCGTCCAAGGGTGAATTCGCAGTTGACCAGGTTGATGCCGTGGTAAGCGCGCCGCCCGTCGTTGAGAACGACTGCGGCGCTGTCGGACAGCGACCGGTACTCGACGAAGTACACCTCATGGCCATCCGACACGCGCAGCAAACACCTCGATCCGCCGGTCCGGACACGTTCGGCCGTCCACCGCGACTGCGCTTGCCGAAGCGGTGCCGATGGCTTTTCCCGAGCGCCGGGGCGCCGGGCGATCACGATGTCCCCCTCACCCGCGAATTTCAGTTGCGGGGTGATGACGCCCCGCCGCGTCAGCCGCTCGTGGACTTGTGTGTACAACTCGCCGATCGTGAGGTGACCCGTGGCTTCGCCATGACGGAGGACATCGACGATCGCTTCGGTGAACGGACTGGCCTTGTTCTTTTCGGCGTCACGGGCGAGTTGCGTGGCGCGGCTGCTGGCGAGGACGTAGCGGCCTCGCCCGGCGACTCCGGCCGCGATCTGCGGGACGGACTTGAACGCGCCGCTGTAGCAGCAGTCAAGCACGATGATCACGGTGGTGGCAGCGGACCGATCGATCATCGCGGTGATTTCGGCCGCGCCGAGCGCTGTTGTCAACAATCTTTCGTTCGTGTTCCGGGCGCACAGGTACAGGCCGCCGTTCACGTCGAGCAGACCGTGACCGCTGTAGTACACGAAGACGACGTCATCGCGCGCGGCGGTGGAGAACAGCGTGTCCAGTCCCTCCCGCAGCTCTTGGATCGCGTTGTCCACGAGAGGGACGACGTTCTCTCGCGGGAACAGCCCGACTTCGTCGTCGGTCAGTACCCGTCGCAGCTCCTTGACATCGGTGGCCGGCCCCTTGAGCTTCGCCAGTGAACGCGTGTCACCCGTGAAATGGCCGTTACCGATCAGCAGTGCGCGATAGTGTGGGTCGCCCGCCATCAGCGAGACCCGAGGCGCCTGCTCACGGCGTCGGTGAGCGTGCGGAACGAGGCCTGGTCGACGTTGGTGCTGGAGACCGTCACCGTGTGCTCGGCGCCGTCCTCGCCGGTCCAGGTCACCGACAACGTGCGGGTCTTGTCACGACTGAGCCACGCCCGGAAGCTCGCCACGGCAGCCGTGAGGGCACCGGACGAGCCGAGGGCAAGGATCACGGCGTCGGCCGCACCCTTCCCGCCGGGTACCGGGCGCCCCTCCCGCCGAACCGCACCGACCTCTTCTCGCAACGCGGTGTGCAGGGTCGAAACCTGGTCGAGCCAGCGCGGATCGTCCGGGTCGAACTTCTCCGTGCCTGCCGCGACAGTCAGTTCGGCGCTGCTCTCCACGTCTCCCCCAGTGGCTTGGATCCCCCAGCATAGCGGCCCCGGTTCGGAGATGGGGCCGCGCTCAAGGCCGCACCACGTCGACCCGCAGGCCGTGGTGGGCGGTGGCGATCGAGTGCACTGTGGACAGTCCGAGGCCGGCCGCCGAGGGGCCCGCGGCGGTGGTTCCGTTCCGGCTTCGAAGTGGTCGGCACGTTCGGGATCTGCGGCGACGTCGTCGGGGTCGAGCTCGGGGTGGGTCCACGCCCCGTGGGCGTTCGGAGCACCGGTCTCGGCCTGCTGACCACGCCCGTCTTGACAGGCGCGCTCACGCCGTCTATAAAACCATCTGGTTACAGAACCGGAAGGTTATGAATGAGCAGCACACTGGACGCGACGTTCGCGGCCCTCGCGGACCCCACCCGGCGGGCGATCCTCGCCCGGCTGGCGACCGGCGACGCCACCGTCACCCAGCTGGCCGAGCCGTTCGCGATGAGCCAGCCCGCGGTGTCGAAGCACCTGCGGGTGCTCGAACGCGCGGGGCTGGTGAAACGCGGCCGGGACGCCCAGCGGCGGCCGTGCCACCTGGTCGCGGAACCGCTCAAGGCGGCCACGGCCTGGCTGGCCGACTACCGCGACTACTGGGAGGCCGGCTACCGGCAGCTCGACGACCTGCTGAAGGACCTGCAGTCGTGACCGCCCCGCACCGGGGGCTGGAGGTCACCGAGGCCGGCGCGACCGGCCTGGTGCTCACCCGCGCCTTCGCCGCTCCGGCCGACCTCGTCTTCGCGGCCCTCACCCGGCCGGAGCTGCTGCGCCGCTGGCACGGCGCCCGCGGCTGGCGGCTGACCGGCTGCGAGGTCGACCTGCGGCCCGGGGGCGCCTGGCGGTTCGTCTCCCGCGGGCCCGACGGCGCGGAAATGGAGCTGTACGGCGTTTTCCGCGAGATCGCGCCGCCCGTCCGGCTCGTGCAGACCGAGATCCACCGCGGCTGGCCCGAAGGCGCCGCGGAAGTCACCACCGTGCTGGCCGAAACCGGCGGCCGCACGACCATGACCGTCACCGTGCAGTACCCGTCACCGGAAATCCGCGACCAGGTGGTGCTCAGCCCGATGCGCCGCGGCGCCGGTGAGTCCTACGACCGCCTTGCCACCCTCCTCGACCACCAGAAACGAGACCCGTCATGAACGAACCCGTCACCGAAGTCCCCGCCGACCCGAGCGCGATCGCCAAGGATCCCGGCAACCCGCCCGTGCTCCCCGGCGCGTTCCTGCTGGAGCTCGTCCCCGTGCCGGTCACCGACATCGACCGCGCCATCACGTTTTACCGGGACAGCCTCGGTTTCACCTTGGACGTCGACGTCCGCCCGGCGGACGGCGTGCGCATCGTCCAGCTGACCCCGAGCGGCTCGGCCTGCTCGATCTCCCTCACCGAAGGGGTGCAGCCCCTGGCCCTGCCGCCGGGGTCGATGCGCGGCCTGCACCTGGTGGTCGCCGACATCGAGAAGGCCCGCGCCGAGCTGGTCGAGCGCGGCGTCGAGGCGGGCCCGGTCGAGGACATGGGCGGCGTGTTCTACGTCTACTTCGCCGACCCGGACGGCAACACGTGGTGCCTGCAGCACATGCCGTGGCGGTGACGGAGCCGGTCAGCCGCCGACGTGGATGCCCGGCCTGCGGGCCGGGTCCGTCTCGCTCGTGCGGAGAATCTCCCGGACCACCGGAGCCGTGTCGCCGCGGCCCAGGATCAAGTACCGGAACAAGTGCCCCAGCGGGTTTCCCTCCGACCACTCGAAGTGGCACTGCGGCAGCACCCCCGTCGCGTCGCGCAGGGCCAGGAGCACCGCCGCGATGGCGTTCGGGGCCGCCGGGCTCTGAGCGCGCAGGATGCGGTAGCCGTCGACCTCGACGCCGCGGACCTGAAGGACATTGCTGAACTCCGAGGGGTCGACCACGTCGATCTCGAGGAACAGCACGTCCGCCGCGCCGGGCAACGGGTTCATCGCGCGCTGCTCGGCTTCCTTCGCCGAGTACTCCGCGAGGTCGCCGCCCTGGCGCTTGTTCGCGATGATGTGCAGGGCGCCGTCGTTGGCCAGCGAATCCGTGACGAACCGGCGGGCCGTCTCGTCGAACTCGATGCGCTCCGCGCGCAGCTCGGTCGTGCGGGACACCCGCGAAACCAGGGACACCACGACGATGCCGAGGATGAACAGCGCCGAGATGGCCAAGCCGTCCGGCTTCTCGATGACGTTTTCGACCAGCGCGTAGAGCAGCACCAGCGTCAGCACGGCGAACCCGATCGCCGCGCCGCGCTGCTTGTGGCGGATCCCGGAGATCGTCACCGCGACCGCGCCGGACACCATCATCGCGAGGATCCCGGTCGCGTACGCGCCGGCCTGGGCGTTGACGTCCGCCCCGAACGCGATCGTGATCAGGACGCTGATCACCGTGTAGACGAGCACCACCGGGCGGACCGCGCGGCCCCACTCCGGCGCCATCCCGTACGAGGGCAGGTAGCGCGGCACGATGTTGATCAGCCCGGCCATCGCCGACGCGCCCGCGAACCACAGGATCAGCACACTGCTGACGTCGTAGACCGTGCCGAACGCCTCGCCCAGCTCCTGGTGCGCGAGGTAGGCCATCGCGCGCCCGTTCGCCTCGCCGCCTTCCTTGAACTTCTCGGCCGGGATCAGCACCGTGGTGATGAAGCTCGTCGCGATCAGGTACACCGACATGATCAGCGCCGCGAGCGTCAGCAGCTTGCGGGTGTTGCGGATCCGCGACTCGAGCCGCTCCTCGTCCGTCTTCCCCTCGGCCGCCACCAGCGGCATCATGCTGACGCCGGTCTCGAAGCCCGACATCCCCAGCACGAGCGCCGGGAACGCGATCACGGCCGGGCCGATGATCCCGGTGAAGCCGCCGCCGTTCGAGGTGAGCGCGTCGGTCCAGCGGGACAGCGCCGCGCCGTCGGAGAAGAGGTCGATGCCGCTCACGATCACCACGGCCGCGTTGAGCAGCAGGAAGATCGCGACGAGCGGGATCGCGACACCGACGGCCTCGCTGAAGCCCAGCAGGAAGACGCCGCCGAGGATCAGCAGCAGCACGACCGTGATCAGCACGGCGTGCCCGTGGAGGAAACCCGGCAGGTACGGGTTCTCCAGCAGGTGCACCGACGCGTCCGCCGAAGACAGCGTGATCGTGATGATCCACGACGTCGCGACGAACCCGAGCAGCACCAGGACGAAGATCTTGCCGCGCCAGAACGGCAGCAGGTCCTCCAGCATCGCCACCGACCCCTGGCCGCGCGGGCTCTCCCGGGCGACCCGCCGGTACATCGGCAGCATGCCCAGCAGGGTCAGGGCGACGATCAGCAGCGTCGCCAGCGGGGACAGGGCGCCGGCCGCGAGCGCGGCGATGCCCGGCAGGTAGGACAGGGTCGAGAAGTAGTCGACGCCGGTCAGGCACATGACCTTCCACCAGGCCTGCGGCTTCCCGTGGTCCTCGGCGGCCTCCGGCCCGGCGGGCGCCACCCGCTGTGCCAGCAGCCACCGCATCGCCGGGCCGGACGGCGGCCTCGGCGTCACGGGGCTGTCGACGACGTCCGGAACCGCGAACTCAGGTGTGGTGCTCAAGCTTCGACTCCCCGATCGACGGCGTGCTGCACTCCCGGCCGCCCACAATGCCCGATCCACATCGGACCGGCACACCCGGCCCCGCGGCGTCAGGTCCAGGAAGTCCCCGCGACGAAGTCCTCGAACGTCCCGGCCGGCCGGCCGAGGGCGCGCTCGACGCCGTCCCCGGCCTCGGCGCCCCGGCCGGCGCGCAGGTCCGCCAAGAGCCCGGTGAGCAAGCGCGCCACCGTTTCCGGGACGCCGTGGGCGATCTGGCGCCCGACGAACACCTCCGGGTCGACGTCCGCATACTCGATCCTCCGCCCGGCCGCCCGCGCGATCAGCGCGACCGCTTCGCCGAAACCGACCGCCCGCGGGCCGGTCAGCTCGTAGATCTCGCCGTCGTGCCGGTCCGTGGTCAGCGCCGCCGCGGCGACCTCCGCGATGTCTTCGGCGTCGACGAACGGCGCGCGGCCGGCGCCGGTCGGCAGGGTCAGGACGCCGTCGCGGATTCCGGGCGCCCACGGGCCTTCGCTGAAGTTCTGCGCGAACCAGTTCGGGCGCAGGATGGTCCAGCCGGCCCCCGAGTCCCGGACAGCCTGCTCGGCGGCGTGCAGCGGATGGCCCTCCTCTCCGGCGCGCGGGGCGGACAGCAGCACCAGCCGCCGCGCGCCCGCCGCCACCGCCTCGGTGACGAACCGCGGGAGGCGCGGCCCGGCCCGCAGGTCGGGTTCCACGAGGTAGACGGCCGTAACGCCGGACAGCGCCGGCGCCCAGCCGGCGGGGTCGCCGAGGTCGAACCCGTGGGCGCGCGACGCGATCCGGGCGTGGTCGACGCGACGGGCGAGACGGCGGCCGGTCTTGCCGGTGCCGCCGAGGATCAGGATGGTCATGCCGTCAGCCAACCGTGGCCGGGCAAGACGATCCATGGGAGAAAGTCGATGGTTCCTTTGTCATCGTCTATCGTCGCGCCATGGACGTCCTGAGCGACCTGCTGCACCGGGCCCACGCCACGGACGCGCTGGTCCGGCAGCTGGTCCAGCGGCCTCCGTGGTCGCTCACCTTCACCGACGCCCCGCCGCTCACGCTGGTCGCCACCCTCGACGGGGACGCGTCGGTGCGCGTCGGCGACACCACGCCCGTGCGCCTGGCCGCCGGGGACATCGCCCTGGTCAGCGTGCGTGGTTACACGATCGCCGACGACCCGGCCACGCCGGCGCAGCACGTCATCCGGGGTGCGAAGAAGCACCTCGTCGCCGGGGCGAAGGCGCTGGAACGCCGGGCGCCGCGCACCTACGGCGACGGTTCGCCCGGCGCCACGACCCTGGTGCGGGCCGCCTACGAACTCCGCGGTGTGGTCGCCGGACGGCTCCTGGAGATGCTGCCGCCGCTGGCCGTCGTCCCCGCCGGACCGCGGACGCGCGCAGCCCTCTCCCTGCTCTCAGCCGAGGTCGCCCGCGACGAACCGGGCCAGGACGCGGTCGTGCGCCGCCTGCTGGACCTCCTGCTCGTCCTGGCTCTCCGGGCCTGGTGCGCCTCGGCGGAGACGCCGCCGGCCTGGTACCGCGCGCTGGACGACGCAGGGGTCGGCGAAGCCCTGCGCCTGCTGCACGCCGAACCCGGCCACCGGTGGACGGTCGCGGCGCTGGCCGCCCGGGCGGGGTTGTCCCGTGCCGCGTTCGCCGCGCGCTTCGCGCACCTCGTCGGCGAGCCGCCGCTGACCTACCTCACCGGCTGGCGGATGACGCTGGCCGCGGATCTGTTGCGCGACACCGAAGACACCGTCGCCGCCGTGGCGAAGGCAGTCGGCTACGAAGACCCGTTCGCCTTCAGCGTGGCGTTCAAACGCGTCCGCGGCGCCAGCCCGTCGGACTGGCGCCGCGGCCGGGAAGCCGTCAGTTCGTGAGCGTCGCCGGGTCGCTGGTGCTCGGCCGGCCCGTCTCGACGTGCCCGGCGAGCCGGCGCAGGAACTTCGGGTCGTGGTCCGACACCACCGTGACGTCGTACCAGTGGTTGCTGCGCCGGGTGTCCACGGTTTCGACGACGCGCGCGCCCGGCCGCAGCAGCCGGGTCGCCGACCGCCGGCCGTACGCGTCCTTCACCGTCAGCCGCACCGGGGTGGTGCCGCCGTTGGTCAGGACCAGCGTGAGGCCGTCGTCGTCGCAGCGGACGCTCACCTCGGGCCCGGCGGTCGTGCCGCGGAACTGCCGCAGGAAGCCGTTCGGGCCGTGCGCGGTGACGTCGTACCCACCGGCCGCGGGCAGCTTGGCCGCCAGTGACCGCCCGGCGCCGGCGGTGTAGGTCCGCGGGTCGGCCGCGGGCGAGGTGACGTTGAACGTCGCGCCCGCGCGGCCGTGGTTGGCGAAGGTCACCGTCAGGTTCCCGCCGTCGACGCGGGCGTTGGCCGCCAGGTCGTAGGGCAGCGCCCGCGCCGGTCGCAGCCCGCGCTCCTGCTTCGGCAGCACACTCCTGGCCGGGACCGCGGGGACGTAGTCCGGGTGGCGCTCGCGGTCCGGCGGCTCGTAGGCCGCGGTGTCCGGCAGGGCCGGCACCCTGGTGTCGGTGCGCTCGAAGTCGAACGCCGAGGTGAGGTCGCCGCACACCGAGCGCCGCCACGCCGAGATGTTCGGCTCGTGCACCCCGAAGCGCCGCTCGACGAACCGGATGATCGAGGTGTGGTCGAACGTCTCCGAGCAGACGAAGCCGCCCTTGCTCCACGGCGACACCACGAGCATCGGGACGCGCTGGCCGAGCCCGTACGGGCCGGCCTGCTGTGCCGTCCCGGTGTAGATCTCCCCCGTGGTGTCCACGGTGGACTGACCGGCCGACGCGTACGGCGGCAGCACGTGGTCGAAGAAGCCGTCGTTCTCGTCGTAGGTGATGAAGACCGCGGTCTTGCCCCACACCTCGGGGTTCGACGTCAGCGCGTCGAGCACCTGCGCGATGTACCAGGCGCCGTAGTTCACCGGCCAGTTCGGGTGCTCGCAAAACGCCTCCGGCGCCGCGATCCACGACACCTGCGGCAGCTTCCCGGCCTTGACGTCGGCGCGGAGGTGGTCGAAGTACCCGTCGCCCGCCTTCGCGTTCGTGCCGGTGCGGGCCTTGTCGTACAGCGGGTCGCCGGGCTTGGCGTTGCGGTAGGAGTTGAAGTACAGCAACGAGTTGTCGCCGTAGTTGCCCCGGTAGGCGTCGTCGATCCAGCCCCAGCCCCCGGCGGCGTCGAGGCCGTCGCCGACGTCCTGGTAGATCTTCCACGACACCCCGGCCTTCTCCAGGCGCTCGGGGTAGGTCGTCCAGGAGTAGCCCTTCTCGTCGTTGCCGAGGACCGGCCCGCCGCCCGAGCCGTCGTTGCCCGTGTACCCGGTCCACATGTAGTAGCGGTTCGGGTCGGTCGAGCCCATGAACGAGCAGTGGTAGGCGTCGCAGATGGTGAACGCGTCGGCCAGCGCGTAGTGGAACGGGATGTCCTCGCGCGTCAGGTACGCCATGGTGGTCGAGCCCTTCGCGGGCACCCACTTGTCGTACCGGCCCTGGTTCCACGCCGCGTGCGTGTCGTTCCAGCCGTGCGGGAGGTCCTGGATGAACTGCAGGCCCAGGTTGTCCGCTTCGGGGCGGAACGGCAGGATGTCGCGCGTTCCGTCCGACTGCGCCCACACCGGCTTGCCCGACGCGAGCGCGGCCGGCCGCGGGTCGCCGAAGCCGCGCACCCCGCGCAGCGTGCCGAAGTAGTGGTCGAACGACCGGTTCTCCTGCATGAGCACCACGACGTGCTCGATGTCCCGCAGCGTCCCGGTGCGGCGGAGCGCGGGGAGCTCCGCCGCGCGGGCGATGCTGGTGGACAGCGCGGAAAGGGCAGCGGTGCCGCCGGCCAGCTGCAGGAAACGTCGGCGGTTGACGTCCGTCATGGGGACTCCGGGGTTGTCGTGGTGGGAAGCCGGGCCAGTATGGGTCGCTGATCGAGACCATTGCCGGGCCCGAGGCTAACGCCGGGCGAAACCCTGGTAAACGGCTGAAGGTCGGGGCCGCTACGGCCGGTGGCTCGTGTGGGTGAACTCGACAGTGCCGAGCATGGAGTCCCCGGACGTCCTGTTCGTCCGCTTCCGGCCGAACACCAGCACCTTCGCGGGCTCGACGGCGAACACCTCAGAGCCGTGGCCGGACTGGCTGAACCCCTCGTCGGTCACGTCGTAGCGCCAGCTGCCGTCCCATTTGGACAGCCACGCCGCGGCGAGCCGCTCCAGCTTCGACCGGTCGGTGACTCGCCGGGCCTCCCCCTCGACCACGACGTCGAGGGCGTCGTCCCAGGCGTCGCGGCCCGTCGTCAGCACGACGTGGGGGTTCGCGGCCAGGTTGAGGTACTTCTGCTCGGTCGCCCCCGTGCTGAAGTGGACGGCGCCGTCGAGCCACACCGCGACCAGCGGGGTGACGTGCGGGCGGCCGTCGGCGCGCACCGTCGTGAGCCAGCTGATCTGCGCCGCTTCCAGCGCGTTCACCGTTTCGGCCCAGCCGATGGCCTCGGTGCCGGGGTCGCTGAACCGTTCGTCGAGCCGGGTCTGCATGGTCACTCCGATCGTCGGTTGCCCACGGATGCGGCGTAGGCGGCTTCCAGGCGCGCCGCGACGGTGGGCCCGTCCGGCGCCGTCGCGCGGCGCGCCTGCGGTCCGAGGTGGGTTTCGCGCAGCTCGTCCATGAAGGCCTCCCACAGCGGCGGGCCGCCGTCGGTGAGGACCGCGGCGCGCGCCGCGTAGGCATCGGCGACCGGCAGGTGCCGGACGCCCCACGCGCTGAGCTGCACCAGCACCGGCACCAGCTCGACGGCCCGCTCGGTCAGGCTGTAGGTGACCTTCTGCTTGTGCGAAGGATCGCCCGCCCGGGTGAGCAGCCCGGTTTCGACGAGCACGGCCAGCCGGTCGGCCAGCACGTTCGACGAGATCCGCTCTTCGCCGCCGAGCAGCTCGCGGAAGTGCCGGGCCCCGCCGAACACGATGTCGCGCAGCACGAGCAGGGTCCACCGGTCACCGAAGATCTCCAGCGACAGGTTGATCGGGCAAGCCGACCGGGAGTCCTTCCGCACCGCTTCCACCTCACAACTGGTTGCATTGCCGCACCAGTATGGAGCCGTGCCGGACCGCTCGCAAATCGAGAGTGGTTTCAGCCGGGCACGCTCCCGGCGTCGAGGCTGAGCAGGGAGAGCCGGGCGAGCCCGCGGACGTACCGGCTCGCCCGCAGGTCACCGGGCATGACCAGGGTGGGCCGCGGCAGGTCCTCGCCGTTGTAGCGGGTCGCCAGCAGGGCCGCGCAGTGGCCGAACTCGGGGTCGATCTCCGCCAGGGACAACACCACCTGGAAGCCGTCTTCGGACACCGCGAGGACCACGACGGTCAGCCCGGACATCTTGTGCTTTGGGTCCAGCGGGAGCGGGCCCTCGCTGAGCACGTCGTAGAGGTGCACACCCTGCACCTCGTGCCGTTCGCGCCGGCGGCGGGTCACGTACTCGACGTCGAGCCGGACCCGCGACCGCTCGCGCAGCTCGCCGACGTCGATCAACCGCGACGCGCACCCGGTGCCCGTGACGAGCAGCCGGCCCGACGGCGGGGTGCGCCGCTCCGGGGCGGGAACGGGCGTTTCCATCGTTCCACGCTAGGGCGGCCCCGGAGCCGCGCACATCCTCCGATCAGGCACAGCTTGGTCGCGAATGCGGCACGATCAGCCCGGAAACGCCGCAGAAGCGGCGGTTTTGCCCTGGCTCAGCGCGTGACGGAGTAGGACTGCGCGCCGGTGCCGGCCAGCTTTCCGCCGTCGACGATGAGGTACTCGTCCCGGATCGGGGTGCCGGCCAGCCACGCCTCGAGGATCTCCCGGGTCCCGGCGGCGTAGCGCGCCTGGGCCGAGAGCGAGCTGCCCGAGATGTGCGGGGTCATGCCGTGGTGCGGCATCGTCCGCCACGGGTGGTCCGCCGGCGCGGGCTGCGGGAACCAGACGTCGCCGGCGTACCCGGCCAGCTGCCCGCTCTCCAGGGCCCGCACGATCGCGTCGCGGTCGGCGATGCGCGCCCGCGCGGTGTTGATCAGGTACGCGCCCCGCTTCATCGTCGCGAGCAGCTCGTCCCCGAAGAGCCCTTCGGTCTCCGGGTGCAGCGGCGCGTTGATCGTCACGACGTCGCAGACCGGCACCAGCTCCGCCGCGCTGGGGTGGAAGGTCAGGCCCAGCTCGCGCTCGAGCGCCTCGGGCAGCCGGTTCCGGTCGGTGTAGTGCAGGTGCACGCCGAACGGCGCGAGCCGCCGCAGCACCGCGGTGCCGATCCGGCCGGCCGCCACCGTGCCGACGTGCATGCCCTCGAGGTCGTAGGAGCGGGAAACGCAGTCGGCGATGTTCCAGCCGCCGTCGAGCACGACCTGGTGGGCCGGCAGGTAGTTGCGGACCAGCGCGAGAATCGACATGACGACGTGTTCGGCGACGCTGATGCTGTTGCTGTAGGTCACCTCCGCGACGGTCACCCCGTGCTCGATCGCGGCGTCCAGGTCGACGTGGTCCGAACCGATGCCCGCGGTGATCGCCAGCTTGAGGTTCTTCGCACGGGCGAGCCGCTCGGCGGTGAGGTAGGCGGGCCAGAACGGCTGGGAGATCACGACGTCGGCGTCGGCCAGCTCGCGGTCGAAGACCGAGCCGGGGTCGTCCTTGTCCGAGGTGACGACCAGGGTGTGCCCGGCCGCCTCGAGGAACCGGCGCAGGCCCAGCTCGCCGGACACACTGCCGAGCAGCGCGCCGGGGGTGAAGTCGAGGCCGGCCGGCGACGGCAGCGTCTGGCCGCCGGGGTACCCGTCGAGCCGGGGAAGATCGTCACGCGCGTAGGCCTGCGGCGGGCCGCCGGCCGGGTCGTCGTACAGCACGCACAGCACCTTTGCCATGTCGGACTCCCGGATCTGCTGGTGTGGAAGGGATGTCCCGACCTTCCTCGCCCGCGGGCCACCCGGTCAAAGCGAAAGTTCCTATCCCGACATAGCCCGCGCCTATCCCGCGTGCTCCCGCAGGATCCGGTCGAGCTCACCCCGCACGTCCACCTCGGCGGCGAGGTCCAGCAGCGCCCGCGCCAGGATCGGCTCGGGATCGTGGTCGGCGGTCACCAGCCCGATCTGCGGCGCCGGCCCGGTCGTCTCCATCGGGACCACCCGCATGCCGGCCGGGGTCCGGAACATGTGCAGCCACGCGTGCGCGATCACGCTCGACCACCGGTGCGTCGCGACGTGGGCGTACAGCGCCGATACGGTGTCCGTCTCGATCTTCGGCACCGCGACCGCCCCGGCCGCGGCGAACAGCCCGTCCAGCACCCGCCGGTTCCGCATCCGCGGGGTGAGCAGGCACAGCGGCAGCGCCGCGACCTCCGCCCAGCCCACCGACGCCCGCCCGGCCAGCACGCCGTCCTCGGGGGTCAGCAGCAGGTAGCGCTCCTCGTACAGCGGCCGCACCCGGACGTTCCCGAGCTCGTCGTCGTCCACATAGGTCATCGCGATGTCCAGTTCGAACTCCGCGAGGCGGCGCGTGATCTCCCGTGAGGACAACGACTCCAGCGAAACGCGCGTGCGCGGGTGCCGTTCGCAGAACGGCGTCGTCAGCAGCGACGCGGCGGTCAGCGCGGTCGGGATCGCGCCGATGCGCAGCACGCCGGAGAGGCTCTCGCGCATGATCGAGAGGTCCTGCCGCAGCGCGTCGCACTCGGCGAGGATGCGGTGCGCCCACGCCAGCACCCGCTCCCCCTCCGGCGTGAACCCGGCGAAGCGGCGGCTCCGCAGCACGATCGGGACGCCGAGCTCCCGCTCGAGCTTCCGGATCGCGGCCGACAGCGACGGCTGCGAGACGTGGCACGCGGCGGCCGCCCGGGCGAAGTGCCGTTCCTTGGCCAGCGCGACCAGGTACTCCAGCTGACGCAACAACATGCTTCAGTATGGCCGGGTTCCCGGCCGGTTCAGCCGGTGGCGAGCGAGATCTCCGTCGACTTGACCAGCGCGACCACCGGGGAGCCGGCCTCGATGCCCAGGTCCGCCACGGCTTCCCGGGTGATCGAGGCGGTCAGCTCCCCGCCGTCGACGGCCACCTTCACCGTGGCCATCGCCCCGCCGGCGGTGACGCCGGTGACCCGGCCGGGCAGCTGGTTGCGGATGCTGATGCCCTCGACCGGCCCGGTGGCCAGCGACACCTCGGTCGCCTTGACCAGCACGCGCACAGCCGATCCTTCGGCGAGGCCGAGGTCTTCGACGGCCTCACGGGTGACGGCGGCCGTCACCTCCTGCCCGCCGGACAGGCGTGTCTTGACCGTCGCCATGACCTCGCCCGTCGTGACGGCGGAGACCGTCCCGGCGAGCTGGTTGCGGATGCTCAGACCCATGGCCGGGACTGTAGCCGGGCGCGGGCATCGGCGCAGCTCAGAGCCGGGAGACCTGGTGGTGCCCGACGTGCCGGCCGGTTTCCACGATGGTGCGCCGCCTCTCACCGGACCGGACAGTCAGCGTGCGGCCAGCACCACCAGATCGCGGCCCGCTTTCTTGCCCGCGTACAAAGCGTTGTCCGCCGCGCGGATCAGATCGTCCAAACCGGACTCCGCCGGGCCCGGGTACAGCGCCGCGCCGATCGTCGCCGACAGTTCCACCAGGTCGCCCGAAGGCGCGGTGATGCGCAGGGCCCGGATGCGGCCGCGGATGCGCTCGGCGATCGTGCGGGCCTCGTCCTGGTCGACGCCCGGGAGGAGGACCGCGAACTCCTCGCCGCCGTAGCGGCCGACCGCGTCGCCGCGGCGGACCGTCTTCGTGAGGACCGTCGCCACCTCGGCCAGGACGTCGTCGCCGACCAGGTGGCCGTGGGTGTCGTTGATGCGCTTGAACCAGTCGAGGTCGATCATCAGCACCCCGACCCGGCCGGCCGTGGCGCGGGCGCGCTCGAGCGCCTGCTCGGCCTCGTCGTGCCACGCGATCGCGTTCAGCAGCCCGGTGCGCTGGTCGGTGCGGGCCGCCGTCTTGAACTGGTCGAGCTGGACGCACTGGTGCAGCGCGAACGTCGGCACGATCATCAGCAACGCCGCCGGCGGCCACCACAGCAGCGCGAGCGCCACGAACACCCCGAGCGCCAGCTGGCTGACCTCCAGCAGGTTGTCCGAGGCGCTGCCCAGCACCTGCCGCCGGTGTTCGATGGGCACGGTCCACGCGATGACCGTGCCGACGAGTGCGGTGTTCACCGTCCACTGCACCGCCGCCGCGGCGACCACCGCCGCCAGGGCCGCCCAGCCCGGCCGCGCGCCGGCGCTCAGGTGGGCGCCGGTCGGCTCCAGCACCGCGAAGGCCGCCGACGCGGCCAGGGCGAGCGTCGCCGCGGTGAACACCGTGCGGTGCGGCGGCCGGAACGGGTCGAACCGGTTGACCAGCACCCAGCGGTGGCCGTAGATCACCGCCACCAGCGCCAGTTCGAGCACCAGCGGCAGCATGAGCACCCCGGCGAAGATCCAGACGCTGCAGAGGTCGACGTACGGCGAACCCGCCCGGTCGCGACGGCGGCGCTCGATGACGTGGGACGCCTGCAGGTGCAGCACCGCGGCCGCGGCGAGCCAGCCGGCCGCCGCCCAGTCGTGCGCGGCCGGTAGCGTGCGCGCCGCGAGCACCAGCACGACGAACGCGGCCAAGTCCACCCCGAGGACGAAGGCCCGCACGCGTCCCGGCAGCTCCCAGAGCTTCCACCGCGAGGGCGCCCAGCCCCCGCCGGTTCTCTCGCGTCCGTCCATCGCAGTGCCCCCCGCTCTGCGCCCGTGACCACGTGCTCGCCAACGGTAGTCGCGGGGCGCCCGGATGTCAGCTGTTTCCCCGCGCTGCCACTCATCCAGACGGCTGAGACCATTTCCGGTATCTGCCACTGGAGGAACCGCACGGAAAGGAGCCCACGATGTGTGACAAGGGCTGGTGAAAACTCACGCTTCGGCGGGAAGAGCGGCGGTGATCGCGTCCGGACGGCGACGCGACCAGACCACGGCCGCGGCGAGCGCGACGAGCGCTCCCGCGGTCCCCGCCCACGCGATCGCCGTCGCCGGGCCGACGAGCTGCGCGAGCACCCCGCCGACCACGATCCCGAGCCCCTGGCCGGCGATCATCCCGGTCCGCGCGAACCCGAGCGCCCGCCCGCGCACCCGGGGCGGGGACAGCTGGACGAACGTCGCCCCGGCGGTGACCTGGTACGCCGAGCACACGCCGGAGAGGAACAGCAGCACCAGCGCCGTGCCCAGGGCGGGCCGGCCCCAGTACGCCATCAGCGGCGCCGACGTCCCGACCGCGAGCACGCCCAGCGCGCGCACCCGCACCGGCCGGGCGACCAGCCGCAGCAGCAACGCCCCGGCGACCGCGCCGGCCGGTTCGGCCGCCAGCAGCACGCCGATCCACGCGCCGCCGACGCCGACCTGCCGCGCGAACGGCACCGCGAGCCCTTCCGGGACCACGGTGAACAACGCCAGCCAGCCCAGCCACACCAGCGTCCAGAGGGTGCGGTCGCGGCGCACGACCACCGCGCCCGCCGCGACCTGCCGCCAGGCGCGCCGCCACCAGGCCGCCGCGACGACGTCGCCCCGCAGCGGCGGATAGGCGCTCAGGCCGGCGCGGATCAGCACCGCGGAGACGGCGAACGTGGCCGCGTCGATCGCCAGCGCGGTGTGCGCGCCGACGCCGGCGACCACCACGGCCGCCGCCGCGAACCCCAGCACGAGGCACAGCTGGCCGGTGACCTGCTGGACCGCCTGGCCCGCTTCGTACCGGACGCCCAGCAGGTCCGGCAGCACCGCGCCCTGCGCCGCCGAGAACGGCGCTTCGACCAGCTGCACGACCACGAGCAGCGCGGCCATCAGCGGCAACGGCGTCGCGGGCAGCGCCATCACCGCGACGAGCACCGCCCGGGCCGCGTCGCACACCACCATCACGCGCCGGCGCGGGAAACGGTCGGCTAGCCAGGACAGCAGCGCCCCGGAGACGAGCGCGGGCAGCATCGACAACGCGTACGTCGCCGCGCTCAGCGCCGCCGAACCCGTGCGCTGGTAGACCAGGATCGCCAGCGCGACGCGCGCCAGCTGGTCCCCGGCCACCGACAGCAGGCCCGCCAGCCACAGCACGCGGAACTCGCGCACCCCGAAGGCGGACCACGTCCGTTCCGCCATCCCACCCCACCCAGGCTGTCACGGAGAGCGTTGCCCAAGCTGCTCACCGTAGCGCCCGGACGCGCCACCCCGCCAGGGGTCAGGATGCGGCGTTGACCAAGTCGAGCGCGCTCTGCTGCCGGGCGGCGTCGATCTTGTCCAGCGGCCCGGACCAGCGCAGGCCGTACTGGTCGAGAGCGTTGCGGTCGGCCGAATACGCGCGGTCGGCTTGGCGGCGCAGGTAGGCGGTGTACGGGTGGTCGGCCAATACCGCGTTGAGCGCGGCCAGCCCGCGGACGCCGGCGCCCTTGAACGACGGGCCGTCGGCGCCGCAGTCCCCGCCCTCGCACGGGTCGCGCAGGATGCCGTCCGCGGTGTTGAGCGACGGCGACGTGACGTTGGCGTCGCCGAGGCGGCGCGCGGTCGTCAGCAGCCCGGCGTCGCCGGTCGCCCGGTTCAGCTCGGTCAGCGCGTTGACCAGCACACCCTGGTTGTACGACCAGACGGTGTCGCCGTTGTTCTTGCAGGTGCCGAGGTCGACGCCGTCGTTGACGAGCGACGAGCCGTTGACCATGCCGGTGCCCTGGAACCAGCTCCAGCCGCTCTTCGCGCGGTTCAGGTAAGCGCTGTCGCCGCCGATCCGGTTGTGCAGCGCGGCGTTGAGCTGGATGTAGAGGGAGTTGGCGATGGCGTTCTTGTACGTCCGCGCGGTGCTCCACCAGATCCCGCCGCCGCAGGTGCCGTCCCAGTAGGCCGCCATGTGGTCCGCGTCGGCGCGGGCGGTGTTCAGGTACCGGCCGTCCCCGGTGACGTCGTAGGCCAGCACCCAGGCGAGGCCCCACCAGCCGGTGTCGTCGAGGTAGTCGTTGCGGAACTGCCCGAGCGCGGCGGTGATGTTCTTGTCGTAGGTGCGGGCGATGGCGTAGCGGTAGCTGCCCATGCCCGTCACCTGGACGTTGCGGATCACCGCGGTGAGCGCGTTGGCCGAGTTCCACCAGCCGGTGGTGTCGAAGAGCCCGGTTCCGTTGTTGTAGAACATCATCTGGGCGGTGGCCGCGGCCGTCCGCCGCTCCCCCGCGTTCCACGTCGTGCGCGCCCACGCCGTGCACGCGACGTCGGGGCGGTCACCGGCCTTCCCGCACGCCCGCAGCGCGCCGACGCCGGTGTTGTTCCAGTCGTCGACGTTGTACATCAGCGTGCGCCAGCCGCGGTTGCCCGCGGGGATCGCGGTCGCGCCGAGCCGGCTGCCCGAGGCCCACGACCGGCCGCCGTCGAAAGAGCGGTCGAGCCACACCTCGTCGCCCGGGCTGCCGTTCTCGACCGACGCCCAGCCCATCGCGTCGCTGTCGTCGAAGTGCAGCACGAGCGAGCGGCCGAACACCGTCGCCGAAACCGGGCGGCGGTCCCCGGGCGAGTTCGCCGGATCGGCGCTGTCGCAGTACTTGTTGCAGACGGTCGCCGACACGGTCGACGGCTGGGCGGCGGGCGTCGCGGTGCCGGCCAGGCCGAGCAGGGACGCGAAAACGAGCGCAAAACCGGGTGTGGGCATGGCAGATCCTCGGGGGCGAGAGAGGACCGCCCGGGCCCGGCGGGGGACGGTTTTCAGGGTGCCGCCGGATGTCGCCGGAAGTCAACAGCTGTCCGGTTTTTGGTCCAGACAACTATGCGCCGACGACGGAAAGCCTTTTCCGCCGGCCGAGGAACGCCACGGCGAGGATCCCGGCCAGCACCACGGCGGCGAGCGCGCACATGCCGGTGCCCATGCCGTCGGTGAAGGCGGCACGCGCGGCCGCGGCCAGGTGCGCGCCGGCCGGCCCCGAACCGGCGGCGACCGCGAGCGAACCGTCGGCAGCCTCCCGCTCGGTGCGGCGCGAGCATCTCCGTCGCCGGGGCGACCGAACCGCTGTAGGCGGCCGAAAGCACACTGCCGACCAGCGCGATCCCCAGTGCCGCACCGACTTCGCGCGTCGCGTCGTTGACGGCCGACGCCACGCCGTACTGAGCCGGCTCGACGTTGTCGAGGATCGCGCTCGTCGCGGCCGGGGCCGTCACGCCGATCCCGGCGCCCAGCACGCACACGGCGACCGCTAGCGCGGGGTAGCCGCTGCCCGCGTCGAGCCGGCCGGTCAGCACCATTCCCACGACCACGACCGCCAAGCCGCCGCACCTCACCGCCCGCAGCTCGAACCGGCGGACCAGCGGCGCCGAGGCCAGCGACAGCGGGAACAGCGAGACGGCGACGGGCCACAACGCCAGCCCCGACTCGAGCGCCGAGTAGCCCTGCGCCAGCGCGAAGAACATGCCGAACGCCGCGGTGAACTGCACCGTCACCGACACCGAGCCGGTCGCGAAGGCCGCGTTGCCGAACAGCCGGACGTCCAGCAGAGGCGCGTCGGACCGCAGTTCGAACCCCACGAACAGCCCGCCCAGCACGAGACCTGCTGCGAGGGACCCGAGCACCAAGCCGTGACCCCAGCCGAGGTCGGCGACGCGCAGGATGCCGAACACCACCGCGCCGATCGCGAGCGCGCCGAGCACGGCGCCGGTGGTGTCGAACGCCTTCGGGTGGCGGTCGCGGCCACGAGGACCACCGACAGCACCGCCGGGGCGAGGAACACCGAATGCCACGAGAAGTGCTCCAGCAGCACCCCGGCAAGCACGAGCCCGCCCAGCCCGCTGACCCCGGCCACGGCCGCCCAGATGCCGATGGCCCGGCCGCGCAGCTGCGGCGGGAAGCTCGCGTTGATGATCGACAGCGTGGCGGGCATGATCATCGCCGCGCCAAGCCCGGTGACCGCCCGCGACGACGAGCCACAGCGACGTCCCGAAGAACACCGGCGCGGCACACCCGGCGACGAGCACCCCGCGGCGCCCGAACCGGTCACCCAGTGCGCCGGCCGGCAGCACGAGCGCGGCCGGCACGAGGGTGTAGACGTCGACGATCCAGGTCTGCTCGGCCTGGCTCGCGCCGGTGTCCGCGGCGAGCGCGGGCAGGGCGGCGTTCACGATGGTCACCATGGCGATGACCAGGCCGACGGCGGTGCACATCACTCCGACCGTCCACGCCCGGCGGCCGGTGGACACCGCATGCCCCGACGCTACGTCGGGGTTCCGAGACTCGGGCCGGAGCCGGGTCTCGGGTCCGAACGAAGGTCACCCGATCGTGGCTGCCCGGTAGGGGTGACACTGGAGGGACCGACCGCTTCGCTCGAAGGGACCCCGATGACCGCGTCGTCGACCGACCTGCCGCTCACCCGCCAGCTGAGCGTGCACGAGTTCCTCCTCGCACGCGGCTGGCGGCTCGACGGGGACGCCGACCCGGCGCAGGTCTGGTTCGCCAACGATCCGCGGGCCGGCTGGCACTACCCCGAGAGCTTCGGCGGGCAGCGCATCAACGACGTCGCCGACACGACGCCGGTCACGCTGCAGGGCTACTTCACGTTCGGCAACGACGGTGACGAGGTGTTCTGCCTGGTGGCGGCGGGGAACCTGCGCGGCAGCGGCTGCCCGGCGCACGACACGCGTGAGCAGTTCTTCCCGCTCACCGCGGCCGGGGCGGTCGACCTCGGCCCGATCGCGGCCCTGCTCGACACGCTCGAGCCGCGGGCGCGTGAGCTCGACGCGCGGGAGCTGATCGAGTGCCGGTACTTCGGTCCCTGCGCGCGCTAGCCGTGGCCCAGCTCGGAGTCGCACCCCGCCCGGCGGAGGTCACCGCCGCCGTGCGCGGTGACGACCTCGTCCCCCGGCCGGACGTGGTCATGGACCGCGGGTTCACGCTCGCCGCGCCGCCGGAGCGGGTGTGGCCGTGGTTCGCCCAGCTCGGCAAGAACCGAGCGGGCTGGTACCTGCCGACCTGGGTCGAAGCGCTGCTCCCCCGGCGCCGCCGCGCCCTCCGCCGCCTCGACCCGGCCCTGCAGAACCTCCGGCCGGGCGACGTGATCGACGACTGGGGCGGCCGCGACGCGACGTTCGAGATCGTCGTCCACGACGCCCCGCACACGCTGGTCCACCGCTCGACGAGGGGACGGCTGGAGCTCAGCTGGGCGATCCACCTGACTGAGGAGAACGGCGCGACGCGTGTCCACCTGCGTTTCCGGTTGAGTGGCGTCCGCCGCCGACGCCTCGCGGAGTACGGCGGCGGGTTGGTGGACCTGCTGACCGTCGCGGGGCTCGCCGCGGGGCTGCGGGAACGGGTTTCCTAGATGCCGCGTGGCACAGTGGTGCGATGGGTGAGCAGACCCGTGCCATCACGGTGACCCGGCTGATCGAGGCGCCCGCCGCGGCGGTCTTCGCCTACCTCGCGAACCCGGCCCACCACCGGGCCTTCGACACCAGCGGCATGGTCCGTGGCGCGGCCGACCCCGGTCCGATCACGCACGTCGGGCAGGTCTTCGTGATGGACATGCACAACCCGATGAAGGGCGAGCACCAGGTCGCCAACCACGTCGTCGCGTTCGAAACCGGCACCACGATCGGCTGGGCCCCGGCCGAGCCGGGAACGCCACCCGCCGGGCACACCTGGATCTGGCACCTCGAGCCGGCCGGCGCGGACGCCACCACCGTCAGCCAGACCTACGACTGGTCGGCGTTCACCCACACCGACATGCTGTCGCACCTGCCGGTCGTCAACCGCGAACAGCTCCAGGAGTCCCTCGGCAAGCTCGCGGCGGAAGTTCAGGCCGCGGGCCGCTCCCGCAGGTAGGCGGCGATCCGCACCCGCAGCGCGCGGACATCGGCCAAGTCGAGCGTGAACGAGCCGGACCGCGGCTCCCCGGGCTCGCGGCACGGGCCGCCGACGAAGACGAAGTCGTCCGCGGGATCGTGGCGCGGCTGCGCCCACACCGGCTCGCCGCTGAGGCCGCGGCGGGCGCTGCGGGTCCACGCCGTCCAGTACGCCGGCAGCTTCATCACCTCGCCGAGCGCCTTCGCGAACGCGGGCAGGTCGGCTTCGCTCAGCGCCAACCCGCGGCCGGCCCACACCCTCGGCTCGGGGTGGCCGGCGCGCGCGGTGAACGTCACTTCGTCGCCGGACGCGCTGATCGTCCATCGGGGCAGTTCGGTCAAAGTCGGCACGGGTCGCTCCCAAGATCAGCGGCCCCCAGGTTTCCGCACACCTTAGACGATCTTCGCGCGGCCGCAGAACGACGCTAGCGCGCGTCCCACGCCCGCCCGGCCAGCAGGTTGGTCACCCACCGCAGCGCGATCGCGCACTGCACCGCTTCGGTGCCCCGCCGGTGCGCGACGACCACGTCGTCACGCCACAGCACCAGCGCCGTCGCGCCGCCCACCGTCGGGGTGAGCCCGACGACCCAGCGCCGGCCGCCGAGGGTGAGGACCCGCTCGGCCGTCGTCCAGTGCCCGCGGGACCGGGTGACCGTCCACGCCGACATCCGCGCGAGGTCGGCGACCGACGTCACCGCGCCGGGGCCGTCGGCCGGGCCGGCCGTCCGGACGTTCATCCCGCCACTTTCGCACACCGTGTCGGCGGTGGCCGGGAGATCCGGCTGATCCTCAGCTGCGGCGGCGGGCCGGCCGGGCGCGGCCGCGGGCCTTGGGCTCGAACGGGATGTCCGCGAACCGCAGGGTGCCGTCCGGCCGGCCGAAGCCGGGTGCCCCGCATCACTGGGTGATCGACCCGAGGGTGCCCAGCCTCAAGTGCTTGTGCCTCGCCGGCGGGAGCCGCCGTGATGGTGCTGTCCGCCGCGCGGGTGGTGGTGAAACGGCGTGGTCTTCGCCGCATGGACCATGATGATGTCGGCCGTGCTTGCGGTGACTGGCGCGACGCGGCCCCGGCGGCCTACGACCACGGTTCCGGCGGCCCGGGCATCGGCGGCCGCGGCGGTCGTGAGGACACGGCCGGCTCAGTCGAAGGTGAAGGAGTACGCCTGCAGCCCCGGGCTGAGGGTCAGCGTGAGCTGCCCGGTGTGCAGGTCCGGGGTCTCGCTCAGGCGGTAGAGGTTCGGCGTCCCGGTGACGCGGATCGTGCGCGGCGGTCGGCCGTCGTCGGTCGAGACGGTGACCGTGCCCTCGCCGGCGAGCACCAGGTTGGTGCTCTTCGCCGTGTACCCGAGCCGCAGCTGCGCGCCGGGACCGGCGGTCGCCTTCTGGTAGTCGACCCTCCAGGTGCCTTCGAACGCCACCTTGCGATCGGGGACGCTCACCGGAAAGCGGTAGGCCGTCTCCTTGTCCAGCTCGAGCGGGGTGCCGCCCGGCGCGTAGGTCTTGGCCAGTTCGCCGTAGCTGAGGTAGGTCTCGCGGGTGGTGCGCTCGTCGGTCGGCCGGATGTCGGGCAGGTCGCCCGGTTTCGGCAGCGCGACCCCCGGCCGGGTCTGCTGCAGCAGCTGCCGGACGAGGTTCTCCGTCTGGTCGTAGGCGCCCTCGCCGAGCTTCAGGTACCGGACCTGCCCGGTGGCGTCGATCAGGTAGCGCGCGGGCCAGTACTGGTTGCGGAAGTTGTTGAAGGTGCTCGTCTCGTTGTCGATGGCGACCGGGTACTGGATCCCCAGCTTCCTGGTCGCGGCCTCGACGTTGCCCTTGTCGTGCTCGAACGCGAACTCCGGTGTGTGCACGCCGACCACCTCGAGCCCGGCCGCGTGGTAGCGGGCGTAGAGGTCCTTGATGTGCGGCAGGCTGCGCTGGCAGTTGATGCAGGAGTACGTCCAGAAGTCGACCAGGACGACCTTGCCCTTGAGCCCGGCCATCGTCAGCGGGGCGCTGTTGAGCCAGCCGTCGATGTTCTCGAACTCGGGGGTCGGCCCGCAGTTCCGCAGTTCGCCGTTCGTGTTGTCCGCGCACTGGTCCAGTGCCTGGTTGGAAGCGTCGCCCAGGCTGGACAGGCGCAGCTTGCTGATCGCGTCACTGCCTTCCACCCGCTCCTGCAACGCACCGGTGTAGTTCGGCAGCTTGGTCTGCAGCAGCGACGGCAGGTCGAAGTACAGCGCGACGGCCAGCAGCAGCATCAGGACCCCGCCGATCGCGCGGACCTTGCCGTTGTTCTTGCGGAAGAACTTCACCCGCTCGGAGATCTTGGCCCCCGCCAAGGCGAACACGAGCAGCGGCAGGGTGGCGCCGACGGCGAACGACACCGTGAGCGCGACGGTCTCGAGGCCGATCTTGCCGTTGGCCGCGGCGATCGTGATCGCGGTCAGCACCGGCCCGGCGCACGGGACGTAGAGCAGCCCGAGGCCCAGGCCGAGGCCGAAGCCGCCGCCGTTGGGGTTCACCTTCCGCTGCGGCAGCTTCGAAAACGGCTTCTCCAGCAGGCGTTCCAGCGGCGGAATCAGCAGGCTCAGGCCCACGACCGACAGCACCACCAGCCCGACGAACCGCAGGATGTCGTCCGGCAGGTTCAGCGCCTTGATGAGCAGTGAGCCCAGCAGGGTGAAGACGGTGAAGCTCAGGACCAGCCCGCCGATCACCGCGTACGGCCGCCGGTTCTTCGCCTTCTTCTGCTTGACCAGGACATCACCGGCAGGTTCCGCCTCCGGCTCGCTGCCCGGCTGTTTCGCGCCGCCGGCGAAGAACACCACCGGCAGCACGGGCAGGATGCACGGCGACACCCCGGTGATCAGGCCCCCCAGCAGGCCGATCAAGACCAACGTCCACATAACCCCACGCCTCCGCGTCCCCGGCACACCGGCCGGGCGCCGGTGTCCTCACACCGGGTGTTCGCCGCAGATGCGGAGTAAGACAGGTCGTTTCACCGCTTGTGCGGAACGGGAGACCCCCCGCGCCCGGCCGGGACCGGACGCGGGAGGGGCGCTCAGCCGCCGAGGTCGGTGATGACCGTCTTCGTCTCCATGTAGTTGTTGAACACCGCACTGCCCATCTCGCGGCCCCAGCCGGACTCCTTGTAGCCGCCGAACGGCAGAGACGCGTCGAAGACGTTCCACGTGTTCACCCAGACGGTGCCCGCGCGCATGCGCCGCGCCGTCCGGTACGCCTTCCCGATGTCCTTGGTGAACACGCCGGCGCCCAGGCCGTAGTTGGTGTTGTTGGCCGTCGGCATGATGTCGGACTCCGCGCTGAACGGCGCCGCCGCGACGACCGGGCCGAAGATCTCCTCGCGCACCGCCGTCATGTCCTCCCGCGTCTCGGTCAGGACCGTCGGGGCCACGAAGTACCCGCGGTCCCCGACGCGGTCGCCGCCGCTGATCGTCGCGCCGTCGTCGCGGCCGGAGCTGATGTAACCGGTCACCCGGTCGAACTGCTCCTGCGACACGAGCGGACCCATCGTGGTCTCCGGGTCGAGGCCGTTGCCGACCTTGATCAGCTCGGCCTGCTCGCGGATGCCCGCGACGACCTCGTCGTAGACCGAGTCCTCGACATAGAGCCGGGAGCCGGCGACGCAGCATTCACCCTGGTTGAAGAAGATCGCGTTCGCCGAGCCGGCGATGGCGGCGTCGAGGTCCGCGTCGGCGTAGACGACGTTCGGGGACTTGCCGCCGAGCTCGAGCGTCACCTTCTTCAGGTTGCCGGACGCGGCCTTGACGATCTCGCGGCCGACCTCGGTCGCCCCGGTGAAGGCGACCTTGTCGACGTCGCGGTGCGCGGCCAGCGCGGCCCCGGCCTCACCGAAGCCGGTGATGATGTTGAACACGCCCGGCGGCAGCCCGGCCTGCATGGCGAGCTCGCCCAGGAGCAACGCCGACAGCGGCGTCTGCTCGGCGGGCTTGAGCACGGTGGTGCAGCCGGCGGCGAGCACCGGGCCGACCTTCCAGGCGGCCATCAGCAGCGGGAAGTTCCACGGGATGATCTGCCCGCAGACCCCGACCGGCTCCCGCAGCGTGAAGCCGAGGTAGCGGTTCGGGTCGAGACCCGACGTCGGGATGGTGGCGCCCTCGATCTTGGTCGCCCAGCCCGACATGTAGTGGAACAGGTCCGCGGCCAGCGGCACGTCGGCGGCCTTGGCGACCGCGTACGGCTTGCCGTTGTCGAGCGAGTCGAGCAGGGCGAAGTCCTCCAGGTGCTCGAGGATCAGGTCCCCCAGCTTGTGGATGATCCGGCCCCGCTCGCCGTGGGTCATCCGACGCCACGGCGCGCCGTCTTCGAACGCCGCCCGCGCGGCCCGCACGGCCCGGTCGACGTCTTCGGCTTCCCCGTGCGCGACCGACGCGAGGACCTCTTCGGTGGCGGGGTTGAGCGTCTCGAACGTCTTCCCCGACGCCGAATCCACCCACTCGCCGTTGATCAGCAGCTTCCGGCTCAGCAGCTTCACGGTCTCTTCGACGCGGTTGTCGTCCACGGCCAGAGTCATCAGTGACCTCCTCGTCACCTGGAGTCACACCCGCACATGCGGCGTGATCCCCATCACAACACCGCTCCTGCGGTGTGTCTAGCGCCCGTTACTCCGTTCGTGCCGGTCGAGCGCCAGCCAGACGCGGTCGCGGGTCAGCGGCAGCTCGGTGAACCGGACCCCGGTCGCCGCCCGCACCGCGTTGGCCAGCGCCGGGGCGACCGGGTTGAACGGGCTTTCGCTCATCGACTTGGCCCCGAGCGGGCCCAGCGCGTCGTCGGTGGTCATGAAGCAGACCTCGGTGCGCGGAACGTCCGCGAACGCGGGCAGCCGGTACTGCCGGAACGCGGCGGTGGTCACCGTGCCGTCGGCGGCCGTGCGGACGTGCTCGAACAGCGTCGCACCGAGGGCCTGGGCGACCCCGCCCTCGACCTGGCCGCGGCACTGCATCGGGTTCATCACCTTCCCGGCGTCGGCCGCGTGGACGCTGCGCAGGATCCGCAGCTCGCCGGTGCCGGGGTCGACGGCGACCCGGAACCACTGCGCGTTGAACGCCACCGAACGCGGGGTGCCGCCGAAGTGGCCGTCGGCGCTCAGCACCCGGCCCGCCGCGGTGGCCGCCTGGTGAAGCTCCTTGAGCAGCACCCGGTTCTCCCCGAACTCGACGGCGTCCTCGGTGAGCTTCAGTGCGGCGCGGCCGAGGCCGAGGTGCCCGGCGGCGAACTCCAGCACCTGCTCGGCCAGCGCGTCCGCGGCCCGCAGGACGGCCTTGCCCGCGACCACCGTGCCGGTGGAGCCGAACGCGCCCGTGTCGTGCCGGACGACGTCGGTGTCGGACTGCCGGATCGTCACGCGCTCGGCCGTGGTGGCGAGCCGGCCCGCGGCGATCTGCCGGTGCACGGTCGTGGTGCCGTTGCCGAACTCGGCCGTGCCGACCGCGACGTCGTAGGTCCCGTCCGGCAGCAGCGACACGGTGGCGTCGGCGAAGTGCCCGCGCGGCGGCGCCGTGGCGATCATCGCGAGCGCGCTGCCCTCCCCCACCAGCCAGCCGGGCGGGGCCGGCTCCGCGGACTCGGCGCGGGCGGCCCGGACGATGTCCAGACACTCGCCGAGCCCGTAGCTGGCGAGGTGCAGGTCCTCCTCCGAGCCGTGCGCGTCGACCATCGGCTCCCCGGCGCGGATCACGTTGCGCTCCCGCAGCACGAGCGGGTCCAGGCCGAGCAGATGCGCCAGCTCGTCCACAGCAGACTCCAGCGCGAAGATGACCTGCCCGAGGCCGTACCCGCGAAACGCTCCCGAAGGAACGTTGTGCGTGTAGACGGCATAGGCGTCGGCCTTCTTGTGCGCGCACCGGTAAACGGCCAGCGACTCACCGCACGCGTGGAACATCACCCCGGGCCCGTGGTTACCGTAGGCACCCGTGTCGGACACGACATGCAGCTGCAGCGCGGTCAGCGTGCCATCGTCACGAGCACCGGCCTTGACCCGCACGGTGAACGGGTGCCGGGTCGTCGCGCCGAAGAACTGCTCGGCGCGGGTGAACTCCAGCTTCACCGGCCGCCGCAGCTTCAGCGCGGCCAGCACGACCACGTCCTCGGCGAGCATCTCCTGCTTGCCGCCGAACCCGCCGCCGACCCGCCCAGCCACTACGCGCACCGCGTCCTCGGGCAGGTCGAACAGCGCGCACAGCGCCCGCCGCGTCAGGAACGGCACCTGGGTGCTGGACCGCACGACCAGGCGCCCGTCGTCGGAGAACCACGCAACGGCGCCGTGGGTTTCCAGGCTGGCGTGCTGCACCCGCTGTGTCCGGAAGGTGTTCTCGTAGACGACATCCGCGTCGGCGAAGCCGGTCGCGACGTCCCCGACCTCACCGTGCAGCTCGGCGACGACGTTGTTCTCCGGCCGTGCGATCCCGCTCACCGCCGGGTCCTTCTCGTGCACCACCGGCGCGCCAGGCCGCATCGCGGCCTCGGGGTCGGTGACCGCGGGCCGCACGTCGTAGGTGACCCGGATGCGGCGGCAGCCCTCCTCGGCCGCGGCTTCGGAGTCGGCGACCACCGCGGCGACCCGCTGGCCGACGTGCCGTACGACGTCGTCGAACACGCGTGTGTCGGCCGGGTCGTCCTCGACGTGTTCGTGCTGGGCGGTCGAAAAGTGCCGCTCCGGCGCGTCCTCGTGGGTCAGGACGAGGTGCACTCCGGGCACCTCGTAGGCGGCGGAGATGTCGATCGCGGTGATCCGGGCGTGCGCGTGCGGCGAGCGCAGCAGCTTCAGGTGCAGCAGCCCCGGAACGTCGAGGTCGAACGTGTACCGCGCGGTGCCGGTGACGACCTCCGGCCCGGCCGGCGCGGGCAGGTTCCGCCCGACCGTCTCCCCCGCGGCCGGTTCTTCGACGTGCTTGACCCCGCGGACGGCGTCTTCGATCGCCCGGTAGCCGGTGCAGCGGCAGAGGTTTCCCTTGAGCGCGCGGGGCAGATCGGCCCGCTGCTCGGCGTCCAGCGCAGCGGTCGTCATGAGGAACCCGGCGGTGCAGAACCCGCACTGGAAACCCTGGGCGTCCAGGAACCGTTGCTGCACGGGGTGCAGCTCGCCGTCGCGGGCGAGACCCTCCACAGTGGTCACTTCCCGGCCGTCCGCCCGGTGCGCCGGGTAGAGGCAGCTGTGTACCGGGACGCCGTCGACGTGCACGGTGCAGGCGCCGCAGTCCCCCGCGTCGCAGCCCTTCTTGACACCGAACCAGCCGCGCTCACGCAGGTAGGTGCGCAGGCACTGCCCGGGCCGCGGCTCGGCCTCGGTGTGCTGGCCGTTGACGTCGAGCTCGAAGCTCACAGCTCACCCCGGATCTCTTCGGCCAGCCGGAAAGTCAGGTGCCGGCGCCAGGCGGGCAAGCCGTGGATGTCGTCGAACCAGTCGTCGATCGTCTCGAGTGCCCTGCTCAGCTCGGCGGCGCCGGGAACAACCGGGAAGACGAACCGGAACGGCCGCGGGGTCGACGCGGTGACCGTCAGCGTGAACTCCGGGCCGCGGGTGCCGATCACCAGGACGCCGGAACGGCCGAGGCCGTAGAGGGAAGCCTGGCGGAACGCCGTTGTCCGCCGCAGCGCGGCCGCGGGCAGCGTCACCGACCGCAGCAGCTCGCCTTCCGCCAGGACCTGCTGTCCGGCTCCGGTCACGAAGTCGGCCGCGGCGACCCGGCGTTCGACGCCGTCCAGCGCGCGGAGCAGGCAGACGCCGTCCAGCGCGGCGGTCAGGGAGATCATCGGACCGGCCGGCAGCGCGTTGCAGAGGTTGCCGCCGACCGTGGCCAGGTTCCAGATCTTGAACGACGCGAGGAACGCCCGGCAGCACTGCTCGACCAGTGGCGCGACCGGCAGGCCGCTGCCGGCGGCGAACCGGGACAGCTCGGCGATCGTGCAGGTGGCGGCCAGCTCGACCGAGCCGTCCTCGTGCTGGGTGATGGCCGGCCAGCCGAACCGGGTCAGGTCGACCAGCCGGGTGAGGTGCGGCTGCGGTTCCGAGAACAGGTACGTGCCGCCGGCCAGCCAGGCGTCACCGGGCCGCCACGACCCGGGCCGCCGCGGGTCACGGATCGCCGTCACGGTGTTCAGGTCCATCGCACCTCCTCGGGGTCGTCCCAGCAAAACAACACCGCGCTCGTGCGACGAGAGGCGAACACCACCGAAAACACCTGGTACTGCGCCGTTCGTTGCCAATCCGACCACAGTCACGGCCGAATGACTTCGTGTTCACGGTCACCTGCCGCCCGAGGGTCGGCCTACTTGTGGCCGGATTGCCAACGGCCGCCCGCTTTGGTGAATCATCCAAACCATGCGCGTGCGTGACCTGCTCGACCTCCCCTCCCTCGGGCTCCGGCCCGTCTGGTCCGGCGGCACCCTGACCGGCCGGGACGTCACCGGGGTCACCGTCACCGACCTGGCCGACCCGGCGCGGTTCGTCCGGCCCGGCGACGTCGTGCTCACCGGCCTGGTCTGGTGGTCACCGCGGGACGGGGAGGCGAAGGCCGAGCGGTTCGCCGAGGCCGTCGCGCGCGCCCACGCCGCCGCGCTGCTGGCCGGGGAGGAGACCCACGGGCACGTGCCCGCCGCGCTCGCCGACGCGTGCGCCCGCCATCACCTGCCCCTGCTGGCGGTGCCGGCCGACACCGACTTCCGCGCCATCACCGACGCCGTCTACCTGCGCCGCTGGGGCGGCCTCGACACCACCGCCGGCCCAGCGCTGCCCGAAGCCGCGCGGCGGGAAGTCAATCGGCTCCTGGCCGAAGCCGCACCGCTGGCCGACGTCCTCGCGGCCGCCTGCGCGCCCCTCGGTGACGTCGCCTGTTACGTCGTGAGCCCGACCGGGCGGGTGCTGGCCCGGACCGCGGCGGCGACCGCACCGATCGAGCCCGGGACCGACGTCCGCCGCCGGGTCGGCACGACCTTGCGCGTGGACACCGGCGCGTCGCCGTACGACACCTGGCTGGTGCACGCCCCGGCCGCGGCCGGCACCCCGCCCGGCGCGCTGCGCGAGATCGCCGAGGTGATCGGCCGGTTCCGGCGGGCCGCCGACGAACGGCTCGAGCCCGACCGCAGGACGGCGAACCGGCTCGCCGCGGCCCTCGCCTCGCGTGCCGACGAAGCCTCGCTCAAGTCCGCGCTGCGCCGGTCCGGCCTGCCCGGCGACGGCCCGTACCTGGTCCACACGCTGACCTTGGCCGACGCGTCCGTCGCGGCGCGTGCTCTCGGTGAGGCGCTGGCCGGGTCACCGTGCGCGGTCGGCGTCCTCCCGCGCGGTGAAGCCGTCGCCGTCCAGTCCGGAGCCGAGCCCGGGCAGTGGGTGGCGGTGCAGGCGTGTGATCCGCGGACGCCGCTCGCGGTGGGGACGAGCTTGGCGCTGCCCGGGCCGGACGACCTGCCCGCCGGGCTCGCCCAGGCCCGGCACGCCGCGGCCGTCTCGCGGTCCGCCGGGACGGTCGTGACGTCGGCGGCCGAGCTGACCGGGTTCGGCTCGCTGGTGTCCGGCCTGGACCCGGCACTGCGCGCGGCGTTCCGCGACCGCGTGCTCGGCCCGCTGCTCGGCCTCGACCGCGGCACCGGCCCGGCCCTGCTGGAGACGGTCGAGGCGTTCCTCGCCTGTGACGGATCGTGGGCCAAGGCCGCGCGGGCCCTGCACGTCCACGTGAACACGGTGCACTACCGGATCGAGCGGGCCGAACAGCTCCTCGGCCGCGACCTGTCCCGGCTCGACGACCGCCTCGACCTCCGCGCGGCGCTGCTCTGCTGATCCGGCGGTTCAGTAGATGTCGCGCAGGTATCGCTTCTCGGTGCTGAGCTTCTTGACGTACGCATCGGCCGCGTCGGGCGTGAGGCGGCCGTGCTGGACGACGATGTCGCGCAGGGTGCGGTCGACGTCCTTGGCCATCCGGCCCGCGTCACCGCAGACGTAGAAGTGCGCGCCGTCCTGGAGCCAGGACCAGAGCTTGGCGCCGTGCTCGCGCATCCGGTCCTGCACGTACACCTTCGCGCGCTGGTCGCGGGAGAACGCCAGGTCCAGCTCGGTCAGGACACCGTCGCGGTGCAGGCCGGTCAGCTCGTCGCGGTAGTAGAAGTCGGTTTCCCGGTGCTGCTCGCCGAAGAACAGCCAGTTCGGCGCGCGGTCGCCACGGGCCCGGCGGTGGTCGAGGAAACCGAGGAAGGGCGCTACCCCCGTGCCCGGCCCGATCATGACCATCGGCGTCGCCGGGTCGGCGGGCGGCCGGAAGTGCGGTGACGGCTGGACCGTGACCGGGACGGCCTGCCCGGCCGGGGCATCGGCCAGGTACGTCGAGCAGACGCCCTTGCGCGGCCGCCCGCCCGGTGTGTCGTACCGGACGACCGACACGGTGAGGCTGACGCGTGCCGGGTCGGTCAGCGGGCTCGACGAAATCGAGTACAGCCGCGGCTGCAGCTTCTTGAACACGTCCGCCCACTCCTGCGCGGAGGCCCGCACGGAGAACCCGGCGGCGACGTCGACGGCCTGCCTGCCCCACGTCCACTTGGCCAGCTCACCCTGGTTGTCCTTGCGCAGCAACGTCTTCAGATCCCGGTCGCCGGTCCGGTCGACCACGAACCGCAGCAGGCCGGGGGTGATCCGGGTGACGTCGAGGCAGCGGCCGAGCGCCTCGCCGAACGGGACCGCGCCCTCGCCCGCGAGCGCGACCTCGGTGTCCGGATCCAGCCCCGTGACGGCCAGCCACTCCTCGACCAGGGCCGGGCAGTTGCGCGGCAGCACACCGAGCGCGTCCCCGGCTTCGTAGGTCAGGCCGGTGCCGGTGAGGTCGAAGGTGAACCGGCGGACCTCCTTTTCGGCGCCGGGCAGGCTGAGCAACCGATTGCCGACCAGCGGCGCAGGTTCGCCGTAAGTCTTGCGCACCAACGGTTCCGACGGCAGCGCCGGAGCAGCGGCGAGGAGCCCGGCCACCGTCTCGAGCCACTGCGTGGCGGCCTCGTCGAAGTCCGGTTCGCAGTCGACCCGCTCGGTGAGCGGCTCGGCGCCCAGCTCGCTGAGCCGGGCGTCCACCCGCCGTCCGTGGCCGCAGAAGTTGTCGTAGCTGGAGTCGCCGAAGGCCAGCACCGCATAGCGGGTGCCGCTGAGGCGGCCCGCCTCGGCCGCGGCCAGCGACTCCCAGAACGCGCCTCCGTTGTCGGGCGCGTCGCCGTCGCCGAAGGTGCTGGTGATCACGAGCAGGTCGGCGTCGCGCGGCAGGGTGTCGAGCGTGACGTCGTCCATGCACAGCACCGCGACGTCACGGTCGAGCTGCCCGATCCGGGCGGCGGTGGCGCCGGTCGCGAAGTCCTCGGCGTTGCCGGTCTGGGACGCCCACAGCACCACGATCTGCCGGGTGGCACGGGAAGGCGCGGGTGCGGCCGTCCGCGAGAACATGCCGGCGAGCACCCCGTTGACCCACAACGCGTTCTCGGCGCCGAAGGGCGCGTCAGCGGGCAGGACCGGGACGGCGCCGTCCGGCGGCGCGGCTTCGACCCCGGTGACGAACCCGGCCAGGTACCGGCGCTCGTCCTCGGTCAGCACCGGCGCCGGACTGTCGGCCAGCCCGAACACCCCGGCCAGCGCGCTCGCCGGCCGCGGCGCCTCGGCCGCGGCGACCTTCACGAGCGTCACGGCGCACACCTTGAACTCGGGCTGGAACGACAGCGGGTCCACGGCGTTGTTGGTGACGGCGTTGACACTCAGGTACTCCCCGTACCGGTCGTTCCAGTGGAACGGCGCGAACGTGGTGCCGGGCCGGACCCGGTCGGTCACCACGGCGGGCAGGACGGCCCGGCCCCGCCGTGACGCGACCTCGACCAAGTCACCCTCGGCGACGTCCAGCCCGGCGGCGTCCTGCGGGTGGATCTCGACGAACGGTCCGGGGTCGAGCTTGGTCAGCTTGGCGATGGTCCCGGTCTTGGTCAGGGTGTGCCACTGGTGCGGCACCCGGCCGGTGTTCAGCACGAACGGGTAGTCGTCGTCGGGCAGCTCGGCGGCGGGCAGGTGCGGCCTGGCGAAGAACACGGCCCGGCCGCTCGGGGTGGGGAACACGAGCCGCGGCCGGGTGCCGTCGGCGCGTTCGGCGAGCGGCTGGCTGACGCCGTTGTTGAGGTACCGGACCGGGTTGCGGTCGTCACCGTCCACTGTGGAGCTGGGCCACTGCACCGGGGTCTCGCGCAGCCGGTCGTAGGTGACACCCCGCAGGTCGTACCCGGTCTTGGGGTTCCCGCACCGCCGGATCTCCTCGAAGACCTCCTCGGCGCTGTCGTAGCCGAAGCCGTCGGCGAACCCCATTTCGCACGCGACCCGCGCGATGAGCTGCCAGTCCGGCAGCGCCTCCCCCGGCGGCGGCACGACCTGGGGCACGAGGGTGAGGTTCCGCTCGGAGTTGACCATCACGCCGTCGCCCTCCACCCACATCGCGGCGGGGAGCACGATGTCGGCGTAGGAGTTGGTTTCGGTCTCGGTGAACACGTCCTGGGTGATCACCAGCTCCGCGGCCTCCAGGCCGGCGAGCACGGTCCGGCGGTTCGCGACCGAGGCGACCGGGTTGGTGCAGAGGATCCAGCAGGCCCGGATCTTCCCGTCGGCGAGCTGCTCGAACATCTCGACGGTCCCGCGGCCGACGTCGGTGCGCACCGTGCCCGGCGGCAGGCCCCACAGGTCCTCGACGAACGCCCGGTCCTCCGGCACCAGCACCGAGCGCTGGCCGGGCAGGCCGGGTCCCATGTAGCCCATCTCCCGGCCGCCCATCGCGTTGGGCTGGCCGGTCAGGGAGAACGGACCGCTGCCGGGGCGGCAGATCGTGCCGGTGGCCAGGTGCAGGTTGACCAGCGCGTTGGTGTTCCAGGTGCCGTGCGTGCTCTGGTTGAGCCCCATCGTCCAGCAGCTCATCCAGTTCCCCGCCTCGCCGAGCCACCGCGCGGCCAGCCGGAGGTCGGCCTCCGGGACACCGGTGATCTCCGCGACGACGGCGGGCGGATAGTCCGCGAGGAAGGCGGGCAGGTCGTCCCAGCCCTCGGTGTGCTCGGTGATGAACTCCCGGTCGAGGTGCCCGTTTTCGGCCAGCAGGTGCAGCAACCCGTTCAGCAGCGCCAGATCCGTGCCCGGCTTGAGCTGCAGGAAGAGGTCGGCCTTGTCGGCGGTGGCGGTGCGGCGCGGGTCGGCCACGATCAGCTTGGCACCGGTCTTGAGCCGGTCGAGCAGCCGCAGGAACAGGATCGGGTGGCAGTCGGCCATGTTGGCGCCGATCACGAAGAACGCGTCGGCGTGGTCGAAGTCCTGATAGGACCCCGGCGGGCCGTCGGCGCCGAGCGAAAGCTTGTACCCGGTGCCGGCGCTGGCCATGCACAGCCGTGAGTTCGACTCGATCTGGTTGGTGCGCACGAACCCCTTGGCCAGCTTGGTCGCGAGGTACTGCGCTTCGATCGTCAGCTGGCCGGAGACGTAGAAGGACAGCGCGTCCGGGCCGTGTTCGTCCAGGATCGCGCGCAGCCGCCGGGCCGTCTCGGTGATCGCTTCGTCGACCGGCCGGGCGACGGGTTCGGCGCCGCGCTCGGGCCGGACCCACGCCGTGTCCAGCCGTCCGGGCGCGGAAAACAGCTCCGCGCTGGTCGCGCCCTTGGTGCAGAGCCGCCCGGCGTTGGCGGGGTGCGCCTTGTCCCCGGCGGCCTTGAGCACCTTCGGCCGCCCGTCGGCGCCCATGCCGACGTCCAGCACGATGCCGCACCCGACACCGCAATACGTGCACACCGTCCGCGCGGCACCGGTCACACCGCACCCCTCTCGTCCTGGCTGGACGCTAGGAACCGGGTGTTACGCCGGGATGACGCGGGCTCCACCGCGGCGTTACGTCCGCCCCGACGACGGCGGCCTCCCGGTGTGCGCGACTGTGACGCCGGGCACCACCCCGCCGACGTCCCGCAGGATCTGCGCGGCGACGGCCCGTTCGGCCGGGCCGACGTCGTGCCGGGACGCCCCCGCGCGCAGCAGATCACCCAGTCCCCGCGCGCGCCGGACGTAGACGAGCACCCCGGCGCCCGCCGCCGCGATCCGTGCGAGCGTGCGCTCCAGCTCCCGGCCGCACTCGCACCCGAGCGAGCCGAAGGCGTCGCCCAGCAGGCACTCGGCGTGGACGCCGACCGGGCTGCCGTCGGGCGCAGGGTCACCGAGGACGAGCGCGAGGTGCTCGCCGCCGTCGACGCGGTGCCGGTAGCCGCGCTTCGATGACCCGCTCCACCCGAGGCTCAGCCCGCTGCCGGTGCGCGGCAATGTCCACGATCGACACAAGTGGTGGTCACAGCCTGCGATGGCCGCTCGTCGGGGCCTCGATGACGCTGCCGCGCTGGCTCTTCCTGAGCTGTCGGCCAGCAACAGAGGGACGCCGCAGAACGCCGGTCAGTGGCCGCCCCGGGATCAGTTTTGCCACCGGCTTGTCGTTGACAGACACGAGGAGAGCTGTGGCACTGCTCGAAACGCGTGTTACGTCGGCATCGACAGGAGATCGGCCGAGCACGCGGTATGCGCCCTAACCGAAGCTGGCCGGCCCAAGTCCAGGTCACCCACACCGCTGCCGGCATCACCGACCGGGTGCGCAGGCTCGGGCCGGTGGAAGACATCCCGGTCGCAAGCTAGCGACCCAGACGGCCGTCTGGTGGGCCTGCTGCTGGAAGCCGGGCATGCGTTGGTGCCGGCGAAATCCAATGCAGTCAAGGCCCGGCGGGGCGCCGACGCACCCAGGCATGAAGTCCACCCTGGGTGACGGCCCTGGTGATCCGGCCGGGTACCAAAACGCTGTTCGCCGATGCCCAGTCGCCGATCGCACCGGAGTTCCTCACCCGCTACTTGACTCCGGCCCCCGCCGGCATGCTGGGCGAAACCGGCACGCTGTCACGGCGTTGGTTACGGTGCTGCGGACGCTCGGCGCCGTAAGGAACGTCCTGGACCGCTCGGCCGAGGCTCATCTCGGCCAGCACCCCGGCGAGTTTCTGTTCAGCTCGCTGCCCCGGGCCGGACGCGTCAACGCTGCTTTCGCCAGCGTCGTTCCCGTCATCAAGGCATCCTGCCGGATGCGCGGAAGTTTCCTGCCGATGGGCCTGCAGCCCGCTGCGGCGCAGCACGACACTTCACGGCCGACCCGAGCTGGCTCAGGCTGTCTGAGGTTGACACAGGGGGTGGCCAGGACGCGGCATGTTCGGGCGTTCGCCGAGAGAGCCGGCCCGCTTCGCCGGTGGATCTTGATTATCCGGGCGGATCCTGCAGCGCTTCATGACGAGGGTTTCAGCGCTTCGCTCTCGAACGCCTGCCAATCGTCGACGTAGGCCGCGGCGGCAACCGGGTCCAGGGGCAGCCAGGCGCGGGCTTGGGCCAGATAACGCACGGCATCGGCGCTGGTTTCCCGCAGTGCGGCGACAACGGCGTCCGCGTTGTCGCCGAACGCCCGCAGGATCGCCGCGGCGTAGGCGAGGTAGCAGCGGAACTGGGTATAGACGATGGTGAGGTCGTCCGGGGCGTCGGTGGCCCAGCGAAGGGGTTTATAGGCCAGGAGGGCTGCGCTCTCCGCGGGGAGCCGGCGGGCGTTGAGGATGTGCCGGCGCAGCTGGATGGCCGGTCCGTCGAACCGGCCGGCCAGCCGCACCGACAAGGCATCAGTCACTGCGGCGAGGTCCGCGTTGATCATCTTACGGCTCAGGGTGGCGAGATCCTTCTCACGGTGTGCGACGCTGAAGTCGTACAACTCCCTGGCTGTGCGGTTCAGGTCCCGGGGCAGGCCGCCGGACATCGTGTGACACAACCACACGAACGGCTCGGGAAGGGCCGAGACCCGTTGAACGAGCAGTCGGCGGGTCTCGGCCAGCTCGAATCGGCCGACGGTGACCACGGTATCGAACGCCGAGTCGAAGGCGTTGCGGACCGTCAGCGATCGGCGGGAGAAGCCGGCGAGCGCGTCGTCGGACACTGCCACCAGAAAGAAGCAGTTCTCGACGCCGAAGAGAGCCTTGAGGTCGTTGAGGATCCGTTCGGCCTCCGCTGCGGATGCGATCTTGTCGAGTTCGTCGACGCAGACGAGCACACGACGCCGGCGGGCGAGGCGGGACAGGAAGGTTCGGAACTCGTCGACAAGTTCGGGCAGCGTCTTGACCTGCGCGGCCTGGGCCATAGCGAACGAGCCGCCGAGCTCGGCCATGGCCGGCGGCTTGATCGCGGCGCTGCGGGTGACTGTCTTGGTGACCACGAACCTCAGACCGGCGAGGCGCTGCCGGGCTTCGGCCGCGAGGTCGTCGTCCGGCTCCCGGCGTGCGGTGTCCGCCCGGTGCCAGCCGACCAGCCCGACGGCGGTGACCGCCAGCCCGGCGGCCATCGCCACCGTCCGCCAGTTCGGCGGCACCCAGTGCACGGCGGCGACCAACGCGGGCCATTGCCAGGTCACCGCCATGCCGATCACCCCGGTCACCGACGCCAGTAGCCACGGCCATCCCCTGCGACGCCGCCATGGTTCGGGCGCGGTGGCCAGCACGCTGGTGCACACCGTCGAGTAGAGGTGCACGAGGAAGTCTCGCGACCCGTAGTTCGTCGGTGCCGGTACGACGAGGGCCAGATCGTCGCGGTCGGCGCCGAAGCGCAGTTCGCCGAACATCTTGAGCACGGTGCTCTTGCCCGAACCACGCGGCCCGCTGATCCCGATCGCGCCGCGGGTCATGGACTTCATCGTGCGGACAAGCCGGTTGCTGATGTCGGTTGGGACGTACTGGGCGACGTCGGTGATCTCACCGAGCTTCCGGACGTCGGCGTCGGGGAGTTCCCGGTCGAAGGAGCGTTTCCGGATCCGGTTCAGCCGCTCGGCCACCAGCGGTGCCGCCCCGCGTTCGACCATGGCGGCGAGCCAGGCGTCGAGCGCAGCTTCAGCGTCAGTGCGAGCGCTTTCCGTCCGGGTGGTCAAGCCGTTCGACGGCCAGTCGGCGGGACTGTCGGAATGCACCTTCGCCGCGAGCGACCGCAGTCGCGCGGTCAGTCCCCAGACAAGCCAGGAAGTCACGCCGGCCAACGCGGCCGGCCAGGTCAGGACGATCGGCGTTATCAATGGCAGAGGCTGGACCCGCAGGAAGAACGTGGACACCAGCGCGATGCCGCTGCCAGGCAGTATGCTCGCAGCCGACGTGCGAAGCTTCGGATCGGGCGATCGTCGCAGTATCCAGCGCGCCAGTGCGGTCAGCACCGCCGAGCCGAAGATCACTCCGGCTGCATTCGTCCAGCCCAGGCCGAAGCGGTCGAGCACGAACATGGCGGCCGCGAACGACGCGGCGAAGGATCCCGCGCCCGGAAGCTTCCGGATGATTTCCTCGATCTCGACCGCTGCGTCAACCGGGACTATGAGCACCGACTCTGCATATCGGCGCTTCGCGGTCGCGTAATTCTGCCGGGCGGCCGCCGTCGAGGCGAGGACCGCGGCCCGGTTTTCCTTGATGTCTTCGGCGATCCGGTCGACGAAGCTGCGATACTCGCCGAGATTGATTTGGCCTGCCACGTCGGCGTCGCGGCACGCCGCTTCGGCCATCCCGTGGCGCTTGGCCAGGACGAACTCGGCCGGATCCCAAGCCGACGGATAGGCCGGTTCGAGCTGCAGCTCCGCCAGGTGCTCTCGCACAGGCACGTCCCGGAAGACGAACAGACCACCTTCGCGGCGTACGAGCTCCGGTACGGCGGACAACGTCCCGACGACATCGTTGCCGCTGAGCCGGCCCGGCTTCAGTATCCACACCGCGATCTTGTAGCGAAAGTACGTGGACCCCGTCGTCATCAGCACAGCGGCCGCCAGCGGAGCCGTCAGCAGAACTCCGCTGACGACGACCAAGTCGGACGTTCCGGCCCACGTTACATTCGCGAAAAAGGCGGCCGCCATGGCCAGGAAGATGCGGAGGAAAGCCGGCGCGCGGTCCTGCGCCAGTACCCGGGCGGGCGCGTCAAGCAGAGTTTCATCGCCGCGTTCGACAACCAGTGTCCGTTGTACTCCGATGACACCCACGCAGAGTCCGGTGAGGACGGCTCCGATCAGGCCCGCCCAGTGCAATCCGGCCACGACTGCCGCGACGCCGCTTGCCAGGCCCGCACCCGTGCCTCCGATGAGCCAGGCCGTCGAAGCGCGGCGCCACCGGGACCACTCCACTGCTTCCGGGAGCCGGGGCCGGGTCAGCGAAGACAACGCCATCGCCAGGACGATCGCGACCACCCCGGCGACCACGGCGCCGGCCCACAGCGGCAGCTTCGGCACCGCCGCCCACACGGCCAGCGCAGTGAAGCCCCCGGTGGCAACCGCTGCCGCCGTCGTGAAGCCGAGGAACATCGAGTGGGGTACAGAGTCCGCGAGGCGCCACCACGCGACACGCCCGTCTTCCGCGCCCGCCGCGAACTGTGCCACGCCACGGAGCAGGAGCAGCCTCGAAGTATCTAGCTCGGCGACCAAATGCCGCTCGATCGCCCGCTGATCCGGAAAGAAACTCCGATCCAGCAGCAGGGCCGGGTCGTGGCGGTCCTCCTCGTGCACGGCGAAGAACAGCTCGCGGCCCACCGGGTCGTCGAGTAACGCGGCCAACGGAGCGGCGGGATCGGCACTTACGGCATCAGCGATCTCCGGCCAGCGGCGGAGACGGCTCGACGCCGGCAAAGGACTCAGGTGTGCGATCGGAAGATCCTTGGCAACCGTGGCGGACCGGCTGGTCAGCAGCATCGGGAACGCGAACGTTCGCACAGCCGCCAGGAATTCCTCCCGCAACCCCGCGGCCAGTTCGTCCACGCTCTCGACGAGCGGGTACACCAGACCGGCGTTGACCAGCGACCACGCCGTCGTGTGCGTGAGCGCGAACCTGTCGGCCAGGGATCGGCAGATCCACGACTCGAGGGAGCGACCGGCTCGCCAGGTCTCCAGCGGGACCCGAACCGCGACCGGGTCGCCGGGCTTACGGGTCCACGACGACACGAGCTGGAACTGCTCGACCAGGACGGACTCACCCGCGCCCCAGGGTGCGACGACGACAAAGGTAGTGGCACGGCGATCGAGGAAATGGTGCAACGACGGGGTGAACTCGACATCGTCCGGTATCCGGCCGCCGACGACCTTGATGGCCAACCGGTCCGCTGCCAGGGCGATCTCGGCGCGGCCAGGCCGCGCGGCCGCATCGGTGGCGGGCCCGTATCCCTCGGTCACATTCAGAACGGTCGCCGCCGCGGTACGAACCGTGACACCCGCGGTTCGCACCGCAACCGACTTGTGACCGGTCGACCCGCTGCTCGAGCGGCCCTCGCGGTGGTCAGCTCAGCGTCAGCCGTCCGCCCGGCGACGGAGTGGCGGCCTCGCCGTCAACGGAAGCCGACTGGACGACCGCGGAGTCCGTTGCTCGCAGACAATCGGGCGTTAGAGGTAGTCGCCGACGTCGCCGACGCGGGCCAGCCACGCGCCGGTGTGCATGCCGAGGCCGTGCATGAGCGCCGCGGTGAGGATCATCGAGGGTTCGTTGGGCATGACGGATCTCCACGCTGTCGAGGGAAGCCGCCGGACCCGGTGGCACTGCCGACGCTGGGTTCGCGCCGCCGCCGCGGCCAGCGGCCCCTTCTGGCGGCCGGTGTCAGCGCGGCTTACCTCGAACCGCCGCATCAGTCCTGCAGCATGCCCACGTCGTGGAACCGGGCGACCGCGCGGTTGTACCGGGCGAACGACTCCCCGATCACCTGCAGCTCGTCCTCCGGCACGCCGGTGAACATCGTCGCCAGGTTCTGGCGGCGGCGGTCGTGGACCCGCTGGGCCCGCCCGCGCCCCTCCTCGGTGGCCGTGATGATGCTCCGGCGGCGGTCTTCCGCGGCCGGGGTGCGGTCCACCAGGCCCGCCGTGGTCATCACCGACACCTGACGGCCCACCGTCGACGGGTCGAGACCGAGCTTCGCGGCGAGGGTCGTGATGTCCGCCGGGCCGGTCGCCTCGAGCGTGCGCAGCAGCAGGTACCCCGCGCGGTCGAGCTCGTCGTAGATGTCGGTGCGGCGGCTGAGCAGCTCGAAGTTGCGCACCATGACCGCGGTGTGGGCCTCGATGAGGTCGAGCGCGTCCATGGTCAGAACCTACCTTCCGGCCGATTGCCCGGCGCCGGACGTTATCGGTACCATACCGGTAATTGTCGGCATGATACCGACATTCGGTTCGACAGGAGGAGACCTCACTCGGATGGGACACGCGGTTCACCGGATCAGGGACAAGGTGCTCGGCTCGGACCCGGGACTGACCCGCCTGCGCAGCGCCGTTTCCGCGGCCGTCGCGATGACCACCGGACTGGGGGTCGAGTACGTCTTCGCCGAGCTGACCGGCGCCGGCGCCCAGTCCACCCTGGTCGCCGTCCTGCTCGGCGCGATCACCGCGATGATGGGCTCGATGGCCCTGAGCGGCACGGCGGCGTGGCCGAAGGTGCGCACCGCGGCGCTGTTCCCTGTCGCGATGGGACTCGGGATGGCGGCCGGCATCGCCGTCGCGCCGCACACCGACCTGATGCTCGCGGTCTTCGTCGTGGTGATGTTCGCCGCCGTGTTCGTCCGGCGGTTCGGGATCCCGTTCTTCTTCTACGGCTTCATGGTCTGGATGGGCTACTTCTTCGCGGCGTTCCTGCACGCGACGCTCGACGGGCTGCCCGCGATGCTCATCGCCGTCGTCATCGCGAGCGCTTGGGTCCTGCTGCTGTCGCTGACCGTGCTGCGTGACAACCCCGCCCGCACGCTCTCCCGCACCCGCCGCGCGTTCGGCGCCCGGGCCCGCGCGGTCGCCCGGCTCTGCGCGAACCTCCTGGACAGCGGGCCGGACGAGCGGCTCGTACGCCGCGTCCACGCCGCGCAGACGCGGCTCGCCGAGTCGGCGCTGATGATCGAGGCCTGGTCGGCCGAGGTGCCGGTGCTGCCCGGCGACGTCTCCGCGGCGTCGGTCCGGCGGACGACGATGGACGCGCAGCTCGCGATCGACCTGCTCGTCACCGCGTGCACGCAGCCGGAGACCCGGCCGGACCTGGCCGCCGAAGCGGCGCGGGTGCTGGACCTGTTCGCCCGCAACGACTACCCGGCCGCCGGACGGGCCGCCGAGACACTCCTCGGGCGGGCCGGGACCGCGCCGGTGCGGCTGGTCGCCGTGGCGGTCACCGACTACCTCGCCGTGGTCCGCCGCGCCGACCGGGACGGCCTCGCCGACACCGGCGACTTCGAGCCCGCGGTGACGATCGCGATGGGCGCCCTGCCCGGCTCGGCCGCCGCGGCGGGCGACGTCGAACCACGCGGCGGCGCATGGAACCCGTTGCGCCGCTTGGATCTCACGACGCGGCAGGCGGTCCAGGTGGCGGTCGCGGGCGGGCTGGCGATCGTGCTCGGCCGGCTGCTGTCGGAGCAGCGGTACTACTGGGCCGTGATCGCCGCGTTTGTCGCCTTCACCGGCACGGCGACGCGCTCGGAGGTGTTCCTCAAGTCGGTCAACCGCGTGGCAGGCACGCTGGTCGGGCTCGGCGCCGGGATCGCGCTCGCCCACCTGACGGCCGGGCACACCGCGGCCGTGCTCGCGGTGATCGTCGGCAGCATGTTCTGCGGGTTCTACCTGCAGCGGCTGTCGTACGCGTACATGATCTTCTTCGTCACGATCATGGTGAGCCAGCTCTACAGCGTGCTCAACGAGTTCTCCCCCGGCCTGCTGGTGCTGCGGCTGGAGGAGACGGCGATCGGCGCGGCCGTCGGGGTCGCGGTCGGCCTGGTGCTGACGCCGCTGAGCACGCGCGACACCGTTCGCACCGCCCACCGCGCCCTCGCGCGCACGCTGGCGGAGCTGCTGGAAACCGTCGCCGACCGCATCGAAGGGCACGCGGGCACCCCGGACCTGGACGCCCGCGCGCGCGTCCTGGACAACGACCTGCGCCAGCTGCGGCTGGTGGCCGCGCCGCTGGTGGCCGCGGTGCCCTGGGGCGGCGGGTCCCGCACCACGCGGCACCGGCTGACGCTGGCCGCCACGCTGGTCCAGCACACCCGGCGGCTGGTCACCGCGCTGCGCCGCGGCCGCGTCACCGACCGGTCGCTGGCCGGGCCCGCCCGGGCGCTGGCGGCGGTCGCGGCGGAGGTCGCCGACCCCGGCGAGACGGACCTGCCGACGCTGCTGGACCTGGGCGAAGCCGCCCTATCCCGGCACTGCTCCTCTCACGACGAGCCGGTGCTGCTCGAGCTGCTGCACCTGCGCCGGCTGCTGCACGAGATCGCCACCGGCGACGAACCGGGCCAGCTCGCCGAGCCCCCCGCGCCGTGTGTCACGCGGATCTCCGGCCGGGTCCACGGCGCGACCGGCTCGACGCTCCCGGGCGCGACCCTGACGCTGGTCGACGCCCACGGCCGTCAAGCCGCCCGGGCGACGTCGGCCGCGTCACCCAGGAACCGCGCGCCGGCCGAAAGGAACGGCACGAGCACCGGACGCGGCACCCGGCCGAACCACGGTTCGGTCCCCAGCCCCTTCAACGCCGTGACCATCGCCGACGTCGTCCGCCCGGCCGCGATCTCCCTTTCGTAGCGCGGGATCCAGCCGGTCGGCGCCGACCCGCGCACCGACAGCGGCGGCTCGTACAGCGCGATCCGGTCGATCGACGGCGTCTCGAGGGCAGTCCGCAGGGTGACGAGCCCGCCGGAGCTCAGGCCGAAGACGCGGGTCGCCCCGGTCGCCGCGGCCACGGCCTGGAGGTCTTCGACCTCACGCCGGACGCCGAAGCCCGCGCCGTACGGACCGCTGAGCCCGCGGCCGCGCCGGTCGAGCACGTGGACGGTGAACACGTCCGCCAGCACCGCGGCGAGGTCCATCAGGTGCTGGGCCGCCTTCATCCCGCCGTGCACCAGGAGCACAGCGGGCCCGCGACCCAGGGTCCGGTAGCCGATGACCGTGCCGTCGGCCGAAGCAGCCGTCTCCGTGCGGTAGTCCCGCATGGGTCCCCCAATCTGTGTACGCCGATCGCAGTTTCCCGAGGCTAGCCAACTGGGTACACTGATCGCAATAACGTCGAGGAGCCGCCGATGCCCGAAGCCGCCGTCCGGCCCCCGATCTGGCTGCGTCCCGAACGCGGCACGCGCGGGCCGCGTCCCGCGCACAGCCGCGCCGACCTCGCCGACGCCGCGATCCGGCTGGCCGACGCCGAAGGGATCGAAGCGGTGTCCCTGCGCCGGGTCGCCGGCGAGCTGGGCACCGGCCCGACCGCGCTGTACCGGTACGTGGACACCAAGGACGAGCTGTTCGAGTTGATGGTCGACCGCGCGATGGGCGAGCGCGAACCCCCGGCCCGCACCGGCGACCGGCAGGCCGACCTGCGGGCCGTCGCCGAAGCGCACCGCGCGCTCGTGCTGGCGCACCCGTGGCTGGCCGCCCTCCCGATGTCCCGGCCGGTGCTGGGCCCGAACGGCCTGTCCTGGCTGGAGGCGACCTACGCGGCAGCCGCCGCGCCGGACCTCGGGCCCGACGAGGTGCTGGCCCAGGTCGGCACGCTGCTGACGTTCGTCCGCGGGCACGTCGGCACCGAACTGGCCGAGCGGGAGGCGAGCCGGCGCTCCAGCCAGGACATGCCGGCGTGGCTGGCGGCGCAGGCCCGGTACGGCGAAACGATCATCGGCAGCGGGAACTATCCGCACCTGAGCCGGATCATGCTCGAAGCCGAGACACCGCACGCCGAGGACCGCTCCGAACGGACGTTCCGGCGAGGGCTGGAGCACGTGCTCGCCGGGCTGCGCGCGGACCGGGCTTAGCGGGCGCCGCTCGTCAGAACACCAGGTCGGGGTCTTCGGCCACCGAACGCAGGGCAGTGTCGCTGCCGGGCGGCAAGCCGCCTTCGACCAGCACTGCGGTCAGGGCGACCGTGCCGTCACCGGGATCCTCGACGCGGCTTCGGACCGCGCCGAACTCCGCCAGGGTCGCGCGTTCGGGCTCACCAGCGTCGGCGCGGTCCGGGACGTTGAGGTTCAGCACCGTCCCGGCCGGCGCCTTCGCGAGGCGGTCGAACAGCCCGGAAGCGACGACGACCTCCCAGCCGTGCGCCCGCGCGCCTCGGGCTTCGACGCGCTGCCGGCACTTCTCCTCCATCTCACGCTCACTCTGCGCCGCGACGAGGATCTGGGCCGGTTCCCACTTCCTGGACGCGCGGGCCAGGACGCGTTGCCACCCCTAAAGTCCTGCAACCATGACGTCCGAACCCGATCCGAAGCCGTCGCCTCGCCTCAGCGCGGACTGGGCCGCCGTGGCCGTCGCGGCCGTGGTGGTGCTGCTGGCCACGCTCGGCCTGCTGCCGACGATCACCTTCCTGGTCAAATGACGACGCCCGCGGAGACCACCACCGGCCGCGGTGGACTGACGGCGATCCCCGTCCTGCGGTACGTGCCCGGCCTCTTGCTGCTCGTCGGCGTCGGCATCGTGGGAACGCTGGCGCAGAACGGGGTGCGCAGCATCGGCAAAGCGACCGGCACGGCCTTGCCCGACATCGAGTACGTGTTGTGGGCGATCGTCCTCGGGCTGGTCATCCGCAACACGATCGGCGTCCCGGCCGTGTTCCGCCCGGGCGTGGCCACCTACGAGTTCTGGCTGAAGATCGGCATCGTGCTGCTCGGCGCCCGGTTCGTGCTGGGCGACCTGGCCAAGCTCGGCGGCCTGAGCCTCGGGCTGATCCTCGTCGACATGGCCGTCGCCACGACGGTGATCCTTTTGGTGGGCAAGGCTTTCGGGCTCGGCGGGAAGCTGTCGTCGCTGCTGGCCATCGGCACGTCGATCTGCGGGGTCTCCGCGATCATCGCCGGCCGCGGCTCGATCGACGCCGACGACGAGGACTCCGGGTACGCCATCGCCGCGATCCTCGCCCTCGGCGCCGTCGCCCTCTTCACCTTCCCGCTGATCGGGCACGCGCTGAACCTCTCCGACACGCAGTTCGGGCTGTGGGCGGGCCTGGCCGTCGACAACACCGCCGAGACGACGGCGACCGGCGCCGCCTACTCCCCGCACGCCCAGGACGTCGCGGTCGCGGTGAAGAGCACCCGCAACGCCCTGATCGGCCTGGTCGTCCTGGGGTACGCGGCGTACTGGTCCACCCGGGGCGGCAAGGCCGTCGCGAGCGGGCTGAAGGGCCGCGCGGGTTTCGTCTGGCGCACGTTCCCGAAGTTCGTGCTCGGGTTCGTCGTCGTGTCCGCGCTGGCCACGGCGCACGTGTTCACCAAGGCCGAGGTCACCAGCCTCGGCAACCTGTCGAAGTGGGCGTTCCTGCTGTGCTTCGCCGGTGTCGGCCTGAACTTCGACCTCCGCCAGATGGCCCGCAGCGGCTTCCGGCCCCTCGTGGTCGCGGCCCTCGGCCTGGTCGTCGTGGCGGCGTGCTCACTCGGCCTGGTGCTGCTGACGTCCCAGTGGATCAGCTTCTAGGGCCCGGTACCCGAGCCGGCCCCGGGTCGTGGCGAGCAGGATCGCCGCGGCGACGGTCGAGGAGACCAGCAGGACGTGGCTCGCGTTGGCCTCCCGCGCCGCCGGGAAGATCTCGGTCCACGCGACGGAGAAGAAGTTGTTCACGCTCGTGTGCAGGATCATCGCCAGCGGCAGGCTCTGGCCGGTGCGGTTGAAGACCCACGTCATCACGATGCTGAAGGCCACGGCGGACGCGACGAACTCGATCGGGGTGTACCAGCCGACGTCCGCGCCCGCCCAGTCCGTCAAGAACAGCGGCAGGTGCCAGGCGCCCCACAGCACCCCGAGGACCAGGGTGCCGCGCAGCGGCCCGAACCGCGGCTGCATGTGGGGCAGGGCGAAGTCGCGCCAGCCGGGCTCTTCGGCCAGTCCGGTGGTGATCAGCTGGAACACGAGCGCGGGCAGGTAGGCCAGCAGCACCGCCCCGGAGGGGAAGTGGATGTCGGTGCCGTACAACGGGATGCTCGTGACGACCAGGGCCACCGGGACCCCCAGGATGATCACCGCGTACCAGCGCCAGTTCACCCGCCACTTCAGCAGCCGCCCGGCCCAGCGCCGGAGCCCGGGCCGGCCTTCGGCGACCGCCGTGACGACGAACGCCGACAGGATGGGCCCGAGGTAGGCGCCGGGCAGCACACCCAGCACCTGGGTGGTGCCCAGCAGCACCGGGAAGTCGAACGGCGCGAGTCCCAGGCCGCTTTCCGAGAGGATGTACGGGATCCAGGCGAGCCAGCTCAGCGCGAACGCCAGGGTGAAGAAGCTGCGCAGCGGGTGCCGGGCGATGACGCCTCGCGCGGCGGAGTGGACCTTCTCGTCGGGAAGTACCACGGGGTTTTCCTTTCGCTTCAAGGGTTCGGTCAGCGGCAGAGGGCGTCGTCGACGACCTTCGCGACGTGCTCGGCCTGGTCGATCCGCTGAGGCAGGGCGGTAACCGCCACGGTGGCCGCGCGGCCGTCTTCGGTGACGCCGTCGAGGACCTCGAAGCCGAAGATGGTGCCGCCGTGGCCCCACATCACTCCCCCGCAGCTCAGCGGCGTGCTGACCAGAGCGAGGCCGTAGCCCGAGCCGGGCGGCAAGCCCGGCGCTTCGACCGTCGTGCGCATCTGGGCGAGCTGCGCGGGCGGGAGGAGCCGGCCGCCGAGCACCGCGCGGTAGAAGGCGTTGAGGTCACTGGGCGTCGACACCATCTGACCGGCGGCGCCGGCCCACGACCCGTCGAGCTCGGTGACGTCGAGCGGCGCGCCGTCCGGCCCCGGGTGGTAACCGTGCGGGTGCCGCTCTCGGATCTTCTCCTCACCGACGGCCGGGAAGTAGGTGTGCCGCAGCCCGGCCGGCCGGATGACGCGCTGGGTGAGGACCTCGGCGAGCGGACGGCCGGAGACCTTCTCGAGGAGCAGGCCCGCGACGATGTAGTTGGTGTTGCTGTAGGACCAGCCGGTGCCGGGCGCGAACGTCGCGGGCTTGGTCAGCGCCAGGTCGAGCAGGGTGCGCGCACTCATGTACACGTGCTGGAACGCCGTGACGTCCGGGCCGAGCAGGTCGGTGTACTCGGGCAGGCCGCTGGTGTGCTGCAGCAGCTGCCGCACCGTGATCGCGGTCCCGCCGATCCCCTGTCCTCGCAGCAGGTTCGGCAGGTACCGCTCGATCGGCGCGTCCAGGTCGATCTTCCCCTCGCCGACGAGCTGCAGCACGGCCACCGCCGTGAACGTCTTGGTGTTGCTGCCGATCCGCACCTGGCCGTCCACCGGCACCGGCGTCTTCGTGGTGAGGTCGCCGAGACCGGCGGTGTAGGAGCGGGTGCGGCCGCCGCGGTCCCGCACGGCGGCGAGTGCGCCGGGGAAACCGTCGGCGCGCACCAGGGTGTCGAGGTCGTTCTGCACGACGTCGTGGGAAGGGCGGTCGCCGCCGGTCGACGCAGCGGCGGTGGTGGTCGCTCCGGCCGCGAGTGCGCACAGGGCGACGAGCGTGCCGGCCGTTTTCACGGCCCGGCCGGCGGGCGACGGGGACTGGGTGGTGGGCGGACGGCGCATCGGTGCTCTCCTGGGGTTCGGGCCCGGCCGGTGCTCCGGCGAGCGGTGCCCCGAATCCTGCGAGAACCGGGCCGGCACGGACATCCCGCCAGTGACCGGCTCGGGGGTGGAGCCGGCTCCACCCCCGCAGGCCCCTCCGTGGGATGGTTCGCGCCCACGGGCGCCCCCTAACCTGGGCGGCGACCCGGCCCCGTCCACCAGGAGAGCGCTCACCGTGACCGAACCCGCGACCCCGCGGCCGAAGCTGCGCGCGTGGCGGTTCCTCGCCGTCACCGCGGGCACCGGCCTGCTGGCCCTGCTCCTCTTCCTCGGCCTGTTCGTGACGGTCGCGCTGGTCGTCACGCTGCCGCTGTTCCCGTCCGTGGTGCACGGCGCCGGGCGGCTCGCGGACGCCGAACGCCGCCGGGTCGGCCGGTTCCTCCGCACGCCGGTCCCCGCGCCGCCCGCCGTCGAGGGCGGGTTCGTCGCGGTGGCCGGGAGCCCGCAGACGCGCCGGAACCTGCGGTGGCTCGCCCTGCAGGCCACCGCCGGGCTGCTGGCGGGCATGGTGGCGATCGGCGCGGTGACCGGGACGCTCGAAAACCTCGTCGTCGCCGCGGTCTGGCCGCTCTTCCCCGGCGTCTCGACCACGCTCGATCTCGCGGTGGACTCCTGGGGCGGCGCGGGCTGGGCGGTGCTCACCGCGGCCGGGTACGCGGCCCTGCTGCTGCTCGTGCCGTCGCTGGCCCGGTGGTACGCGCGGTTCAGCGCGGACAAGCTCGCGCCGCCCCGGGCTTCCCTCGTCGAACGCCTCGCCGAGGTCACCGCGACCCGGGCGGCCGCGCTCGAAGCGCACGGCACCGAGCTGCGGCGCATCGAGCGCAGCCTCCACGACGGCACGCAGAACCGGCTCGTCGCGGTCGTGATGCACCTGGGCATGGTCGAGCGGGCGCTGCACCGCGACCCGGCCACGGCCCTGCCGCTGGTGCTCACCGCCCAGACCGCCGCCACCGACGCGCTCGCCGAGCTGCGGGAGGTCGTCCGCGCCATCTACCCGCCGGTGCTCGCCGCGCGCGGGCTGTCCGGCGCGGTGGCTTCGCTGGTGTCGCACTGCGCCATCCCGTGCGAGCTCGACGAGCGGCCGCTGCCGCGCCTGCCCGCCGCGGTCGAAGCGGCCGCCTACTTCGTCGTCGCCGAAACCCTGACCAACGCCGTCAAGCACAGCGGGGCTCAGCAGATCACCGTGAGCCTGCGCGCCGAGGACGACCGCGTCGTCCTCGAAATCACCGACGACGGCCACGGCGGCGCGGACGAGGCGGGCGGCAGCGGCCTGGCCGGGATCCGCCACCGCGTCGCCGCGTTCGACGGGGTGACCCGGCTGGACAGCCCGCCCGGCGGACCCACCGCGGTGCACGTGGAGATCCCTGCGGGACCATGACCCGGTGCGCATCGTGATCGCCGAGGACGACGCCCTCCTGCGGGAGGGCCTGACCCACCTGCTGCGGGCCGAAGGCATCGAGGTCGTCGCGGCCGTCGACAACGCCGAAGACCTGCTGGAAGCCCTGGCCGGCGACCTGCCGGACGTCGCCGTGGTCGACGTCCGGATGCCGCCGACGTTCCGCGACGAAGGCCTGCGCGCCGCCGTCGAGGCCCGGCGGCGCTGGCCCGGCCTGGCCGTGCTCGTGCTGTCCGCGCACGTCGAAGAGGGGTTCGCCACCGAGCTGCTCGCCGACGGCACCGGCGGGGTCGGTTACCTGCTGAAGGAGCGCGTCGGGAAGGTCACCGACTTCCTCGACGCCCTCGAACGGGTCGCCGCCGGCGGCACCGCGATGGACCCCGAAGTCGTCGCCCGGCTGCTGGTGCGCCGCCGCGCCGACGACCCGTTGCAGGCGCTGACCCCCCGCGAGCGCGAGGTGCTGGAGCTGATGGCCGAGGGCCACGCGAACAGCACCATCGGCAAGCTCCTGGTGGTCAGCGACGGCGCGGTGCACAAGCACGTCGGCAACATCTTCGCGAAGCTGGGCCTGCCGGCCTCCGACGCCGGCCACCGGCGGGTGCTGGCCGTCCTGGCCTACCTCAAGGCTTGACCCGCAGCAGCGCGTGCGCGCACGCGTCGACGACGAACGTCTCCCACCACTGCGGGCTCCACCCGCGCGCGCTGAGCACTAGGAACATCTCCAGGCCCGACAGCGCGCAGAGGATGTCGACGGCTTCGTCGACCGGCACGCGCAGCGCGGCCAGGCCGTCGAGCTGTCCGGCGAGCACGCCGCGGCCGTAAGCCGTCCACAGCTCGAGGACCCGCCGCGGGTCCCGCTCGGCGCGCGCTTCCTCGAGCCAAGGCCGCTCGAGCATGCCGACCGGCGCGTCATCGCCGACCACGGCCAGGTCGACGGCTTCCTTGAGCACCGTGCGCTTGTTGCCGAAGTGGAAGTACACCGTCTGCACGGCCACTTCCGCGCGCACGGCGATGTCTTCGAGCTTCGTGGCCGCATAGCCGTTCGCGACGAACAGCTCGCTCGCCGCCTCGACGATGCGCTGCGGCACGATCCCGCGCGCGCCAAGGCGATGTCCGGCTTCGACGCCCTGGCGCTGCTCGTCCCGGCCCGGGCGGACGTCGAGGCGTGGAAGGCCGCGCTGGACGCGGCGGCGGCCGCGTCCTGGTCGGCCTGCACGACCCCGACGGTGTCGAAATCCGGCTCTACGCGGACTGAAGGAGAACCAGATGCCCACCACGGCGCCACCGTCGGCTGGACGGACACCGGAAGCGGGGAGGTCACGCTGCTCGTGCACGCCGGCGTCTTCGGCGCGTGGTTCGACCCGCTCGCCGAGCGCCTGCCCGGCCGCGTGATCCGGTTGCTGCGCGCGGGATACACCGAAGGAGACGTCCCGCCCGGCCCGATCGGCATGGCCGGCCACGCGGCCCACGCCGCCGCCGTGCTCGATCTCCTGGACATCCCGTCGGCGACCGTCGTCGGCCATTCGTCCGGCTCGGTGATCGCGCTCCAGCTGGCGCTCGACCGGCCCGAAGCAGGCGCCCTGCTCGGACCGGCGCTGGGCGCGGCCATGGCCGCCGCTGGGCGCGGTGACGTGCCGGCGGCGTTCGACGCCTTCATGGCCGCCGTCTGCGGTCCCGGCTATCGCGCGCTGCTCACCGACGTCCTGGGCCCGGCCGGGCTCAGTCGCGCGGAACGTGACGCGGTTTTCTTCTTCAGCAACGAAATCCCGGCGATGAGCCTCTGGCCACCGAGCGACCTGGCCCGGGTCACCGCACCGGTTCTCCTGGTGCAGGGCGGCGAAAGCCCGGCGGTGACCCACCGGCTGGTCGCCCGCCGAACTCGCGGCCCTCGTCCCGGCCCGGGATCGGGCCGGGCACCGCTGACCGGCCGCGGTCAGCCGACGGCCTGCGGTCCGATCATCGCGTTCACGTCGATCGGGCGCGGGATGGCGCCGAGCTGCAGCAGCAGGTCCGGAACCCGCTGCAGGCGCCGCGAATCCAGGCTCGAGCCGTAGCCCGGCAGGGTGAGCAGCTTGGCGGTGTCCTCGTCGATCTTGGCGAACCGCACGAGCAGCGGCTCGACCTTGGCGCGGTCGTTCGTGGCCGCGTGGGTGGCTTTCTGCATCGCCCGCTGGAACGCGGCGAGGGTCTTCGGGTGCTCCCGCACCCACGTCTTCGTCGCGCCGTAGCCGGTGAGCGGGAAGTCCTGCGTGGCACCGGTGTTGATGTCGATCACCGGGATCGCGCCGGCCGTCTTGGCGGCCTGCGTGACGTAGGGCTCGGGCAGGTAGGCCGCGTCGGCCTCACCCTGCTGCAGCGCCGCGGCGATGTTCGGCAGCGGGATCAGGACCCATTTCACCTTGCCGAAGTCCACGCCGTGGTCCTGCATCACCGACCGGGTCAGCAGATCCGAAGCGGTGTTCTTGGCCGTGATCGCGATCTTCTTGCCTGCCAGGTCCTGAATCGTTTTCACCGGCGAATTCGGCACCGTGACGATCGCATTGGACTTCGCGTTGACCGACGTCGCGTCGGCGACCAGCTGCATGTCGGCGGCGCCGGTGCTGCGGGCGATGAAGAACGGCGGGTAGGTCGAGAACGCGATATCGGCCTCTCCCGAGATCGCCTTCGTCAGCGAGGCCTGGCCGCTCGCCGCGACCACGGAGTCGACGCTGAGACCTTCGGCTTTGAAGTAGCCTTCGTCCTGGGCCAGCCAGAACGGCGCGAGGTCCGTGGTCGGCAGGATCGAGACCTTCAGCGTCGGCTTTTCCAGACCGCTGCCGCTCGCCGCCGCGTTCGAGGCGTTCATGCCGAGCGCGCCGCAGCCGGTGGCGGCCATGACGGCGGCGACGGCGAGCCCGATGGCGGCGCGGCGAGGAAGAACCCGATCACTGTTACTGGCGATTCCCGGCAAGGCCTGCTCCTTAGGCGAAAAGTGCCGATGGGTGGACCGAATCAAGCTGGCCACTGTAGGCACCGTCACATCGGCTGACAATGCGATCATGTTCCACGAAACCGGGAGTTCACCAAGATGACAGCGCGAATCCTTGATCCACGATCTCCATTCGGGCGTTCGGGAGCGAGATCTTTTTACGAATCTGCGTGTCGAAAGAACTGCCGCCGACGATTTCCCGGAAAGCGGCCACCGGGATCGCGGGATCGAGCGGAACGGGGCCCCGCCACACCGGCTTCGGTGCTACGGCGCCCTGGGGGCTACCGTGAAAGCCCTTACAACCGAAGGGTGGTCGAGGAGTGGGCCGAGTCCGGACGACGCCGGCATCCGGCCGCGCCGACGACCTGGCCGCGCTCGTCCGGCTGTCCACCGGTCCCGACGCGGTGCGCGCGATCCTCGGCCGGCTCGCCGAGCGGACCGGCGGCTCGGTGGCCCTGCTCGGCGCCGGCGGCCGGGTGCTGGCCGCGCCGCCCGGCCGCCCGCGTCCCGCGGTCCCCGCCGCGGTCGTCACCGCGTTGGCCGGCATGCGCCGCCGGGGAACGCTTTCCGCGGTCCTCGACGACGAAGCGGGCACCCTCGACCTCGTCCGCGTCGGCACGGCGGACGATCCGCCGCACCTGATGGTCGCGGACCCCTCGGCGCGCCCGCACGGTGTCCTGCTCACCGACGCCGCCCGGGTACTGGACCTCTGCCTGCGGCTGGAAGAGGCCGAGCACACCCGCGGCCGGGTCGCCGTGGCGATGGCGCACAGCCGCGAAGCCGTGCTGCACCTGCTCATCGTCGGCAGTGTCGCGGCCGCGCAACGGATCGCCGGGACCCTCGGGCCGCGGCTGGCCGAGCTTTCCCGCGTCTACGTCGTCGAGTGCCCGGGCGGGCGGCGCCACCGCGTCGCCGACCGGATCGAGCGTTTCGCGCGGGGGCGGGCGTGGATCGTGCCGTGCCCGGTCCAGCCCCACCACCTGATCGCGCTCGTGCCGGCCGAGGGCGACCGCCGCGCGGACCGGTCCCTGGGCCGGTTGATCGCCGAACACGCCCCGGAAGCCCGGATCGGCGCGAGTGAGGAAATGCCGCTGCGCGAGACCGCGATCGGCTACGAGCAGGCGTTCCACGCCCTGGCGGTGGCCCGCGGGGTGCCCGGCGGGTTCGCCCGGTTCGACCGGCAGACCGACCTCACGCCGTTCCTCGGCGGCTCCGGATACGCTTGGGCGGCGGGGTTCCTGACGCCGTGCCTGTCCTACACCCCCGCGCGGCGGGCCGATCCCGGCGCCGAGGAGCTCCTGGCGACGCTGACCTCATGGCTCACCTTTGGCAGCGGCGCGAGCCGGCACCTCAAGGTCCACCGCAACACCCTCGCGGCCCGCGTCCGCCTGCTCGACGAGCTGCTCGGCGTCGACCTCACCCGGGTTCCCGACCAGTCGGCCGCGTGGCTCGCGCTGCGGTTGCACGCCCGGCAACCCACCGCGGCCGGGGCGGACCGGCCGAGCACCCTCGACGCGCTGCTGGCGACCCCGGCGGCGGTGGTCTGGGCCCGTTCCCAAGTCCGTCCGCTGGAACCCGCCGGCCTCGAGACGGTGCGGGCCTGGCTGCGCTCCGACACCCGGCTCCCGGCCACCGCGGCGGCCCTCGCCATCTCCGCGCCGGCCGCGCGCAAGCGGCTGACCCGGATCGAGCAGGCGCTCGGGCGGTCCCTGCTGCACCTGCCCAGCGCCAAACACGAGCTGTGGCTGGCTTTGCGGGCGCTCGGCTCGCTCTAACCCGCGTCACTGGTCACCGGGAAACCGCGGCGGCTCCTCACTGTGCACTCTGCGACTCGCCGCGAAACGCGTCAGGCGGCTAGGTTTGCCCCGGGAAGCACCGTGACGGTACCTGGGGGATCGTCACGGTGCTTCTCCCGATGCCTGTGGTGGCCCGGAGTTCAGCCCGCGGGCTCGCCGAACCAGCGGGCGAGGTGCCCGTTCAGCTCCTGCCGGTCCTCGCCGATCCACGCGACATGCCCGTCGGGGCGCAGCAGGACGGCCGGAACATCCAGTGCCGCAGCAGGATCCGCGATGAGGTCGACGCGGTCCGCCCAGCCTTCGACCGTCAGCCGTTCGGTGCGGTCGAGCACCAGGCCGCGGCCCCGGCGCAGCCGGTCGTAGAGGCGGCCCTGCTTCAGCTCGACGTCGGGCATGCGTCGGCCGAGCAGGTCCGGGCCCGCGCCGAAGTCGTAGCGGACGCCGATCGCGGTGATCTTCTCGATCAGGTGCCGGTTCACGACGTCGAAGTCCATCAGTTCGGTGAGCAGCTTGCGCACGGCCCGCGGGCCCGGTTCGGCCGACGCCAGCTCAACCTGGGCGCGGGTGTTGTCCAGGACGGCTTCGGCGACCGGATGACGCTCGGCGTGATAGGTGTCCAGCAGGCCTTCCGGCGCCCAGCCGTGGATCCGCCCGGCCAGCTTCCAGCCGAGGTTGACCGCGTCCTGCATCCCCAGGTTGAGGCCCTGCCCGCCGGCGGGCGGGTGGATGTGCGCCGCGTCGCCGGCGAGGAGGACCCGCCCGACCCGGTACCGCTCGGCCAGCCGGGTGGCGTCACCGAAGCGGGACAGCCAGCGTGGCGAGTGCACCCCGAAGTCCGTGCCGGCGATGGCGCGCAGCGCTTCCTTGAAGTCTTCGAGCGTGGGTGGCTCCGCGCGATCCTCCGTGACTCCCGCGGCGGGGACCACGACACGGTAGACGTCTCCGCCGAAGGGCCCGAGGCTGAACGTCCTGTGCCGCTCCCGGATTTCGGCCACCATCGCGGTGTTCTCCTCCGGCGGCACCGCCACTTCCAGCTCGCCCATCAGCGTGTCGTTCCGCGAGGGCTCGCCGGGAAAGCCGACGCCGAGCAGCTTGCGCACCGTGCTGCGCGCGCCGTCGCAGCCGACGAGATAGCGCGACCGCAGCCGCTCCCCGCCGGCCAGCTCGACGGTCACCCCCTCGTCGTCCTGCTCGAGCCCGGCCACGGCACAGCCGCGCCGGATCTGGGCGCCCAGTTCGGTCGCGTGCTCCGCCAGCAGCCGGTCGACAACCGGTTGCGGAATGCCCAGCAGACAAGCGGAACCGAGGTCCGCGGGCGCCGGTTTGGCGATGGCGGCGAACACCCCGCCGACCGGCCGCTGCCGGCCGCGTTCGAGGAACCGGTCCAGCAGCCCGCGCATCGCCATCAGCTCGAGACTGCGCACGTGCAGGCTGACCACACGCACGAACGACGAGGTGGGCTCGAGTTCCTTCTCCAGCACCAGCACCCGCACGTCGTGCAGCCGCAGCTCGGCCGCCAGCATGGCGCCGGCCGGCCCGCACCCGGCAATGATCACATCGAACATGAACCACCCGTTTCCGCAGGTCCTGTCATCGGCGGCCCACTGTCCGGCACCCCGGGTCCGGCCGCAACCGATATACGGGTTCGGCTCGGGCTCAGCCCCGGCCTGCGGGTCGGACGCGGCCGCGGACCTCACCGAAACCGATGCGGCCGCCGTTCGCGCCCGGGGCCGTGCCCGTGATCACGACCTCGTCGCCGTCCAGGAGGAAGCTGCGCTCCTCCCCCTTCACCGTGAGCGGTTCCTTGCCGCCCCAGCTCAGCTCCAGGAACGCGCCGCGCTGATGCTTCTCCGGGCCGGAGATCGTGCCCGAGCCGTACAGGTCGCCGGTGCGGGACGACGCGCCGTTGACCGTCAGGTGGGCCAGCATCTGCGCCGGCGACCAGTACATCTCGCGGTACGGCGGCCGGCTGACCTCCTCGCCGTTCCACTCGACGACCAGCTCGACGTCGAGCCCCCACGGCGAGCTCTCCCGCAGGTAGGGCAGCGGTTCCGGGTCCTGGCCGGGCAGCGGGATCCGCGCCGCCTCCAGCGCCAGGACCGGGACCACCCACGCGGAGATCGACGTCGCGAAGCTCTTGCCCAGGTTCGGGCCCAGCGGCACGTACTCCCACGCCTGGATGTCGCGCGCCGACCAGTCGTTGAGCAGCACCGCGCCGAAGACGTGCCGGGCGAAGTCGTCCGGGGCGATCGGGGTGTTCAGCGGCGTGCCGGTGCCGACGACAAAACCCAGCTCCGCCTCGATGTCCAGGCGGGTGCTCGGGCCGAACACCGGCGCCGGGTCGCCCTTGCGCTGGCCGCTCGGGCGCACGATGTCCGTGCCGGAGACGAGCACCGTCCCGGCGCGGCCGTGGTAGCCGACCGGGAGGTGCTTCCAGTTGGGCAGCAACGGTTCCGCGTCCGGGCGGAACAGCCGTCCGACGTTGGACGCATGGTGTTCGGAGGCGTAGAAGTCGACGTAGTCCGCGACCTCGATCGGCAGGTGCATCGCGACCGCGTGGATGGGGTGCACGGCGGCGTCCGGGACGTCTCCGGCGACGAGCGCGGTGATCCGCTCCCGGACGGCGACCCAGCTGTCGTGTCCCTGCGCCATGAACGGGTTCAGTGACGACGCGGCGAAGACGTCGTCGCCCAGCGCGAGGGCGAGATCGACCACGGAGTCGCCGACGCGGACGCCGACCCGCGGGGTGTCACCGCCCACGGAGAACACGCCGTAGGGCAGGTTGTCGGTCCCGAACGGCGAGCCGGCGGGGATGTCGATCGTGGTCATGCCTCTCCTCGGGGCAGCAGGCCGAGCTCGGCCAGCTCGGTCAGGGGGTCGCTGACGCTGCAGGTGCCGAACGAGGTGAAGCGCGCCCGGGCGGCGGCCACGTCCAGGTCACGAACCCGTTGGGCGACAACAGATCCGTCCCGCTCGGCGAGCAGGGCTTCGGCGTCTTCGGGAGCACCGGCGGCCAGCAGCAGGTTGAGGAACCCGTGCTGCTCGAACCCGGTCTCGGGATCGGTGTTGCGCAGCGCGTGGTGCAGGCCGGCAGTGGCCTTGAACGGGACGCCGGCCGCGACGGCGGCCCGGATCGCGGCGGCCAGCTCGGCCTCGTCGGGGTACAGCTCGGCGCGGACACCGCCGGTCCGGAACTTGGCCCGGTGGGGCGTCCCGGCCAGCGCTTCCAGCAGGGGGACGCGCCGGTCGTCCCGCGGGATCTCGACGTACACCGGGACGGTGGCGGGCGCGATCGCGGTGAGCACCTCGCCGGGGCCCATCCCGTCCGGCACGGCGATCTCCAGCGCCCGCAGGTCGACCGGCAGCGCCGGGACGGCGTCGAGCACCCCGGCCAGCTGCGCAGGCCCGCCGGGCAGCGTCACCGCGAGCGGCAGCGGCGTCTCCCGCGACCCGAGCACGTCCTTCAGCGCCGCGAGCGCCGGAGCGGCGACCACCAGCGGGCCGACGAGGTCGGTGTACCAGGCCGTCCGGTACCGGTCGTGCGCGGCGACGGCGTCCGGCAGCGGCGCGAGCCCGGGCGGGAAGACCGCGGCGTCGTCGCACAGCCCGGCGAAGACGGCGGGGATCATGCCGCCGGCCCGGTGGTCTTCGGGACGGTCTGCGCCATGGTCGTCTCCTCCTCGGCCGAACTAGTTCACCCTTTTACTATCTTCTGGGCAGCGTAGTCCCCGTCCCCCGGCACGGGAAGAGGTCACCGGCGGCTGCGGCGATCGAACTCGGCGCGGCTGGTGATCAGCTTGCCCAGCAGCATGACGAGGATGCGCTGCTCGGTCTCGGTGAGGGCGTCGGTCCAGCCGAACTCGCGCTCGTTGTGGTCCCGGAACACCGAAACCATCTCTTCGCGCCCGGCGGCGGTGAGCGAAAGCTGGACCGAACGGCCGTCGTGCTCGTCCGGCACGCGGTCGAGCAGGCCGTCGGCGACGAGTGGTTTCATCAGGTTCGACACGGCGGCCCGGCTCATCCCGGTCAGCCGCGCGGCGCTCTTCGGTTCCAGGGGCCCGGCCAGCCAGACGACGAACAGCAGCCGAAACGCCGACCACGACCGGCCGCGGGGCCGGTGCACCGCGGCCTCGAGGTCGTAGGTGACCAGGTCGGAGGCCCGATTGAGGGTCAGCAGCACCTCGGTGGCCAGCTGGTGCCGGAAGCCGTACTCAGTAGCGAGCCGGCGGTTGGCCAGCTCGACGAAGGACCAGAAGTCCAGCTCCGCTTCCATCGGGGCACTTTAGCAAGTAGTCAAACTCGAAACTGGTTTGCTCGGGTGGGGTGACGGGCTTTGGTCGGCGACGCGAGGCTGCAGGCTCGCCCAACGCCCAAGCATCCGAGCGCCCGGCATCCGACCTCGCGGATCGCCCGACCCGCCGAGCCCGCAGCCTTGCCGCCTAGTGCAGGTGGGTCTGCCAGTCGGCAGGCACGCGCCCCGCCGGGCCCGGGGCCGGCTGCTCGGCCGGGCGGTGCTGCGGGGGCGCGAGGGCCGGGCCGTCGTAGGCCTCGCCCGTCTCGTAGCTGTAGAACCAGTCCTCGCCCGGCTCGAAGCTGCGGATCAGGCTGTGCCCGCTCTCCTTGGCGTGCGCGGTCGCGTGCTGCGCCGGTGAGCTGTCGCAGCAGCCGATGTGGCCGCACTGGGCGCAGCGCCGCAGGTGGAACCACCAGCCCTCGGCGGCCAGGCATTCCGCGCACCCGGTGCCGCTCGGTGGCGCCGCGACGTCGATTCCCTCGATTTCGGCCATGCCGACAGTCTCCCCCGAATCCCGCCGGCGCGCATCCACCGGTGGCCGGCGCACTCAGGCCACCTTGACGACCACCTTGCCCGCCGCGTGCCCGTTCTCGACGGTGGCGAGGGCGGCCGGGGCGTCGGACAGCGGATGGACCGCGGTGATCACCGGGGCGAGGACGCCGTCCAGGGCCAGCCGGGCAGCGCGCTCCAGGCTCTCGCGGTCGAGGCGGCGCTCGACGAACCGTCCACCCAGCTCGGCCACGGACATGTCCCCCACGGAAATGACATCCCGGGACAGCGGCGCGACCGCCCGCAGCGAGGCGCCTCCAGCGAGGTCGACGATCCCGTCGAAGCCGTCCGGAACCAGCTCTCGGGCCGCGGCGACGACGTCCCCGGCGGTGTAGTCGAGGAACCGCACGCCGACGGCCTCGGCGTGCTCACGCTTGGCGGTGCTCCCGGTGCCGATCACCAGCAGCCTGCGCGCGACGGCCAGCCGGGCGACGGCGAGGCCGACTCCGCCCCCGACCCCGTTCACCAGGATCGTGGCCCCGGCCGGCAGGTCGAGCTGGTCGAGCGCGTCCACCGCCGTCGTTCCGGCTACCGGCAGCGTCGCGGCCACGGTCGCGGACAGGCCCGCCGGGATGCGGGCGGTGTTCGGCGCGGACAGCACCGTCGTCTCGGCGTAGGCGCCGCCGCCGGTGAGGGCGAAGCCGAAGACCGCGTCGCCCACCTCGAGCCCGTCGACGTCCTCACCGCGGGCGAGCACCGTTCCCGCGGCCTCCATGCCCAGCACGCGGGGAAACGGACGTCCGCCGTCGAGCCCGGGGACCAGACCCGAACGCACGAGGTGGTCCAGGGGGTTCACGCCGGCGACGTCGACCCGGATCAACACCTCGCCACGACCGGGTGCGGGATCGGGACGATCGAAGAACTCCTGCACTTCGGGCCCGCCATGCTTGCGGAAACCCCACGCCTGTCCCATTTCTTGCCGCCTTTCGCCGGACCGGCCCGGCGGTTCCGGGCGCTGCCGCCATCCTCACCGCTGACATCGATGTGAGGGGCAACCGGCTGAGGCGCGGGTCACAGCGTCAAGGCGGCCCGGTGCCTGCGGTTGGCGCTGATCACGACGTCGAGGGCGGCCCGGGTCTCGACCAGGTGCGCGATGTCGGCGTCGATCCGGTCGCGCTCGCGCATCATCGCCGCGAACGTCTCTTCGGCGACGCCCAGGTCATCCGGGACGTCCACGCACGGCAGCACGGTCGCGATCACCCGGCTGGACATCCCCGCGTCGAACAGCTGCCGGATGAGCGCCACGCGCTGGACGGCGGTTTCGGGATAGTGACGCTGCCCCGCGTCGGAGCGTGCACTGGTCAGCAGACCCTGGTCTTCGTAGTAGCGCAGTGAGCGCGGGCTCACGCCCGTGCGCTGGGACAGCTCGCCGATCCGCATCCCGCAAAGGCTACGCCCGGGTGTGGTCGACATCGACGTGAACGAAGGTGAAAACATGAACACCGTCCGGATGGCGGCGAGTTTCCTGCGTCCAGTCCTCGCCGACGACTTCGGTCGTCACCTGCCTCCAGAACCGTGCTGCCGGGGCATTCTCCTCCAGGAAGGCGATGGCCCACCGTCCCCGACGTGCCCGCATCAGGCCGGTCGCGGCTGCCAGGCCGACACCTTGACGCCGTAAAGCCCGAACGATGAAAAACGCGTGGATGAATGTGGCGGTGTCCTCGAACGGGCGAAGCAGGCAGAAGCCCGCGAGCTGTCCGTCCGAGTAGATCACATAGGCATCGTGGTCGGCGTCGGTGAAGAACCGTGACAGTCGCGGGAACTCGAACAGACCGGCAGGTCCCGGCAGATCTCCCGTCCACGGCGACAAGTCGTGCCGCTCCAGCTGTCCCAGCTGTTCGATCACCGGGCGCAGGCTGGTGTCGGCCAACCGGAAGGTCACGCTGCCGGGCTGAGGCCCATCGTCACTTTTCTGCATGCTGCAACATTGTCAGGTCTGCGGTTCGTGCCGGGCCGCGGCGGCCGGCTCAGTGCGTTTCAGTCGCATAGCCGCCGTCGATGGCCACGGTCGCGCCGGTGATGTTGCCCGCCACCAGGTCGCTCGCCAGGAAAGCCGCCAGGTTCGCGACTTCCGCGGGCCGGGTGAAGCGTCCGGTGACCGCATGCGTTGCGGCTTCGGCGGCAACGGCCTCAGGATCCGCGCCCGTCGTGGCAGCGATCGTTTCCGCGACACCGCCGCTGCCGAGCCACAAGTCCGTCGCGACCGGCCCCGGGTTGATCGCGTTGGCGCGGATGCCCCGTGGGCCGAACTCCTTCGACACCGACTTCGTGAAGTTGACCAAAGCCGCCTTCGCCGCGCTGTAGTCGATCACGCCCGGGTCGGGCAGGATCGCGTTCACCGAGGCGATCGTGACGATGCTGCCGCGGCCGGCCGTCACCATCGTCGGCAGCACCGCGCGTGTGGCCCGGACCGCGCTGAGCAGGTTCAGCGTCACCGACCGCGTCCACTCGTCGTCGGTGACCAGCAGGAAGCCGTTCGGCCGCGGGGTGACCGCGCCGACGTTGTTGACCAGGATGTCGATCCGCCCGAACTCGGTCCGGGCCAGCTCCGCCAGCTTGCCCGGCCCGTCGGCGGTGCCGAGGTCCACGGCCAGGGTGTGCACCTTCCCCGCCCGGGCGAGGGCGTCCAGGTCCGGGCCGGGGTGGCGAGCCCCGGCCACGACGTGCACACCCTCGCCGGCGAGGACTTCGGTGACGGCGAGGCCGATGCCGCGGCCGGCGCCGGTGACCACGGCGACCGCGCCGTCCAGTCCGAGGTCCACCGGCTCAGAGCCCGTGCTCGCGCAGCCAGGCGAGCACGGCGTCGGCGACGTCGCGCCAGCCGCGGTCGACCGTGAGCGAGTGGCCCCGGCCCACGAACTGCTTCAGCTCGGTGACGGCGGTGGAGTCGCGGTACTGCTTGAGCGTCGACCGGGTCACCACGTCCGGCACGGTGTGGTCCGCGGTGCCGGAGATCAGCAGGAGCGGGCCGCGGTCCGCGCGGTGGGTGTCGACCTGGGCCTGCGAGTGCAGCACGAAGTTCGCCGCCGCGGCCTGGAACAGCGGCCGGGCCGGGGACGGGATCGTCCAGCGCTGGTGCAGCTCCGCCGACTCCTCGTCGGTCAGCGTGTTGCCGAAGCCGAAGCGGAACTCCTTCTCCGTCAGCGAAACCGACCGGTGGAGGTTCGCGGGGTTGCCCAGCGCCGGCAGCCCCGCGCGCAGCTGCGCCAGCGGCAGCGGCAGGACGCCCTTGATCTGGGCCGGGTCGATGGCGACGCCGGCCAGCCCGATCCCCTGGCCCAGCAGCTTCTCGGTGATCAGCCCGCCGAAGGAGTGCCCGACGATCACCGGGGGCCGGTCGAGGCCGGCGATGATCTCCGCGAAGTGCGCGGTGGCGTCGTCGATCGAGGTGTCGGCGACGGCGTCCGGGTTTTCCCGGGCCAGCTCGACCGTGGCGGGCTCGTGCGGCCAGCCGGGGGCGACCGGCGCGTAGCCCGCCGCCCGGAAGTGGTCGATCCAGGGGTTCCACGAGGTGGCGTGCAGCCACAGACCGTGGATGAACACGACGGGGGTGCCGGTCATCGGATCCTCCGGTTCGGGGGGCTTTCCCGAAGCCAACACGACCCGCGGCCCCGGCGTCCAAGACCTGTCGGGTCCACATCGATAGCCGCAGTGGCATCGTTGACGCACTGCTTCACCCTTCGTGCGCGGGAAGGCCCGGATGGACCTCGATCTCAGGCTGGTGCGGTACTTCGTCACCGTCGCCGACGAACTGCACTTCGGCCGGGCCGCCACCCGGCTGTTCATCAGCCAGCCGACGCTGTCGAAGCAGATCCGCAAGCTGGAAGCCGACGTCGGCGCGCCGCTGCTGGTGCGCGACAGCCGGCACGTCGCGCTGACCCCGCGCGGCGAACGGTTCCTGCACCTCGCCCGGCAGCTGCTGGCCACGGCCGACCACATGCTGAACGAGCCCGCCCCGGACCACCTGCGGATCGCCCACATCTTCGAGCTCGACACCAGCCGGGTGGTCGCCGACGCGTTCCTCGCCGCCCATCCCGGCGTCCGGCTCGTCCAGAGCCAGATGGACAGCGCCCGCCAGCTCGCCGCGCTGCTGGAGGGCCACCTCGACGTCGCGGTCCTGCGCGTCACCACCACCCTCAAGGCCGACCACCCGGCCGGGTGGCGGCACACGCTGCTCCGGCTCGAGCCGTTCTGGCTGGTCGGCCGGCCCGGCGACCCGAGGCGGGAAACCGCGTCGGTGCACGAGCGGCCCCTCGAGGTCTTCGCGGACGCGCCCGGCACGACGTTGTACAACGTGCACGGGCGCTACCTGAGCTCGTGGGAGCAGCACACCGGCCTCGCCCTGCGCTGGCTGGGCAACCCCGGCACGTTCGACAACTGCCACGCGGCCCTGAGCCGCGCCCGCGACAGCGCGTACCTGCTCGAGTTCGACAGCTACGCCCGCCGTTACGCCGACCGCGGCATTCCCATCCACCGGCCGCGGGAGCTCCAGCCCGTCTACGCCTGGTCGCTGGCCTGGCGGGAGGGTGAACAACCGGAAGCCGTCCAGGCCTACCTGCGGAGCGCGCGGGAAACAGCGGAGCAGCGGCGGTGGCTGCACCCCGACCACGCGGACACCGCGCCGCTGTGGGTCCCGCCCGAAGACCTGACATCCGCGTGATCAGCGGTCGGCAGGACTCCCCTCGACGGCTTCGGCGGGGACGAGGTACGGCCGCTTTCCCTTGACCCCAAAGGGAAACAGCACGGCCAGGTGCGCACCGGCCCCGGCGACTCAGGCGTCCCGGCGGGGCCGGTCGGCGAGCTGGGCGACACCGTAAGCGTGCGCACCCCGGGCGCTGACGGTGGTCCCGTCGCGGTAGCGGATCAGCGGGTCCGGCGGAGCGGCCAGCCGCCGGTCGGGGGCCGCGTGGCGGCGGTCCGAAGACTGGTCCACCGTGCCCCGCCGGGCAAAACCGCCGAAGTCGTACTCGACCTCGAGCACCGTCGGGCTTCGCCGCGGCCGCTCGGTCGAGAGGACCACGCCGTCGGTGCGGACGCCGGTGCGCAGCAGCTCCTCGGCCGCCCGGCCGAGCCCGGTCTCCAGGACGAAGGCGGCGGCGATCAGGCCGGCGGCGACCAGCAGGGCGAACGTCCAGCGCCGGCCGTGGGCGCGCAGCCGCCGCAGTCCCGGCTCGCCGGACGCCTGGCCCCACCGGTCATGGCGTCATCGCAGGCCGGAACGCCGTCCGGACCGCCTAGTACTTTCGGCCGATGTCCGCAGGGCGACAACCCTTCGAACGGCGTGGGCCATTCCGGGGTTCTTGTCCCGGCGCCGGTCCGGCCGCCAACCACCGCCCTACTGTGGCGGTGCTTCGTGATCTTGAACCGGAACCGAAGAGGGGACCCATCTTGCCCAACCGGACCAGATTCCTCGGCAAAACACTCGCGGCGGCGGGCACCGTGGCGGCGCTCGCGCTCGCGACGGCCGTTCCCGCGGCGGCCGCGCCGGCCACCGTCGAGCAGGACGTCGCGCAGCTGTACCAGGACGTCATCGACCTCTACAACGGCCTGCCCGCGGACGCGCTGCGCGGTGTCGACCGGCTCATCGAGTCGCCGATCCCGCAGCATGGCTCCCAGAGCCGCGCCGCGGCGGGCCCGATCCCCGGCTGCACCGAGGGTTCGCTGCTGACCTACGCGAACAAGCTCGCCTCCCAGCTGACCCCGCTCGAGGGTCAGGCGCTCGACGCGCTGTCGGGGCTGAGCCAGCTCTACGTCCAGGGTGTCGCGTCCGACAAGACCCCGCAGGTCTTCGGCACCGACGGCCAGTACACCCCGCGCGCCACCGCCACGATCGACAAGCTGCGCGGCTTCTGGGACATCGAGAGCTGGAACATCCAGCTCGTCGCGTGGAAGGGCACCGATCTCGGCAGCCAGGCGAAGATGGCGCAGACCTTCGCCCTCGGCCTCGCGCCGGCGAAGGTGAAGGCCGCCGCCGCGCTCGCCACCAAGGTGCTCTACGAAGTGCCGGCGCTACAGGGTGGGCGTAACCCGCTGATCACGCTGAACGCGTTCTCCGCCCCGGCCGACAGCCTCGGCGGCAAGCGCGTGGCGCTGGGTGACGGCCTGCTCGACACCGTCAACCTCCTCGGCTTCGACGACGTCTCGGTGGAGTCCGTGGTCGGCCACGAGTACGGCCACCAGGTCGACTTCGCCCACGAGAACTACCCGCGCAACGAGTCCGCCGAGATGGGCCCGGACGCCTACGGCGGCTACTTCGTCGCGCACGCCAAGGGTTTCGCGTGGGACGCGCGCACCCAGCAGGAGGTCACCTACCTGGACGCCTCCATCGGCGACTGCTTCCACAGCCACGGCACCCCCGACCAGCGCAAGGCCGCGGGCGCCTGGGGTGAGAAGCAGGCGACGAGCCAGGGCAACCCGAACCGGATCGTCCCGACCGCGACGATGATCGAGAAGTTCCAGAAGGAGTACCCGAAGCTGATGCCGCCGGCCGCGGTGGCCGCCGCTCGCGGCTGAGCAAGGGCGGGTCGTCTCCCCCGATCCGAGGGAGGCGGCCCGCTTTCCGGTGTCAGCCCGGCGGCTGGGTCGGCGAACCCGGGTACGGCTGCCCAGGCTGGGCGTAGCCGGGTTGCGCGGCCATCGGGTAGCCCGCCGGTCCCGGGTACGGCGCGACGGCTTGCCGGGTCAGGCGACCGCTCTTGACCACCGCGAGCGCGACCAGGAGCCAGGCGAGCACGGTGGCGACGTCGAGCGGGACGGCGACCCCCATGAAGATCAAGCTGAGGTCGCTGGCCGTCAGGTTCCCGGACCTGATCCAGGACGCCGCGTCCAGCGACACGAACCGCCACACGATGCCCGCCGCCGTCGTGACGAGCAGGACGACGAAGGCGCCGACCAGCAGGCCGGAGCCGCCCCGGGCGCGGCCCTTGAGCGAAAAGACCAGGCCGAGCAGGCCCACGACGAGCAGCAGCACCCGCGGGGCGGTCTCGATGGTCGTCACGGCAAAGGGTGTCATGCCTGCCCTCCACGGCGTTCCGCCGGCACCTCCGGCCCGAGCCGTGCCGATCCTAGGCGGCGGCCGCCGCCGGTGCGGCGCTTTCCGCGAAGTGCGCGCCCCTCAGCCCTGGAGCGAGGGGATGTCCCCGGACTCGGCGAACTCCAGCCGCTTGGCCACCGAGACGGCCTGGTCGGCGAACCGCTCGTAGAACCTCGCCAGCAGGGCCAGGCTGGTCGCGGTCTGCACGCCGTGCGGCCACCCGTTCTCGGTGATCCGGTGCAGGACGTCGGCGTGCAGCGCGTCCACGACCTGGTCGGTCTCGTCCAGTTCGGTGAACGCGCCCGCCGACTCGCCGGAGATCTTCTCGGCCAGCCGGTCGGCCATCCCCGCCGCGGTGTCGCTCATTTTCGAAAACACGGGTTCCAGCTCGGCCGGAACGGCCCGCTCGGGATGGGTGAAACGGGTGGTGTCGGCGATGTGCGCGGCGAGATCACCCATTCGCTCGAACTTCTCGGCGCAATAGATCACCGCCAGAACGGTGCGAAGATCGCCGGCGACCGGCGCCTGCAGCGCCAGCAGCGACTGGGCGTGCGACTCGCATTCGACGCGGGCCCGGTCGAGATCGTCGTCGGCGCCGAGAACCCGCTCGGCCAACGGCAAGTCGGCCGTCAGCAACGCCGCGCTGGCGCGGCGCATCGATTCCGCCGCCAGGCGGCACAGGAACTTCAGCTCTTCACCCAGCTCGGCCAATTCGCCGTGGAACTTTTCGCGCATCGAGAGAGTATAAGTCCGTTCTGCGGAGACAGCGGCCGCGCCTTTCGGCCGATTTTCAGACGATTCATCGGTGTGGCGCGCGGTATTCCGTCGATTCCTCCGGCCCCGCCGGAGGCCCGTCGGGCCGGCCGGCCGCTCGGCGCCCTCGGACGGGGCCGCGACGGCGGGAGCCGGGTGTGACCTTGGCCACCGCGCCCGCCGGGGACCCCGGACTTCCTCGGCAAACCCGGTCAGCGCAGGCGGGAGCCCCGAAATCTGCGTACGTTGGCACCGGAAAACCAGGTCGAAGCCGTAGGCTGGGTGACCAACCGCTAAGTCTGCGTTTTGCGCGACCCATCACCAGCGTAACGGTGTTTCGGTACCAGTCTGCGATCACCTGATCGCCGAGGGTCTTGTCCGCACCGAGGAGGCACGGCGGTGGGACCGTGGCTGAGCGCGTCGTTCCCGCCCTCGTACCCGACGGCCAGCCTCCTCGCCCCGAGCATCGCCGTCGAGGCTCTGCCGCCGCTCCCGCTCCGGCTCTCGCCGAAGTGCCGTCGCCGCCGGTTGCGGCCACCTGGACCTACGCGATCGCGCGCATCGATCGCTCCGGGCGCGTCTCCGAACAGTCGATCATCGACACCCTCGGCTGGACCCCCGACGACGCCCTCGCACTCACCACGATCGGCGCAGGCATCGGAACCTATCGCCGCGCAGTCGCCGGCTGGTACCGCCTCACACCCCGGCGCGAAGTCCGCGTTCCCGCTCCCATGCGCGCACGCTGCGCGATCACCACGGGCGACCGCCTCTTGCTCGCTGCCAGCGCTGTCCACGACACGCTCGTCATCTACACCATGGCCGAACTCGATCGCCTGCTCGCGCCTCATCACGAGGCCAACCTGCGAGGAGGCTGCCGATGAGCGCGGAGACGCCCCTCGACGAGCGAGCAGTCGCCGCGGCGGCCGAGACGTCGAGCAAGACCTGGAAATTCTACTGGAAGGTGCTGGTCGACGAGTGGGGTGACCGGCCGATCGACGAGCCACGCGCCTCGGAGATCAACCAGCTGGCCAACCTGGTCCAGCAGCGCGCTGCCGCCAAATCCCCGTCGTACACCGGCCGAGGAGCTCGGTCACTGTTCATCGACGCCGTGAAGTGCTTCTACCGGTGCGCCGCCGGCGACCAGCTGATCACCTTGTCCGAGAGCCCCGTCGCCAATCTTAAGAACACCAAGCACCGGAACACCAGCCGGCGCGCCCTCAGACCACGCGAACTCGCCGAAATCAACTGGGCCGCAGCCAACCACGGCCCCGATCCGCTCCTCGACAGCCTCTTGCTGCGTCTGCACAGCGAGACCGCCTGCCGCGCCGGCGGCGCGCTCAACCTGCGTCGGCACGATCTCAATCCGATGGACACCACCATCTTGCTGCGCGAGAAGGGCGGGAAGAACCGCCGCCAGCCAGTCTCGCCGACCTTGTTCATCGCGCTGCTGGAACACGTCGATTCCCGGGCTCCCGGCAGTGGCCCGGACGACCAGCTCCTGCGCCTCCGCAACGGCGTTCCACTCCATTACCACAACTACCAAACGTTCTGGCACCGGATCTGGCGGATTCTGCCGTGGACCAAAGCGCTCGGGGTCACGGCGCGCTGGCTGCGCTACACGACGCTGACCTGGGTCGAGCGCTCCTTTGGCTACGCGGTTGCGGCAGCGTACGCCGGACACGCTGGCCCAGGCGCATCAGCTGATCGCGGAGGCGTGACGTTGACCTACACCTCGGCAACCATCCACGAAGTTGCCGCCGCCCTCTCCGCACTCACCGGCGAGCCGCATCCCCTGGCCGAGCTCGTGACGCCCGAGGACGAAGTGGCCGACCTCGGCACGCGGCAAAGCGGGCCACCCCTCGCGGTCGTAGGCCCCACGAGCAAGCACGCCGGCTGGTGCACTCCGCTCGGAGGTGATCGATGACCGTCCCAACGGAACTCAACCCCGTCGAGCAGATCTTGGCGCAGTACGAGATCGCGCGACAGCGAGGCGCACCGAAGCCCGGGCGGGGGAAGTTGGCCGACGCGGTGCGCCAGCTGGTGCCCGCGATCGTCGAGAAGTTCGGCTCCGAGCACCCGGTCGGCGCCGGTCGTTGCGCTGACCGGCTCGGCGAGCACCTGGGCCTGGCCGTCGACCCCGCCGACATCGGCGCCCTCGCCAAGGCGGGCCACCTGGCCATCGTCGACGTGTTCGAGAAGAAGGGCCGCTGCTGCGACCTGTACGCCCCGGCCGACGTCGACGCCCTGCCCCTTGAGCAGGTACGGCCGGTGATCGACGAGCGGGCCGCGTGGCTGGAACGGTCGCTGTCGCTCGACGAGGCCGCGGAGTCGCTGGGCTGGCACTACCGCGAGCTGAACCAGGTCACCGCCGATCGTAAGATCACGGTCCGGCTGCGCCGCGTCGCCCGCACCGACGTGGACGCCCTGGCCGGGGACGAGGAACTGCGCGCGGGCCGGCTGGTGACCGCGGACAACGCCGCGGCGATCCTCGAGGCCGACCGGCGGCACTTCGACATCTGCGTCGAGTCCGGGTGGATCACTCCGAAACCCATCACAAGAAGGAGATCAGCCGCTACAGCTCGGTGTCGGTGCCGCTCTACCTCACTGGCGACGTCGAAGCGCTGCTCGACCTGCCGGACACCGCGAAGCCCCTCTGGGACGCCCTAGCCGCGGCCGGTCGCCGGGGGAAGAAGAACGCGACCCGCCGCTGGTAGTCGCGGTAGCCCGGGCGCTCCTGCATGCGCCGTTCGGTGCGCTTGGCGCCGGTCGCGAACATCAGCAGGTAGGTCATCACCGCCGGTGCCGGCAGCGTCCAAACCGCGGCGGGTGAGGCGGCCGCGGCGAGCCACGCGCCGTCCCACACCAGGGAGTCGCCGAAGTAGTTCGGGTGCCGGGACCAGCCCCACAGGCCGGTGTCGAGCACGTCCGGACGCTCGTCCCGGTCCCGTTTCGAATACTCCGTCTTCTGGTGGTCGGCCAGCGCCTCGAGCACCGCTCCACCGGCCATCACGGCCAGCCCGGCGGGCGCGAGCAACCGGCGAGCGCCGCGGGGCACGGCGCTCGCGGCGGCGAGCTGCACCGGCGCGGACACCAGCAGCTGGCTCAGGCCCTGCGTGACGAAGACCTTGCCCACCACCGCCGCGGTCGAGTCGCCGTCGAGGAACTCGGTGTAGCGCGGGTCCTCGCGGTCACTGCCGCGCAAGCGAGCCAGCATCTGCCGTTCCAGCCGCGCCGCCCACACGGTGGTGACCGCCGCGAGCGCCCAGCGACGGCGGGCGTCACCACGCCCGGCGAGTGCGCTGCTCACGGCGACGGCCGCCAGGCCGGGCCCCCAGACGGCGTCGGCGTAGTCACGACGGCCCTTGCGCACGGCGATGACCGCGGTCGCGGCCTGCACGGCCGTCACGACCACGGCCGACAGCCCGGCCACCCGGCGCAGGTTGGCGATGTCCACCACCGGTCAGCGGCCCAGGCCGTTGAGGACCTCGGTGAGCTGCCGTTCGGTGTCGTTCCCGAGCTTCTCGAACACCACCTTGCCCAGCGGCGCCGCGAGCTTCGCGACCCCCTTGAACTCCAGGTCGTTGGTGTAGGTGATGGCCGAACCGGTCCCGTGGATGGTGATCTCGATGGTCTCGGTGGACGTCGCCGTCTTGTTGCGCCCAACGAACACGATGCGGTCCCCGGTGAGCTCCTCCAGCGTGTAGGTCAGCTCGGTCCCGATCCCCGCGATCTTGGACGTGTTGTGCCACGACGAGCCGACCTGGACCGGTCCGGTGTCGTTCCGGGTGCAGCTTTCGGTGCCGGGGTCCCACTGCTCGGCGTGGCCGAAGTCGGCCAGGTAGGGGACGACGACCGCCGGCGCGGGGTCGACGGTGAAGGTGCGCGAAACGGTGGTCACCGGTGGGTCCTCTCCTCGGGTGCGGATCTCCGACCGGTTACCCGGAAACGGCCGATCCACGCCCCGGCACCGGGCCGCCCAGACCCTGGGAACGGCCACCGAGACGACTACCCCGACATCGGGGGCGGCTGGGGTCATCTCGGCGGTGCTCGGCATCCGCAACCCTCTGCACGATCTCGACCACCCGGCTGACGACACGACACCGGACCACCAGCCTGCGCTTCGGCTCGTCACCGGCGAGCCTGTACCGACGGCGCGGTGGCGGCGTTTCTTCGTGCGCCCGTGCACTCCGTCAGCCGGCCCGCTCGCCCCACCTCGGGAAAGCGGGCCGCTGGCCCCGTACAACGAGAACGTCGAGCACTCTGGCTTGTGGTTCCCCGACCGCTCGGCCTGAGCGGTCGGGTCCGTTGGTCCCGGGCCTTCATGGCGCCGTGAGGCTACGGGTGGACCACTTCCTCGTTGTCCCGAGACCTATCAGGAAACTCGTAGAACGTGAGCGTGACTTCGCCGGCGCCGCCTGGAGCGTCGGCCTTGACGTTGAAGGTGTTGACCCCGTTTCCGTCGCACACCCACCCCGATTCGCCTCTGCTCATTTCGAAGCCGAGGCGTGTACGAGTTATGGCCTCCAGCAAGTAGCACCCGTGGGCCTTGATGCCGTAGTCGACGTCGATCGAGCGCGCGTGCCAGCGGATCGAGCCCGCGGCGTAGCTCGCGCCGTAAGTCAGTCGAGGAAAATCGGTTTTGGGATCTGCCGCCTGTGCCGCAGGCGCGGCGACAGCGAGCGTGGCCAGGGTCGCCGCGGCAAGGGCTACGGCCGAACACCGGGTTGTAAACATGATCATGCACGTGCCACGCAGCACAGCCGCTCGGTTGTTGCTCGCGCCGCGCATTCACTCGAATGCCGCAATCGGTGACATCGCCGGGCAACCGCGACACCACAGCCCGAACCCGGCTCGTGACGTCCACGCCGGCGCGCAGCCACCTTCGGCGCCCTCCATGTTGACGCCCGTGGGCCCAGAATGCCCTCGCGCCCTACGCCGAGGGCTTGGACGTTGCCGTGATGAGCCGTCGTCGACAGGAGCGTGCCGCGCGCGTGTCCGGACCGAATCCGAAGCAGGCCCAAACTGCAGGGTAGGAGTTAACCGCTGGTCAGGGGCGTCATGCGAGTGGCGAGTTCGTCGACGTCGGGTGTCCGCGCGCCGCGGCGATTGTCGATGTCGTCGAGGCGGCGGGGGGTGCTCTCCTTCGAGGGTGTGAGGTAGCGCTGGCGGGTGCGGCGGTCTTCGTGACCGGAGAGGTTCATCAGGTCGGCTTCGGTGGCGCCGTCTTCGCCGGCGTCACCAACGTCATGACCCGCAACAACTAGTTGTCCATCGCCTGGCACCGCATCAGCCAGGCACCGCCAAGGTGCACGTACGCGCCACGGGGATCACCGAGGGTGGCCGGTAGACCGGCCGTGCCGGGTCGGAAACCGGGCGGCTTCAGTGCCGGGTAGGTCGCGGCCGGCGAACTGCAACTCCTCGCCTTCGCGCACGGTCCACCGCGCGACGCCGTGCACGACCATCGCCGTGAGCTGGTCGCTGAGCTGCATGCGGGTGATCCGGAATCGCAGAAGTAGCGGACGGGCGGCGGCCGCCAGAGTTCCCTGACCCCCACCCCGCGGGTCTGGAATATTGACGCGTGGAAAGTCTCTGAACTGCCGCAATCCCCCGGCCAACCCGGGTGTCGGTGAAAAACTCTGAACGTTCACTTCCCACGCACCAAAGGGCCGTGACGCGATTAGCGTCTTCCGGCACCGGCGGTCGCGCGCTTTTGTACCGACGGATCCCTGTCCCCGCGAAGTGGAGGAACAGTGTCAAAAACCCTGTCCGTTCTCCGAGCCGTCGCGCTCGCGACGTGTCTCGTCACGGTCGCCACACCGGTGGCGGCCGGCACCACCGGCGGTGCTCCACCACCGACGCTGGTCCCGCTCGCTTCCCGAGGCGCCTCGATACCGGCCGCCGCGCACCGCGACGGCACGCTGTCGAACGTTCCGCCGTTGCACGTCGCGGTGGCGCTGCGGCCGCACAACCAGGCCGGTCTCGACCGGTTCGTGGCCGCAGTGAACGACCCGAGGTCTCCCGCCTACCGGCACTTCCTCACCTCGGCCGAGTACAACGAGCAGTTCGCACCGCGCCAGTCCGATGTGGACAAGGTAGCGATCTTCCTGCGCAGCCGAGGACTCCACGTCGACGCGGTGTCCGGTAACCGCCAGGTCGTCGATGCATCCGCACCGGCGGACGTCGTGGCGAAAGCGTTCGACACGCCGCTGAGCAGCTACACCAGTCCCGACGGGAAGCACTTCTACGCCAACGACAGCGCACCGAAGGTGCCGACCGACGTCGCCACCGTCGTGCGAGGCGTCACCGGCCTCACCAACCAGGAGGTCGCGCATCGCGCGTCCGCACCGGGCGGTCCCGGTGGACCGGCCGGCGGCTACACACCCGCCCAGTTCCGCACCGCCTACAACATGAAGAACCTCTCCGCGTCCTACACCGGAGCCGGGCAGACCGTCGGGCTCATCGAGTTCGACGCGTTCAAGCAGTCCGACATCAACGCCTGGACGAACTATTTCAGCCAGCCCTCGGTGAGCCCGCGGGTGGTCCCCGTCGACGGCGGCGTGTCGAGCCCCGGCAGCAACCAGCTCGAGGTCACCCTCGACATCGAGGCCGTCGCGGCGACCGCACCCGGTGCCGCGCAAGTGGTTTACGAGGCCCCCAACACCGACACCGCGTGGGTCGACCAGATGGCCAAGATCGCCTCCGACAACGCGATCACCGTTCTGTCAGGCTCCTGGCTGCTCGGCGAGAAGTGCGAAGCCGACCCGATCCCGGCGTCGCACGACTCCTACACCCAGCTCGCCGCCCAAGGCGTAACGATGCTGTCGGCGTCCGGCGACTGGGGCGCCACAGGCTGCGGCTACAACGGCGACAACTCGACCGTCCAGGCCGACTACCCGCCGTCGGACCCGCTGTTCACCGGCGTCGGCGGCACCCAGCTGCGCACCGCCGACAACGCGGGCACCTACACCTCCGAGTCCTGCTGGAATCAGGGCGGCACGGGCAACACCCGCTCCGGTGGCGGCTACTCGGCGATCTACGACCGCCCGGACTGGCAGACCGGAAGCAACGCCCACCGCTCGGTGCCCGACGTCGCGATGGACGCCGACTACGGCGCCGGCGCGCTGTCGGTCTACATGAACGGCGGCTGGCAGGACGTCGGAGGCACCAGCCTGTCCTCCCCCCTCTGGGCTGGCTACATCGCCATGGTCAACCAGAAGGCCAAGGCCGGCGGCAAGGCCAATCTCGGCGGCATCAACCCGACGCTGTACTCGATCGCCAAGGGCAGCGCCTACTCTTCGAACTTCCACGACGTCACCACCGGCAACAACGGCACCTACTCGGCGGGAACCGGCTACGACCTGTGCACCGGCTGGGGTTCCATGCAGGGCGACACCCTGGCCGACTCACTGATCGGCGGCACCACCCCGCCCGCCGCGAACGACTTCTCGATGGCAGCGAACCCGGCATCGGTCAGCGTCGCCCCGGGCAAGTCCGCGACCTCGACCATCGCCACCACGGTCACCAAGGGCAGCGCCCAGACCGTGGCACTGTCGGCCGGCGGCCTGCCCGACGGCGTAACCGCGACGTTCACCCCGGCCTCGGTGACCGCGGGCCAGTCCGCCACGCTCACCCTGACCGCGTCGGCATCGGCCTCGCCGGGATCGGCCACCGTCACGGTGACCGGCAAAGGCTCTGACGCCACCCACACGGCGACGATTTCACTGACGGTCAACGGCTCCGGTAAGGGCGACTTCTCCATCAGCGTCAACCCGAACTCCGGGTCGGTGGCGGCCGGTCAGTCCACCACGGCCACCGTCTCCACGGCCGCGGCGAGCACCGGTCAGGGCGCGGGCCCAAGCGTGATCGGCGGGCAGCCGACCACGGTCGCCAAGTACCCGTTCATCATTTCGCAGCACCGCACCGGCGGAGTTCGCCCGCAGGAGCAGTCCTGCACCGGCAGCGTGGTCGCCAAACGGGCCGTGCTGATCGCGGCGCACTGCAAGTTCGCCCAAGGGGACCCGAAGTATCTGATCTACGGGCGTGACGACCTGGCTGACACCGGCCAGGGCACCCGGATCGAGATCGCGGAGTACCGGATCCACCCGGACTACACCCCGCAGAGTGACGAAGGATTCCGCAACGGCAACGACGTGGCGATCATCTTCACCAAGACCGACATCCCGGTGCCCGCCGGCATGACCTACCCGGCGATCGCGTCGTCCTCGGACACGCTGCCGCTGGGCACCCAGGGCACCGCGATCGGGTACGGCAAGACCGACGCCAACGACGCCAACAAGAACACCAAGCTGCGCGAGGTTGTGCTACCCACCGTCGACGGTCAGAACTGCAAGACCATCGACTCGTCGATCTTCAACCCGGACTACATGTTCTGCGACGGCTACGGCAACGGCAGCAAGGGCCTGTGCCAGGGCGACTCGGGCGGGCCGTACTACTTCAACGGCAAGATCTACGGCGTGTTCTCCTGGCTGCGCACCGACTGCGCGTCCTACAACGCGCACGGCAAGCTGTGGGGCTCGATGGGCGACTGGGCCAACGCCCAGATCGGCAACACCCCGGGTGACGGTGACATCGCGCTGTCCGCCACCGGGCTGCCCACAGGTGCGACGGCGACGTTCGACCCGGCCTCGGTCAACGCGGGCGGTTCGTCGAAGCTGACCATCGCCACCAGCGCGTCGACCCCGGCGGGCACCTACAAGGTAACCGTCACCGGAAAGAACGCGACGGCCAGTCACGACACCACGTACACGCTGACCGTGACCAAGGGCAACAGCGGGCCGGTGACCGTGAAGGACCCGGGGTTCCAGTTCACCCAGCACGGGCAGCGGGTCAACCTGCAGCTGTCGGCGAGCGGTGGCACGGGTAGCTACCGGTGGTCGGCGACCGGGCTGCCGCCCGGGCTTTCGATCAACGCCTCCACCGGGTTGATCAGCGGCACAGCGGGCAACGTCAACCAGATGTTCCAGGTGACGGCGACCGCGACCGACACCGCGGGGACCAGCGGACGCGACCAGTTCTCCTGGTACGTCTACTGATCCTGAGGGGAGGGCTGACCGGTGGCTCCCGATCGGGGCCACCGGTCAGTCCCACTCCCAGCTCAGCCCGGCGATCCCGGGCTGGACGTCCTCAAGTACCAAGTACGCGGTGTTGGAGGGACCGATCCACAGCGGCCTGCCCTGCCGGGGCGCAGCGGCGAGGGTGCGCTGCCGGTAGGGAACGCAGAGCGCTGGTGCGTTCCCGGCGAACCCGACCTGGAGCACCAGTTCTCGGGCCGGGCGGGTGAACCGGCGGTGGTAGTAAGTGAGCTCGGGGCCGGGCGGAAACCGCCAGCTGAAGTCCACGACCGCCCGTTCTCCCACCGCCAGCTGCTGGTCCAGCACGAGCTCGCAGACCGTGGCCCCGGTTTCCCGATCGCGGCGTATCCGGCCGGGGCGGCAGGACCGCGGCTCGAAGAGTTCCGGCAGGTCCGACTCCTCGACCCACTGGTAGACGAGGAAGCGATCCAAGTGGTCGCGCTGAGCTTCCACCACCATCCGGGTGCGGACCTCCGCGAGCCGTCGGTCGGCGTCGACCAAGACGTGCTCGTGCACGGTGAGGTAGCGCAGCCGGTCATCGGCCGGCGCGGCCAGCGCGACCAGCAGCGGGTTGTGCCCGGGCCACATCCGCTTGCGGTCCACTGATCCCGGTTCCGCGGCCCGACCGCGTGGCCGGGGCGGTCCGAGCAGGGACACCAGGGTGGACTCGGGAAGCCCGAACAGGTCTTCCAGCGCTCGCACCGCCCGCAGCGACTCGTCGCGTTCCGGCCGGTTGCGCCCGGTACGCCAGTAGCTCAGCGCCGCCCGGCTGACCTGCGCGCCGCGGACCGCGAGCTGGTCCTGCAGGCGTTTAAGGCTTAGCCCATTGACGTTCAGGCAGTGGTCGAGGACTTGCGCGAAGGTTCCTTGGCGTAGCAACCTTCGCAACTCCCGGTCGTCGGGGAGCGCGACGGGAAGGCGTTCGGCGGGCACGGGCCTCCTCGGGACGGCGTCATACCACTATCGCCGCCGGCCGGGGCGCAGACAAGCACCCGCCCGCCGACCAGGGAGCCGCCGTCGGCGAGATCGACGACGACGCACAAGGACATCATCTGCCTGCCGCCGAACGGCACCGGCGCGTCCCTCTACTTCGTCACCACCGAGCGGATGCAGAGTACGGCTACGCCCCACGAGCCCACGTGCTGATCAGTTCGCTCAGCCACGCCCAGATCTCCGACCGGCGTTTGGCTGGCAGCTCATCGATCCCGTCTACCAGCACGACAGCCTCACCGCTGCCGATCACCGCGCCGGAATCGTCGACCAGGGCCAGGACACTGCCCTGGTAGTCGGTGACGGCACTGTGGTGCGTGCCCGCCGTGTCGAGCAACAAGCTGAGGTTGCCGTCGATGTCGTATCCGCGCAGCATGATCTTCTCAGCATCCACACGCGTCCTCGACAGCCCGAAGACGTATCAAAGCCCCGCTCACCCTGGTGCGCTCATGCCGGAACACGACACCGGCCGCGACGAAGAAGACCGCACCGAGCACGCCAAGCCACCCACCAGTCACGGCATTTGAGCACGCTGAACCCGGCGGCCAACGAGAGGGCGATCAACGTGCCCGTGCGATGGCGACGGTGCTGCGCTAACCGGTAGATGCGCTCAGCCGTCCTCGATGATGTGCCCCAGTTTCTATCCGACATCACCGGCTCGGCTGAGGATGCCCCGTTCAGCCGCGGCTTACGCCTTCCGCGGTACCGGCACTCCGGGCGTGCTCACCTGTGGTAACGCCGTCACCGCTCAGCCGAACGACGGCGATGCGAAGCGTGGGCAGGAGAGCTGCACGCAAAGACCCGCCGTCGGCGGCTCGTGAGCCACCGGCGGCGGGTCCGCTACGGAGGCGGTGCCTGTCCCCGGCTCGCTGGTCACATCCCCCTCAGCTGGGCCCCCGCCCCGCCACGTCATGACTGCTTGTCTTCCTCAAGCACCTTAAGGACAGTTCCCGCTGACCGAGACAACAAAACGCGATGTGTCGGCGGTCACGATCGCGGGCTGGAGGACGATACGGCGGGTCAGCGCTACCGGGGTGTCGTCGGCACCCTGGGAGCGGGCCGAGCGGCTCGGACGCGACGCCGGTGCAGCTCCTGCTCCTGGCGCTGCAGGTCGGTGTGCCACTTGCCTGAGTCATTCGTCATCTCGAGCCTCCACAGTCATCCGGTACGGCGGAAACACAGCGCAGGTCACTGGCCGGCAGCCCCGTTTCCGGCCGCGACAACTCGACCGGACACCACGCGACGGTGGCTGCGGTGCTGCTTGCTCAGGTGTACCGAAGAAGTACCCAGCCGAGGGACACTCGAATCCACTTTGACGGCTTTCACCAGGCAATACGCACCGTAATGACGAGGGGCACGTGATCAGCGAGCCGACCGGCTACTGCTTACTTAGGATCCGGTGGTGACGTCATCGCCGGCCGAACCGGCTCCCAGACCGGCGATGTTCGCCTCCGCCGCCGAGTACAACCTCGCCTACCCCGACGCCCCGATCCCCGCCGAAGACCGCGAACACCGGCGCACGCTCCGGTTCACCGGCACCGGCCTGACCGACGACATCACCGGCAGCGGTTCGACCAGCTTGCTCAGCTTCCTGCCCGGCGGGATCCCTCGGGCACCCGAAGAAGACCGGACCGGGGTGGTGCTGGCCTCCCACCGCGGCGACGGTCCCTACCTGGTACTGGCCGAAGGGGTGTCGCTGCGCGGAGCGTGGAAAGCCTTGATCGCGTCCTGGCCTGACACCCTCGGCCAAGCCCGGGCAGCCCTGCAGACGCTGCCGGTCGTCGCTACCCCTCTTGACCGGGAAGCTCATCTGCCCTGACTTCGGGCGGGGCGCCTCGGGCGACGTCGATGAACTCGCCGGCCGAGGAAAGACCGCGGCGCGCGCCGCAGCGGTCCTGTCCGGACAGCGATGACATGGTCAGCTGACGAGGGCCGTTCTTGCGCTAGGTGCATGACCCTGCGGTGGATGCGCACCAGGTGGTCGCCGCGGTCACCGGCGCCGACGTCGCCGCGACCGCGTAACCCGCGGCGCATGGCCGACGGTGAAAAGCGCTCTTCCCGAAGTTTTCGTGCATCAGCAAAGACATCCTGCTCGACGCCGGCCAACGCGGTTAGTAGGCGGACGAGGTCGGGCACCGGTGATTTCGTGCCGTGGAGACCATCCGGGTCTCCTCATCCAGTGCGTCGCGGACTCAGTACGTCTCGCTCACGTCCGCAGGCTATTCCTCGATATCCTGATCCGGCAGGTCACCGAGCGCGGCGAACCCGGACAGGTAGGGCTCCAGCTCCCCGCGCGTGGTCCACGACCGTAACTGAGCTGCCGACCTTCGGGACATCAGAGCTCGCGTCAGATCGAATTCGCCGGCTCTGACGACGGTCACCGCGTCATCGGGCGCTCCTCGGGAAACCCATCTCCAGGCGCCACCGTCGAGCGGGATCGGCGCACAGCCGGCGACGGCGGTCCCGAACCGCCCGGCGAAGTCGTCGCGCAACCCGGCCAACCCCGGTGCGGTGCGCCCTCCCGGAATTTCCAGCGCACCACGCAGGTCCTGCTCGTAAATGAGAATGTCGTTCAACGGACGGCTGGTATGCTCACCCATTCACTGCCGCATCGGCGCGACCAGATCCGCCCACTCCGCCAGCAGCCGGGTGATCGGCGCGGTCGCGCGGCGGTCGACTTGTCGTTGCGTCCACTCGTCGTTGTGGTCCTCGGGCTCGTCGCCCGCCAGCACATCGGCGTTCAGCCCGATCATGTGGGCCAGCAGGTCGCGCACCGACCAGTCCGGACAAGCCGGGACCTTCCTGGCCGCTTCCTCCACAGTGAGGGAGCTCGTCATTCGTTGCACACGATCTTGCGCGTGTGTCCACTCCGCGACGGATCCACCCCGACAGTGCAGCACGCTCGTCCGGCTCTCGCTCGCCGTGCGCTACGCCGAACGGACGCTTAGCATCCGTCAATGCGGCATCACGACCTCATCATCGTCGGCGCGGGTTCCGGGAACACCGTCGTCGACGACTCGTTCGATGGCTTGGACGTGGCGATCATCACCGCCGGCCCGTTCGGCGGCACCTGCCTGAACCACGGCTGCATCCCCAGCAAGATGCTCGCGCACACTGCGGAGGTCGCCGACGAGATCCGCGCCGCCGGTAGGTTCGACCTCGACGCCGAACTGCGCGGGGTGCGCTGGCACGCGGTCCGCGACCGCGTGTTCGGCCGGGTCGACGAGCTGCGCGACAGCGGCGAGCACGGCCGCCGGGACAGCGACTTCATCACCGTCTACACCGGACAGACCAGGTTCGCCGGGCCGCGACGGCTCCGGATCGAGGCAGCCGACGGGCCGATCGAGGTCGACGCGGACCAGGTGGTGATCGCCGCCGGTGCACGCCCGGCAATCCCGCCGCCGGTCGAGGAGTCCGGTCTGCCTTACGAGACCTCGGAAACCATCATGCGGATCGACGAGCCACCGACCCACCTCGCGGTCCTGGGCGGTGGCTACATCGCCGCCGAACTGGCTCAGGTGTTCGCCGCCATGGGCAGTGACATCACCGTCGTCGAGAAGGCGGACCGGTTGCTCGGTCCACAGGACGAAACGGTCGCGGCGGCGTTCACCCGGCTCGCCGGCGAACGGTTCGACCTGCGCCTGGGCCGCGAGCTGACCCGGCTCGAAGGCGAGGCCGGCGCGCTGCGGCTGGTTCTCGACGACGGCTCGGTCGTGTCCGCCGACCGGCTCTTGGTCGCCTCCGGACGCATCCCCAACGGCGACCGGCTCGACCTGCCCGCCGCCGGGATCGGCACCCACGACGACGGCCGGATCGTCGTCGACGCCCACCAGCGCACCACCGCCGACGGTGTGTTCGCCCTCGGCGACGTCTGCACACCGATCCAGCTCAAGCACGTGGCCAACCGCGAAGCCGACGTCGTCAAACACAACCTGCGCCACCCCGGCGACCTCCGCAGCACCGACCGGGACGTGGTGCCGGCCGCCGTGTTCACCCGGCCGCAGATCGCCACCGTCGGCAAGACCGAACAGGACTGCCGTGCCGAGCACATCGACTACGTCGTCGGCACCCGGCGCTACGCCGACGTGGCCTACGGGTGGGCGCTGGCCGACGACTCCGGCTTTTGCAAGATCATCGCCGAACGCGGCACCGGCCGCCTGCTCGGCGCGCACATCATGGGACCGCAGGCACCGACGCTCATCCAGCCCGTCGTGCTGGCGATGACGCTGGGCATCGACGCCCCGACGCTCGCCGCGGCGCCGTACTGGATCCACCCGGCACTCACCGAAGTCGTCGAGAACGCACTGCAGGACCTGACCAGCTGACCCCGCCCACAGATTGAGGTGCACCATGTCGGAGATCCCGCCGCACGTCCTGGTGATTTTCGGCGCTACCGGCGACCTCGCCGAACGGCTCCTGTTCCCCGGTCTCGTCATGCTGTGGCGCGAAGGAAAGCTGCCGGACGGATTCCGGGTGATCGGGTCCGGGCGCACGTCGCCGGGCAGCGACGACGAGTTCCGCGCCGCGCTCGGGGAAAAAGTCCGGGACCACGCCGATGTCGACGCGGAAACCTGGAGCTCCTTCGCCGAACGCCTGTCGTTCGTGGTGTCCGACAGCGATGACGGTGACGACCTCGCCGCCGCGGTGCGGGCGGCGCGCGCGGACTCGGGCGAGGACACCCGGACGATGCTCTACCTGTCCGTTCCGCCGGCGGCGATGGGGCCGATGGTGCGGATGTTCGGCGACACCGGCCTGGCCGACGATGCCCGGCTGATCCTGGAGAAGCCGATCGGGCACGACCTGGCCTCGGCGCGAGACCTGAACGACACGGTCCGTGCGATCTTTCCCGAAGAGAAGGTGTTTCGGATCGACCACTTTCTCGGCAAGGAAGCCGTCCGAGACCTGCCCGGAAAGGTGGCGGAACAGGTGTCGTCGGTGGTGATCGACGCCCCCGAGGAGATCGACATCGAAGGCCGCGGCTCGTTCATGGAGTCCACCGGCACCTTCCGCGACATGGTCCCCACTCACCTGTGCCAGCTCCTGGGCATGCTGGCCATGAACCCTCCCGAACGCCGGGACGCTGACACCGTGCGCGCCGCAAGGCTGGCCGTGTTCCGCGCGCTGCGGCCCTTCGATCCCGCGCGCACGGTCTTCGGCCAGTACGAGGGCTATCGCGACGAAGACGACGTCGACCGGAAATCCGATCGTGAAACCTTCGTGGCGCTGGAAACTTTTGTGGACACCGGCCGTTGGCAGGGAGTGCCGTTCCGGTTGCGGACCGGCAAGGCCCTGCCGCAGACCCGCGTCACGGTCACCGCGGGCCCGCACCGGTTCGACCTCACCGGAGAGTCGGACGCCTCGGCCTACGCCCGCCTGCTGCACGACGCGCTGCGCGGTGACCGGACCTGGTTCGTCAGCGCCGAGGAAGTCGAGCGGCTCTGGGAGGTGAGTGCGCCGGTCCTCGACTCACCGCCACCCACCCACCGGTACCCGCGCGGCACGTGGGGCCCGCACGACGCGGAGCGGCTGGCCGGCATCGACGGCTGGGACGCGGACGGGCGATGAACGAACGCTACCTCCCGATCGCCGAGCACGGTCTCATCGGCGACCTGCGCACCGCCGCCGTTGTCGGCACCGACGGCGGGATCAGCTGGTTCTGTGCACCCCGGTTCGACTCCCCCAGCGTGTTCGGCGCGCTGCTCGACGCCGATGACGGCGGCCGGTGGGCGCTGCAGCCGGTCTGCGAGGTGACCAACCGTCACCAGTTCTACATCCCCGACTCCAACATCCTGGTCACCCGCTTCCTGACCGAGGACGGCATCGTCGAGGTCCAGGACTTCATGCCCATTCGCCGCCGGCGCGACCCCGATCACCGGCAGCGGCTGGTGCGCCGCGTGGTGAACATCCGCGGGCACGTCCGCCTGCGCACCGACATCCGGCCGCGCTTCGACTACGCTCGTGCGACACACCGGACGGAAAGCACCGAGAACGGGACCGTCTTCGCCGGCGCAGGGCTGCGGCTGGGCCTGAGGACATCGACCTCCCTGAAGCGGACCGACGACGGCCTCGCCGGCGAATTCGACCTCGGCCCCGGCGAGACGGCCCTGTTCGTGCTCGAGGTGCTCGATGCCGACCTGCCCGGCGGTTCCCTGGCCGGCGAGGTAGAAGAGCTCTTCCAGGCCACAGTGGAGTTCTGGCGGTCCTGGATCGCGCAGTCCACCTACACCGGACGCTGGCGGGAGATGGTGCACCGCTCCGCGTTGCTGCTGAAACTGCTCACCCACGAGCCGTCCGGCGCGATCATCGCCGCGCCGACCTGCGGGCTGCCGGAACAGGTCGGCGGCGAGCGCAACTGGGACTACCGGCACGTGTGGATCCGGGACGCCGCGTTCTCGCTCTACGCCCTGCTGCGCCTGGGGTTCACCTGCGAAGCCGAGGACTTCTTCGGGTGGCTCACCGGCCGGTTCGAGGACCCCGGCGACGGTGACCTCGGGCCGCTGCGGGTGATGTACACCATCGACGGCGATCCCGCGCGGGAGGAAGAAGTCCTCGACCATTGGGAGGGCTACCGCGGCTCGGCGCCGGTCCGGATCGGCAACGCCGCCGCCCAGCAATTGCAACTGGACATCTACGGGGAGCTGATCGACTCGATCTACCTGTTCGACAAGTACAGCGCCGGCATCTCCCACTCGGCGTGGCACAACCTGGTCCAGGTGCTGGACTGGCTGGTCGAGCACTGGGACCGGCCGGACGAAGGCATCTGGGAAGCGCGCTCCGGCCGGCAAGACCACACCTTCTCCCGGCTGATGTGCTGGGTGGGGATCGAGCGCATGATCCGCGTCGCCCGCCGCCGGGGGCTGCCCGCCGACCTCGCGCGCTGGACGAGCGTCCGCGACGAGATCTACCAGCAGATCCAGACGCGCGGCTGGAACGAGACGAAGAACAGCTTTTCCCAGCGCTACGACGACTTCGTTCCCGACGCGTCGCTGTTGCTGATGCCGCTGGTGAAGTTCTGCAGCCCCACCGATCCGCGCTTCGTCGCCACGCTGCACGCGCTGGAGAACACCCTGGTCGTGGACAGCCTCGTCTTTCGCTACGACCCGGACGAGGCGCCCGACGGGGTGGCCGGTTCCGAGGGGACGTTCTCGATCTGCTCGTTCTGGTACGTGGAGGCTTTGGCGCGCGTCGGACGGGTCGAGGACGCGCGGCTGGCGTTGGAGAAGATGTTCACCTACGCCAACCACGTCGGTCTGTACGCCGAGCAGATCGGCTTGACCGGTGACCAGCTGGGCAACTTTCCCCAGGCCTTCACCCACCTTTCCCTGATCAGTTCCGCGATCAACCTCGATCGTGCACTGGACGGGTGACGGACGATCCACGAACAACCGATGGCCACTGTCACGCCGACCATGGAATGAGCTGATGGATCTCCAACTGCCCACGCCGCAGAAGACGTCACCGACAACGACCTGGAGAACGTGCACGCCTACCCGGACTCTTGGCACGCTCCTGAGTTCTGGTCAACGGCTCATCGGACAAGGCGCTTGATCCTGCCCGGGCCACGCCTCCAGCACGGTGAGCTCGGCGTCGGCGTGACATAGGCCGTTCGGCAGAATTGTCAGATCGCTTACGGTTGACTACCCGCTGACGCCGGCACTCTCATTTCAGCGTCTCCCCGATGGCTCTCAACCTCCCAGGGGGCTGGGTGTGCTCTCACCGCGGCAGCCGGACCCCCTCCCGGCTGCCGTTGGCACATCAGGCAAAGCGGACCGACCCCGAGCTGCGCGTCACTTGGGAAACCATCGATGCGGACGAGCCCTCGTCGCGGATTTCATCCGCCACACCTTCCCTGAGCCCGGATCGTGCCGCGTGCTGTTCGGCCGAATCGGAGGGTGAGCCGATCGGCACACCGCCGCGACGAGCCACCCGGAACAAGCAAGTCCGGGTCGGGTCCTGGGACCGGTGTGCTGCTCATACGGATGCTCGCTGCGGGAGCGCGACCGGTTCGGCGACGGGCCAGTGAATCGGCTTGGACCGGGCCCCGGTGGGCTGAGCCCCGACAGTGGCGTCTCGACGACTCGCCTCCGCCCGCTGGGTTCCGTCATTCCCCGGACCACCCGGCAGTGCCATGACCGCGCCGGATGGCGCAGTCAGGTGATACGTCGGCAGGCTTCGCCCCCCCGATTCCTCACGGTCCACTCCTGCACTCGGCCCCTGAAACAAAATGATCTACTACAACATCGACGCTCACTACCGCTGCAGAACTGGCACTGTGTGGGCAGGGCCCGGTCTCGGACTGCCGGGCGGGCTGGAGTTCGCCGTCGCCGATGCTCTTGTTCACTCGCTCGGACGGTCAAAATTGCCTACAACTCCGCCTCTTCATCATGCTGGAATGCCCGCATGATGAAGAAACTGACCACGGGGATGGCCGTCGCGGCCGTGGCCGCCCTGGCCGGTGCGGGACCGGCTCACGCCACCACCCAGACGCACTACTACGAGCAGAAAGTCACCGGCTCCACCCCGTCACAGTGCACCGCCAACGGCACCGCACTCGCCGATCAGCTGCAGGCCCAGGGGTACTTGGTGACGTGGCTCGGCTGCGGCCGCAACACCTACGGATACGTCAGCTGGTCCGACGGCTGAACTTGCCCGTCTCGGCTCGTCTGCGCGATCAGGGCCGGTCACGACGAGCGTGACCTCGCATCCCCGTTGACCCTGCAGCGCCCACCTGCGCGGCCGGCGCCGACGGTGTCGTCGAAGGACGGCGCCGGAACGACCGCCCCGACGGCCACGAGCGCCGACATTTCGATGTGTCCGGCGGCATGCGCGGTTCCTGGCCGGAACGATCCAGGCCACGGTTGCAGTCAGGGCAGTGGACGCGGGCAAGGGCGAGGCGTTCGTCGAGCAGCCGCGGACCCGGGAGCAGCCGCTCGCAATGTCCGCCGCGCGCGGCTGCGTTGCGGCGCTGCGACTGTTCGGCGACCATCCACAGCGTCGTGCCGGTAGCTGCAGCCGACGGTGCCGCGCCTTATTGATCTTGCGAGACCGGGAAGGGATCACGGTGGGCGGAACGCCGAGCGGGTATCTGGCTCGCAGAACATCGAAAAGAACTCCGGACGGCTCGGTTTTACGGCGAATTGGCGGCGGTTACCTGCGTTCTGATCTTGTCAACGGTTGGCAATCAATTCGCGATGTCGGGTCCGTGACAGCACCCAGAAGGCGATCGATCAAGACGGTTACGGCGGTTCTGGCGAGCATCATCCTCTTGCTCGGCGCCGCGCCCCAGGCAAACGCGGGCATCGAGCCACCCATGCCGTGTGACGACATCACCTACCCCTGCCCACCGCCCTGCGACGAAAACTGCGACGGCGGTGACGCTCCAATGCCGGCACCGTTCTCCCTCACGACCGCGCAACGCCAGGCGTATCTGAACTACTACGCGCCGGTAATCTTCAAACGAGCCAACGAGAACGATGGTCAGCCCGGCCGTGACTGGTTGACGAACTTCGACTTCGACCAGGACCACGACTTCGCGACCAACCGGGCGGACTGGCGCCAGGGCGCCCAGTACGTGGCCGCCGCCGCAGCACACGCGAACACCAGCCCCTACGCGAACTGGCGCATCCGACCGACTCTCTACACGTCGTTGATCGAATACACCATCGGCGGCGTCAAATCGCTGGTGCTGCTCTACCACGTGTACAACGCGGCAGACAAGGAAGCATCCCAGATCCACGACTGGGAGCGGATCGAGATCGTCGTCCGCAACGTGACCGGCAGCCCCGGTGCCGGCGAGTACGTGAACAACTCGACGATCACCCACCACAGCGAGCACATCATCCGCAAACGGGGTGACAGCGGGTTCAACTTCATGAACACCGCCACCGGCCGGCACCTGATGATCTGGCAGGCCGACGAAGCCGGGAGTGTCCTCGCCACGCACGGTCACGAACTGCGCTACGTCAACGACACCTACGCCTCGCTGGCCGCCCAGTCCCCGACGAACGACGCAGAGGTCGAGGTCAGCGGCAAGGACCATGACGAGAACGTCCACTACGTCTTCGTCCCGCAGACGTCATCGGCCGCGATCGCCGCGTGGAACGCCCAGGCACTCACCTTCGCCAACGCGGCCACGCTGAGCAGCGGCTACGACAACGGCGACACCGTGGCCTGGTACCAGGCCAAGCGTCTCACCTACGAACTGCAGGATATCGCCGACATCATCCCGACCCACTGGTCGCAGAACCCGGCCTGGCCCACCCACTGGCTGTCGACGGTCAGCGACGACGTCCTCCTCGAGTCACCGGTGACCAATGAAGCGGGCGCGACCGAGGTGAGCGCCGGACGCCAGACCTTCTACAGCGCGTCCCGTGACAACTCGGCATCCGATCTCACCGATGGCCGCGAAGGACTGATTCACAAGAGCTGGCTCTACGGCGTCTACTCGGCCGAGGCCGACGAAGACCTTCCCCCTGACTCCGACACTTTCCCCGGCTACGCCGGAACCGGCAAAGACAGTCTCGGCTGGACCCGCCAGATGGCTAGCGGTCGTTACGACTCGCCCAACTCCTACTGGTGGCAACACGACTTCATGGTCCACGACGGCACCGTCGCCACCAGTAGTTCCACCGAAAACGGCCAGTGGCTTCGCGGTGAGTGGTACACCCAGGCCAACGGCGGTTTCGATGGCCGCTGGACCCAGCTTTTCGATGACCGCCCTGGACTCGAAGCCGCCATTCCCGGGCAGTGACGGCCTTCTCGGACAGTGGTTGTCGCCGCGTGGGCCGATGAACGGCGATACGGAGGTCGGCGCTCAGGCGCCTGCGCAAAAGTGGCACGGGAACCGTCCGGACGGGAATCGTGTTTTGAGCAGCCGTTCGTCGGGGGTGTCCTCTTCGGCGATGTGAGCGAACACTGCCGCCTCGGTCAGCAGCAGTTCCGGAGCCGCGGATGCACACCAGGCGGTCTGCCGCGTCCAGGCTGGGGCCTCTACCGAGCTTGGACCGAAGAGTCCTGAGCGCCGCCACCGGAGGTGGGACGCAGGTCGATGACGGTGACGCCGGGGATCTCGTGCAGCGGGCCGGCCCGCCGGCGGATCCAGCTGCTGACCGTGCCCGCGGCGTGGGCGGACTGCAGCTTCTCGACACTGCGCGGGTTGTGTGCGGAGTCGATCTCGATGACCAGGTCGGCTCTGTGAGGACACTTCGTAAACCGTTGCCCATGTCGAGCGATGACTGAGCTGGACAAACCTCGGGCCAACTAGCATGTCGCTCGACAGAGTTCGACGCGTTCTACTGCGCGTCGGAGCGGACTAGTCGCCGGTGACCTCGGTCCAGACGGGGCGGTCGCGGAGCGTGTGCGCTGCGATGATCGACGGGCGTATTGCCCGTCTGTTGGCTTGAGGTAGGTCGTGTCATCGGACAATGCGTACCAGCGTCCCCCGCCGAGCGATAGCCGCTCTGCGGCCTCGTACACCGTCGCTCCGGTCAGGTCCGGCTCGTCCGCCGTGCGTCCTCCCCAGTTCAATCGTTCGGCCTAATGGCGCCATCGCGCAGTCAACCACGATCGGCGCACCCTTCCGCGCATCTCGGTGCAGCGTGTTGCCTCCTTCACCTGCGGTTACCGCCGTCACGCCGGTTTGTGTGACTACTGACGATAGCTGGCCCGACAGCACTACATCGACCACGTGTGCGACGAATTTTCCGGTGACGGATGGCGCGTGCGGCAGAAGATAGATGGTACGAAGCCCGACCTCAGGTGACTCCCCATGTCGGCGTCTGAGGTTGACGCGCGTCGAGCGAGATGCAGCCGTGGTCGGTATCGGCAGCTGACCGCCCGCTCGACAGCCGAGACTGTGGAGGCGGAGTAGCGCGCCGGCAGCCGGCATCGGCGGCAGTGTTTGCCCGGCCATAGACCGGGTGGGTCCTGCTGCCTGGAGGATCTGGGTGATCCCACAACCCGCCGCAGCGGTCCGACGACCCGGCACCGGCAACAAACCGGCACCGCCCCCGGCTCACGATGGCCAGCGGTCGTTCGCGCGGCGACCACAGCCCACTCCGCCCGGCCACCACTGCGCCTCGTGCCGCTACTCATCCGAATCCGAATCGTTTGTGCAGCGGTTCACCGGGTAGCCGACCAGAGACCACGCTCGACAGGCACGGTCTCCCACAGCATCTGAAGGAGCTGACAGCGGTATGAGCACGATCACCAAGTCCGTCGACGTCGCCGCCGACGTGCGCACCGTCTACAACCAGTGGACCCAGTTCGCCGACTTCCCGCGTTTCATGGAAGGCGTCGACCACATCGAGCAGCGCGAGGCCACCCACACCCACTGGACGGTCAGCGTGGCCGGTGTCACCCGGGAATTCGACGCGACGATTACCGAGCAGAACCCCGACGAGCGGGTCGCGTGGAAGTCCGACTCTGGCCCGGACCATGCCGGCGTCGTGACGGTGCACCGCCTCGACGACACCACGACGCGGGTCACCGTCCAGATGGACATCGACCCCGAAGGCTTCGTGGAAAACGTCGCCGACAAGCTCGGCATTCTCGATCGCCGGGTCCAGGGCGACCTCGACCGGTTCAAGAAGTTCATCGAAACCCGTGACGGACACGAGACCGGAGCGTGGCGCGGTGACGTCGATCGCCCCGGCCAGCACCACGTCTGAGTGCAAGGAGAACCGCCATGACCGAACCGTCCGCCGAGGAGCGCCGCGACGCCGCGGAATCGGCGAACGAGGAAGAAGCGCGAGGCGAGCAGGGCACGTCGTCCGGTGACGAGCACGACGACTCCGACCCGCAGTCGGGCTGACCCGAGGAGCTACCCATGGTCGATGTGACCCGCACCTTCACCGTTGCCACCTCACCGCTGGAGGCCCTGGATTACCTCAAGGACTTCGCCAACGCCAAGGAATGGGATCCCGGCACGCAGTCCTGTGAGCGGCTCGACGGCGGCCCGGTCGCCGTCGGTTCGCGCTGGCGCAATACCTCGAAGATCGCCGGCATCGAGACCGAACTGATCTACGAACTCACTCGCCTCGAGCCCGGACGCGTGGTGTTCGTGGGCCGCAACGACACCGCGACCTCCACCGACGACATCAGCCTCACCGCAGAAGGATCGGCCACCACCCTGACCTATCACGCCACGATCGAGTTCCACGGTGCCGCGAAGCTCGCCGCGCCGATCGCGAAGGTCGTCTTCGAAAAAGTGGGCGCCGATACCGAGAAGAGTCTGAAGCAGATTCTCGGCGCTTCTGCCTGATGGAGCCCGTGCGAGAGCGGGGTTCGGCGTCGTCTGCGCCGGACCCCGAATGGCGGCGGATTCGGACCGCACCCGTCGGTGCCCGTTGAAGCCGATCACGATTGCCGGTCCGAGGTTCTGCAGAAGCAATCCACTCACGCAAGCCGCCGTTCGTGCGTGATTGCCTGTGATCCGGGTAGTTACGTCGCATGATCACGTGGGAGGCCAGACCAGTGCACGGTCTGCTGGAAACCGCTCCGCCGAAGCCGCTGCCGCTGCCCCGGTCCACCGCCTCCATCGGGTCCGACCTCCGCACGCTGTACGCGGCGGGCGCGCTCGACCTGCCGCAGCCCGGCACCGGCCGGCTGGTCGGCCGCTGGGCTGCCCTGGCCGCCTTCGGCCGGATCGACCTGACCCTTGCCCGGCTGGCCGAGGGGCACACCGACGCCGTCGCGATCCTCGCCGAGGCCGGCCTGACCCCCGTGCCCGGCGCGCTCTACGGCGTCTGGGCGGCCAAGTCCGGCGGCACCGGCGCGGTCCTCGAAGACGGCAGGCTCGTCGGCATCGTGCGGTTCTGCTCCGGATTGTCGGTGCTGGACCGCGCGGTGGTCGCGGCGGGCGACCGGCTGGTCGACGTCGACCTCACCGACCCGGGCGTGCAGCGGCACCCGGACACCTGGCAGGCGATCGGAATGGACGCCTCCGACAGCGGCGACGTCGTCTTCAACGACATCCTCGTGTCCGCCGACTCCCTCATCGGCCCGCCGGACTGGTATCTCGGACGGCCCGGCTTCGCTCTCGGCGGGGCTGGGGTCGCGGCCGTCTGGCTCGGCGGCGCCGCCGCCGTCGTCGACGGCGTCGTGGCGTATCTGCGCGACACCGGCCGCGCCGACGACCACCAGCTTGCCCACCTGGGCGCGATGTACGCCGCGCTGCGCTCGGCCGAGACGCTGCTGCTGCACGCGGCCGGCACTATCGAGCAGGCCGCCGACCCGTGGCACGTCGCCAGCACGTGCCGCGCCGGGGTGGAGCACGCCGTCCGCGAGATCCTCGACCACGCGCCCCGGCTGACCGGCGCGACCCCGCTCGGCCGCGACCGCCGGTTCGCGCAGCGGCTGGCCGACCTCGGCGTCTACGTCCGCCAGCACCACGCCGAACGCGACCTCGCCGCGCTGGGCCGTCAGGTGCTGGACGCCGGGGAGGCCGTGTGACGCCCGAGTCGGCGTGGACGCGCGAGCTGCCCGAGTGGACCGACGACCCGTTCACCCGCGCGCTGGTCGTCGCCGCCCACCCGGACGACGAAACCCTCGGCGCGAGCGGCCTGCTGCAGCACCTGCACACCGCGGGCACCGCCGTGACGCTCGTGGTGGCCACCGACGGCGAGGCCGCGTTCCCGGACGCCGGCCCGGACGAGCGCCGGGAGCTGGGCCGCACCCGGCGCCGGGAACTGCGGGATTCTCTGCGGGAGCAAGGACTTTCCGGCGTCGAGCCGGTCTGGCTCGGCCTGCCCGACTCGGGTCTCTCTGAGCACGAGGACACGATGACCGAGGCGCTGCGCGAGCGCGCCGAAGGCTGCGATCTCGTGCTGCTGCCGTGGCCGCAGGACCCGCACTCGGACCACCGCGCGGCCGGGCGGGCCGCGCTCGCCGCCGCGCCGGTGTCCGCGCACCGCTGGTCGTACCCGATCTGGCTGTGGCACTGGCGGGACCCCGCGGACGAGGAGCTTCCCTGGCAGCGGGCGCGGTCCTACCGGCTGACCGGCGCCGAGCGTGCCGCGAAGGCCGCCGCCGTCGCGGCGTTCCCGTCCCAGCTTAAGCCCGGGCCGCGGGGTGAGGACCCGATCCTGCCGCCGGAGGTCCGCGCGCACTTCGACCGGCCGGCCGAGACGTTCTTCCGTGAGCCGCCTGTGCGTTCGGCGCCGGTGAGCCGGTTCGCGCAGCTGTATGCCGCCGCCGACGACCCGTGGCACGTCGCGGGCGGCTGGTACGAGCGGCGCAAACGCGCGGTGCTGCTCGCTGCCCTGCCGCGGGAGCACTACGGCACCGTCGTCGAGCCGGGCTGCGGGCTCGGGCTGCTGACCCGTGAACTGGCCGCGCGCTGTGACCGGCTGTACGCCTTCGACCCGGTACCCGACGCCGTCTCCCGGGCAGCTTCCGCGGTCGCCGACCTGTCGCATGTGGACGTCCACGGTGGATCTGTTCCGTCCGGGATCCCGGAGGGACCGGTGGATCTGCTGGTGTACAGCGAACTTCTGTATTATCTCGACGACGCCGATCTCGATGCGACCATCGAAGCGTCGGCTTTAGCGCTGGTACCGGGCGGGGACCTGGTCGCGGTGCACTGGCGGCCGTGGGCCCCGGAGGCGCCTCGCGACGCCGCCGAGGCCCACGAACGGTTGCTCGTGCACCCGGCGTTCGAGCAGGTGGTGGCCCACACCGACGAGGCGTTCCTGCTGCACGTGCTGCGGCGCCGGTGATCACAGCGATCGGCGTGGTCGTCCCGGCCCGGGACGAGCAGGACCTGATCGAGCCGTGCCTGCGCGCGCTCCGGCGGGCGTTGTGGCGGCTGCCTGCCCGGGTCGAGCGGGCGGTGTGCGTAGTCGCCGACCGGTGCGCCGACGACACCGCTCCGCACGCCCGCTCGGTCTTCGACGGCTGGGCAGCCGGCCGCGTCGTGGTCACCGGCCGGCCCCGCACGATCGGCGAAGTCCGCGACCTCGGCGCCCACGCGGTGCGAGCCGAGCTGGCCGGGCACGCGTCCCCGGGAGTGCTGCTACTCAACACCGACGCCGACACACAGGTCGACCCAGGCTGGGCAGCTATGCACCTGAGCCGGGCCGACGGCGGTACCCACGCGGTCACCGGCCCGGCCGAGCTGGCCGGGTCCCTCTCCGGTTCGTACGCGGCGCAGCGCTACCGCGCGGTGGTCGCCGGGGGAGTTAACGTTTACGGCGCCAACCTCGGAGTGCGCGCGGACGCATTCGACACGGTCGGCGGCTTCGGCGTCCGCCGGACCGGAGAGGACCACGACCTGTGGCGACGTCTCAACGAAGCCGGGTACCGGTGCCAGGTAGAACCAGCGGCAAAGGTGCGAACGAGCGCTCGGTTAGTCGGCCGCGCCCCGGACGGCCTCGCGGCGCTCTTGCGCACGCTACGCGATGAACCCTCCGCCTGACCGCAGCAGCCACGACACAGTCGGTAGCGACACCGGATCATGCGAGCGGGGTGTCCGCCAGCGCCTCCGCCAAGTCACCGGGAGTGTCGTAGAGGGCGATAGCGCCGGCCTGGCGCAGCTCGTCGTCACCGAAGCCGCCGGAACGGACAACGATTGCCGGCATCCCGGCCCGCTTGGCCGCCTCGACATCCCAGACCGAATCCCCGACCACCACGCTCGACGCGTCCGCAGGTGCTCCCACATTTTTCAACGCCACGTGCAGCAAATCCGGCGCTGGCTTGGAGGCCTCGACATCGGCGCTGCTCGTCCACGCGTCGGCGAGGTCGCGGGCCTGTAGCTTGTCCAAGAAGACATCCACGTGGCGCTCCTGCGCCGAGCTGGCCAGCACGAGCGGGTGACCGCGGTCTTTGACCGCCACCAGCAGCTCCCGAGCGCCGGGCAACACCGCTATCTCGTCCAGCAGCAGGTCGGCCTCCTCCGCCTGTCGCTGCCGGACCTGCTCACCCACCCGCCGCTCGAGATCCTCACCGCCGATGGCGATGGGAATCTGGTCCCCGCCCATGCCGATCAACCGGTGCAGCCGCCACACCGGCACGGTTTCTCCCACCGACCGCCAGGCGCGGTACCACGCCAGCGCGTGGTGGTAGTTGGAATCGACGAGGGTTCCGTCGATGTCGAGAACGGCGATAGCGGGCGTAGTCATTTACGCTGGTTACCCGCGTATGCCACACGCAATCATACGTCCCCGCACATCCGGGAAATCAGAAACATCCATAGGCGGCACATCGCCCGGCGTCCTGGCTCCTCGCTCACGGACGGGTGCGGACACCGACCGTGAGGCCGAGCAGGTCAAGCTGGGGAATAGGCATCCGACACGGTCCCGTCGTCAAGCGACGGCTTCATCGGTCAGTGATTGTCGCCATGCGAGGAGTCTCAGGTTTACGCGGGATAGCACCATCAACTGTCAAACGACGCCAACCGCTGTCGGCGATCGCGCGTAGTCACACCGGCCCTGCCTGGCAGCCGTCCGCGGGAATCACTTTGGCCCAGGTGGAAGCGCACGGCTCGCTGGTGATCGTGGACACTACCTCGGCGGCGTTCTGTATTGTGGCAACGAGCAACTGGCCGGCCTCGACGGCGGTGATGACGCCGGCGAGGAGCGCGTTACCAGCTGGGAGTTCGTCGGTAGCCGGTTCACCCGGGTGAACGGGTGGGCGGCCTGTGTATTCAACGACCCCACGGGGTATCTGCTCGAAATGGACATTCTCCTGCCGTACCCCGCCGACGATATCACCGGCACCGACCTGGAAGGGCTCTACGCCTACCCCTCAGATCTGACTCAGCCGTGGGTCCGCGTGAACTTCGTCGGCAGCGCGGACGGCGCGGTCACTGTGGACGGCCACTCCCAGAAGCTGTCTGGCAAGGCCGACCGCCGCATTTTCGAGCTGAACCGCGACCTCGCCGACGTCGTCCTCGTCGGAGCGGGCACGGCGACGGCGGAGGAATACGCAGCCATCCGTCCGGGCGAGCTCGACTCCGCGCGGCGGGCACGACACGGCCGGTCACCCGGATTGCCGACGGCGGTCATCAGCAAGCGGTGCTCGATTTCTCCAGATTCACCGTTGTTCGACGACGCCAGCGAACCGACCTTCGTCCTGACCGTCGCGGACGCTCCCGCGCAGCGCAAGGCCGCGCTGGAAGCGGTGGGCGCGATCGTCCTCGACTGCGGAGACATCGAGGTGGAGCCCCAAATTGTGCTTTCTCTGCTGCGGGATCGAGGTCTGCTGCACGTCAACTGCGAGGGCGGACCTGGGCTGTTCGCCTCGTTCATCGCGGCCGACCTGGTTGATGAATTGTGCCTGACAGTGGAACCTCTCCTGGTCGCCGGCGACGCCGGTCGCATCGCTTCCGGTGCCCACCCAGCGGCGCCACGCCCCCTCGAACTCGCCTCACTGATACACGCCGATGGGTCGCTGCTGCTGCGCTACCACCGCAGCCGATGACCACCGGCCACGAGCGGGAGCGGTTGCTGGCGCCCTCGCGCATCTACCTCGAGCCCGCCGCTGCCGAACTCCCGCGTGGTCGCGAGGTACTCGCTCGGTTCCCAGAAGCTACGCGAGTCGAAGTCGATAGCCACTGGCAAATCCCCGAACTGCACGGCGACGAAACCAACGTTCGGCGCTGGGTGCGCATCAAAAGCGAAGCACTTGTCCTGGGGACCAAGAAGTCCTTGACCGCGCGGCCTAACGGCCGCTCCGCCGACTTCATCGCCCCCTCGACATCCAATGGCTGCGCCATGGCGTGCGCCTACTGCTACGTGCCCCGGCGCAAGGGTTACTCCAACCCGATCACCGTTTTTGCCAACATCGAGCAGATCAGCGGCTACCTCGTCCGCCACATCGGCCGCCAAGGCCCCAAGCAAAACGCCAACCAGTGCGACGCCGAAGCCTGGGTGTACGACATCGGCGAAAACTCCGACTGCTCGGTCGACGCCCTCGTCAGCGACAACGTCGCCGACCTCATCGGACTGTTCGCCAGCCAGCCGACTGCAAAAGCGTCGTTCGCAACCAAATTCGTCAACCGCGAACTGCTCACGCTATCTCCCCGTGGCCGCACCAGGATCCGGTTTTCGCTGATGCCCGAGCGGGCGGCGAAGCTGCTGGATCTGCGAACCACACCGGTACCCGGTCGCCTTCTGGCGATCGACGACTTCGTCGACGCGGGATACGAAGTACACGTCAACCTCAGCCCGGTCGTGGTGTACCCCGGTTGGCTGGCGGACTGGGCTCGGTTGCTAACCGATCTCGGCGACGCTGTAGGCGACCGGGCGAAGTCCCAGCTCGCGGCCGAGGTCATCATGCTCACCCACAACCGCGCGCTCCACGAGGTCAACCTCGGTTGGCATCCGAAAGCCGAGCAGCTGCTCTGGCGCCCCGATCTGCAGGAAGCCAAGCGGAGTGAAAGCGGCGGTATCAACGTCCGCTACCGCGCAGGCCACAAGCGGGCATTGCTCGACGAACTTCTTGACCTCATCGCCGTGCACGCTCCCTACCTGCGCGTTCGGTACTCGTTCTGATCGCCGTCACGTCCCCGGACGCAGGTGCTGGCTGGTCCTCCACTCCCGTCGGCCACGCGCCATCCCGATCGGCGACGACTACTTTGCGGAGGTGGGCGGCGACGTCGTGGGAACCTGACCGTCTCCTTCACCTTCGGCGTGCTCACGGAGACCCAAGGGACACTTCATTTCCCGCGGCCACCGTCCTCGGCTGGTGGACGGAGGCACGCTCCGTCCACGCAGGAGTCGTCGACCTCGATCGCAGCCAGCTCTGCCGGTGCTTGAGCCGAACCCGCCGGCGGCAGGGCGTTGGAAACCAGCTCGCCCAGCACACCCGACTCCCTCGCTGCTCCATCGAGCGCGTCAGTACACGCGAATCCGGCACGACAAGCGTGAGATGGCGCACACTCGATCAGAGCGGAGCATGTCGTGAAAGATCACCCGGCCGGGTCATCTTTCACCTTTCCCAGTCTGTGCCTGGATGGCCGTGCGCGTACTGGGTAACCAAGTGCAATGGTCAGCCTCGGGTACTTTCTTTCCTGCGAACAATACGGCCCTCGGGAACTCATCGCGCAGGCGATCGCCGCCGAGCGAGCTGGGTTCGAGCGCCTGTGGATCTCCGACCACTTTCACCCCTGGAACGACGAGCAGGGGCAGAGCCCGTTTGTGTGGTCGGTCATCGGTGCGCTGTCCGAGGCCGTCTCACTGCCGGTGACCACGGCCGTGACCTGCCCCCTCATCCGGATCCACCCCGCCGTGGTCGCCCAGGCCGCGGCAACAGCGGCAGTCCAGCTCGATGGCCGATTCATTCTTGGCGTCGGCTCGGGCGAAGCGCTGAACGAGCACATTCTCGGCGCCCCCTGGCCGTCGGTCGGGAAACGACTGGCGATGCTGGAAGAAGCTGTCGAGCTGATTCGCCTCTTACACGCGGCTGGTATACGAGGCGAAGCAATCAGTCACCGCGGCAAGTTCTACGAGGTGCAGGAAGCCCGCATCTACACCGTTCCCGAGCAGCCGGTGCCCATTTACCTGTCCGGCTTCGGCCCGCAAGCGACCGAGCTCGCTGGGCGTATCGGCGACGGCTTCTGCACCGTGGCGCCGGACAAAGAGCTGATCCGAACGTTCCGCGACGCCGGCGGCGGAAGCAAGCCCGTCCAGGCCGGTATGAAGGTCGCATGGGGCAGCGATCGGGAACGCGCCCTGGCCGACGCCCACCGGCTCTGGCCCAACGAGGTCCTCGGCGGCCAGCTGGCCCAGATCTTGCCGCGCCCCCAAGACTTCGAAGCAGCTACCGCCCCGATCAGCCGTAATGAGATAGCCAAGGCGATCGTGTGCGGGAACGACCCGCGCGACCACATCGATCGTGTTCGCGACTACGTCGACGCCGGCGCCGACGAAATCTACGTGCAGCAGATCGGCCCAGATTTTGATGCCTTCTTCCGCGGCTGGCAGGAGCATGTCATCCCCACTTTCCGCTGAGTGCAAGTAACCATGACCGACAATGCCGGAAGCCCGGCCATGTTCGGCAAGATCGCCATCGGCGCCGTCGTAGGCAATGAAGCCGGCGCCCACAAGATCGTCGCCGACCTGTTCCAGGCCTCAACGACACCGGTTTCTCTATCCCGGCTCAAGGGTGCACGTACTGGAATGGCCAGGCGATGCACACCTCTGACTACAACGATCTCTACGAACCCCTGGATGCGGTCGCATGGACCAACGCAACGGCCGCCCGTAACGCCGTCCACCTCGCCCGATTGCTGCGCGCCCAGCCGTACTCCGCTGGGTGAGCGGCGGTGCTCCCGGCAACCGGGCCGGCCGTACCGCCGCAACCCTGTTCCTCTCAGTCAGTCCACCAAGACCGGTCCGGAGGCCTACGATGCAGCAGGACGCGTTTGAACGAGTCCGGGTAGCGGACGACCTGGAGGTGGCCACTCGTCCGGGCCACTGGGCCGCTGGCGAGGCGCACTACCTCTACCACGAAATCTTCACCCACGACGACTATCTGCGAGATCTTCCCGCTTTGAGACCGGACGCGGTGGTCGTCGACGCCGGTGCCAACATCGGGCTGTTCGCGGTGCGCGTGACCCGGGAATGTCCCGACGTCCGGCTCATCGCCGTGGAGCCGGTCCCGTCGACGTGTGCGCTCCTGCGTGTCAACGTCGCGCGCCTGGTCCACGGCTCGGTGCGCGTTGTCGAAGCAGCACTCGGCGACCGCCGCGGGCGGACGACACTAACGGTCTACCGGCACCTGCCAGCCAACTCGACGTCTCGGCCCGAGGAGAAACCCGCGGACTGGGTGGCGGCTATGCGGAAAACCCAGCCGGACTCGGGATCGGCCGACGAGATGCTGAGCACCGGCCTTGTCGAGGTCGACGTCGTCCCCCTCTCCGGCCTGCTGCCGCCGGCCGGCCGGATCGATCTGGTCAAAGTGGATGTCGAGGGGGCGGAACTAGAGGTACTGCAGGGTATCGACGACCACGACTGGCTGCGTATCGACGCCCTCGTCATCGAGGTGCACGACGTCACGGGCCGGCTGGAGAAGATCGAAGATCTACTTACGCGACACGATTTCGAGTGCGCGGTGCGGACGCCGGCGATGATGCCCGCCAGCCTCCGGCACTACATCGTCACCGCGCGGCGAACCTGACCGCCATCACCGCCAGCGGGCGAAGAACCCCGCCAACGTCCGGGCCCGATCGACGTCGTCGACAGCAAGCCACTGCCGACCGAAGGCGCGCTCGATGATCTCACCGCACTCGAAGCGTGCGGACCACCGGCGGGCCCGGCCAGCGACTCGCGTCGATCTCGCCACCGCCCACAGTTCGCCCTCGTGAACCAGGTCGACCCGGCCGGCATCGGACTCCGCGATCAGCGCGACTGCGCGTTCCACCGCTTGCGCGGGCAGGGGTCGGTGGACTTCGAAACGGACTCGGGCCCGGCGGAGCTGATCGTCGGTCCACGGCGCGGTACGCACCGCGCAGGCGTAGGTCTGCAGCAGGCGCTCGTCCGTGGCCGGAAAGCGTATCGCGAGATCACGGTGCGTCTGCCGTAGCAAGGAATGTACAGTTCGTACGCCGTAGTCGAACGAGCCACCGGGATCGACGTCCACAAGAACGTCGGGGATCAGACCGGGAAGCGGCGCACCGCGAGTGGAAGGTTCGGGGATCAACGCGGCCAGGCGGGCGCTCTGATGCTCCATGACCTCGGCGTCCTCGCTTCGGCCGGCCCAGTCCGGGCCGTCGTGCCATGCGACCGCGTCTCGCTCGTGCACAAGCACCGCGCCCGCGTTCCAGGCCCGGTAGGCGAAGTCCCAGTCCTCCCCGCCATAGCCAACGAATCGCTCGTCGAATCCGCCCACATCGTGGAATAGGGTGCGCCGGCAGGCCAGCACGGCACCGATCACGAAGCGGAAGCTGCGGCCGTCAGCGTGCAACAGGTTTTCCGACGCAGCGTAGGCATCTGTCAACCAGTCCGGCTCCGGCAGCGCAACAGCGGCGTCAGGGCTCTCGTCATCGGCCAGCTCAGCGAACGAGGCGTGTCGGCGGCGGCCTACCGCCAGAACATCCGGACTCAACGCGGCGTGCCGCACGATTTCCTCGATGTAACCCGTCTCCGGTACGGTGTCCGCGTCGAGGAAGACCAGCACCTCACCGGTACTCTGCTCGACGGCCAGATTTCGGGCCGCGCCGGCGCGAAAACCTTCGTCCGGCTGGCTGACGACCATGGTTTCGACGCCGGGCACAGCGAAGTCCGGGATGCGCGCGGACCCGTCGTCAGCCAGCACGACCTGCCGTGGCCGCAAGCTCTGGCGTCGTAACGCGGACGCCATGCGGCCGAGCAGGTGGTGCTGCTCGTAGTGGGTCACGATCACCGTCACCGTCGGCGCCTGCCGCGGGTAGCCGCTTAAGAGGTCCCAGCGGTTATGCGGGATCAAGACGTCGGTGAGCACGAAGCCGCTCCGTTCGTAGAGAGCGTGCGCCGGTAGAGCGCGAGGTGTTCGGCGCCGACGTCACACCAGCTCGGATAGCAGGTCAACCGCGTTTCTCGCGCGTCGCCGAGAGCGCGGGCGGTTCTCTCCGCCAGTTCGTCCGAAGTCCCTGCCAGTGCGAGGTTTCCCGGATAGCGGTGCTCGATCTCCCGGCTGTAGGGACCTGCCCAGGTGACAGGCCGCCGCCGACACGACAACCAGGACAACAGCGAGCCGCTGGCGCTGACGTCGCGGTTGAGTACAAGCGGCACTCCGGCCGCGCGCGCGACAGACGCGAACCTCGACTCCGACAGATGCCCCGTCACGACGAACGGAACCTGCCGGGCCTCGGCGTGAGCTTGAAGCTCATCGGCCAGGTCACTGTGCCCGTCGCTCGGGCCGCCCGCGGCGATCACACGGGGAGCGTCTTCGGATCGGCGACAACCCACGACGGCGGCCAGGTCGATCGCCTCGCGGTGACCTTTGCCGGGGTAGAGGTAGCCGAGGACGACCAGCGACGTACCCACCTCGTTCGGTACGCGGCTGGTGGTATCCGAGGGCTCGGGAGGTAGCGGCAGGTCGATGAGGTGCGCCGGCTTGTCGGTGAGGCTGCTGACCTTGGCGGCTTCGTGTTCGGCGGAGACGATCACCGCATCGCTGGCTCCGAGGACTGCGGCATAGCCGGCGCACCGCGCGAGGGACCGCCGGTCACAACCCGCGGGGTCGGGAACGTCGTGGACGGTCACCACGAGCGGACGTTGCGCACGAGCCGCCCAATCGCAGTATGCGCGGGCGGCCTCGTCGATGGTGCGGCCAAACAACGCGTCGGTGAAGTGGGCGTGCGTCAGGTGCGGCTCGTGCTCGACCGGCGTCACTCCGTGGGCTGCACACAGCAGTGCCACCGACCGGGCGTGGCGGACGACTCCGTGACCGCTCGGCCCGGGCGCATAGGTGCGTACCTTCACCGGGCGCCGCTCGTCGGAGCGTCGATGCGGGTCACCTTGCGGTAGACCGCGGAGTGAGCGGCGATGATCTCGTTCCGTCCAGCTTCACGCCGGCGAGGATCGGCGCGCCATAGTGGCCTGCGGTGGTAGGCCTCCCGCACCGCGCGATCGAGGCTAGGCCGGTCCACCTCGGTCTCGCTGCGGTGATACAGCAGACACGGCGCCTGCTCGTCGAAGAATCCGCAGTCCGGTGCCAGCACAGTGGTGCCGAGGTCATGGCAGGCCTCCAACCATCCCGAATGAGTGCCGAACTTGTGCGGGAGGACGGAGACGTCGAGGCTTTCGAGGTAGTCGAACAACTCGTCGTCGGAAAACCGCGGCCGCACGGTGACCGGCACCCCGCGGCGCCGAAGCGCCGCGGCGGCCTTCAGCCCGCCCTCATCATCGTGGGCGTGCACTATCAGCCGAGCCCCTGGCAGCGTCGCCACCGTGCGAGCGAGCTGCTCGGCGATGACCACGGCGTCGCAGTTGGCGCGCATGCTCTTCGCGTGGACACCGACGGAGAACGACTCGCCCGTGCGCAAGGGGGTCGCCCGGCTGGCGCGGACCGGATCCACGACGTGCGGATGCGCAATCACCTCCGCGGTGCGGCCCCACTCGCGTGCGATCACTGCGGCCGCTCCCGCGGTGAGAGTCAGCACCGCCTCGGCCGCGGGCACCAGCCCGTCCAGTGCGGCGCGGTGCGGGGCGGGGTCGGTCTGATGCGGGTTGCGCAGGTCGTGGACGGTGAGCACCAAAGGCCTCCCCAGCTCCCGAAGGGCCTGGACCATCGACCGGAGCTGTGCTGCGGACCGGTGCTCGTAGCCGAAGTGCACGTGCAGCAGGTCGAACCGAGCGTGGTGTGCGCGCAGCCACGAGGGCTCCAGCGAGGGGTGGGGCCACCATTGGCCGCGCGGCGCTCCGGGCACCGGTGGATCAGCCAGCACCTGAAAATCCGGATTCTCCCGCCCGTCGGAGACATTACGAACATAAGAATGGCCTGCTGGAATCGCGGCAACCTTCAACGGCCTGTTCACTGTACCCGGTTATCCACTTTTCCGGCGGCTAAACATCACGCAGTCGCGATTCACCCGATCCTCGTCAAAAGCTAGGTCAGTTGCCCAGTGCCCTCCATGATGGTCACCATGGATCGTGGCCGCTTCAACCATTTTCGAGGGTTCTACGAAGGAGTACCGGACAGCGAGCCGATCGCGTTGGTGCTGGGGAACTGCCAGGCCGAGTCAGTTCGCATCGTTCTCGCCACTTCCCCCTCGTTTCCCGCCGCGCTGGTTCGGGTACCTCCGGTACACGAGCTCACGATCCGCGACTTGGCTCCCCTTCACCGTCTTCTCGAGCGAACGGAAATATTACTGACTCAGCCCGTTCAGGCGGGATACCGCGGTCTGCCCATCGGCACCGACCAGCTCCGCATGCGTCTTCGGCCCTCCGCGCGCGTGGTGCGTTTTCCGATCATCCGCTACGGCGGGCTGCACCCCTACACCGTCATCGTGCGACACCCCGATGACCCGTCGGCGGTACCACCTGTCGTGCCCTATCACGACCTGCGGCTGTTGGCCGAGCTGGCAGGTCGCACCACTCGAGCGGCCGGCGCCCCGGACCCGCAAGCGGTGCGGGCGGTGGCGGAACTGTCGATCGCGGAACTGCGGAGAAGGGAGCGAACGCAGACCGACGTGGCCGTTTCCGACCTGCTAGTGCCGTCGGGTGCGCATGCCGTGCGCACGCCGAACCACCCCGGGAACCCGGTGGTGCTCGGCTTAGTCCACCGGATTCAGGAGGCGCTCGGTCTTCCACAGGACGCGGCGGACCCAGGACGCCCACTGCTGAACGACATCCACGCTCCACTGATCGCCGAGGTCATCACCACGTGGGGGCTGGATACCGAGGCCCGGCCCCGGTGGGTGGTCACCGGTGAGGTGGTGAGCGAACAGACCCTGCAGAAGGAGCACAGGCGGTGGTACACGCAACACCCGCAGTGGATCGAGGCCGGAGTGAACCGGCATCGGGACCAGCTGTCCCTGCTTGGTCTGTAAGTCCGGAGCAGGCTCACCTGGCACACGCCGGAGAATCGCTTTCCATCGGGCTGGTCGCTTCGGCGCGCTATCCCATCCGGGAACCGTTCGCGGGTGGCCTGGAGGCGCACACGTGGCAGCTGGCGACGGGGCTGCGGAAGCGAGGCCACCGGGTGACCGTCTTCGGCGGGACGGGGTCCGATCCCGCACTCGAAGTCCGTTCGATGCCGGTTCTGCCGACCCTGTCAGCCCACGCACGGCTCGACGTCAGCATGCCCGCCGACTACTTCATCGCCGAGCACCACGCCTATCTGGGGTTGATGCTCGACCTCGGAGTGACCGCCGAGTGCGACGTGGTGCACAACAACTCCCTGCACTACCTGCCGATTGCCATGGCGGCGACGCTGCCCACGCCGATGTTGACTACCTTGCATACTCCGCCGACTCCGTGGTTGGAGTCAGCTATCCGCCTGCGCTCGGCCGGAGTGAACCGGTTCGCGGCCGTCAGCACCCACACCGCGCGGCAGTGGTCGGGCCTCGTGTCCGCGATTTCGGTGATCCATAACGGCGTCGACCTGGAGCGGTGGACTCCCGGTGCTGGCGGTGCGTCCCCTGTCTGGTTCGGCCGTCTGGTTCCGGAGAAAGGACCGGAACTCGCCATCGAAGCCGCGCGTGCGGCGGGAACCGGGCTCCGGCTGGCCGGGCCACGCCCCGACGCGGAGTACTTTCGGGATCGGGTCGAACCGCTGCTGGGCGGGGACGTGGAGTACCTGGGACATCTGACCCATATCGATCTCGTGCGGCTGGTCGGCTCGGCGAGCGTCGCCGTGGTCTCCCCGCGGTGGGAGGAACCCTACGGGCTGGTCGTCGCCGAAGCGCTGGCGTGCGGCACACCGGTCGCGGGGTTCGCGCGGGGTGCGCTGCCAGAGATCCTCGACGCACACACCGGCGTCTTGGCCGATCCCGATGACGTCTCCGGCCTCGCTGCGGCAATCACCTCTGCTGCTGCGCTAGACCGCGTCGCAGCGCGACGACGAGCGGAAGCCACGTGCTCGGTGGACCGGATGGTCGACGGCTACGTACGGATCTACCAGGAGCTGCGGCCATGATCGCCTACTACATCCATCACCACGGCTCTGGGCACCTCCGGCGCGCCACCGCCATCGCCGCCCACCTCGACGACGAGCTGCTGGGGTTCTCCAGCCTGCTCGAGCCGCCCGGCTGGCCGGGCCGATGGACCACATTGCCCGGCGATGCCGACGGCGTAGACACCGACCGTGACGACGTCACCGCAGGCGCCACTTTGCACTGGGTCCCCCGTCACCACGCCGGTCTGCGCGACCGGATGGCGTTGATCAGCGCCGAACTGCGGCGGTACGCGATCCGACTGCTGGTGGCCGACGTCTCGGTCGAGATCGCGCTGCTGGCCCGCCTGCACGGGGTACCCGTGGTCGTCGTCGCTCAGCCGGGACGACGCACAGACCGGTCCCACCGGATGGCTTACGACCTGGCCGAGGCGATCATTGCACCTTGGCCGCGGCGGCCTGCGCCGGACTGGCCGGGCCGATGGCTGGACAAGACCATCCACACGGGCGCTTTTTCCCGTTTCGACGGGCGCACCCCGGCCCCGGCCAGCGCGTCCCGGCGCGTACTGGTGCTGTGGGGGGCCGGCGGACTGGCGGTGTCCTCCACACAACTTCACGCGGCCGCAGCGGCCACCCCGGCGTGGCAGTGGGACATCGCGGGCCCGCTTCGCCCCGGCGAGTCATCGGAGAACCCCCCAGCCAACCTGCACCACCACGGCTGGGTAACCGATCCGTGGCCGTTGCTGGCCGAGGCGGAGGTGGTGATCACCCACGCCGGCCAGAACGCCCTCGCCGAGGTCGCGGCCGCCCACCGGCCCGCCATCGTCATCCCCCAGCCCCGGCCGTTCGGAGAGCAGGAAGCCACCGCCGAGGCATTGATCCGGTCGGAGCTGGGCGTGGTCCTCCCGGGCTGGCCCGCGCCCGCGCGGTGGTCCGATGTGCTGGCGGAGGCCCGAGCCCGGGGTGGGGACTGGACGACCTGGTCGTCAGGGGACGGGGCGTCGCGTGCCGCCGCCGCGCTCCGCGACCTGGCAGGGCCGCGGTGACCGGCTCGCCGCGCAGCGCCGTCATCACCATCGCGGCCGGACGGGACGCGCACCTGCTACGGCAGCGCGAGGCGCTGGCCGCCACCGATGCGGACCTGCACGTCATCGTCGGCATGGGCGAGCATCCTTGGTTGCGGCCCTGCCCGTCGGCGCCGGCTTTGGCGCCGGTCGCGGTGCCTTCGGGCCAGGGCGGGCTGCCCTTGGCCGCCGCTCGCAACGCGGGCGCGCGCGCAGCGATCGATCTAGGAGCCGAGCTGTTGATCTTCCTCGACGTCGACTGCATTCCCGGCCCCGGTGCGTTGACCCATTACCTCGCCGCTGCGCCCCGGGTCCCACCGGCGACACTTCTGTGCGGGCCGGTGGCGTACCTTCCACCACCCCCAAGCGGCGGATATCCCGAGCCGCACGAACTCCCGAGACTCGCGCGACCGCACGAAGGCCGGCCGGCGCCCGGCGCAGGCGAGATCGTCTTCGACGATGAGCGGTTCGAGCTGTTCTGGTCATTGTCCTTCGCGCTCTCACGCGACGACTGGAACCGCTTCGGCGGGTTCTGCGAGCACTTCGTCGGCTACGGCGCCGAAGACACCGACTTCGCGCTCCGAGCAGCCGAACGTGGCGCTCGGCTCGCCTGGGTTGGCGGCGCAACCGCCTACCACCAGTACCACCCGCCCAGCCGTCACGAGCCGCGCCACGTCCGCGAGCTGGTGGCCAACGCCCGCCTGTTCCACCGCCGACACGGGTTCTGGCCGATGGCCGACTGGCTGGTCGAGCTCGACCAGGCAGGCGCGGTCCGGTTCGACCGCGCTCACAACACCCTCCGCCTGCTCCCCGGGTTCGGCGACCGGCTCGTCACCCGCCAAGTCTTGTGAGGACACAGTATGTTTGCTCGTCACGTCGCCGTCATCGGAACCGGATACGTCGGACTGACCACCGGGGCCTGCCTGGCCTCGCTGGGCCACACCGTGGTGTGCGCCGACTCGGATCGGGTCAAGGTCCGCCGGTTGCGCGCCGGCCAGGTCGACATCCTGGAACCCGGGCTGGCCGACTTGGTCGCTGACGGCACCGCCGCGGGCCGGCTCACCTGGGTCACCGACACCGCCACCGCGTTCGCACGATCCCGCCCCCAGGTGGAGCTGGTTTTTCTCTGCGTGCCGACGCCGATGGGAGCCGGCGGCCTGGCCGATCTCAGCATCCTCGAGGCGGTCGTCGCCGAGCTCCGTCCCCTCTTACCATCAGGATGTGTCCTGGTCACGAAGTCCACGGTGCCCGTCGGCACCGCGTCGCGGCTGACGCTGCTGCTGGACCGGCCGGACGTCGCGGTGGTGTCGAACCCGGAGTTCTTGCGCGAAGGCACGGCAGTGCACGACTTCCTGCACCCGGACCGCATCGTGGTCGGCGCGAACCAGCCGGACGCTGCCGAGCGGGTTGCGGAACTCTACGCATCACTGGACACGCCCAGTGTGCTGACCGACAGTGCGTCGGCTGAGCTCGTCAAGTACGCCGCCAACTGCTTTCTGGCGATGAAACTGTCCTACGTCAACGCGGTCGCCGAGCTGTGCGACCGTGTGGGAGCGGACATCCGTGACGTCACCGAAGGAATGGGGCACGATCCCCGGATCGGCGGGGACTTCCTGGCACCCGGCCCGGGCTGGGGCGGTTCCTGCTTGCCGAAGGACACCTCGGCGCTGCTGCAGCTGGCCGACTCTGCCGACTTCGAGTTTCGGCTTGTCCGGGCGGCCATCGACACCAACACCCGCCAGCACAAACGGATGGTCGACAAGATCCGCATAGCCGTGACAGGCAGCCAGGCCGGCTCGCTCAGCAAGGTGCGGCTCGCCTTGCTGGGCCTGACTTTCAAAGCCGGCACCGACGACCTGCGGGACTCGCCGGCCTTGGCGGTTGCGGCGCTGCTGCGGCAAGCAGGGGCCGACCTCGTCGCGTTCGACCCGGCGGTGTCCCCGGCTGACGAGCGGACAGCGCACTTCCCATTCACCGTGGTGAGTGACGCACTCCAGGCGGCGAGTGGAGCCGACGCCGTCGTCGTTCTCACCGAATGGCCAGAATTTCGACACCTGGACTGGGTCCGCCTGGCTAAGTCCGTGCGCACGCGGACCATCATCGATACCCGCAACCTGCTCGATCCGGCCGTACTGGCCAGGGCGGGGTTCAGCTGGACCGGTCTGGGCCGGCTTGCCTGGACCGCAGGCTCAGCGGATGACGCGCACACTGCCGTTCCGACGCCGCCCCCGGCCGGACGCGCTCTCATCCGCTCAGCGGGCACGCTTCCATGACCGCCGAGCGGTCTGTCGCCCAGCCGAGCGTTTGACCAGGCCGGCATCGGGTAAGCGGGCAAGACCGAGAAAGCCGATCAAACTACATGCCTCGCAGGGTGTCAAAAAGGAGCGTTGTGACGCAGATCCGACCCGAACCGACCACCACCGACGCCGGCATCCCCGTCGAAAGCGACGAGCACTCCCTCACGATCGGCCCCGACGGCCCGATCCTGCTGCAGGACAACTACCTCATCGAGCAGATGGCGCAGTTCAACCGCGAACGCGTCCCCGAGCGCCAGCCGCACGCGAAGGGCAGCGGCGCGTTCGGGCGGTTCGAGGTGACCGGCGACGTCAGCGCGTACACCAAGGCCGCCGTCTTCCAGCCGGGCGTGCGGACCGACCTGCTGGTCCGGTTCTCCACCGTCGCCGGCGAGCGGGGCAGCCCCGACACCTGGCGCGACCCGCGCGGTTTCGCGGTGAAGTTCTACACGACCGAGGGCAACTACGACATGGTCGGGAACAACACCCCGGTCTTCTTCATCCGCGATCCGCTGAAGTTCCAGCACTTCATCCGGTCGCAGAAGCGCCGCGCCGACAACAACCTGCGCGACCACGACATGCA
>NZ_JBVJON010000008.1:554232-620579 GCF_055583145.1 Amycolatopsis sp. NPDC104819 | reverse complement strand
CGCCCGGTCCCATTCCGAACCCGGAAGCTAAGCTTGACAGCGCCGATGGTACTGCAACCGAAGGGTTGTGGGAGAGTAGGACACCGCCGAACTTACCTTCCGTACGGCCCGTTAGGATAGCCAGTTGGCTGCCCTAGCGGGCCGTACGCGTATGTCCGGAACAAGATTTTTTCATGGCAGGAGGCCAGGTGTCCGAGTTCGGTCGACGAGACTCAGCGGATGATGGGTCAGGCCGGTCGGCACGCCGGGACGAAGGCTCCCGGGGCCGGTCGGACGGACCCGGGGGAGACCGACGTGGTGGCCGGCAGGACCGCGGCGGCCGCGACGGTGGACACCAGGGGCGCCCTCGCCGTGACGACCGTGGGATTCGCGGGGGTGGCAAGCCCTTCCGCGGCTCGGACGGTCCCCGTGAGCAGCGCGGAGGATACGCAGGTCAGAGCCGTGACAGCGGTGGCCGGTCCGACAGCCGTGACGACCGTCGCGGGGGCGGCGGTTACGCCGGCCGCGACTCGGGCGGCCGGTCGGGTGGTGGCAGCCGGTACTCCGACGGGCCCGCCCGCTCCGGCAGTGGCCGGTACGAAGACCGCGGCAGGCGTTCCGGTGGGACGGGCCGCGATGACCGCGGTGGCCGGCCCGGTGGCGGCCGTCCCCAGGGCAAGTCGTCGTTCGGCGACCGCAAGCCGCGCTGGGAGGACCGCAGCGGCTCCGGCCGCCGCGACGACGACCGCGGCGGCGCTCGTTCGGGTGGTTTCCGCTCGGACGACCGCGGGCGCTCGGGCAGTGATTCGCGCGGTGACCGCGGCGGCTTCCGCTCGGACGACCGCAACCGCGGCAGTTTCCGTCCGGACGACCGCAATCGCGGCGGAAACGATTCGCGGGGCGACCGCGGCGGATTCCGTTCCGATGATCGCGAGCGCGGCGGAAACGATTCACGCGGTGACCGCGGCAGTTTCCGGTCGGACGACCGCAATCGCGGCGGCAATGATTCGCGGGGCGACCGCGGCGGTTACCAGCGCCGGGACGACGACCGCAGCTCCCGCACCGGTGGCGGCTACCGCTCCGGCGGCAGTGGCTCCGGTGGCAGCTACCAGCGCCGGGACGACGATCGCGGCACCCGCAGTGGTGGCAGCTACCAGCGCCGAGACGACGACCGTGGTTCGCGCGGCAGCGGCGATTCCCGCGGCAGCTACCAGCGCCGCGATGACGACCGCGGCACGCGCAGCGGTGGGAGCGACTCCCGTGGCGGCGGCTACCAGCGCCGAGACGATGACCGCGGCTCCCGCGGCAGCAGCGACTCCCGCGGCGGCAACTACCAGCGGCGGGACGATAACCGCGGCAGCGATTCTCGTGGCGGCAGCTATCAGCGCCGCGACGACGACCGCAGTGACCGCAGCAGCAACAGCAGCAGCAACAGCAGCAGCGACTCCCGGGGCAGCTACCAGCGCCGCGACGACCGTGACTCGGCCAAGCGGGGCACCGGCGACAGCCGCCCCGCCGCTCGGGCCTACGACAGGAAGGACCGCCGGGACGACCGGCCGCGGCGCGACCCGCGGCCCAAGGTCGGCGGCCCGCTCGACGACGAAGCCCTCGCCAAGGAGCTCCTCGAGGCGCCCGAGCTGCCCGAAGACATCGAGTACTCCGACCTCGACGAAGAGGTCCGCCGCGAGCTGCGGACTCTGCCGAAGGGGCTCGCGGAGACCGTCGGGAAGCACCTTGTCGCCGCCGGCGGGCTGATCGACAGTGATCCCGAGGCCGCCCTCGAGCACGCCAAGTACGCCAAGGCCAAGGCCTCGCGCGTGCCGATCGTGCGTGAGGCGCTCGGCCTGGTCGCCTACCACGCCGGCAACTGGTCGGAGGCGCTCTCGGAACTGCGCGCCGTCCGGCGGATGACGCGCAGCGACGAGCACATCGCCATCATCGCCGACGCCGAGCGGGCGCTGGGCCGGCCCGAGCGGGCTCTCGACCTCGCGAAGGAAGCCGACACGGCGAAGCTGGCGAAGGCGACTCAGGTCGAGCTCGCGATCGTCGCGGCCGGGGCGCGCCGGGACCTGGGGCAGCTCGACGCCGCCGTCGTCTCGCTGCAGGGTGACGACCTCAAGGCCGAGAAGCGCGACCCGTGGAGCGCTCGCCTCTTCTACGCCTACGCCGACAACCTCGCCGCCGCCGGGCGCGAAGAAGAGGCCGTCCGCTGGTTCCTCAACTCGGCCGACGCCGACGCCGAGGACGAGACCGACGCGTCCGAGCGCGCCGCCGACCTGGCCAACGCCGGGCAGGACAAGGACGCCGCGGCAGTGAAGGCCGCCGAAGAAGTGAAGGACACCGAAGCCACCGATGAGTGACGCCCTGCTCGCGGCCTACGACGCGGTCCTCTTCGACCTCGACGGCACCGTCTACCACGGCACCCGGGTGATCCCGGGCGCCCCGGAGACCGTCCGCGCCGCCCGCGAGCACGGCACACCCGTCCGCTTCGTGACGAACAACGCGTCCAAGGCCCCGGCGGAGGTCGTCGACCACCTCACCGAGCTCGGCGTGCCCGCCGAGGCCGGCGAGGTGCACACGAGCGCGCAGGCCGGGGCGCAGCTGCTGAAGGAGCGGCTCGAGCCCGGCGCCGAGGTCCTCGTCGTTGGCACTGAGTCGCTTGCGGCCGAGGTCGCCGGCGCCGGGCTGAAGCCGGTCCGGGAGAACGGCGACGGCGTCCAGGCGGTGGTGCAGGGTCACTCGCCCGACAACACCTGGGCTGCGCTCGCCGAAGCCTGCCTGGCCATCCGAGCCGGCGCGCTGTGGGTCGCGTGCAACGTCGACGCGACCCTGCCCAGCGAGCGTGGCCTGCTGCCGGGCAACGGCTCGATGGTCTCCGCGCTGCGCACCGCCACCGACGTCGAGCCGCTGGTCGCCGGGAAGCCGGAGCCGCTGCTGTTCGAGACCGCGGCGAAGTCCGCCGGTGCGGAGCATCCACTCGTGGTCGGTGACCGGCTGGACACCGACATCGCCGGTGCGGTCGCCGCGGGCGTCGACTCGCTCGTCGTGCTCTCCGGTGTCGCGACGCCGAAACAGCTGATCGAGGCGATCCCGGCCGAGCGCGCCACCTACCTCGCCCGGGACCTCACGGCTCTCGAAACCAAGGCCGAGGACCTCAAGATCGGGCCGCGCCCGGGCTGGACCGTGACCGTCGAAGACGGCGCCCTGGCCGTGACCGGCGACGGTGACGACCTCGACCTGCTGCGCGCGCTGTGCCACACGGCCTGGGAGACCGGCGTCACCGAACTCGGCGCGCGCGCCGAGGCGAAGCTCGCCTGACTGATACCGTTCGAACCGTGCAGGACCACCCCTACCCCGTCCCGGGCCCGCCGCCCGGTTCGTTCTCGCAGCAGACCGACCCGCGGGCCGGCATCGAAGAAGCCGTCGCCGGCCTGGACGACCTGGACGCGCTGCCGCTCGGTGAGCACGTCGAGCGCTTCGACGCCGTGCACACCGAGCTGACGGTCGCCCTGTCCAGCATCGACAAGGTCTGACCACGGTGCCCAAGCGGGCGCGCCTCGACGCGGAACTGGTTCGGCGCGGCCTCGCCCGGTCGCGCGAGCAGGCGTCGGCCCTGATCACCGGCGGCAAGGTCACCGTGCGCGGTTTGGTGGCGAGCAAACCCGCCACCGGTGTCGAGACCGACGCGCCCATCGTCGTGAAGGACGAGGACGACCCCGGCTGGGCCTCGCGCGGCGCGCACAAGCTGCTCGGCGCGCTGGCGGCGTTCGACGGCCTGAGTGTCGAAGGCAAGCGCTGCCTCGACGCCGGCGCGTCCACCGGGGGCTTCACCGACGTCCTGCTGCGCAACGGCGCCGCGACCGTGATCGCCGCCGACGTGGGCCGTGGCCTGCTCGACTGGCGGATCCGCACCGACGAACGTGTAGTGGTCATGGACCGCACCAATGTTCGCTCCCTCGCACCCGACGACCTCGGCGGGCAGGTCGACGTCGTCGTCGGGGACCTCTCGTTCATCTCCCTCAAGCTCGTGCTGCCCGCGCTCGCCGCCTGCGCGCGAGCAGGCGCCGACCTGGTGCCGATGGTGAAACCGCAGTTCGAGGTGGGCAAGGACCGCCTCGGCAGCGGCGGTGTCGTGCGTGACCCCGAGCTGCGCGCCGAGTCGGTGCTCACCGTCATCGACGAGGCCGCGAAGCTCGGGCTCGCGCTGCGTGGGGTGACCGCCAGCCCGCTGCCCGGGCCGTCCGGGAACGTCGAGTACTTCGTGTGGCTGAAGAAAGAACACATGGCCGAGTCCATTGTGGACGCGGTAGACAGGTCTGAGGCCGAGCGGCTCGTCCGAACCGCCGTCGAGGAAGGGCCCGCATGACCACCGAACGTGAAGTGCTCCTCATGGTGCACCCCGACCGCGAAGCGACGGGTGAAGCCGCGCGCGAGGTCTCGGCGCGCTTCGCCAAGGCCGGCATCCGGATCCGGGTGATCGAGGACGACGTCTGCGCGCTGATCAACCCCGACGAGCACGGGGTCGGCTCGACCTGCACCGTCGTCGACCCGGACGACAACCCCGCCGCGGGGGTCGAGCTGGTGTTCGTCCTCGGCGGTGACGGCACGCTGCTGCGCGCGGCCGAGCTGGCCCGCCCGGCCGGGGTGCCGGTGCTCGGGGTCAACCTCGGGCGCGTCGGCTTCCTCGCCGAGGCCGACTCGGACGCGCTGGCCGACACCGTGCAGCGCGTCGTCGACGGCGACTACCAGGTCGAAGAGCGGATGACCATCGACGTCACCGTCACCGACGGCGGCACCGAGCTCGCCCGCACCTGGGCCCTCAACGAGGCCAGCGTCGAGAAGAGCACCCGCGAACGGGTGCTGGACGCGCTGATCGAGGTCGACGGCCGGCCGGTGTCGGCCTTCGGCTGCGACGGTGTGCTGTGCGCCACACCGACCGGTTCGACGGCGTACGCGTTCTCGGCGGGCGGCCCGATCATCTGGCCCGACGTCCAGGCGCTGCTGGTCGTGCCGAGCAACGCGCACGCGATGTTCGCGCGGCCGCTGGTCGTCTCGCGGAACTCGGTGATCACCGTCGGGATCGACCCCGACGGCTCGTCCGCCGTCCTGACCTGCGACGGCGGCCGGCTCATCGACCTGCCGCCGGGCGCCCGGGTCCGGGTGACGTGCGGCACGACGCCCGTCCGGCTGGTCCGGCTGTGGGACGGGCCGTTCACCGACCGGCTGGTGCAGAAGTTCTCGCTGCCGGTGAAGAGCTGGCGCGAGCGCCACGCGCGTCCGTGTGAGTAGGGACCGCTCGGCGATCCATTCGAACATATCGGCGACTCGCCGGGCTCCCGCGCGCGCAGAGTGTCGGTGGGGGCCGCTACGGTAGGCGGCGTGCTGGCCGAGATGCGCATCCAGGGCCTCGGAGTCATCGAGGACGCCCTGCTGGAACTGCACGCGGGCTTCACCGTCGTGACCGGTGAGACGGGTGCCGGTAAGACCATGGTCGTCACCGGGTTGCACCTGCTCTCCGGGGGCCGGGCCGAGGTGTCCAAGGTCCGGACGGGGATGCTCAAGGCGTTCGTGGAAGGGCGGTTCACCTATTCCGGCGTCGAAGGCGCCGAACGGATCGTCACCGATTCGGGTGCGGACGTGGACGAAGACGGCAGTGTGATCGCGCTGCGCGCGGTCGCCGTCGACGGCCGGTCCCGCGCCCACCTGGGCGGCCGGTCCGTGCCGGTCGGCGTGCTCGCGGAGCTGTCCGAGCAGCTGATCGCGGTGCACGGGCAGAACGACCAGCTGCGGCTGCTGCGGCCCGCCGAGCAGCGCGCGGTCATCGACCGCTTCGCCGGTGACGCGGTGGCGAAGCCGCTGCGGGCCTATCAGGAGGTCCGGTCCGAGTGGCTGGCGGTGATCGCCGAGCTGACCGAGCGGTCGACGCGCTCGCGGGAGCTGGCCCAGCAGGCCGACCTGCTCAAGCACGGGCTGACCGAGATCGACGCCGTCGCGCCGGAGCCGGGCGAAGACGTCGAGCTCACCGGGCAGATCAAGCGACTCGCGGCGGTCGACGAGCTGCGCGCGGCCGCGACCGAGGCGCACGTCGCGGTGTCCGGTTCCCCGGACGGTGACCCGGACGCCCCGGGGGCGGCCGGCCTGGTCTCGGAGGCGCTGCGGCGGCTCTCGACGTCGGAGGACGCCGTGCTGCGGGAGCTGGCGCCGCGCTTGGAGGAGGCGTCGGTGCTGCTGGCCGACGTCGGCGCCGAGCTGGGCAGTTACGTCGAGACGCTGGACGCCGACCCGGCGCTGCTGGAGAAGGTGCTGGCGCGCCAGGGCGACCTCAAGCGGCTGACGCGCAAGTACGCGGCGGACGTCGACGGCGTGCTCGCCTGGGCCGACGACGCCCGGCGCCGCCTGGAGTCGATGGACACCTCGGAAGAGGCGCTGGCGGAGCTGGGCATGCGGCGCGACCAGCTCGCGGTGCAGCTGGCCGCGCACGCCGTCGAGGTGTCGGCGGCCCGCGAGAAGGCCGCCGCCGAGCTGGCCGCGGAGATCACGCGGGAGCTGTCCGGGCTGGCGATGGGCCAGGCCGCGATCGAGGTGACGGTCGAGCAGCGCCCGGCCGAGCACGGCGACACGCACGCGCTGGTGCTCGACGGCCGCGCGGTGCACGCGGGCGCGGAGGGCGTCGACGACGTCGAGCTGCTGCTGCGCGCGCACGACGGCGCGCCGCCGCTGCCGGTGCACAAGGCCGCGTCCGGCGGTGAGCTGTCGCGGGTGATGCTGGCGATCGAGGTGGTCCTCGCGCACGCGGACACGGTGCAGACGCTGGTGTTCGACGAGGTCGACGCCGGGGTCGGCGGCCGCGCGGCGATCGAGATCGGCCGCCGGCTGGCCCGGCTGGCGCGCACCCACCAGGTCCTGGTGGTCACGCACCTGCCGCAGGTCGCCGCGTTCGCCGACCAGCACCTGGTGGTGGACAAGGGCCACACCGGCGGGGTCACGCGCAGCGGTGTGAAGAACCTGAGCCAGTCCGACCGGGTGAGCGAGCTGGCCCGGATGCTCGCGGGCATGGACAACGAGACGGGCCGCGCGCACGCCGAGGAGCTCCTGGCGACGGCGGAGAAGGACAAGGCCGACTTCGAGCCGAAGCGCAAGCGGGCCAAGAAGAAGTAGGGCGGGTCAGCCGGCGTCCAGGTCCGCGGTGATGGCGCGGAACACCGCCGCCAGCACCTGCGCCTGCTCGGCGCTGACGTGGTCGGCGAAGTACCGCTGCACGCCGCGGACGTGTGTCGGCCAGGCGTTCTCCAGCGCCGCCAAGCCTTTCGGCGTCAACACGACCAGGGTGGCGCGGCGGTTGCCCGGGTCCACTTCGCGTTGTGCGTACCCTTCGCGCTCCAAGCCGTCGACGAGCCGGGTCAGGCCGCTGGTGCTGTGGACCAGCGCGTCGGCCAGGTCCTTCATGTGCAGGCGCCGGTCCGGGGCCTCCGACAGCTGGACGAGCGCGTCGTACGTCCGGTGTGTCATGCCGTGCTCGGTGCGCAGCTCCGCGTCGAGGACCCGCAGCAGCAGGGCCGACGAGCGCAGGAAGCCGCGCCAGGCCTCGTCGTGGTCCCGGGACAAGCTCACCCCGGGAATAGTACTCGCGCGGACAGTTGTTGTGCGGACTGTTCGCTTGCGAAGAAAGGGTCCACGATGCGCGCAGTCGTCCTCCGGGAACCCGGTCCCGTCGAGAACCTCGAACTCACCGACCTCCCGCTGCCCGAGGTGAAACCCGGCTGGGTGCGGATCGCGGTGCGGGCGTTCGGCCTCAACCGCTCCGAGCTGCACACCCGTCTCGGCCTGGCCGACGGCGTGACGTTCCCGCGCGTGCCGGGCATCGAGGCCGTCGGCGTGGTCGACGCCGACCCGGACGGGGAACTCACGCCCGGGCAGCAGGTCGCCACCATGATGGGCGGGATGGGCCGCACCTTCGACGGCGGGTACGCCGAATACACGGTGGTGCCGAAGGGGCAGGTCATCCCGTTCCGCTCGGACCTGCCGTGGGCGGTCCTCGGCCAGGTCCCGGAGACGCTGCAGACCGCGTACGGCTCGCTCACCACCGGCCTCGACCTCAAGGCGGGCCAGACGCTGCTGATCCGCGGGGGCACCTCCGCGCTCGGCTTCGCTACGGCGGCCCTGGCGAAGGACCTCGGCACCACGGTCTTCGCGACCACCCGGCAGCCGCACCGGCTCGGCACCCTGCGCGAACACGGCGTCGACCACCCGCTCTCCGACGACGGCGATGTCGCGGCGCAGGTCCGGAAGATCGCGCCCGAAGGGGTCGACGCCGCCCTCGAGCTGGTCGGCACCCCGACCCTGCCGGACACCCTGAACGCCACGCGCGTGCACGGCACGGTCTGCTTCGCCGGCATGTTGTCCAACCAATGGACGATCTCGAACTTCTATCCGATCGGATACCTTCCCGCCGGGGTGCGGTTGACCGCTTATGGTGGTGAGGCGGACGACCTGCCCGCCTCCGTCCTCCAGCGCCACCTCGATCGGATCGCCGCCGGCGAAACGAGCCTCGGCCCCGCGAAGGTGTACCCGATGACGGAGATCCGGCAGGCGCACGACGACCTGGAGCACAACCGGACGGCGGGCAAGCTCGTCGTGCTGACCGGCCGAGCGGAGGGAGCCGCCCCGTGATCGTGCCGCCGCCGGCCGACCTCGAAGCCCAGCTCGCCGCCGCGCGGCGGGACGGCGACCTCGACCGCTACCTCGGCCTGCTCGCCGGGGAAGAGCTGTTCGTCCCGATCCGGCGGGTGGACGCGCTGAGCATCCTCGACGAGCGCGCGGAGACCTTCCCGAACGTCTACTTCGAGACCGGCGGTGACGAGTTCCTGCAGGTCTTCACGCGCGGCGCCCTGCCGGACCTCGGCTCGGACGTGGTGGCCATGAGCGGCGCGCTGGACTGGGCGGTCGATGGGGTCGGGCGGCACGAGCGGGTCGTGTTCAACCGCGGCACGCGGGGCGAGTGGCGGCTGCCGGGCGCGACGCTGCAGCCGTGGCTCGACGGGCACCTCGACGACGTCACGCCGCTGGAGGAGCAGGTCGAGCGGCTGATCACCGCGCCGTACGGGCATCTCGAAGGGCCGATCGCGCACGCCCTCGCCTGCGGCGCGCACCTGGCGGTGCTGAACGCCGCGCCGTGGAACGTGCTCGACGCCCGCTACCACGACTACGTCGCCGAGGTCCGGGGCCTGCGGGACTGGTGGGGCGTGCCCGACCCGCCGGGCTGGCGCGCCACCATGGCCGACCTGATCGGCGACGGGTACGCGCTGACCCCGGGCAACCTGGTGCTGATGCTGCGCCTGCGGTTCGCCGCCGAGTACGGCCTGACCGGCGGGGAGCTCGACCCGCTGACCTGGGCCGAGCTGGTGGACCGGTGGTGCGCGGAGAACGACGCGGCCGACCAGGCCGACGAGCTGCGCCACACCGTCCGCCGGGTGTCGCGGTGCGAGCAGCGGTTCCGGGCCGACGGCCTGGTCGACGCGGACGGGTTCGTCACGACGGCGTTGTCCTGGGACGTCGGCCGCGCGGTCAACATCGCTCGCTGGGGCTTGGCGGCCGGCTATTGCGACGCGCTGACCGCCGAGCTGATGGTGCTCGAGGCGGGTTCGCTGGCGCGTCGCTACCACCAGTCATGGGCCGACCTGTCGGCGGGGTACGTCATGGGCCGGGTGCTGCACGCCGAGGACGACGAGTTCGGCGAGTGGTACCCGGCGGCCGTGCGGGTCCACCACCAGCTCCTTCAGGACCCGGCGAGCCCCTGGGTGAACCTCGGTTTCGGGTCGCTTTCGGAGGAGTCCGAGGCCTGACCCGTGCGGGGGAGGTCACCACAACGAGTCACCTCGGCTACGGCGTGGCGCACATCGTCCCACGAGCAAATTTGTCACCATCGGCCACATGAAGCTCACCGGCTTGCTCACGCGGAACCAAGAACCCCTCCCGGGGATCACCGGCGTCGCCCGCGTGGACCGCCGGACCCGGGAGCTGCTGCGCCGGATCAGTCCCGGCGACATCGTCGTGCTCGACCAGCTGGACCTCGACCGCCAGACGGCCGACGCCCTGGTCGAGGCCGAGGTCGCCGGCGTGGTCAACGCGTCGCCGTCGATCTCCGGCCGGTTCCCGAACCTGGGCCCCGAGATCCTGATCGCCGCCGGCGTCCCGCTCGTCGACTCGGTCGGCGGTGAGCTGCTGCGCACGATCAAGGACGGCACGAAGCTGCGGCTGCACGACGGCCTCGTGTTCGTCGGCGAGCGCCAGGTCGCCTCCGGCATCGAGCAGACCGCCGACAGCGTCGCGGACCAGATGATCGAGGCCAAGGCCGGGATGTCGACGCAGCTGGAGGCGTTCTCGGCCAACACCATCGAGTTCCTCCGCCGCGAGCGCACCCTGATCCTCGACGGCGTCGGCGTGCCGGAGCTGAAGGTGGCCATCCGCGACCGGCACGTGCTGGTCGTCGCGGGCGGCAACGGGCATGCCGAGGACCTCAAGAAGCTCAAGAAGTACGTCGCCGAGCACCGGCCGGTGCTGATCGGCGTCGACGCCGGCGCGGACACCCTGCGGGTGCAGGGGTACAAGCCGGACGTCATCGTCGGCGACCCGACCGGCATCGGCACCGTCACCCTGCGCGGCGGCGGGGAGGTCGTGGTTCCCGCGCAGCCCGACGGGCACGCGCCCGGGGTCGAACGGATCCAGGACCTCGGCATCGGTGCGGTGACGTTCCCCGCGACCGGCAACGCCGAAGACCTCGCGCTGCTGCTGGCCGACGCGCACGGCGCGAACCTCGTCGTCACGGTCGGCTTCCAGGCCACCCTGCGCGAGTTCCTCGACCACGGCCGGTCCGGTTCGAACCCGTCGACGTTCCTGACCCGGCTCAAGCTCGGCACGAAGCTCGTCGACGGGAAAGCGGTGGCGACGCTGCACCGCAGCCGGGTGTCGATCGGCGCGGTCGTCCTGCTCGTGCTCGCCGCGGTCGTGGTCGTCGCCGCGGCTCTGCTGGTGTCCGACGTCGGCTCGGTCTACCTGGACTGGCTCCGGCACACCTGGAACTCGCTCGCCGCCTGGGTCAAGGGACTGTTCACGTGATTTCGCTGCGCTACCACGTCGTTTCCATCGCCGCCTGCTTCCTCGCGCTCGCCGTCGGGGTCGTGCTCGGCTCGACCGCGCTGAACGGCTCGCTGCTGTCCGGGCTGGCGGGGGAGAAGAAGGACCTGGGCAGCCAGGTCTCCGACCTCGAGGCGCAGCGCAACGCGCTCAACGCCCGCCTGGCCGACGCGGACGCGTTCGCCGGCGCGATGGGGCCGAAGGTCGTCGCCGGGGTGCTGGACAAGCGGTCGGTGGTGCTGGTGACCACCGAGGACGCACGCCCGGCCGACCGGGACGCGCTCAAGCAGCTGATCGGCCAGTCCGGCGCTTCGGTGACCGGTGAGGTGCAGCTGACCGCCGCGTTCGCCGACCCCGACAAGGCCGACCAGCTCCGCGACGTCGTCACGCGGCTGCAGCCCGCCGGGTCGAAGTTCCCGACCGCGGGCGACTCCGGCACGCTGGCCGGCGCGCTGCTCGGATCCGTGCTGCTGCTGGACAAGACCACGGCCAAACCGCAGTCCTCGGGGGAGGAGCTGGCGGCCGCCCTCGGTGGGCTCACCGACGGCGGGTTCGTCAAGGCGGGCCCGGACGTCAAGCCGGCGCAGCTGGCGGTCGTGCTCACCGGCGCCCAGGCGACCGGCGACGGCGCGGGTGACCGCGCGGCGACGATCGCCCGCTTCGCCACCCAGCTCGACCGCACCGGCGCGGGCACGGTCCTGGCCGGTGACGCCGGTTCCGCGGAAGGCACCGGCGCGCTGGGCGTGGTCCGCGCCGACACCTCGGCGACGTCGATCCTGTCCACTGTGGACAACGTGGACACCTCCGCCGGACGGGTGAGCACCGTGCTGGCGCTGAAGGAACAGCTCGACGGGGGCGCTGGACGCTACGGCATCGCCGGCAACGCCCAGGCCCCCGCACCGGGAGTCAGCAACCCCGCGGGGAACTGACGGTCAGCTCGCGAGCCACAACGCCGGGACGTTCGGCGGTTCCCAGCCCACCAGTGAGGTGTGGGCCTGCCGGCACGTGTACGTGACGCCGTTGTAGGTCACCTTCGCACCCGTCGCGTACGCCGTGTTCGGGGCCCACGCGGGCATCGACGGCGGCGTTGTCGGGGTGGTCGGCGTGGTGGGCGTGGTCGGGGTGGTGGGGGTTGTCGGAGTAGTCGGGGTCGTGGGTGTGGTGGGGGTCGTCGGGGTGGTGGTCGGCGGTGGGGTCGAGCAGTTCGGCGTCGAGGCCGCCAAGCCGTTGACCACCGCGTGGAACAGCGTCGAACCCGGGTCCAGGTCGTAGAGCGAGAACATCATCGCGCCGCCGAGACCCGTGCAGTGGATGTAGTCCGTGCGGGCCTTGATCGACTGCGCCGACGAGCCGCCGTAGAAGTTCGTGCCGTCGTAGAACCAGGCCGACTGCGTGACCGGGTCCCAGTACGTGTCCGCCGGGTTGTCGACGAGGCCGGACAGTTCCTTGTACATCGCGACACCGGGGACGTTGCCGCTCAACGCGTGGCCGGGTGACGGGCCCGAAGCGGACTGGTAGAGCCCGTGGTTCGAGCCGGCCGGGACGCCGGTCCAGCCGCGGTAGTAGAACGGGATGCCCAGTGTCAGCTTGTTCGCCGGGAAGCCGCCCGCGATGCCGTACGCGCTGTTGCCGTGCAGGTAGTCCTTGACCACCGAGTCGATCGTGTACTTCTCGGTGCCCGGCGGGATCGTGCCCGACGGGTCGCTCGGAGACGAGTACAGCGGGTCCTGGAAGTTCGTCGGCCCGGTCGCGTCCCACGCGCCGTGCATGTCGTAGGTCATCGCGTTGCCGAAGTCCAGGTACTGGCCGATCTTGTCGGTCTGGATCTTCGCGATCTTGTCCTGGCCGCCCGGCAACGCGGCCGACAGCGCGTAGTGCTTGCCGCCCAACGCGTCCAGCTCACTGCGGAACTCCGCCATCAGCGCGGTGTAGTTCGCGGTGTCGGCGGCGCTGTAGTGGTTGCCGACGTGCCCGGTCGGGGAAGCCGGGTACTCCCAGTCGATGTCGATGCCGTCGAAGATGCCCGCCGCGGTGCCCGGGCCGCCGTACCCGCCGGCCGCCGGGATGTTGCCCTCGATGAACATGTCGAGGCACGAGCTGACGAACTTCTTGCGCGAGGCGTCGGTCGCGGCGGCGTCGGAGAAGTACTTCGAGTACGTCCAGCCGCCGATCGACAGCAGCACCTTGAGGTTCGGGTGCCGCGCCTTGAGCTCCTGCAGCTGGTGGAAGTTGCCGGCGACCGGCTGGTTCCAGACGTCGGCGGTGCCGTCGACGCTGATGTCGGAGCCGAACGACTTCTGGTAGTCGGCGAACTGGTCGCCGCCGCCGTCGCCGGCGTTCGGGTCGGTCTCGCCGCCCGGGTCCGGCGTGGTCGCCTTGGTCGCTTCGAAGCAGGTGTGGTTGGTGGGGTCGATGTTCTCGAAGTCGTAGAGCAGGTAGTCGAGGTTGTTGGCGATGGAGTCGACGTTCTTCAGGTAGTAGGCGTTCTGGTAGATGGACCACTGGTCGAAGTAGGCGATCCGGACCCCGCCGGAGGTCGCCGCGGCGGCGCCTTGGGCGGCCGGTCCGGCGATCGTGAGCGCGCCCACGACCACGGCGGCCGCGGCGGCGGCGAACCACGCCAGTCTTCGGGAAACTCCTCTGGCCATGCTGTCTCCTCGCGCAGGCGGACGGCCCTCTCCCGGCCGCGACGGCGCGGGAGAGGGCGTACGCGACGGTTCTTCACGAAGCGGGTCCGGCCCCGGTCATGAATGTGCGCGCGAGGACACCGAGTGTCAATACTTTGGACTAGACCAATCTCGCGAAGCGTGCGCTATGGGGTGTGGTGTCCGGATTTCCCAGCGTTGGTAGGGGTTACTTGAGCGGCGGGTCGAGCGGGAAGCACGACACGCGCACCGGCCAGGTGTCCCCGCCGGCGGGCAGCGGCATCTTCTTCAGCGCCGCGGCCGCGGCGTGGAAGATGTCCGCCGCGATCGACTGGTCGAACACGCCGATCTGCTGGTGCGGCCAGCCCGCGGCGCCCTGCAGCGCGCCCGGGATCAGCTGGTCGACGACCTTGCGCAGGGTCACCCCGTTCGGCGCGGTGTACTTCCAGACGTCGACACCGAGGTTCTTCCCGAGTTCCGCCATCCGGCCCCACGCGGTGAGGTTGAAGTTGACGTAGTGCCACGACATCGTCCGCGACAGCTCCAGCGGCTGGCTGCCGTCGGCGGCGAACTGCACCGGGAACCGCTTCTTCTCGGCGTCCAGGACGATCTTCTTCGCCGTGTCCCGCTTGCCGAGGTACGCGGCGATCGTCGCGTTCTGCATGTCGAGGAAGGTGCCGTGGTTGTTGGTGGCGGCCAGTTCCAGCTTCGCCTGCGGGCTGGTCTGCATCCAGTTCAGGTACTGCGTGAGCCACGCCTTGACGCCGTCGCGGTCCTTGCCGGTCCAGCCCGGCGCGCCGCCGTCGAGGAGGGCGAAGACGTCGAGCACCTGGCTGAACGACTGCGTCGAGTCGATGATCCCGGTGCCGCTGATCGTGGTCTTGCACGGGATGATCTGCGAGTAGGTCATGTTCGGGTTCATCTTGGTGGCCGGGTCGAGGAACCAGGTCCGGATGTCCAGTGCCGCCCGCTTCGCGTATTTCGCGTCGCCGGTGTAGTACCAGGCGAGCGAGAGGTAGTACATCGCGTCCCAGGCCACCATCCGGTAGGTGTGGTCGGTGATCGCGTCGGCCTCGGGGTTGCGCTGGCCGTCCTTGTTGACGTACGGGCAGCCCTGCGGGTTTTCCGGGGTCTTCTCACTCGCCCACCAGTACGGCGCCTGGCTCAGGTAGTCGTGCTTGTCGCCGCTCGGCGGCGCGGTCGGCTTGTCCAGCACCGACCACGGCCCGGCCGTCAGCGCGGTGTTCGCCTTGGCCAGCACGACTTTCAGCGCGTCCCGCTGGGCCTGGGACGCGTGCCCGCCGCGCAGCGCCTGCTTGATGTTCGCGAGCTTGGCGCCGTCGGTGACGATCGTGTGCGGTGGCGACGCGGCGGCCGCCGTTCCGCTGATCGGGACCAGGAGCATACTCGCGGATACCGCCATCGCGCCGAGAACGCGGAGCCTTCGCACGTCGACCGCCTTCCGGGGACGTCAAGATCCCCACGTCGTCACCGGGCGGCGGTACGGCTGAGGGGGATTCTGGCGTCCCCGTGCGGTGGGTGTCAATCGGGCCAGGTCCGGCGCTTGTCGAGCGGCTTGGCGTAAGAGCCCGCGCGGCTGGTCTTCAGCCCGAGGCCGACGAGCGACTCGGCGAGCCGGACGGCCGCCGCGACGCCGTCGATCACCGGGATGTCCAGCATCGTGGCGATCTTCCGGTCCAGCCCGGTCATCCCGGCGCAGCCGAGCACGAGCACCTCCGCCCCGGCGTCCCGCGCCCGACGGCCGGCGGTCAGCAGCGCCGACTCCGTCCGGCGTTCGTCGGTCAGCTCCAGCACACCCAGCCCGGCGCCGGTGACCGTGACGCAGTTCCGCGCGACCCCGGCGGTGTGCAGGCTGTCCTCGATCAGCCCGACCGTCCGGTCCAAAGTGGTCACGACGCCGTAGCGGCGGCCGAGCAGGCACGCCAGGTGCGCGGCGGCTTCGGTGATGTCGACGACCGGGACGTCCAGCAGCTCGCGCGCGCCTTCCCGGCCGTGCTCGCCGAACCCCGCGAGCACCACCGCGTCGAACGGTTCTTCCAGGCCCCGCAACAGGTCCAGCACCGCTGCGGCGGACAGGAAGCTGTCCAGCCACCCCTCGGCCGACTCCGGGCCCCACTTCGGGGTCCGCGCCAGGATCTCCGTGTCGGGACTCGCGGCCGCGCGGGCCCCGGCTTCGATCTCCTTCGTCATCGCCTCGGTGGTGTTGCAGTTGGTGACGACGATCTTCATCGGTGCTTCCTCGAGACCGCGAAGTACAGTAACGCCGACGACGCCGTGCCGATGAACCACGAGTACGGCGCGGCCGGGGCGAAGAACGGCACCAGCGCGATCACCGCGGCGAGCGCGGCGGTCGGGAAGAACGTGACGAGCGCGCGCGGGTTCACGCGGGGGTAGATCCCGCCGTCGACGAACAGCTGCGCGACGTCGACCTTGCCGCGGCGGATCAGGTAGTAGTCGACGATCATGATGCCGAACAGCGGCCCGAGGAACGCGCCGAGCCCGCCGAGGAAGTAGTTGACGACCGTCGGCGAGGAGTACAGCTTCCACGGCAGCACGCACAGCGCGGCGACCGCGCTGATCATCCCGCCGATGGTGAAGGAGATCCGCTTCGGCCAGATGTTGGCCAGGTCGTAGGCGGGGGAGACGAAGTTCGCGACGATGTTGACGCCCATGGTGGCGATGGCGAACGTCAGCGCGCCGACGATCAGCACGGGAGTGTTGTGCACCTTCGACAACAGCTCCGCCGGGTCGGTGATGGCCTCGCCGAACACCTGCATGCTGCCCGCGGTGACGATCACCGACAGCAGCGCGAACGCCGTCGAGTTGATCGGCAGGCCCCAGAAGTTGCCGCGCTTCACCGTCTTCTGGTCCGGCGCGAAGCGGGAGAAGTCGCAGAAGTTGAGCATCAGCGTGCCGTAGGTGGCCAGGATGAGCCCGGCCGCGCCGAACCACTGCCGGATCTGCTCACCCGTCGAAAGCTGTTTCGGGCTGCTGGTCAGGGAAATGTTCCAGTGCCCGGCAGCGAGGATCCAGACGGCGAGGGCGATCATCACGACCCAGATCGCCGGGCCGCACCAGTCCTGGAACTTGCGCACGGACTCCATGCCCCTTGTCAGGATGAGCGCCTGGACTGCCCACAGGGCCACGAAACAGATCCAGCCGAGCGCGTGCAGGCCGAGGAAACCGTGCTCGGTCAACGGTTTCAGGCCGGGGTCGATGGCGAGCACGAGCAGCGTGATGGCGACGCTCGCGAGGTAGGTCTGGATGCCGTACCAGAAGATCGCGATGACCGCCCGGATCAGCGCGGGCAGGTTGGCGCCGAACGTGCCGAAGCTGATCCGCGCCACGACCGGGAACGGCACACCGGTGCGCTGCCCGATCCGGCCCATCAGGTTCATGCCGACGTAGATGATCACGAAGCCGAACAGCAGGGCGGTGAAGACCTGCCAGGCCGACAGGCCGAGCACGAACAGCCCGGCCGCGAAGGTGTAGTTGCCGAGGTTGTGCACGTCGGACATCCACAGCGCGAAGATGTCGTAGACCTTCCACCGGCGGTCTTTCGCGGGGGCGAGGTCTTCGTTCCAGAGCCGGGGATCCGGCGGTGAGCTCGTCTCTTGCTGGGATTCGGTGAGCGGGGCGGCGGTCATGCTTGCCTCCGATCGACGTGCAGCGACGGCGATTTGGGATACCAAAATTTGGCATCCCAAATATCACCCTCACGTCCGCCGTCGTCAACCCTCCGGCCCGTAAACTTGTGTTACAGGCATGTTGAGGGAGGGAACCGGTGACAACGGCGAGCGAGCGGCAACCCCTCGCGGCCACCCGGCAGCGGGTGCGCGACGAGCTGCGCGAGCGCATCCTGACCGGCCGGCTCCGCCCGGGCGACCGGCTGGTCGAGCGGGAGCTGGCCGAGGACCTCGGTGTGTCCAGGGTGCCCGTGCGCGAGGCGATCCGCAGCCTCGAAGCCGAAGGGTTCCTCGTCGAGCAGTCGGCGCGGCGGATCGTCGTCCGGCAGCTGGCGCGGGTCGACGTCGAGGAGCTGTTCGACGTCCGTGAGGCCCTCGAAGGGCTCGCCGCCGGGCGCGCCGCCGAACGGGCGGGCGCGCCGGAGCTGAAGCGGCTCGAGCGGATGCTGGCCGACGCCGCCCGCGCGACCGCCCGTGGCGACGCCGCCAAGATCACCGTGCTCAACTCGCGCTTCCACGACGAGATCGTCGCCATCGCGGGCAACACGCTGCTCACCACGATGCTGCAGCCCCTGCAGGGCCGGCTCCGCTGGCTGACCAGCCAGAACGAGCACTGGACCGAGCTGCTCGACGAGCACCGCCGGCTCTACGACGCGATCGCCTCGGGCGACGCGGAGCGCGCGCACGCCGAAGCCGTCGAGCACGTGCGCGTCAACCGGGAAGTGACGCTCACGTCGCTCTTCGGCACGGATCAGGCCACCGCCGGCTCCAGGTAGGGCGTGACGTTGCGCAGCGCTCGCGCGACGTAGTCCTCCTTCTCGCCGACCGGGGCGACGTAGTGCATCGCGTGCTCGGCGGCTTCGAGGCCGTGGAGCCGTGCGATGACCCATGTCGCGAGGTAGGTCGAGGCCAGGCAGCCGCCCGCGGTAGCGAGTGTGCCGCGGGCGAAGAACGGCTGGTTCAGCACCTCGACCCCGGCAGCGACGACCCACGGCCTGGTCGTCAGGTCGGTGCACGCGGGCACGTCGGCGAGCAGTCCCAGCTTCGCCAGGACGAGCGTGCCGGAGCACTGCGCGGCCAGCAGCTGCCGGGCGGGGTCGAGCCGGCTCAGCGTGGCCATGATCGCCGGGTCCTCGACGACTTCGCGGGTCCGCGCGCCACTGCCGACGATGACGGCGTCGGCGGCGCACGCCTCCTCGAGGTCGATCGCGGCGTCGATCGTGACACCGTTCATCGACGTCACACGCGGGGCCGGGCTTGCGATCGACACGCGTGAGCCGGGCACCCGGTTCAGGACGCCGAGGGCGATCAGCGAGTCGAGTTCGTTGTAGCCGTCGAAGGTCAGGATCGCGGTGTGCATGGCGGCCACGCTAAGGCCGCCGATCCAGGACAGTCCACAAATTGTCCTGCCTACAATCGGGTGCGTGCGGGTGCCGAAGTACAAGGGCGTCGTCGACACGTTCGCGGCGGGGATCCGGGCCGGGCGGTGGCCGGCCGGGGCGCGGCTGCCCACCCACCGCCGGCTGGCCGCGGACGAGGGCATCGCCGTCGTGACGGCGTCCCGCGTCTACGCCGAGCTCGAAGCGATGGGGCTGGTCAGCTGTGAACAGGGGCGGGGCACGTTCGTCCGCGACCTGGCCGCCGGGGACGGTGCCGACGAGCGGTCGGTGGCGGCCGACGCCGTCGACCTGAGCTTCAACTACCCGGCCGTGCCCGGGCAGGCCGACCTGCTGCGCCAGGCGCTGCGGGACCTCGCCACAGCGGGCGATCTCGACGCGCTGCTGCGCTACCAGCCGCACCGCGGCCGCGCCGAAGACCGGGCCGCCGTCGCCCGGCACCTGCGGCTGCGCGGGCTGGACGTCGGCCGAGAGCGGGTGCTGATCACCGGCGGCGCCCAGCACGGCCTCGCCGTGACGGCGATGGCGCTGTTCTCCCCGGGGGACGTCGTCGCGGCCGACGCCGTCACCTACCCCGGGTTCCGGGTGCTCGCGCGCACGCTCGGGCTGGAGGTCGCGCCGGTGCCGGTGACCGACGGCGGTCCCGACCTCGACGCCTTCGACCGGCTCTGCCGGCGGCGCCGCGTCCGCGCGGTCTACACGATGCCGACCCTGCACAACCCGCTCGGCTGGGTGCTCTCCGCCGAGCAGCGCGCGCGGCTGGTCGAGATCGCCCGGCGGCACGGCGTGACGATCATCGAAGACGCTTCGTACGCGTACCTGGCCGCCGACGCCCCGCCGCCGCTGGCGGCGCTCGCCCCGGAGTGCACGGTCTACGTGTCCGGGCTCTCGAAGAGCGTCGCGACCGGGCTGCGGATCGGGTTCGCCGCCGCGCCGGTCGAGCTCGTCCCAGCCGTCGAGACGGCGATCCGCGCGACGACCTGGAACACCCCGGCCCTGACGGTGGCCGTCGCGCGCCGCTGGCTCGACGACGGTACCGTCGAGCGCTTGGAGGCGGACAAGCGCGAAGACGCCCGGCGGCGCCAGGCGCTCGCCTCCGAAGTGCTCGCCGGGCTGCCCTGGCTCGGGCACCCCTCGTCGTACTTCCGGTGGCTGCCACTGGCCCGGGACTCCCGGCCGGACCGGATCGCGGCGGCACTGGCCCGGCGGCGGGTCGCGGTCTCGACGGCGGAGCCGTTCGCGACGACGACGGCGGTGCCGCAGGCGCTCCGGCTGGCCCTCGGTTCGGTCGGGACGACGGAACTACGGAGTGCGCTCGAAGCGGTCCGGGAGGAGGCCGATCGGGATGCTCTCCGCTGATCGGAGCGGCCGGCCGGGTGATGACGAAGGTCACGCTCGGTACCGGAGGGCTCACGCGTTAACATGATCCACGGCTCCCCGCTCCCTGAGCGGACGTGGCATATCCGACAGCCCGCCGGGGCCCCGCCAACAGGCGCTTCCCAGTGCCTTCATGGGAAATTCACAGAATGGGTGGCAAGTCTGACAACGTGAACCACGCCGACGACGGTGCCGGAACGGCGGCACGATGACGACTGCCCAGGCCACTCTCGAAGCTCCCGCCCGGACCACGAGACCGGGTGGGAAAGCGCCGTACCTGCACCAGATCGACCTCTTCCGGCTGATCACGTTCGCGTGCGTGATCCTCATCCACGTGGTGGGCGCGACCAACTTCGCCCAGGACGTCGGGGCGAACGCCGTCGAGACCCCGCTGCACTTCACGCGTGAGGCGTTCTTCGCGCTGACCGGGTTCGTGCTGGTGTTCCAGAACCGCGGCCGCGAGCTGACCGCGAGCGACTTCTGGCGCCGGCGGCTGCCGCTGGTCGCGACGCCGTACCTGGCGTGGACGATGTTCTTCTGGGCGTTCTCGCTGGTGACCGGCACGCAGCAGCCGGGCTCGCTCGAGGCGTCGATGCGCCTGCTGCTGAAGGACCTGGTGACCGGCGGCGCCTGGTACCACCTGTACTTCCTGCTCGTGACGATGCAGGTGTACCTGCTGTTCCCGCTGCTGATGAAGCTGCTGCGGGCGACCGCGGGCAAGCACAAGTGGCTGCTGCTCGGCAGCGGGCTGCTGCAGGTCGGCGTGACGTTGTTCATGACGTACCAGCCGCTGGGTGTCAGCTACGAGACGATCACCCACCTGTACGCCACGATCCTGCCCTACCAGTTCTACACGCTGTTCGGGGCCGTGGTGGCCATGCACTTCGAGGCCGTGCACGCCTGGGCGGGCCGGCACCGGCTGCTGCTCGGCGGCGCGCTCGTCGCGGTCTTGGCCGGCACCGAGTGGTACTACCTCCGGACCGTCCACAGTGGAACGTTCCCGCAGGTGGCCAGCGACCCGTTCCAGCCGTACCTGATCCCGTGGTTCCTCACGGTCATCGCGGCGATCTACGCGTTCAGCACGTGGTGGTCGGCGCGGCGCCGGGAAGGCGGCCGCGGGGCCCGGGTGGTCTCGTGGGCGGCGAACCGGTCGTTCAGCATCTTCCTGGTCCACCCGCTCGCGCTGGCCTTCCTCGGCCCGGTGATCCCGCACGTGGCCGAGCGCTTCGGCGCGCCCTGGCTGAGCGTGATCATCTACGTCGGCACGATCGCGCTGACGATCCTGATCGTCGAGGTGCTCCGGCGCCTGCCGGGCAGCCGGGCGCTGACCGGGCGGCCGCGCCTGAAGCTCGCGAAGGCCGCCGCGTAGTCACCCTGCCGGGTGGTCAACGGCATAAAACGACGTTCGGGCATGTCCCGGCGCGCGGATCCGGAGTCTTCGGATATGCTGGCGGCCCGTGGGACTTCAGTCACGGGCTACCAAGTACGTTTTTGTCACCGGAGGCGTCGCCTCCTCTCTGGGTAAAGGACTCACGGCTTCCAGCCTGGGACAACTCCTTACCGCGCGCGGGCTTCGCGTCACGATGCAGAAGCTCGATCCGTACCTCAACGTCGACCCCGGGACGATGAACCCGTTCCAGCACGGTGAGGTGTTCGTCACCGACGACGGCGCCGAGACCGACCTCGACATCGGGCACTACGAGCGCTTCCTCGACCGCGACCTCGACGGCAAGGCCAACGTCACGACCGGCCAGGTCTACTCCGAGGTGATCGCCAAGGAGCGCCGCGGCGAGTACCTCGGCGACACGGTGCAGGTCATTCCGCACATCACCGACGAGATCAAGTCCCGGATCACCGCCGCGGCCGAGCCCGACGAGGCCGGCCAGACGCCGGACGTCGTCATCACCGAGGTCGGCGGCACGGTCGGCGACATCGAGTCGCTGCCGTTCCTCGAGGCGTGCCGCCAGGTCCGCCACGACGTCGGCCGCGACCACTGCTTCTTCCTGCACGTCTCGCTGGTGCCGTACCTGGCGCCCTCGGGCGAGCTGAAGACGAAGCCGACGCAGCACTCGGTCGCCGCGCTGCGCAACATCGGCATCCAGCCCGACGCGCTGGTCTGCCGGGCCGACCGCGAGATCCCCGAGGACCTCAAGCGCAAGATCGGCCTGATGTGCGACGTCGACACCGAGGCCGTCATCGCCTGCCCGGACGCGCGGTCGATCTACGACATCCCGAAGGTGCTGCACGGCGAGGCGCTCGACGCCTACGTCGTCCGCCGCCTCGGGCTGCCGTTCCGCGACGTCGACTGGACGGTGTGGGGTGACCTGCTCGACCGGGTGCACAACCCGAACGAGGTCGTCCGGGTCGCCGTGGTCGGCAAGTACATCGACCTGCCGGACGCCTACCTGTCGGTCACCGAGGCCCTGCGTGCGGGCGGGTTCGCCCACCGCGCCAAGGTCGAGATCGTCTGGGTCGCCTCCGACGACGCGCAGACCGCGTCCGGCGCGGCGTCCGTGCTGTCCGATGTGGACGGTGTGCTGATCCCGGGCGGGTTCGGCATCCGCGGCATCGAGGGCAAGGTCGGCGCGATCGAGTACGCCCGCACCCGCGGCGTGCCGCTGCTCGGCCTGTGCCTCGGCCTGCAGTGCATGGTCATCGAGGGCGCCCGGCACCTGGCCGGCATCGCCGACGCCGGGTCGTCGGAGTTCGACGAGAACACCAAGCACCCGGTGATCTCGACCATGGCCGACCAGCGCGACGTCGTCGCGGGGGAGCGGGACATGGGCGGCACGATGCGCCTGGGCGCGTACCCGGCGAAGCTCAAGCCGGGCTCGCAGGTCGCGAAGGCGTACGGCACCACCGAGGTGTCCGAGCGCCACCGGCACCGCTACGAGGTGAACAACGCCTACCGCAAGCAGCTCACCGACGCCGGCCTGGTCTTCTCCGGCACCTCGCCGGACGACCGCCTGGTCGAGTTCGTCGAGCTGCCCGCCGACAAGCACCCGTTCTTCGTCGGCACGCAGGCGCACCCGGAGCTCAAGAGCCGCCCGACCCGGCCGCACCCGCTGTTCAGCGCGTTCGTCAAGGCCGTGGTGGACCGCAAGGTCGCCGAGCGGCTGCCGGTCGAGCTGCCCGAAGCCCCCGTGGCCGCCCGGTGACCGCGCCGGGCGAGCACGAGTTCACCGTCGCGTCCAGCCGTGACGTCCACATCGGACGGGTCGTCGGCCTGCGGATCGACGACGTCGTGATGCCGGGCGGCGGCACCGCGGTCCGCGAGGTGATCGAGCACCTGGGCGCGGTGGCGATCGTCGCCTTGGACGAGTCGCAGCGGGTCACGCTCATCCACCAGTACCGGCACCCGATCGGGCACCGGCTGTGGGAGCTGCCCGCGGGCCTGATCGACCACCTCGGCGAGGACCCGGTCGGGACGGCCAAGCGCGAGCTCGTCGAGGAGGCCGGTCTGGCCGCCTCGGACTGGGTGACGCTGGTCGACGTCGCGGCGTCACCCGGCTTCACCGACGAGGTGGTGCGGGTCTTCCTGGCCCGCGGACTGTCCGATGTGGACCGTGACGTGCTCGGCGAGGAGGAGGCGGACCTCGTCATCCGGAAGTTCCCGCTCGCCGAGGCCGTGCGGATGGCCCTGGCGGGCGAGCTGGTGAACGGCGCCACGGTGTCCGGGGTGCTGGCCGCGCACGCGGTGGTCACCGGCGGGGCCCCGGCCCGTCCGGCGGACGCCCCGTGGGAGGACCGCCCGACGGCGTTCGCCAAGCGCAAGGAGATCTGAGCCGCTCCGCTGCGTCCCGCCTCAGGGGCGCAGCGGGCGGCCTTCGGCGTCGAGACCGCCGTTGGCCAGCAATGCGATGCCGTCGATGATCGGCCAGATCACGCCGAAGCCGAAAGTGATCATGCAGACGAACAGCTGCAGCAGACCCAGGCCGATCTGGCCGGTGTAGAACCGGCCCACGCCGAAGGGCAGCACGATCTGCAGCACGCCGGCGACGGTCTTCGACCGGTAGGAGTAGGGGACCGGCTGCGGGTACGGCACCGGCATCGGCTGCGACGGCGCGTACATCGGCATCGACATCGGCGGTGGCATCGGCGACGGCGGCGGCCCGAAGAACCCCGGATGCGGCTGCGGCAGGTCGCCGAACAGCGGCCGCAGGTCGCCCAGGGTCGTCGCCGCGTAGGCGTCCGTCACCCGCGTCTCGTACTCGTCCGGCGTGATGCGGCCCATGCCGAAGTGGTCGGCGAGCAGCCTCGCCGCTTCTTCGCGCTCGGCCGTGCCGATGCGGAGCTGGTCCGACTCCATGAATCCAAGGTAACCGCGGCAAGCTGAGAACGGGGTTTCTGCCGGGTCACAGGTCTCGCGCGGCCTAAGGTGTCCGACGTGGCAGTCGCGGGCAGCACGGCCGAGGCGATCGCCGCGTATCTCGACCACCTGGTCGTCGAACGCGGGACCGCGCGCAACACGCTGGACAGCTACGCCCGTGACCTGCGCCGGTACGCCGCGCACCTCGACAGCGCGGGCATCGCGAAGATCGCCGACGTCACCGCCGCGCACGTCACATCCTTCGGGGCCGCTCTCCGGGAAGGCGACGGCGAGCACAAGCCGCTGGCCGCGTCGTCGGCCGCGCGGGCGCTCGTCGCCGCGCGGGGCCTGCACAAGTTCGCGCACGCCGAGGGCCTCACCGAGCACAACCCCGCCCGCGAGGTCCGGCCGCCGACCCCCGCGAAGCGGCTGCCCAAGGCACTGCCGGTCGACGACGTCCTGCGGTTGCTGGAGACCCCGCCGCCGGACGGCGACCGGTCGTTGCGCGACCGGGCGCTGCTGGAAGTGCTCTACTCCACCGGCGCCCGGATCTCCGAGGCGGTCGGCCTGGACGTCGACGACGTCGACGACACCGAACGCACCGTGCTGCTCGACGGCAAGGGCGGCAAGCAGCGGCTGGTCCCGATCGGCCGTCCCGCGCTCGCCGCGTTGCACGCCTACACCGTCCGCGCGCGGCCCGCGCTGGCCGCCCACGGCCGCGGCACCGCGGCGCTGTTCCTCAACGCCCGCGGCAGCCGGCTTTCGCGGCAGAGCGCGTGGCAGGTCCTCAAGGACACCGCCGAACGGGCGGGGATCGTCGCCGCGGTCTCGCCGCACACGCTCCGCCACTCCTTCGCCACGCACCTGCTCGAAGGCGGCGCGGACGTCCGTGTCGTGCAGGAACTGCTCGGCCACGCCTCGGTGACCACGACGCAGGTGTACACGCTGGTCACGGTCAACACGCTGCGCGAGGTGTACGCGACAGCGCATCCGCGGGCGTTGGGCTAGACGGCCCTATAGAGGGCCAACAGCCTTCCTACGCTGGACCGACGGTCGAGTGACATTGCCCCCTCGGGTCCGGCGCGTTGCTTTGCCGGGGCTCCGGCTCCGCGCATAGGCTGCGGCGGACTCGACGAACAAGGAGCTTTCCCGCCATGTCGACACCGAACCAGCCGGCCCACCCGGCCGAGTCCGCCGGGTCGGCGGCGGCGAACCTCAACGACGTCAAGATCGCGACCCCGGCCGTGCACGACGGGGACGACCCGGGCGAGCGCAACGGCAAGAAGGTGAAGCTCGAAGGGATCGGGCCGACCGGCCGCCCGATCCGCGAGCACGCCGATCCGGCGCCGCTGGAGCGCCACGGCCCGGCCAAGATCATGGCGATGTGCAACCAGAAGGGCGGCGTCGGCAAGACGACGTCGACCATCAACCTGGGCGCCGCCCTCGCCGAGTACGGCCGCAAGGTGCTGCTCGTCGACTTCGACCCGCAGGGCGCGCTCGCGGTCGGTCTCGGCATCCAGCCGCACGAACTGGACCAGACGGTCTACAACGCCATCATGGAGCGCTCGGTCAGCGCGACCGACGTGCTGATGAAAACCCGCGTCGACGGCGTTGACCTGCTGCCGAGCAACATCGACCTGTCCGCGGCGGAGGTCCAGCTCGTCGCTGAGGTAGGGCGCGAGCACACGTTGTTACGGGTCCTTCGTCCGGTCATGAACGACTACGACTATGTTCTTGTCGACTGCCAGCCCTCACTCGGCTTGCTCACGGTGAACGCGCTGACCGCCGCGGACGGCGTGATCATCCCGCTCGAGTGCGAGTTCTTCAGTCTCCGAGGCGTCGCGCTCCTGATCGACACGATCGAGAAGGTGCAGGAACGCCTCAACCCCAAACTGGACATAGTCGGGATTCTCGCCACCATGTACGACCCGAGAACCCTGCACTCGAAGGAGGTCATGGCTCGCGTGGTGGAGGCATTCGGCGAGACCGTGTTCGACACGGTCATCAACCGCACGGTGCGGTTCCCCGAGACGACGGTCGCGGGTGAGCCGATCACGACCTGGGCGCCCAAGTCGGCCGGCGCCGCGGCGTACCGCCAGCTTGCTCGCGAGGTGATCGCTCGGTGAGCAGGCGCGCCTCCCTGCCCGGAGCGTCGGAGCTCTTCCGCCTCACCTCCAGTCCCGCTCTCGACCTCCCGCCCCAGACGCCGCCGGCGCCCGCCGAGCCCGTCGAACCGGCGGGCAACGGCCGGACGGAGCAGCTCGCCCGCAGCGCGGCCCCGCACGGGTCCGGCCGGACCAAGCACGACGCGAAGATCACCGTGTACGTGTCCGGGGACGAGCTCGTGGCCATGGAACAGGCCCGGCTGACGCTGCGGGCCAAGCACGAGCTGGTCGTGGACCGCGGCCGGCTGGTCCGCGAGGCCGTCGCGGTGCTGCTGGCGGACTTCGACCAGAACGGCGAAGAGTCGGTGCTGGTGCAGCGGCTGCGGGTGGTCGGCTCAGACGGCGGCGAAACCGAGGGCTGATGGACGAGCCTTCCCCGGCACCGGCTCCGGCGGACGAGGTTCCCGAAGAGCACCAGACGGTGCACGGCGGGATGATTCCCGAAGGCGTGAACACCGAGGAACTGAGCACGTCGAAGTTCAAGGTGCGGCTGGCCAACTTCGAGGGGCCGTTCGACCTGCTGCTGCAGCTGATCTCGCAGCACCAGCTCGACGTCACCGAGGTGGCCCTGCACCGGGTCACCGACGACTTCATCGCGTACACGCGGGCGCTGGGCACCGACTGGAACCTCGACGAGACGACCGAGTTCCTGGTCATCGCGGCGACGCTGCTGGACCTCAAGGCCGCGCGGCTGCTGCCGTCGGCCGAGGTCGAGAGCGAAGACGACCTCGCGCTGCTCGAAGCCCGCGACCTGCTGTTCGCGCGGATCCTGCAGTACCGCGCGTACAAGCAGGTGGCGGCCCTGTTCGGCGAGCTGGAGCAGGGTGCGCTGCGGCGCTACCCGCGGTCGGTGGCGCTGGAGGAGCGGTTCGTCGGGCTGCTGCCCGAGGTCATGCTGGGCGTGACACCGGCGAAGTTCGCGGAGATCGCGGTGGCGGTCTTCCGGCCGAAGCCGCCGCCGACGGTGTCGATCGCCCACATCCACATGGGCCGCATCTCGGTCCGCGAGCACGCGGCGATCCTGCGGGTGATGCTGGCCGAGCGCGGCCAGGCGACGTTCGGCGAGCTGGTCGACGACTGCGAGCACACGGTCGAGATCGTGGCGCGGTTCCTGGCGCTGCTGGAGCTCTACCGCGAGGCGACGGTCCAGTTCGAGCAGACCGAGGCACTGGCCGAGCTGCACGTCCGCTGGACGGGCGGCTCGAAGGAAGAAGCCTCCGCGGCGGCCGAGCTGGACCGCGCCGCCGGAGACGAAGAGGAGTACGGGTGACCTCCGAAGAGAACGAGCCGTCGGCGACGGCGGCCGAGGTGGCGCTGGAAGAAGCGCTCTCCGGCGAGCCGGTGACCGAGGACGGGGATCCGGTCGAGCCCCTGCTCACGCAGCCCGAGCCTGTCGAGCCCGCGGAGGAGACCCAGCCTGAGCCTGAGGCTGCCGAGCCCGCGCAAGCCGCGGAGAGCGAGCCCGAGTCGGAGCCTGCCGCGCCCGCCCAGGCCGAGGAGCCGGAGCTTTCACGTGAAAGCTCCGCGCCTGCTGAGCCCGAGCCCGCCGATGACCCCGCGTCCGACCTGGTCGCCGCCGGGGACGCCGACGCCTTCCCCGACCTCACCGCCGACGAGGCCCTCGAAGCCGCTCTCGAGGCCCTTCTCCTGGTCGTCGACTCTCCCGCGAGTGAAGAGCTCCTCGCCGAAACCCTCGGCCAACCCAAGTCCCGCATCGTCGTCGCGCTGCGGACCATGGCGCAGAAGTTCACCGACCGGACCAGCGGGATCGACCTGCGGCGCGTCGGTGAAGGGTGGCGGTTCTACACTAGGGACGTCCATGCCCCGTTCGTGGAGAAGCTCCTGCTGGACGGCCAGCGGTCGAAGCTGACCCGGGCCGCGCTGGAGAGCCTCGCCGTGATCGCCTACCGGCAGCCGGTGACCCGGGCCAGGGTCGCCGCGGTGCGGGGTGTGAACGTGGACGGTGTCATCCGGACGCTGCTCGCGCGCGGCCTCATCGAAGAGATGGGGACCGACCCCGAGACGACCGGGACGCTGTACGTGACGACCGAGCTGTTCCTGGAGCGACTGGGGCTGTCGTCACTGAACGACCTGCCCGCGATCGCTCCGTTGCTACCCGAAGTGGACACCATCGATGACATCCAGTGAACACCCCGACGGCATCCGCCTGCAGAAGGTGCTGTCGCAGGCCGGGGTCGCCTCCCGGCGGGCGGCGGAAGACCTGATCGTGGCCGGCCGGGTCGAGGTGGACGGCCAGGTCGTCACCGAGCTGGGTCGCCGCGTCAACCCGGACGAGGCGGTCATCCACGTCGACGGCACCCGCGTGAACCTGCGCGACGACCTCATCTACCTCGCCCTGAACAAGCCCAAGGGCGTGCACTCGACGATGTCGGACGACCGCGGCCGCCCGTGTGTCGGCGACTACCTCGCCGGCCGCTACGAGGAGACCCCCGGTGTCGTCCACGTCGGCCGGCTCGACGAGAACACCGAGGGCCTGCTGCTGCTGACCAACGACGGTGACCTCGGCCACCGGCTGATGCACCCCTCCTACCGGGTGCTCAAGACCTACCTCGCCGAGGTCGACGGCCTGGTGCCGCGGGGGCTCGGCAAAGAGCTTCGGGGCGGCTGGGAGCTGCCGGACGGCATCGTCAAGGTCGACCAGTTCCGGGTCAAGGACATGCACTCCGGCAAGTCGCTGGTCGAGCTGGTCATCCACGAGGGCAAGAAGCACATCGTGCGCCGCCTGCTCAAGGACACCGGCCACCCGGTGCTGAAGCTGGTCCGCACCGCGGTCGGCGACGTCCAGCTCGGCAACCAGCGCGTCGGCTCGATCCGGCGGCTCACCAAGGGCGAGATCGGGGCGCTCTACCGGAACGTCGAGCTCTGACCGCTTTTCGGGGGTCCGGGTGGCGAAGCCCCCGGCCCGGGGCGAAGCCCCGGTTGGCACAGTCCCGACTTTCCGCCGTGGCGCGAGCCCGTCGTCGCTGCCAGCGTGGAGCCATGCGACCCGGTCTGGCACTGCTCGCGCTCATCCTCTTCACGACGTTCCTCCCCGGGGTGGCGCACGCGGCGCCCCGGGCGAGCGAACCGGTCTACGACTACACGAAGGCGATCCGCGAGACCGTCTGGGTGGACATCGGCCACGACGGGGACGGTGACGGCAAGCCCGACCGCGTCGCCGCCGACATCGTGCGGCCCGGTGAAGCGACCGGCCGCGTCCCGGTGATCATGGACGCGAGCCCGTACTACTCCTGCTGCGGGCGCGGCAACGAGAGCGAGCTGAAGACGTACGACAGCGCCGGGAAACCGGTGAAGTTCCCGCTGTTCTACGACAACTACTTCGTGCCGCGCGGGTACGCCGTGGTGCTCGTCGACCTGGCCGGGACGAACCGGTCGGCCGGCTGCGCGGACGTCGGCGGCAGCTCCGACGTCGACTCGGCGCGCAAGGTCGTCGACTGGCTCAACGGCCGTGCGACCGGCTACAGCGCGAAGACCGGCGGCAGCGCCGTGAGCGCGGGCTGGAGCACCGGGAACGTCGGCATGATCGGGAAGTCCTACGACGGCACGATCGCCAACGGCGTCGCGGCGACCGGGGTCGCCGGGCTGAAGACCATCGTGCCGATCTCCGCGATCAGCTCCTGGTACGACTACTACCGCTCCGACGGCGCCACCTTCGGCTTCAACCCGGACGGGCTGGCGCAGACGGTCGAAGCGCGCAACAGCGGCCAGAACTGCTCGGCGCAGAACCAGGTGCTCCGGCAGGGCGCGACGGCCAACGGCGACTACGGGCCGCTCTGGGCCGACCGCGACTACGTCACCCACGCGGGCAACGTGCGGGCGAGCGTGCTGCTGTCCCACGGGGTCAACGACCTCAACGTCAAGACGATCCACTTCGGGCAGTGGTGGGACGCGCTGAAGGTCGAGAAGAAGATCTGGCTGTCGCAGACCGGGCACGTCGACCCGTTCGACTACCGCCGCGACGGCTGGGTGGACCTGCTGCACCGGTGGTTCGACCACTACCTGCTCGGCCTCGACAACGGCGTCCAGAACGGGCCGCAGGCCAGCGTCGAGCGGCAGCCGGACCAGTGGGTGGACCAGAGCGCCTACCCGGCCGCCAACGCCGTGACCACGGCACTGCGGCCGCACACCGGCGGCACGCTCGGGACCGCGGCGGCGAGCGGGACGGCGTCGTTCACCGACAACCCGAACCTCGGCGAAGACACCTGGGTGACCAACCCGGGCAGCGCCGCGCTGACCTACTCGACCGGAACGCTGGCTTCGGCCCTGCAGGTGTCCGGGACGTCGAAGATCACGGTGACGGCGACGCCGAGCACGGCGTCGGCGCGGCTTTCGGCGCTGCTGGTGGACCTCGGCCCGGCGACGATCCGCAACTTCGCGGGCAGCGGCGAGGGCATCAAGACGGGGACGACGGAGAACTGCTGGGGCTCGTCGACGGCGGGCGACGACGCCTGTTACCGCGTGGCGTCCGCGGACGTGAAGAAGGTGAACTACACGATCCTCAGCCGCGGCTGGGCGGACCTCGCGAACTACGCTTCCCTGTCCCAGGAACAGGTCCTGACTCCGGGCACGCCGTACACGATGACGTTCGACCTGGCTTCCACGGACCACGTCGTGCCGAAGGGCCACGCGCTGGCGCTGGTCATCGGCGGCACGGACGGCAGCTTCATCCGCGGGCCGGCCCAGCCGGGCCGGGTGACGCTGGACCTGGCGAAGACGTCGGTGTCGGTCCCGCTGGCCGGAGTAGTCCCGGCGGCCTCGACCCACCCGTCCCTCGGCGGTGGCGTGTTCGTGCCGTCGGCGGGCCGGGCGGACCTGCGCTAGTCGTACTCGCGGGAAAGGACGTCGACGCGGCCGGTCGAGTGGTCGGCCCGGACGGTGTCCAGGCCCATGCCGTCCAGCTCGGCGATGGCCGAGGCGTGCGCCGTGGTGTTCAACGGCAGCATGCCCACCGGGCCATGGTCTCCATCAGCCGGTCCGCCGACGCCGAGGGCAGGTCCTCGTCGACGGCGATGTGCACCAGCAGGTGTTCCCTCGCCGTGTCGGGCCGGTGCGCGTGGGAGACCCACACCGTGCGGACCGCCGGGAACTCGCGGATCCGGCGCATCGCGGGGTCGGGCAGGGCCACCGCCGCCGGGTCGCGCGACCAGGTGAGCTTCAGCCGCTCGCCCGGGAGAGTGGAGCGCCAGGGTCTCGACCGGGGTGTGCACGACGATGTCCAGCAGCCGCACGGCGTCGCAGCGGACGGCCCCGGCCGCATCGGGAAGCTGGTCCGCGCAGTACGCCTCGTGACGAAGCCCGGGATCGCGGGCGTGCCAGGCGGACCTGCGCTGACCCCAGCGCTCCAAGGCGGCCTTGGGTGCGTTGAACGCACCGAAGGCCACATTGGGGCGCTCGGGACCTGGGTCAGCTTGCCTCAGCGGGCGCGGTCTTCGCAGCCGATTTCCGTTGCAGGGCGCGGGAGACCGGCTCGACGACGCGCGCCGCCGTCGGCCCGAGGATCGCCATCAGCAGGACGTACGCCGTGGCCAGCGCCGCCAGTTCGCCGTCCACCGCGCCCGCTGTCACCGCCAGGCCCGCGATCACGATCGAGAACTCGCCGCGGGCCACCAGCGCCGCTCCGGCGCGGGCGCGGCCCATCTTCCCGATGCCCTGGCGGCGCGCGGCCCACCAGCCGGTGCCGACCTTCGTCAACGTCGTCACCACGGCCAGCACGACCGCCCAGCCGAGCACCGGCGGGATCGACGCCGGGTTCGTGTTGAGGCCGAACACCACGAAGAACACCGCGGCGAACAGGTCCCGCAGCGGCTCGAGCATGTGCGTCGCGTTCTCCGCCGTCGAGCCGGAGATCGCGATGCCGAGCAGGAACGCGCCGACCGCGGCCGACACCTGCATCGCCGACGCCAGCCCGGCCACCAGCAGCGCCGCGCCGAGGACCTTGAGCAGGAACACCTCGCGGTCCGGGCTGTCGACGGCCGCCGAGACGTACCGGCCGAACTTCAGCGCGATCACCAGCACCACCGTGATCACCATGAGCGAGATCCCGACGGCTTCCAGGCCGCCGAGGAAGCTGACGCCGCCCAGCACCGCCGTGAGGATCGGCAGGTAGAGCGCCATCACGAGGTCTTCGAAGACGAGGATCGACAGCACCACCGGCGTCTCGCGGTTGCCGAGCCGGCCGAGGTCGCCGAGGACCTTCGCGACGATCCCGGACGACGAGATGTACGTGACACCCGCCATCACCATCGCGCCGACCGGGCCCCAGCCCAGCAGCAGCGCGACGGCCGCGCCGGGGGCGGCGTTGAGGACGATGTCCAGCACCCCCGCCGTCCAGGAGCGGCGCAGCCCGGTGAACAGCTCGGCCGCGGAGTACTCCAGGCCCAGCAGCAACAGCAGCAGGACAACGCCGATTTCGCTGGCCAGGTGGGTGAAGCCGCCGATGTCGGTCAGCGGGATCAGCCCGCCGGAGCCGAAGCAGAGGCCGCCGAGCAGGTAGAGCGGGATGGGGGAGAGGCCGATCTTCCCGGCCAGGCGCCCGAGTGCGCCCAGCACGAAGAAGACCGCCCCCAGTTCGATCAGGGACAGCGCGGTGTGGTCCATCGTGCGCTCAGCCGTACTTCAAGATCTTGACGGCGGCCTCGAGACCTTCGCTCGTCCCCACCGCCACCAGCAGGTCGCCGCCGGTGAGGGCGAAGTCCGGCGTGGGCGAGGGGTGGACCTGACCCGCCCGCGCCACCGCGACCACCGAGACGCCGGTGCGCGTGCGCATCGCGGTGTCGCCGAGCGTCCGGCCGTCGAACGGGCCGGACGGCTTGATCGGCAGCTGCTTCGTGCTGATCCCCGGCAGGTCCTGGTGCTCTTCGGTGAGCTGGGCGACCAGCTGCGGCGCGCCGAGCAGGTTGGCCAGCGTGCCCGCCTCGTCCGCGGTCAGCGGGATCGAGGCGGCGCAGGCGTCGGCGTCATCGGCTTTGGACACGATGAGCTCGGTGTGGCCGTCCCGCTGGGTCACGACGCCGATGCGGCGGCCGGTCCGGGTGCTGAAGTCCTTGCGGACCCCGATGCCGGGCAGGGGAGTTACTTCGACGTTCACCCAACCACCGTAACCCACGTGTCCGATTCGCGACGTTCAGCCGAGCAGGAGCAGGGCGGCCGCGACGACCATCACGAGGGCGGTCGAGCCGTGGACGCCGAACGCGATGGCCTTCTTCCCGCGGTGGCGAAGGATGATCAGCATGTCGAAGAGGGGCCAGACGGCCGCGGTGAGGATGACCCAGCCCAGCGCGTGCGGGTCGCCGTAGAGCATCAGGGCCAGCGGGACCAGGCCCGCGCCGACGTCGCGGCCGCCCTTGACGTTGAGGAAGCTTTCGGCGTTTTCGGGGACCTCGGTGAACCCGAAGCCCGCGGCGATCTTGGCCGGTGCGAAGAGGTAGTTGAGGCCGACGTAGATGATGCCGAGCGAGACGATCCCGACGAGGACGTAGCCGGTGACGAGCATGGTGTTCCCTCCAGTTTTCTAGCGCTGCTAGCGATACTAGCAACGCTAATCTAGCGACGCTAGTTTGTCTAGCGGTGCTAGTATCACCGGCATGACCCAGCGACAGCGCCGAGTGCGCGACCGGACCGAGCGTGGACAGCGGATCGTCTCCGCGGCCCGCGAGCTCGCCGAAGCGGAGGGCTGGGACGCGGTCACCACCCGGAAGCTGGCGGCGCTGATCGAGTACAGCCAGCCGGTGCTCTACAGCCACTTCCCCGGTGGCAAGGACGCGATCATGACGGCGGCCGCGCTGGAGGGTTTCGGCGAGCTGGCCGAGGTGCTGGCTTCCGCCCGCGAAGGCGGTGTCGCAGGGGTCGCGGGCGCGTACGTCGCCTTCGCCGAGGCCAAGCCCGCGCTCTACGACGCGATGTTCACGCTGGCTTCGGAGCTGCCGTTCGCCCAGGACGACACGCCGCCGGTGCTCCAGGAGGCGTTCGCGGGCCTGTACGCGGTGGTCGAGCCGGTGGCCGGCAGGCAGGCGCCGGGCACGCTGACCGAGGTGTTCTGGGGCGCGCTCCACGGCCTGATCACGCTGGACCGCGGCCGCCGGCTCTCCCCGGAGAACCACGCGGAGCGGCTGGCGGTGGTGGTGGCGCGCTTCGGCGCGCGGGGCGACTGATCTCCTCCGCGGCCCGACCGGCAGAATGGACCCCGGCGGAGACCAGGACGAGTACGCGAGGAGAGTGCCGGTGACGGGAGCCCTACGAGGTGTGGTCGCGCTGGACGGCCCGTCGGGGACCGGGAAGACCACCGTCGCCCGCAAGCTCGCCCAGCGCCTCGGCGCCGGGTACCTCGACACCGGCGCCATGTACCGGATGGTGACCCTCGCCGTGCTGCGCGCGGGCGTCGACCCGGCCGATCCCCAAGCCGTCGCGCAGCTCGCCGACACCGCCGACTTCGCCATCGGCACCAGCCCCGACCGGCTCGAGATCCGGCTCGCCGGCGAGGACGTCGCCGCCGACATCCGCGGGCCCGAGGTCACCAAGGCCGTTTCGCCCGTCTCGGCCGTGCCGCACGTGCGTGAGCTGCTGGTCGCCCGGCAGCGGCGGATCATCGGCGAGGTTCTCGAGGGGCTCGGCGGCATCGTCGTCGAAGGCCGGGACATCGGCACCGTCGTCGCGCCGGACTCGCCGCTCAAGGTCTACCTGACCGCGTCGGCCGACGTCCGCGCGTCGCGGCGCAGCACCCAGGACAGCGCGGCCGGGCGGAAGTCGTCGGTGGCCGACGCCCTGGCGAGCGTCGAGCGCCGTGACCACCTCGACTCCACCCGCGTGACGTCGCCGCTGCGCGCGGCCGACGACGCCGTGCACGTCGACACCTCGGAACTGTCCATCGACCAGGTGATCGTCGCGCTCAGCGAACTGGCCAGCCACCGCGGCCTGCTGGCGGGGTGCAACGCCGAGGTCGCGCGATGAAAGCTGACGGACTGCCCGAGGGCTCCGTCGGCGCGCTCCACGACGCCGGGCGGATCTTCGCCCGGTACCATCTGCGGTCGGTCTTCCGCATCCGCGTGCACGGCCGTGAGCGCATGCCCGCCACCGGGCCGGTGCTCGTGATCGCCAACCACAGCTCGATGATCGAGCCGCAGCTGATCTTCGGAATGCTGCCGCGGCGTTCGGCGTTCCTGGTCAAGGCCGAGCTGTTCACCGGGATCGTCGGGAAGTTCTTCCTGGCGATCGGGCAGATCCCGCTCAAGCGCGGCGAGATCGACCGCAAACCGCTGATGACGGCGGTCGGCGTGCTGAAGGACGGCGGTGTGGTCGGGATCTTTCCCGAGGGCACCCGCGGCGCCGGTGACGTCGGCGCGGCCGAGCGGGGTGCGGCGTGGCTGGTCCGGGCGTCCGGCGCGGTCGTGCTGCCGGTCGCGACGCGCGGGACGCTCAAGCCCGCGGACGGCAAGCGGCGCTGGCGCCCGCGCGTGGACATCCTCGTGGGGGAGCCGTTCTCGCGGAAGGTCGGCCCCGGCAAGACCGGGCTCGACCAGGGCACCGAAGAGCTCCGCGGGGAGCTCGCGGCGCTCGTGAAGACTTTGGACGATTGGCGCGGCGAAAACGGATTCGCCACGCCATAAGGGAAATTGGGTTCTGATGGATGAGTTGGACGGCGTCGGCGAGATCGACGGCACCTGGTCGGACGAGACCGAGTTCGCCAGGCTCGACGCGCAGATCGAGGCGGCGGAAGCAGCCGAGGAGGCGGCTCTCGCACAACCGGTCCTCGCCGTGGTCGGCCGGCCGAACGTGGGCAAGTCCACGCTGGTCAACCGCATCATCGGCCGCCGCGAAGCCGTGGTGCAGGACGTGCCGGGCGTGACCCGCGACCGCGTCGCCTACGACGCCTTCTGGGGCGGGCGCAAGTTCACCCTGGTCGACACGGGCGGCTGGGAGCCGGACGCGACCGGGCTGCAGGCCTCCGTCGCCGCCCAGGCCGAGCTGGCCATGCAGACCGCGGACGCGATCCTGCTGGTGATCGACGCCTCGGTCGGGGCCACGGCCACCGACGAAGCCGCGTCCAAGGTGCTGCGCCGCTCGAAGAAGCCGGTGCTGCTCGTGGCGAACAAGGTGGACGACGACCGGCTGCTCGCGGACACCGCGTCGCTCTGGTCGCTCGGCCTCGGTGAGCCGCACCCGGTCAGCGCGTTGCACGGTCGCAGCTCCGGCGACCTGCTCGACGCCATCCTCAAGACGCTGCCCGAGGCGCCGCGCGAAGGCGTCGCCGCGACGTCGGGCCCGCGGCGCGTCGCGCTGGTCGGGAAGCCGAACGTCGGCAAGTCGAGCCTGCTGAACAAGCTCTCCGGCGAGCAGCGCTCGGTCGTCGACTCGGTCGCGGGCACCACCGTCGACCCGGTCGACTCGCTGGTCGAGCTGGACGGCGAGACCTGGCGGTTCGTCGACACGGCCGGCCTGCGCAAGCGCGTCAACTTCGCCGCCGGCGCCGAGTACTACGCCTCGCTGCGCACCAAGACCGCGATCGACGCGGCCGAGGTCGCGGTCGTGCTGCTGGACGCGGGCGAGCCCATCTCGGAGCAGGACCTGCGGGTGCTGACCATGGTCGTCGAGGCCGGACGCGCCTGTGTGCTCGTGTTCAACAAGTGGGACTTGGTCGACGAGGACCGGCGGCACGCGATGGTCCGCGAGCTGGAGCGCGGCCTGGTCCGCGTGCCGTGGGCGGAGAAGGTCAACGTCTCGGCGCTGACCGGCCGTTCGGTGCGCAAGATCGCCCCGGCGCTGCGGACGGCGCTGGCGTCGTGGGACAAGCGGGTGCCGACCGGCCAGCTCAACGCGTGGCTGTCCGACCTGATCGCGGCCACCCCGCCGCCGGTGCGTTCCGGCAAGCAGCCGAAGGTGCTGTTCGCGACGCAGGCGGGCATCCGGCCGCCGACGCTGGTGTTGTTCACCACCGGGTTCCTCGAGGCGGGCTACCGCCGGTTCATCGAGCGCAAGTTCCGCGAGCGGTTCGGCTTCGAAGGCAGCCCTGTTCGGGTGAATGTGCGCGTTCGCGAAAAGAAGGCAAAGCCGAAGGTGGGCGGAAAAGCGGCGCGGCCCGCCAAATCCCGGTGATTTTCTGACGTCCAGCCTGACGCCCTGGCCTGCGTGCTCTCCGGTGCGACCTGGATCACGCTGGTCAGGGCGGTCTCGGTGAGGTCCGACACTCCATCGTGATCTGGCAGATATGTTTCCTTCACCCGGGAGTATGGTGGAGGGTCGTTGCGGGCGCCTCATTCAGGAGTGCAAGCCCGGTGAGGCTCGCGGAAGGTGAGTGATGGGCTTGCGCGCCCATAGTTCGTCCCTGTTCGTCTTCGTCGCGGTCGAGGTGACGGCCCGATGACCGTCACTGTCGAACCTGCTGAATCGGCCGCGGAAATCACCGCACCGCTCGCGTGTGTCGCCGAGGTGACGCACGCGCCTTCGACGGCCCCGGTCGCCGACCGGGCCCTCTTCTGGTCCGGTCTCGGCGCGAGCGAGCGCACGCTGCTCGACATCCTCGCCGCCACGGCCGAGCGCCACCCCAACGCCGCCGCGATCGACGACGGCGCCACCACCCTGACCTACCGCCGGCTCCTCGAAGAGATCGACGCCTACGGCCGCCGCCTGCGCGGGTACGGCGTCGGGGTCGGGGACCGCGTCGGCATCCGGATCTCCTCCGGCACCGCCGAGCTGTACGTCGCGATCCTCGCCACCCTGTCCGTCGGCGCCGCCTACGTGCCGGTCGACGCGGACGACCCGGACGAGCGCGCCGACCTGGTCTTCGAGGAAGCCCAGGTCGCCGCCGTCGCCACCGATGGCAAGATCAACGTCCACAGCACGCCGGGCGGCCGCGACGGCGTTCCCGGTCCGGCCGACGACGCGTGGATCATCTTCACCTCCGGCTCCACCGGCAAGCCCAAGGGCGTCGCCGTGAGCCACGCGAGCGCGGCCGCGTTCGTCGACGCCGAAGCCGAGCTGTTCCTCACCGAGGAGCCGATCGGCCCGGGCGACCGCGTGCTGGCCGGGCTGAGCGTCGCCTTCGACGCCTCCTGCGAAGAGATGTGGCTGGCCTGGCGCCACGGCGCCTGCCTGGTGCCGGCGCCGCGCGCGCTGGTCCGCACCGGTGTCGACCTCGGCCCGTGGCTGGTCGCGCAGCGGATCACCGTCGTCTCGACCGTGCCGACGCTGGCCGCGCTGTGGCCCGCCGACGCCCTCGAAGACGTCCGCCTGCTCATCTTCGGCGGCGAAGCGTGCCCGCCGGAGCTGGCCGAGCGCGTCGCCGTCGAAGGCCGCGAAGTCTGGAACACCTACGGCCCCACCGAAGCCACCGTCGTCGCCTGCGCCGCGCAGCTGACCGGCGAGGGCCCGGTCCGGATCGGCCTGCCGCTGTCGGGCTGGCAGCTGGCTGTCGTCAACGACGAGGGACAGCCGGTCCCCATGGGCGAGACCGGTGAGCTGGTCATCGGCGGGGTCGGGCTGGCCCGCTACCTCGACGCCGCGAAGGACGCCGAGAAGTTCGCGCCGCTGCCGTCGCTGGGCTGGCAGCGTGCCTACCGCTCGGGGGACATGGTCCGCGCCGAAGCCGACGGCCTGCTGTTCCTCGGCCGGCTCGACGAGCAGGTCAAGCTCGGCGGCCGCCGCATCGAGCTGGGCGAGGTCGACGCCGCGCTGCAGGCCCTGCCGGGTGTGCAGGGCGCGGCCGCCGCGATCCGCCGCACCAAGGCCGGCAACCAGGTTCTCGTCGGGTACGTCGTGCCCGCCGCGGGTGTGCCGTTCGACCACGAGCAGTCCGCGACCCGGCTGCGCGAGCATCTGCCCGCCGCGCTGGTGCCGCTGCTCGCCGTCGTCGAAGACCTGCCCACCCGCACCTCCGGCAAGGTCGACCGCAACGCCCTCCCGTGGCCGCTGTCCACTGTGGACGCCACCGGGCTGTCGCCGACCGAGACGTGGCTCGCCGAAGGCTGGGCCGAGATCCTCGGGGTGTCGGTCGACGACCCGAAGGCCGACTTCTTCACCCACGGCGGCGGCAGCCTGACCGCCGCGCAGGTCGTGGCGCGCATCCGCACCCGGCACCCGCAGGTGTCGGTCGCCGACATCTACGCCCACCCGAGGCTGGGCGCGCTGGCCGCGATGCTGGACGCGCTGAGCGGCCAGGCCACCGAACGCCGCGACATCGCGCCGACCCCGCGTCGCGCCGGAGTCATCCAGACGGCCCTGATGGTCCCGCTGATGGGGCTGGTCGGCCTGCGCTGGGCGACACTCGCCGCCGCGCTGTCGAACATCCTGGCGCTGCTCGGGTTCGCCTGGGCGCCGACGCTGAACTGGGCGTGGCTCGGCCTGGCCTGGGTGGTGCTGTTCAGCCCGGCCGGCCGGATCGCGATCGCCGCGGGCGGTGCCCGGGTGCTGCTCTCCGGGGTCCGCCCCGGCACCTACCCGCGCGGCGGGAGTGTCCACTTGCGACTGTGGACGGCCGAGAAGCTCGCCGAGTTCAGCGGCGCGGACAGCGTTGCCGGCGCGTCCTGGATGACGACGTACGCCAAGGCGCTCGGCGCGCGGATCGGCAAGGACGTCGACCTGCACTCGCCGCCGCCGGTCACCGGCTTCCTCAAGCTGGGCCGCGGCGCGGCGATCGAGCCCGAGGTCGACCTGACCGGCCACTGGGTCGACGGCGACGTCGTGCACATCGGCAAGGTCCGTGTCGGCGCGGAAGCCCGCATCGGCGCGCGCAGTACGCTCTTCCCCGGCGTGCGGATCGGCAAGGGCGCGGAGATCGCGGCCGGGTCGACCGTGCGCGGCGCCGTCCCGGCCGGGCAGCGCTGGGCCGGTTCGCCCGCCGCTCGCGTGGCCAAGGACGAGCGCGACGCGCTGAAGTGGCCGTCGAGCCGTCCGCCGCGGTCGCACTTCTGGGCCACGGTCTACGGCGCGACGTCGTTGCTGCTCGGCTTCCTGCCAGGCATCGCCGCGCTGGCCGGCGTCGCCGTGCTCGGCTACGCCATCGCCGGCGCGCCGACGCTGCTGGACGCCTTCACCCGCGCGCTGATCTTCGTGCCAGTCGCGACCGCCGCGTACTTCCTGGCCTACATGCTGCTCGTGCTCGCCGGGGTCCGGTTGCTGAGCATCGGCATGGTCGAGGGGTACCACCCGGTGCACGGCCGCGTCGCGTGGCAGGTCTGGGCCACCGAACGGCTGATGAGCATGGCCCGCGAAGGCCTGTTCCCGTTGTACGCCAGCCTGTTCACGCCGGTGTGGCTGCGGCTGCTCGGCGCGAAGGTCGGCCGCAACGTCGAGGCGTCGACCGTGCTCGCGCTGCCGAAGATGACCAAGGTCGACAGCGGCGCGTTCCTGGCCGACGACACCATGGTCGCCACCTACGAGCTCGGCCACGGCTGGCTGCACGTCGCTCCGGCCCGGATCGGCAAGCAGGCCTTCCTCGGCAACTCGGGGATGACCGCGCCCGGCCGCTCGGTGCCCAAGCGCGGCCTGGTGGGTGTCCTGTCCTCGACGCCGCTGAAGGCGAAGAAGGGCTCGTCGTACCTCGGCATGCCGCCGCTGCCGGTGCGCCGCGCGATCGGCGACGCCGACACGAGTCGCACCTACACCCCGGCGCTGCACCTGAAGGCGGCGCGGGCGCTGGTCGAGCTGTGCCGGATCATCCCGGTGATGTGCGGGGTCGCGCTGACCGTCACGGTCGCCTTCGGGCTGCTGTGGGCGGCGACGATGTTCGGCTTCGGGATCGCCCTGCTGCTCGCGGGGCCCGCCCTGCTGGCCGCCGGGATCGTCGCGGCGCTGACCGCGACCGTGATGAAGTGGCTGCTGGTCGGCAAGTTCCGCGAGGTCGACCACCCGCTGTGGAGCTCGTTCGTCTGGCGCAACGAGCTGGCCGACACGTTCGTCGAGGCCCTCGCGGTGCCGTGGCTGATCGGCTCGGTCGGCGGCACCCCGCTGCTGAGCGCCTGGCTGCGCACGATGGGCGTCAAGATCGGCCGCGGGGTGTGGCTGGAGACGTACTGGCTGCCGGAGTCCGACCTCGTCGAGCTCGGTGACGGCGCGACGATCAACCGCGGCTGCGTCGTCCAGACGCACCTGTTCCACGACCGGATCATGAGCATGTCGCGGGTGGTGCTCGGCCAGGGCGCGACCCTCGGCCCGCACGGCATCGTGCTGCCGGGCGCCGGCATCGGCGCGCGCACCACGGTCGGCCCGGGGTCGCTGGTGACCCGCGGCGACGAGGTGCCGGCCGACACCCGCTGGCTCGGCAACCCCATCTCCGCGTGGACGGGTAAGTAGAAGGTCACGAAGTACCCGCCTGGCTCGCCGGACTCACCCGTGTCGTGCGAGCCTGGTTTGGTACGTCGGCACGAGGAAAGGTTCGACACGGGTGATTGCGAAGGCTCCTGCTCCGGCACCCGGCGCGGACACCTCCGGTGATCCCTACCTCCCGACCCACGGCAACGGCGGCTACCGGGTCCGGCACTACGACCTGACCCTCGACTACAAGGTGGCGCCGAACCGGCTGTCGGCTTCGGCGGTGATCACCGCGGAGGCGACGCAGGCGCTTTCCCGGGCCAGCTTCGACTTCGCCGATTTCCGGATCAACCGCGTGCTGGTCGACGGGAAGCCCGCGAAGTACCTGAAGCGCGGCCCGAAGCTGCACATCAAGCCGGCGCGGTCGATCCCGATGGGCGCCGCGTTCACCGTCGAGGTCCACTACGTCGGCAACCCGCGCCCGGTGGGCAGCCGCTGGGGTGACGTCGGCTGGGACGAGCTGACCGACGGGGTGCTCGTGGCGAGCCAGCCGGTCGGCGCGCCGTCGTGGTTCCCGTGCAACGACCACCCGTCGGACAAGGCGACCTACCGGGTGAGCATCACGACGGCGTCGCCGTACCTCGTCGCGGTGACCGGCGACCTGGTCGACCGGTACACCTCGGCGAGCACCACGAAGTGGATCTACGAACGCTCCGAGCCGACGGCCACGTACCTGATGAGCGTCCAGATCGGCCGTTACGACGACGTCGACCTCGCCGGCGGGGGCTGGTTCTCGCGCGTGGGGGCGGCCGCGCGCCGGCTGAGCGTCGACATCGGGCGCACGAGCGGGCAGGTGGAGGCAGTCCACGAAACGGTGCCGCAGCGGGCCGCCGTGCCGCCGCGGCTGCGTCGGCTGTTCGACCGCGACTTCGGGCGGCAGGGCCGGATGATGGAGGTCCTGCAACGGCTGTTCGGGCCGTACCCGTTCGGCGAGTACGTCGTGGTGGTCACCGACGACGACCTCGACGACCCGATCGAGGCCCAGGGCATGTCGATCTTCGGCGCCAACCATGTCGACGGCCGCCGCACGCACGAGCGGCTCGTGGTGCACGAGCTGGCCCACCAGTGGTTCGGCAACAGCCTGACGGTGGCCGACTGGCGCCACATCTGGCTCAACGAGGGTTTCGCGACGTACGCGGAGTGGCTGTGGTCGGAGGAGTCCGGCGGCCAGCCCACGCAGACGCTGGCCCGCGGCTGGCACACCCGGATCAAGGCCAAGCCCGCCGACGTCCGCATCGCCGACCCGGGGGTGTCCCGGATGTTCGACGAGCGCGTCTACAAGCGGGGAGCCCTGACGCTGCACGCGCTGCGCGCGGAGATCGGCGATCCGGCGTTCTTCGCGCTGCTGAAGGCGTGGACGGGCGAGCACCAGCACGGCCTGGTCACGACGGACGCGTTCGTGCTGATGGCGGAGACGTACGCGGGGCGGTCACTGACGCCGTTCTTCACCCGCTGGCTGATGACGCCGGCCTTGCCGCCGCTGCCCGGTCCGTAGACCTCAGGTCGCGCAGCGGAACAGCGAGCCACACGTGCGGCAGCGGACCCGCACCCGCCGGTCGAGAGGCACCCGCGTCCCGTGGCCGCAGGCCGGGCACGGGAACGTGACCTGACCCGCCTCGAAGCGGTAGTTCTCGGTCGGCCGGCCCCCGCGCTTGTGGTGGACGTACCGCCCGCGTGAAGCTCCGGCCAGCGGTGGGCGCGCGTAGTCCGCGAGAGCCAGCTGGTGCCCCAGCCGGTAGGCGCCGTCGGCCGCGCCGGTGAACGGCGGGACCTCCTCGTCGAACGCCAGTGCCCGCTTGGCCAGCACGTACCCCATCTCCGGCGGGGACAGGTACCCGACGCGCGACGTCGTCCGGCGGCGCGTGTAGCTGCTCTGCAGCACCTCGACGCGGTAGGCCGCCAGCATCGCGCGGCCGACGCCGAGGTAGAGCGTGGCCGTGTCGGTGAAGATCTCGTCCTGGCGGAAGCCGTGGCGGTGCAGGAAGACGTGCATCACCTCGTGCGCCAGGATCGCCGGGACGTCACGCGGGTCGTCCTGGTAGTGCGCGCCGAGCGTGACGAAGTACTCCGGCCCCGGGCCCAGCTCGACCTCGCCGACGTGCGTGCCGAGCGTGCCGAACCCGACGATCACCCGCGCGTCGCCGATGCCGAGGTGCCGGGTCAGCGCCGCGGCCGCCTGCTGGGCCTCCAGCAGCGGGTCCCGGCCCGGCAGCGGCGGCAGCTCCAGCGGGCCGAACGCCTTGACCACCGGCCCGGACAGCTTCGTGTAGAGCTCCCGGATCGAGCTCCGGACGTCGTCGATCCGGTCGAACGTCCCCGGTGGCGCCACCGGCCGGGGCCGCCGGAGAAAGGCCATACCGGGAGGACGTCCGGCGCGGGCGGCGAGTTCCCCGCCGCAGATACATCGGATGTCTCTGCCGCTGTCTGGGTGAACAACCCTGGCCTTCTGGGGCGCTGTCTGCAAATATGGCCGCACGCCGCCTGTGGATCTCGTGAAACGTAGTATGAATTCGAAGGGACGCTTCATGGACGCAGTGTCGCGGCGTACCGTGCTCCGCGCTGCCTCGGTCGTGGCGGGCGCCGCCGCGTTCGGCGGGCTGTGGGCCCGGGCGGCCCCGCCGGCGCTCGCCGCGGGGAACCCGCACCGGGACGTCGCCGTGGACGCGCGGATGGTGTGGAAGCGGCTGCCGAAGAACTGGCGCGAAGGGCCGTTCCTGGCCAACGGCTACCTCGGCGCGCAGGTCTACGCCGGGCGGACGCCGCAGGAGCTCAAGGTCATGCTGAGCCACACGCAGGTGCAGGACCAGCGGGTCCAGTGGGAAGCCGGGATCGGGCTGTCGCGGCTGCCGATCGGGTTCCTCACCCTCACGCTCGCCGGCGCGGTCACCGCCGTCGACTGGACGCTCGACCTGTACAACGCCGAGCTCGGCGGCACGATCACCACCACCCAGGGCTCGGTCGCGTTCTCCGCCGTCGTGCACAACGACCTCGGCGTGCTGCTCGTGTCGCTGACACCGAGTGCGGGCGAAGCCGGGGCGGCGTGGGCGTTCCAGCCGCTGGAGTCGGCGACCACCCGGACCGTCCGCAAGCCGCCCGAGTACGTCGCCAACCCGGCGCCCGGGATCGGCGACGGGTACTGCGCGCAGCCGATGCTCGCCGGCGGTGGGTACACCACGGCCTGGCGCGAACGCACGATCGGCGCACGACGGCTGTTCGCGGCCGCGATCGCCTACAGCTTCCCGGGCACCACGCACACCGCGGACGCGCTCGCCGCCGTCCGGAAAGCGCTTGCGGCGAGCCCGGACGCGCTGCTGGCCCGCCACCGCCGCTGGTGGAACGACTTCCACCGGCGCAGCTTCGTTTCGGTGCCGGACAAGCAGGTCCAGCGCTTCTACTGGATCCAGCTGTACAAGATCGCGGCCGCCACCCGCGCGGGCGGGCCGGTCGTGTCCGAGTGGGGCCCGTGGTTCCCGGAGGTCGGCAACAGCTGGACCGCGGTGTGGTGGAACCTCAACGTCCAGGTCACCTACCCGATCGTCAACAGCAGCAACCACCCCGAGCTCGACGCCGTCACCGAGACGTTCCGGCGCGACCACGCCAACCTCGAGACGTCGGTCCCGCCCGCCTACCGCGACGGCGACACCTACGCGCTCTCGCACCCGGGTGACTGGCGGCTGCGCCCCGGCGGCACGCGCTCGGTCGGCGTCCCCGGGACGACGTCCAAGACCGACCAGACCGGGAACCTGCTCTGGGGCCTGCACAACGTCTGGCTGGCCTACCGCCACCACAAGGACCGGCGCGTGCTGCGCGACGTCCTGTACCCGACGCTGGCGAAGGCGCTGAACTTCTACCGCCACTTCCTCTTCACCGGCCCCGACCGCCGGCTGCACCTGCCGCTGACCCGGTCGCCGGAGTACGCCGACGCGCCCGACTGCACCTACGACCTCTCGCTGATCCGGTGGGCGGCCCGCACGCTCGTCGACTCGGCCCGCGTCCTGTGCCTCGACGAGCCGCGCGTGCCGGTCTGGCGGGAGATCGGCGCCACCCTGGTGCCCTACCACGAAGATCCCGCGAACGGCGTGCTGATCGGTGACGGCGTGCCGCTGGCCGAATCGCACCGGCACTTCTCCCACCTGCTGTGGCTGTACCCGTTGCGGGAGAAGGTCTGGGACGCGCCCGCCGACCGGGACGTCATGACCCGGACGTTCGCGCACTGGGTGGCCGACCAGAAGGCCTGGCACGGGTACAGCTACGCGGCCGCGTCGTCGATGAGCTCGGTGATGGACGCACCCGAGGAGGCGTTGCGCTACCTGAAGTTCTTCCTCGACCGCAACGTCGTCGCCGACACCGAGCTGACGGCGAACACGATGTACCGCGAGGGCTCAAACTTCGCGATCGAGAGCCCGATCACCGCCGCTCAGTCCATTGTGGACATGGTGCTGCAGGGATTCGGCGGCGTGCTCAAGGTCTTCCCGTCGGTGTCGGCGACCTGGCGGGACGCCTCGGTCGCCGGGCTGCGTGCGGAAGGCGCGTTCCTCGTGGACGCTTCCCGTCGCGACGGGAAGACGGAGTTCGTCCGCGTGCACAGCGAAGCCGGTGAGCCGCTGGTGCTCCAGCACGGTGTCGCCGGCGACGTCGACGTCCGCGACGAGCACGGCCGGCGGCTGCCGTGGCGCCCCGCCGGGCCCGGCCGGATCACCATCGGGCTGCGGCGCGGCGGCACCGCCGTCGTCACCCCGCGCGGCGGGCGCCCGGACCTCGCACCCCGGGACGTCCCCGCCCTCGGCCCGGCGCCGGTGTGGGGCCTGCCCAGCTGAACTTTCGCCAAGGAGGCCGGAATGGACATCACCCGCAGGACCGTGCTCGGCGGCGCGCTCGCCGGGATCGCCGCCGGCGCGGCGGGCCGCACACCCGCGTTCGCCGACGTGCCCGGCTCCGACGACTTCGACTGGGCCGGGTTCCTCGGCACCGCCGACCTGCGCTGGCGGCGCCTGCCGGCAACCTGGTACGAGGGACCGTTCCTGGGCAACGGTTTTCTCGGCTCGGGCATTTACGCCGAGCCGGGGCGCAACGCTCTCCGCTTCACCGTCCAGCACAGCCAGGTCCAGGACCACCGCCCGGAGTTCGGCTCGCTGTTCGGCCTGGCCCGGCTGCCGATCGGTTACTCCACACTCGAGCCGGTCGGCGCGATCACCGCGCTCGACTGGCGGCTGGACCTGTGGAACGCCGAGCTGACCGGCACGATCACGACGGCGTCCGGCAGCCTGAGCCTGCGGGCGGTCGTCCACACCGGACAGTCACTGCTGGCCGTCGAGATCCGGCCGTCCGAAGGGGAGCGCGGCTTCAAGTGGGTGTACCACCCGGCGGTGGCGGTGAGCCCGCGGGCCGACCCAGTGTGGAACAAGCCGCCGCCGGACGGGTACACCGCGAACCCGCCGGTCCAGCTGTCCGGCAGCGGGGACGCCCGGCTGGCCGTGCAGCCGCTGCTGGCCGGCGGTGAGCACGTGACGGCCTGGCGCGAGGTCACCCGCGGGGGCGCGCGGACGCTGTACACCTCGGTGGCCTGGTCGCACCCGGAGAAGACGTCGGCGGCGCGGGCGCTGGCCACGGTCCGCCGGGCGCCGGCGTTCGACGCGCTGACCCGGGACCACCGGCGCTGGTGGCACGACTACTACCGGGCGAGCTTCCTGTCCGTCCCGGACACGCGGCTGCAGAGCTTCTACTGGATCCAGCTGTACAAGGTGGCGTCGGCGGCGCGGCGGGAGGCGCCGGTGATGGCGACGTCCGGGCCGTGGCTGGAGAACACGCCGTGGCCGGCGACCTGGTGGAACCTCAACGTGCAGCTCGAGTACTGGCTGATCCACGGCTCGAACCACCTGGAGCTGGACGCCGTCAGCCACGCCCTCGGCAAGTACCGCGCCAACCTGACCGATCAGGTCGCGCAGCCGTACCAGGCCGACTCCGCGGGCATCCCGCGCACGACGGACATGACGCTGCTCAACGGCGTCTCCAACGCCACCAGCGGGTTCCCCGTCGGCATCCCGGGGAAGGACACGCCCACGCCGGAGGTCGGCAACCTGACCTGGGCGCTGCACAACGTGTGGCTGTCCTACCGCCACACGATGGACACCGGGCTGCTCCGGGGCACGCTGTTCCCGTTGCTGCGCAAGGCGATCAACTACTACCTGCACTTCCTCGCGCCGGGCCCGGACGGCAAGCTGCACCTGCCGCCGACGTTCTCGCCCGAGTACGGGGTCAACGCCCCGGACTGCAACTACGACCTGTCGCTGATCCGCTGGGGCTGCAAGACGCTCCTGGAGATCCAGCGGGACGACCCGCTCGCGCCGAAGTGGCGGAACGTGCTCGCGAACCTCGTCGCCTACCCGGCCGACGCCAACGGCTACATGATCGGCGCCGGTGTCCCGTTCGCGAAGTCGCACCGGCACTACTCGCACCTGCTGCAGATCTACCCGCTCTACGACGTCACCTGGGAGCAGCCGGAGCACCGGCAGATCATCGAGACGTCGCTGAACCACTGGGTCGGCTTCGAAGGCGCGCTGCAGGGCTACACGTTCACCGGGGCGGCGTCGATCTCGGCGCAGATGCTGCGCGGTGAGCAGGCCGCGTTCTACCTCGGCGAGCTGCAGCAGCGGTTCATCCAGCCGAACACGATGTACAAGGAGTCCGGGCCGGTCATCGAGACGCCGTTGTCGGCGGCCAAGTCCATGCAGGACATGCTGGTGCAGAGCTGGGGCGGGGTCGTCCGGCTGTTCCCGGCGGTCCCCGCCGCGTGGGGCGACATCGCGCTGCGGGACTTCCGCACCGAGGGCGCGTTCCTGCTCAGCGCGTCGCGGGCGGGCGGGAAGACGCGGTGGCTGAAGGTGCACAGCGAGGCCGGGGCGCCGTGTGTGCTGCGGCCCGGCATCGAAGGCGACCTGGCGGTGACGGACGCGCGGGGCCGCGCCCGGCGCTGGCGGCGGCTGCCCAACGGCGACGTCCAGGTCGAGCTCGGCCGGGACCAGGACGCCTTCGTGTACCGGAAGGGGGACAAGCCGGACTTCGGCGTCCGGCCGGTCACGCCGGGCGGGCCGAGCGCGCCGTGGGGGATGCCCTGATCGGGCGTTCCCACCCGGGCCGGCGGTCTTCGCGGCAGAATGGTGCTCTCGACGAGGGGAGCGCTGATGAGCGAGCCGGGGCAACGGCCTGACCAGGGCGGCGGGCACCCGTACGGGTACCCGCAGTGGCAGCCGCCGGTGCCGCCGAAGAAGACGTCACCGGCGGCCGTCGTGCTGATCACGGCCTCGGTCGTCGTGGTCGTCGTGATGGCGCTGGCCTTCCTGGCCTGGGGTTATCCGGGCTTCCTGCGCGAACCGGACGCCAAGGCCGGCGGCGGGTTCTTCCCCACGTCGTCCTCGCCGACGTCGTCCGCGCCGCCGTCGGTCACCCCGAGCGCCCCGGTGTCGATCCCGGGCGGCCGGGCCCCGATGCCGACCCGGCCGCGGCCGCTCGCCGACCCGATCGGGTGCGCGTTCACCCCCGCTCCCGGCTCACCCGCGCCGAAGCCGGCCACCCCGCCGCCGGACGGCCCGGCGCCGTCGTCGGGCACGGTGAACGTGCAGCTCGCGACCAGCGCGGGCGCCATCGGGCTGACGCTGGACCGCGCGCTGGCGCCGTGCACCGTCGTGAACTTCCTGAGCCTCGCGAAGCAGGGCTTCTACACCGGCACGTCGTGCCACCGGCTGTCCGTGACGACGGGCCTGCAGATGCTGCAGTGCGGCGACCCGGTCGGCGACGGCACCGGCGGCCCGGGGTACACGATCAAGGACGAGACGTTTCCCGAGCTGACCTACGGCCGCGGCATCCTCGCGATGGCGAAGACGGCCGAGCCCGACAGCGGCGGCTCCCAGTTCTTCCTGGTCTTCGGCGAAACCCAGATCCCGCCGGAGTACACGGTGTTCGGCCGCATCGACGACGCGGGCCTGCAGGTCCTCGACACGGTGGCCCAAGGCGGCGTGGACGCGTCCAAGCCCGCCGTCGGCGACGGCAGCGGCCCCCCGAAGATCCCGGTCACCTTCACCGCCGTCACCACGCCCTGATCAGGGGCGGTCCAGGAGCGTGGTGAGGGCCTCCAGGAGGGACTTCGCCGCTTCGGGAGCGGCCGCGCGGTGGCGCCAGGCGACGTAACCGTCCGGGCGGACCAGGAGGCAGCCGTCCTCGTCGATCCCGCTCAGCCGGGACCAGTCGCCGTACGCGTCGCGGGTGCCCGGCTCGCCGACGCGCACCGCGCGCAGGTCGAGGCCCAGTTCGGCGCCCACCTTGGCCGCCGCGTCGCGCCAGGCGGTGCCGGTGAGGCCGGTCAGCACCGTCCAGCGGCCGCCGCCCACGAGGTCCAAAGTGGACACCCGGCGGCCGTGCGGGCCGACCAGCCACGCGTGCGGCAGCTTCGCGCCCGGCTCGGTGCTCGGCCGGTGGAACAGCTCGGGATCGCGGTCCGACGCCGCCACGACGCCGTCCGGCAGCACCGCTCCCGAGACGTACCGCTGGTCCAGCTCCACGCCGTGCGCGTTGAACTCGTAGTGCTTCAGCTCGATGGCCTTCTCCAGCTCACGCCGTTTCAGCGCGCCCTCGGCCGTCGGCGCGAGGCAGGTCTCGAGCCCGGCCGTGATGCCGTCGGCGTCGGTGTCACCGGAGATCCCGAGCGCGGCGAAGATCGGCCCGAACTGGTCCCGGCTGAGGTTCGCCCGGTCGACGATCTGCTTGCCGACCGGCGCGCGTTCGGCGGTGTAGCTGTCCAGCAGCCCTTCACCCGCTTCGCCACGAAGCACCATCGCGAGCTTCCACGCCAGGTTGTACGAGTCCTGGATCGACGTGTTCGAGCCGAGCCCGTTGGACGGCGGGTGCCGGTGCACGGCGTCCCCGGCGCAGAACACCCGGCCGCTGCGGTACTCCGTCGCGTAGTTGTGGTTGACCGTCCACAGTGACGTCGAGGTGATCTCGACGTCCAGCCCGGGATCCCCGACGAGGTCGCGCACCAGCCGTGTCGCCTCCTCGACGTCGACCTCCGGTGGCTCCTGCGAGATGTCGTAACCCCAGGTCAGCAGCCATTCGTTCCACGGCCGCACCATCCGGACCAGGCCCATCCCGATGCCGCCGAGGTGCGCGCCCGGCCGCATCACCCAGTAGAGGACGCTCGGCCGGTGCGCCACGTACGGCCCGAGGTCGGCGGTGAACGTGATGTTCATGCTGCCGGCCTTGCCCGTCTGCCCGGCGATCGGCAGCCCGGCCTGCTCGGCGACGCGGCTGCGGGCGCCGTCCGCGCCGATCAGGTACTTGGCGCGCAACGTGAACTCGTCACCGCGGACGCGGTCGAGGAACCGGGCCGTGACGCCGTCGGCGTCCTGCGTGAAGTCGAGGAACTCCGTGTCCAGCCGCAGTTTCGCGCCGCGCGCGGCTGCCTCGCTCGCGAGGATCGGCTCGAGGTAGGTCTGCGGCAGGTCGATCATGTGGCACGGGCTCGCCGTGGTGTACTCCGACGCCGACCGGTCGCCGGTGCCCCAGCTCGCGATCCGGCCGATCTCCGGCCCGGTCAGCGACGTGCACAGCACGGTGTCGCCCATCAGCTCCGGCGGGGTGCCGACGGCGAGGGCCTTGTCCTCGACGCCGACGTCACGCAGCACCTCCATGGTGCGCTGGTTGGTGATGTGCGCGCGGGGCGTGTTGGCCATCCAGCCGTACTTCGTGGCCAGCACGGTCGGCACGCCGTAGGTGGCGAGCAGCAGCGCCGCGGAGCCGCCGGCCGGGCCGCTGCCGATCACGAGGACGTCGGTGTCGTAGCTCATTCGCTGCTCCCTGAGATCCGGAAGGTGAACTCGAGCCGCTGGTCGGCGAAGTCGACGATCAGGCCGTCCTTGACGCCGAACACCGTGTCGGAGTCCAGGTAGTCGCCGCCGGCGACGAACAGCTGCGTGATCAGCGTGCGGTAGCCGGGCTTGGCGATCATGAAGTGCACGTGCGGGGCCCGGTACGGGTGCCGGCCGACGGCGTTCAGCATCTCGCCGACCGGGCCGTCGGCCGGGATCGGGTACGCGCTGGGCACGATGGTCCGGAACCGCAGCCGCCCCTCGGCGTCGGTGCGGAACCTCGCACGCAGCACCGGGCCGTCCAGGTCGGGCAGCTGGACGTCGTAGAAACCGTCCTCATTGGACTGCCAGACGTCGACGATCGCGTCCGCCACGGGCTCATCGTCGGTGTCGGTGACCCGGACGTCCGTCCACAAGGGAGTCCCCGGTAGGCCTTCCGCGATGTCGGCGCCCTGCGGGGTCTCCGGCGGTCCCTCGACGTAGAACGGGCCGAGCACGGCCGATGGCGTGGTGTCCGGCGTCCGCGAGTTGGTCAGGACGTCGACGACGCTCGACACGCCGAGCGTGTCCGACAGCAGGATGAACTCCTGCCGGGTGTCGGTGGTGATGTGCCCGGCGCGGGTCAGGAAGCCGATCGCGTACTCCCACTCGTCCTGGGTGAGGTCGGTGCGGATCGCGTACCCGTGCAGGGTTTCGACGAGGTCGGTGAGCAGCTCGCGGACGCGGTCCGGGGCGCCCGCGAAGCTGTCGACGACCTGCTGGGTGAGCGCCTTGAGGCTGGGGCGTGCGGCCGGGCGGGCGCCAGTCAGCGCCTGACGGAGCAGCTCTTCCTCGGGCTCGCCTTCGATGTCGCCTTCGGTGAGTCCCAGCTCGGCCAGCGAGTGCGGGACCGGGAGGTTCGCGGTGAGCTCGAAGACGTCGTCCGCGTCGTCGAGGCCCTGGTGCGCCATGACGTACGGCAGCAGGACGGCGTGGGTTTCGGCGTGCGGCAGCCCGAACTTGCCGCCGAGGTGGTGGCACAGCTTGTGGTGCAGGCCCATCGAAACGCTGTCGAGGCAGGTGCCGGCGAGCCAGGCGCCGCGCAGGGCGTCGGTGCGAGCGTCCACATCGGACGGATCCGCGGCGATGCGTGGCAACGCGCTCATCAGCAGTCTCGTCGCCTCCGCGGCGAGCAGGTCGGTCAGCGGGTTGGCGTCCGGCGCGTACCGGGCTTCCACGGCGTGGGCGAGCGCGTTGAGGCCGCTGGCCGCGGAGACCTCCGCGGGCAGCGACAGGGTCAGGCCGACGTCGTAGAGGACGGTCTCGGGCCGGACCTTCGGGGACTTCTGCGTGGTCTTGCGGCCGTCGGCCGTCTGGCCGAGGACCGACGTCAGCTCCGAGCCCGCGTACGTCGTCGGGACGATCAGCTGCGGCAGGTCGGTCCGCAGCGCGATCGCCTTGGCCAGCCCGGTGGCCGAGCCGCCGCCGACCGCGACCACACCGTCGACGTCGTGGTCGGCGACCACCTTGAGCGCGTGCTCGGTGACGTCGACGGGCGTGTGCATGGCGGCGTCCTCGAAACGCGCGGCCAGCCGCGGGCCGAGCGCCTCGGCGGCGCGGTCGGCGTACCGCGGGCGGCCGACCAGCAGGACCCGGCGGAGGCCGAGCCGATCGGCTTCGGCCCCGACGTCCTCGAGGGAGCCGAAGACCACCCGGACGGGGTTCGCGGCGTAGCTGAACGAGGTCATGCGGGGGAGTATCCGGCTCCCGCGGGGCCCGGGTCCTGCACGAACGGGGCGTGCGACGGCACAAAACGCGCGTCTGTCAGCCGGCCCGGCGCAGCGCCGCCGGGGTGGTGCCGAGCTGGGCGCGCAGCACCCGCGTCAGGTGCTCCTGGTGGGAGAAGCCGCAGCGGAGGGCGATGTCGGCGATCGGGTCGTCGCCGGTGCGCAGCAGGAGCCCGGCCTGCTCGACGCGCAGCCGGAGCAGGAAGCGGTGCGGCGGCAGGCCGGTGCGGGCCTTGAACTGCCGCGAGAACTGGCTGACGCTCAACCCGGCGAGCGCGGCCAGCTCGGTCAGCGGCACCGGCTCGGCGAGGCGTTCGGCCATCAGGTCGCGGACCCGCGCGAACTGCCTGTCGGAGAGGCCGCGGGCTGGGGCGGGCCGGGCCGCGCGGCCGGCGCTGTGCCGGCGGACCAGCTGCGCGGCGACCAGCGCGCCGAGCTGGTCGGCGTAGGTGCGGGCGCTCGGCTCCCAGTCGCGGACGACGCCGTCGAGACTGAGGACCAGCTGTTCGAGCAGGGGATCGGTGCTGCCGAGCTCCTCGGCCAGCCGCACCGGCGTCCGCCCGCCGGCGGCTTCCTGCACGGCGTCGTCGGCGAGGTAGACGTGCACGGTGTCGAGCTCCCCGCCGAGCTCGACGGACAGGTCCGCGTGCGACGGCTGCAGGAACAACCCGCCCGCGGGCATCCGCCGGCTCTGCTCGCGTGGGGTGCCGACCCCGCGCCGGACGGTCACCGGCCCGTCGAGGTGCAGGATCAGCAGGTGGCTGCGGGCGGCCCCGAACTCGGCGCGGTAGGGACGTTCGCGCTGCTTGGAGAGGTAGAGCCGGTCCCAGCCGAGGCCGGCGCTGGTCCGGTCCGGGCGGACCCAGGGCAGCGCGAGGATGCCGTTGGTGTCGGCCAGCCCGAGTTCGCCCACGCCTGCCTCCTCGACGTCGAGGCTTCCCGCGATGGTACGCGACCCGGCCCCCCGAACGGACGACACGCGTACCCCACCGGACGACACGCGTACCCCGGCGGACGACACGGCGGTGCGGGCGGCTTCCGGTGTGTCGTCCGGCCAGGTACGCGTGTCGTCCGCGCAGGTACGCGTGTCGTCCGCCGGGGTCAGCCGGGGGAGGAGCGGCCGTGGCGCCAGTAGCCCAGGAACGCGATGTCGGGCTTCGGCCAGCCGCGGTCGCGCACGAGGTGACGTCGGACGCCGGTGGCGAGCGCGGCCTCTCCGGCGACCCACGCGTAAGCCCGGCCACCCGGCAGTTCGGCGTCGCGGACCGCCGAAAGCGCCAGCACGCCCGGGCGGCCCGGCCGGGACCGCGGCAGCCAGTGCACCCGCACCCCCGGCGGCGCGCAGACGCCGGACCGGACGTCCGCCGCCGACGGGACCTCCAGGAACACCTCCGCCACCAGGTCGCCCGGCGCGTGCTCGAGGATCGCCAAGACCGCCGGCACCGCGCTCTCGTCGCCGACCAGCAGCTGCCACGGCACCTCGGCCGGCGGCAGGTAGCTCACGCCGAGGTCGAAGATCCCGGCCGGCTCGCCGGGGCGGGCCAGGCGGGCCCAGTCGGCGGCCGGGGCGTCGCCGTCGTGCAGGGCGAACTCGATGTCGATCTCCCCGGGCCGCGCCCGCCGGACCGTGTAGTTGCGGACCCACGGACGGCGGCTCTTCGGCATCATCAGCACCTCGGCCATCCAGCCCTCGTGGTCCAGGGTCGGCATCCGCAGCCGGTCCTGCCCGGCCCGCGGGAAGAACAGCCGGACGGCCTGGTCGTCACCCACCGGCTCGAACCCCGCCAGCTCGGGCCCGCCGAGCGTGACGGTCCGGAACGCCGGGCTCGGCGCGGTGTTCGCCCGGACTTCGAGCGTGATCATCTTCCGGGTCTTCGCCCGGCGCACCTTCGGGATCATCAGACGTCCAGCACCAGCCGCGGCGACGTCGCCCGCGACACGCACGGGTACATCCGGCCCGCCGGCGCCCCGATGTCGTCGCGGTGTTCGGGCTCGCCGGCCAGCACGGCCAGCTCGCAGCTGCCGCAGACGCCTTCGCGGCAGCCCGAGGGCACCCGCCGTCCGGCGTGGTTCAGCACGTCGAGCAGGGACTCGTCGGCCGGCACCTGGATCGTCTGCCCGGACCGGGCGCACTCGACCTCGAACGCCGTGTCGGGCCCGAAGACGCGGCGTGTGGGCTCGAAGCGTTCGGTGTGCAGACGCGGGAACACCGCCTCGGCTGCAGCGAGCATCGGCGCCGGGCCGCAGCAGTAGACCTCCGCGTGCGGGTCCAGCTCCGAAAAGTCCGGCCGGCCGCGCTCGTCCGTGGGGAACAGCCGGACGCGTTCGCCATACGTGGCAAGCAGTTCCGCCGCGAACGGCATGCTCGAAGCCGACCGTCCCACGTAGACGAGCGAAGCGGCGGCCCCGCCGGCGACGGCCGCCCGCAGCATCGGCACGATCGGCGTGATCCCGATGCCGCCGGCCAGGAACAGGTACTCCGGCGCGGGAACGAGCGGGAAGTGGTTGCGCGGCGAGGAAACTTCGAGCGCCCGGCCCGGGCTGAGGTACCAGTGGACGTACTCGGACCCACCCCGGCTCAGCGGGTCGAGCCGGACCGCGATCCGGTACGCCGAGAGGTCGCCGGGGTCGCCGCACAGCGAGTACTGCCGCGTCAGCCAGTTCGGCAGCGCGAGATCGATGTGCGCACCCGGCTCCCACGCGTCCAGCGGCCCTTCGTCACCGCGAAGCACCAGGGACACGACGTCGTCGGCGACCCGCTCGACGCGGTCCAGCAGCGTTTTCTGCATGGTCAGTACAACTTCCGGTAGCTGTCTTCGAGGAGCTGCTCGAACACCGCCGGGTCGACCGCGACGCCCAGCTGGTCGGTGACGATCTCGCCGGCCGACGGCAGCTCGTCCGCGAGCGCCTGGCTCGCCGGATCCCACAGCCGAGACCGCAGCAGCGCCCGGCCGCAGTGGAAGTACGCCTCCGCGACCTCGACGATGATGGCCAGCGTCGGCGCCTTGGCCTCGGTCCGCATCCGGGCGAGCACGTCCGGGTCGTCGGTGACGTACGCGCTTCCGTTGACGCGCAGCACTTCCCGCACACCGGGGACGAGGAACAGCAGGCCGACGCCGTCGTTCTCGGCGATGTTGCGGAAGGAGTCGGCGATCTTGTTGCCGGGCCGGTCGGGCAGCGCGAGCGTGTGCTCGTCGAGCACCTTCACGAAGCCGGGGTAGTCGCCGCGGGGCGAGCAGTCCCCGCGGCCCGCGGCGTCGGAGGTGGCCAGCGCGAGGAACGGCGCGTGCGCGATGAAGCGCCGGGCGTGCTTGTCGACGTGGTCGAGCTTCTTGCCCTCGAGCATCTCCTCGGGTGCGCCCAGCCGGCTCCTGACCTCGGCCATGGAGACCCGCCGGTACCGAGTGCTCAGCGTGTTTGTGCTGGTCATGCCATAATTATGAGCAAATACTCAGATCTTGCGCTACTCGCTTTTCGGGCCGCGCGGAAGGGAGCGACGTGACCTCCGACCCGCGCCGCATCCAGCCACGTAAACAGCCGCGCCAGGTCCGCGCCGAGCTGACCCGGCAGCGGATCCTGACGGCGGCTGCTCACGTTTTCGGCGAGCAGGGGTACGCCGCGGGCACCACCAACCGCATCGCCGAGCGCGCCGGGATCTCCATCGGCTCGCTGTACCAGTACTTCCCGAACAAGGACGCGATCCTCGCCGAGCTGCTCGTCCGCCACCTCGACGACGGCGCCGCGATCGCCGAGCGGGTCCAGCGCGAGGAGCTGCCCGGCCCGATCGAGGAGATCTTCCGCCTCTTCGTCCGCGGCGCGATCGAGAGCCACCTCGACGAGCCCCGGCTGCTGCGGGTGCTGCTGGAACAGGCCCCGAAGTCGACGGACGTCCTCGAGAAGGTCGAGCGGCTCAAGAAGAACCTGGTCGCCTACATGCGGGAGCTCCTGGACGAGCACCCCGAGGTCCGGGTCACCGACACGGAGACGGCGGCCCGGCTGATCGTCACGACGGTCGAGCTGGTCATCCACCAGCTCGTCGCCGACCACGAGCCGGTGGAATTGGGCAGGCTGGAGGACGAGCTGGTCGCGATGCTGACGCGGTACGTCAGGGCGTGAACCGGTCAGCCGAGCCGCTTCATGATCGCTTCCGCTTCCGCCGGGCTGACGGGGAGGTCTTCGTCCCATGAGCTGCCGGTTTCGAGGCTGCGCAGCAACGTCGTGGGCTTCCAGCGGCCTCGGCCGGCGTAGCTCTCGGCCTGCGCGCTGTCGCTGCCCCGGATGAGGGTGTGCGCGCGGCGGATGTCGAGCCCGTCCGCAAACGTCCGGAAGACACCGTGGTACACCGCGCCCGTCCACACGTGGCGCTGCTTGAACTGGCGGACGCGCCGGGCCAGCTGGAAGGCGTTCGAGACCTCGGTGCCCGGGGTGACCTCCCGGACCGTCCAGTGCGGGTGCCCGGCGGCCTCCCGGCCGTCGTCGACCAGGAAGCAGCGGGACCTGGGGAGCCGCGCGGTGATCTCTTCGACCTCGTCCGCGCCGAGCGGCAGGTTGCGGTTCCAGTCGTCGCGAAGCCGGTCCGACCGGACCCACAAGCCGTCGCGCACGTACACCTCTTCGACGCCGTTGTCGCGCCGGACCACGGAAAAGACCTCGTCGAGGTCGATCCGGGGGAAGGAGTCGGGCAGGATCCCGAAGTAATCGACGGCGCCGGTCGCGAGCGCGAACAGCAGGTCTTCCGCCTGGTGCTCGGGGATCGGTTCGAGCCGCAGCTCCGCCGGGACGGGCTCCCACCGGAGGTTTCGGGTGTAGGCCTCGGCGAACGCCGGGATACCGCGGACCACGGCGACCGGATAGGACAGGTCGTCGCGAGCCACGCTCCACTGCGGACGCGCGACCAGCCAGCGGAGCCGATCGTGCTCCGCTTCGGTGATCGGCAGGGACACGGTCTCCGGCGCGTCTTCCGCCGCCGCCCGCCAGATCCCGTCGGGGCCGAGCTGCTCGCGGACACCCTCGCGGCGGCGCACCAGAGCTTCGGGGCGCCTGAGCGTGTCGGCGAAAGAGGCGCTTTCGAGGTGCACGAAGTACTCGTACTCACCTCGCCATTCCGTGCGCTGACGTTCCGCCCGGACGTGCCGCGCGATCGTGGCCAGGTGCCGCTTGAAGTCCTCGAACCCGCAGGCTTCGGCGGTCCGGTCCGGCAGGCCGACCGGCACCCATTCCAGGTCGTGGGTGAACGCCTCCGCCGACTCGTGGAACACTTCGACCACCGCGCGCGGGACGGCCGAGCCATCGCGGATGACGTAGTAGTAGCTCATGTGGATCCCCCCGTCCCGAGGTCAGCCGATCACGCCCCTGCGCGGTGGAGCCGTTCGGTGGCCTGGGCGCGGACCGCGTCCCCGGACACCGGGGGATCGCCGTGCAAAGCTTCCCAACGCGCGTTGTGCGCCGCCGCCCACAGGCTCGCCGCCCACGCGATCTCCAGCTCCTCGCCGGTGAACCGGCGCCCGCGACATTCCTGGTAGGTCACCAGGAACACCTCGGAACCGGCGATCGGGGGCAACGTCGGCGGGGAGGCGCTGACGAACGCGCCGGAGGCCGCGCCGACGAGCGCCGCTTCCGGTTGCCACGCCAGGCTGTCCCAGTCGTGCACGGCCCAGATCTCGCCGTCGCGCCACCGGAGGTTCTGCGCTTCGAAGTCCGCGTGGCCGAGCACGCACGGCAAACTGGTGGCCAGCAACCGTTTCCGGGCCCGCGCCGCCGTCTCGACCACCACGGCGGGCACGGCGCTCTGGTCTTTTTCGTCGAGGAACCCGATCGACGGCCACAGGCCCGGATCCGCGTGGTCCCACCGGGCCCAGCGCGGGTTCGGCACCGGCGGCGGAACGTCGACGGCGGTCAGCTCCGCCATCAGCCGGGCGAACACCGCCGCGCAGCGCTCGGCGACGTCCGGGGTGTCGCCGAGCAGCATCTCCCCGCCGGGCCGGGACTCCTCGGCGTGCACGGCCAGCGCGCCGACGACGGTCACCGGTGTCACCGGCCGCGCGCACGGGAACCCGCGCTCGGCCAGCCGGGCCTGCGCGGCGACGCAGGATTCCGCGCGGCCGTCGTCCTCCCGGGCCTTCACCACGACCTCCCGGCCGTCGGCCAGGCGCAGGCCCCACACCGACGAGAGGGACCGCCGTTCGAAGAGCACCTCGACCGGAGCGCTGCCCAGATGCGCCGCGCACCACGGCGAAAGCCAGCTCACCGGTCCCTGGCCACGAGCGCGGCCTGGGTCCGGCTGGTGACGCCCAGCTTGGCCAGGACGTTGCCGACGTGGACCTTCACCGTCCGCTCGGCCAGCCGCAGCCGGGCCGCGATGTCCCGGTTGGACAGTCCTTCGCCCAGCAGCTCGAGGACGTCCCGCTCGCGCGGGGTCAGCGTGCCGCCCGCGCTCAGCGCGCTCGCCACCGCCGGGCTCAGCGCCGTCACCCCCTGGTGCGCGGCGCGGACGGCGGCCGCGAGCTCGTCGCCGCCGGAGTCCTTCAGCACGAACCCGGCCGCGCCCGCCTTGAGGGCTTCGCGGATCTCCCGGGGCCGGCCGACCGTGGTCAGCATCAGCACGCGCGGCGCCGGCGGGCGGAGGCGGCGCAGGACTTCGAGGCCGTCCATGCCGGGCAGGTAGAGGTCGAGCAGCACGACGTCGGCGGCCACGGACGACGCCAGCAGCTCCGGCCCGCTCGCGTACTGGGCGACGACGTCGAGGTCGGGCTGTGCGCCGAGGATCAGCGTGATGCCCTCGCGCACGAGCGCGTGGTCGTCGACGACCTGAACCCGGATCATGCCCGCACTCTAGTGTCAGCCCATGCGCCAGTCCCTCGTCACGACGGCCGCGGTCACGGCGGTGTTCTTCGCCAGCGGCGCCTGGACGCCGCACCAGGGCTGGGTGGCGGCGCTGCTCAGCGCGGTGCAGCTGGTCCCGCTGCTGTGGGCGCGCCGCGCGCCGGCGGCCGTGCTGGTCGTCGTCACCCTCGCGACGGCCGGGCACCTGCTGCTCGACCAGCCGCGCAACACGATGTACGTGCCGGTGCTGCTCGCGCTCTACAGCACCCCGCGGCGGTGGCTCGCGGCCGCGGCGGCGCTGGTGACCGGCGCCGCCGTCTTCCCGGCGAAGGGCCCGCTGGACGGCACGTCGCGCCCGTGGCTCTCGCGGCCCTGACGGACGCTCCACCGGAAGCGTCCGTCAGTGCGGCCACGGCTCAGAGCGGGTTGAACACACCCAGGGGAGCGGTGCAGAACGGCCCGCCGACGTACTCGGCCGCGATGCCCGTCGGGGCCGGCTTCGAGGCCAGCTGCTCCGCGTACACCTCCGCGTCGTCGTGCGACTTGTAGCCCAGCGCTTCGGCCTCCTCCAGGGAGTAGATCCGGCGCGTGTTGTCCGAGACGCCCCAGATCAGCCGGTAGCCCGGCGACGGCGCGGAGAGGCACGCCTCGAACAGCCGGGCGCCGTCGTCGGGGGAGAGCCACGTCGTCAGGCCGCGGGGGCCCAGCAGCAGGGGCGTCTCGAAGCACGAGCCGATGCGGATCACGATGACGTCCATGCCGAACCGCGAGTGGTAGAGGCTGCCGAGCGCCTCGATCGCCGCCTTGCTGACGCCGTAGTAAGTGTCCGGACGCGGCGATGAGTCCGCCGGGAGGTCCGAGTCGTTGCGGCGGAAGCCGACCGCGTGGTTGCTCGACGCCAGGATCACCCGGGAAACCCCCGCCGTCCGCGCCGCCTCCAGGACCGTCTGGGTCCCGTTGATGTTGACGTCGAGGGTGGCTTCCCACGAGTTCTCGCGGCTGTGCCCGCCCAGGTGGATCAGCGCATCGACGCCTTCGCACGCCTCGGCCATCGCCGCCGCGTCGGTGACCGACGCCGTCACGACCTCTTCGGACGCGTCCGACGCCGTCTGCGGGGCGAGGTCGAGCAGGCGCAGCACGCGGCCGTCGCGCTTCAAGCGGGGCCGCATCAGGGTGCCGACGACACCCGCCGACCCGGTGATGAGCACACGCTGGTCCGTCATGGATTTCCTCTCGGTAAGGGCGGCGGTCAGCGAATTCCGGCGCGGCGCAGCTGCTGCCCGAGCTCGGTGGTGGTTTCGGCGAGCAGCTCGCCGACGCGCTGGGCGTCGGCGTCGCTCACCTGGGAGATCGGCATCGAGCAGCTGATCGCGTCGGTGCCCGGGATCCGGTAGGGGATCACCGCGGCGACGCAGCGCACGCCCAGCGTGCCCTCCTCGACCTCGGCGGCGTACCCGCGTTCGCGCGTCGCGGCGCACTCGGCGTGCAGGGCTTCGAGCGTGGTGATCGTGTTCGGGGTCAGCGCGGTCAGCGACGCCGGCATCAGCGTGTCGATCTCGTCCTGGGTCAGCTCGGCCAGCAGCGCCTTGCCCAGCGCCGTCGCGTGCGTGGGCAGCGTGCGCCCGACGCGGGAGACGAGGTGCGTGGACCGCTGCGACTCGCGCGTCTCCAGGTAGACGACCTCGGTGCCGTTGCGGCGCGCGAAGTGCGCGGTGAAGCCGGTCTTCTCCCGGATCCGCTCCAGGGCTTCGGTGGCGAACGGGACGACGGCGTCGCGGTCCAGGTAGGCCGTGCCGCAGATCAACGCGCGGACGCCGAGGCGGTAGCGGGCGGTGTTGGCGTCGGCCTCCAGCCAGCCGGCCTCCAGCAGCGTCCGCAGCAGGCCGTGCAGGGACGACCGGGGGAACCCCGTGCGCGCGTGGAGGTCGGAGAGGGACAACCAGACGTCGTTCGCCGCGAAGGTCTCGATGAGGTCGACCGCGCGGCGCGCCGACTTCACTCCCGAGGACTCGGCGGGAGCGCCGTCGGCCACCGCCGGATTGTCCACCTTTTGCGGCATTTGCTGGCCTCCGTCCGGCCGTTGACTTGTGACTCCGGCCATATTAGCGTCCCGAACAACGTTCTTATGGATGAACATAATCACTATAACAGACTCCGTTCATGGATGTGAACATCTCGTTCGAGACCGCATCACTGTGGACGCGGAAAGGAGCCTGCGGTGCACGCACTCGACTGGGCGATGGTCTGCGCGTACTTCGCGCTGATGATCGTGATCGGCTGGTGGTCGCACAAACGGGTCAGCGACGTGAAGGACTTCTTCACGGCCGGCGGCAAGATGCCGTGGTGGCTGGCCGGCATCTCGCACCACATGTCCGGCTACAGCGCCGTGCTGTTCGTCGCGTACGCGGGCGTCGCGTACACCAGCGGCGTCACCGTGTACTTCTGGGGCTTCGCGAGCATCGGCATCGGCGTGGGGATCGGCAGCTGGCTGTTCGCCGCCCGCTGGAACCGGTTGCGCTCGAAGCTCGGTGTCGCCTCCCCGCTGGAATACCTGGCCAAGCGCTACAACGTCCCGACGCAGCAGGCGCTCGCCTGGAGCGGCAGCCTGCTGAAGATCTTCGACATCGCGGCCAAGTGGTTCGCCGTCGCGACGCTGCTGCACGTGTTCGCCGGCCTGGACTACAACCTCGGCATCCTGATCACCGGCGCGGTCACCCTCGTCTACTGCACCATCGGCGGCCTGTGGGCCGACGCGCTCACCGACTTCGGCCAGTTCGTCATCCAGGGCATCGCCGCGATCGTGATGATCGTCGTCGTGCTGGGCAAGCTGGGCGGGATCTCCGCGCTCTGGACGATGTGGGACAAGCTGCCCGAGAACCACATCGACCCGGTGACGTCCAAGTACACCACCATCTTCTTGCTCGTTTACGTGCTCGTGAAGACGCTGGAGTACAACGGAGGCATGTGGAACCTGGCGCAGCGCTACATGGCGGCGCCGAACACCCACGAAGCGCGGCGCGGCGCGCGGCTTTCGTCGGCGCTGTACCTTTTGTGGCCGCTGGTGCTGATGTTCCCGATGTTCGCCGCGCCGCTGCTGATCCCCGGCATCAAGGACCCGACGCAGTCCTATGCGATCATGACGACGACGTTCCTGCCGCCGGGCCTGGTCGGTCTGGTGCTGGCCGGGATCTTCTCGCACACCATGGCGATGGTCTCTTCCGACGCCAACGCGATCTCCGCGGTGATCACCCGCGACATGATCCCGGCGATGATCCGCCGCACCCGGCAGTGGACCGACGTCCAGGGCCTGAAGGCGGCCCGGATCACCACGGTCGTGTTCGTCGCGCTGACCATGCTCGTGGCGACGCAGGCGCAGAACCTCGGTGGCGTGCTGCAGATCGTCGTCAACTGGGTCGCCGCGCTGATGGGCCCGATCTCGATCCCGCTGCTGCTGGGCATGCTGCCGTGGTTCCGCAAGTGCGGCCCGCGTGCGGCGCTGGTGTCCTGGGCGGGCGGGCTGATCGCGTACGGCCTCTGCTACTACGTCTTCACCGCGAACCAGACGGTGCTCATCGCGACGCCGATCCTGGTCTCGCTGGCCCTCTTCACCGGCCTCGGCCTGATCGCGCCCGAGCGCAGCGCGGTCGCCGATGAGATCGTCGACACCGTGAACACCGACGACGACGTCGACAGGATGAAGGAAGGCACGACCGTGCCCGCCTGACCGAGGCCACACCCGGCCGAACCGAACAAGGACGAGAGAGCAGAAAACTGATGGCACAGACCGAGATCGAGCTGGACGGCCTGCTGGCGTTCCCCCTCACCCCGTTCACCGAGGACCTCGAGGTCAACCTCGACGCGCTCGCGGAGAACGTGGAGAGCCACATCGCGGCGGGCGCCGGTGCGCTGTTCGTCGCGTGCGGCACCGGCGAGTTCAGCTCGCTCTCGCCCGACGAGCACGCCGCGGTGCTCGCCAAGTCCCGTGAGGTGGCCGCGGGCCGGGTGCCGGTCTGGGTCGGCGCCGGCGGTGGCGCCGCTTCGGCACGGGCCGGGGTCGCGGCGGCCGAAGCCGGTGGCGCCGACGGTGTCCTGCTGCTGCCGCCGTACCTCGTTTCCGGGCCGCAGGCGGGGTTGGTCGACTTCGTCCGCTACGCCGTCGGCGACACGAGCGTGCCGGTGATCGTCTACCACCGCGGCACCGGCGTCTTCGGCGCGCCGGCCGCGGCGTCGCTGCTCGACATTCCCTCGGTCGTGGGACTCAAGGACGGGTACGGCGACGTCGAGGTGATGACCCGGATCGTCACCACGATCCGGGCGCTGGACACCGAGCGGTCGCGGAACTTCCTGTTCTTCAACGGCTTGCCGACCGCGGAGGTCTCCGCCAAGGCGTACGCCTCGATCAGCGTGGCCCGCTACTCTTCGGCCGTGCACTGCTTCGCGCCGGAGATCGCGCACCGCTTCCACCGCGCGCTCGGCGAGGGCGACACCCGTGTGATGGACGCGCTGCTGACCGGGTTCTACCTGCCGCTGGTGGCGTTGCGGGACGAGACGCCCGGCTTCGCCGTGTCGCTGGTGAAGGCCGCCGCCCGGCTGCGCGGTGACAAGGTCGGCCCGGTCCGGCCGCCGCTGGTCGAGCCGACGCCGGAGCAGGTCCACCGGCTGGAGAAGATCGTGGAGGACGGCTTCGTCGCGCTGAAGGCGCTCGGCTGATGAAGATCCTCGATGTGGTGCTGACCCCGGTGGCGTTCGCCGACCCGCCGCTGCTCAACGTCATGGGCGTGCACGAGCCGTTCGCGCTGCGCAGCGTCGTGCAGGTCCGGTGCGAAGACGGCGTCGTCGGGCTCGGGGAGTCCTATGGGGACGAAGCGTTCCTCGGCGAGGTCCGCAAGGTGCTGCCGCAGCTGCGGGGGCACGACGTCTTCGACCTGCCCGGCCTGCAGCGGCTGGTCGCCCAGGCGCTGTCGGGCACCGTGCTGACCGACGCGCACGGGCTGATCGGCGGGTTCTCCATCCGCAAGACCATCGCGAGCGTGTACTCGCTCTTCGAGGTCGCGTGCCTGGACGCGCAGGGCCACTACCTGGGCCGGTCGGTCACCGACCTGCTCGGGGGCAAGGCTCGCGACGCCGTCGAGTTCTCCGCGTACCTGTTCTACAAGTACGGCAAGCACGTCGACGGCCGTGAGGACGCCTGGGGCGAGATCACCACGCCGGAAACCCTGGTGGGATCGGCGAAGCGGATGATCGACGAGTACGGCTTCCGCTCGATCAAGCTCAAGGGCGGCGTCTTCGAGCCCGGCCAGGAGGTCGACGGGATCCGCGCGCTGGCCGAGGCGTTCCCCGGGCACCCGCTGCGGATCGACCCGAACGCCGCGTGGACGGTCGAGACCAGCAACCGCGTCGCGGCCGAGCTGGACGGAGTCTTGGAGTACCTCGAAGACCCGACCCCGGGCATCGAGGGCATGGCGCAGGTCGCGGCCGAAGCTTCGATGCCGCTGGCCACCAACATGTGCGTGGTGAACTTCGGCGACATCGAGCCGGGCTTCCGGGCGCGCGCGATCGGCGTCCTGCTGTCGGACCACCACTTCTGGGGCGGCCTGCGCGCGACGCAGTCGCTGTCGACGACGTGCGAGAGCTTCGGGGTCGGCCTGTCGATGCACTCCAACAGCCACCTCGGGATCAGCCTGGCCGCGATGGTCCAGGTCGCCGCGGCGACCCCGCACCTGACCTACGCCTGCGACACGCACTGGCCGTGGAAGGTCGAAGACGTCATCGAACCCGGCGTGCTGGAGTTCCGGGGGGGGGGGGGGGGGGGGGGGGGGGGCGAGGGGGGGGGGGGGGGGGGGGGGGGGGGGGGGGTGGGTGGGGG
>NZ_JBVJON010000008.1:403784-554224 GCF_055583145.1 Amycolatopsis sp. NPDC104819 | reverse complement strand
ACGCCGCACACACACGCTCAGCGAGCCGCCACCCCACCCCCCCCCCACCCCGCCCCCCCCCCCCCCCCCCCCCCCCCCCCCCGGTGCCCGCGGCCCCGGGCCTCGGGGTCACGGTCGACGAGGACGCGCTGGCCCGCCTCCATGAGAACTACGTCCGATGTGGACTGACCAAACGGGACGACGTGACCTACATGCGCAAGTACGTACCCGGCTTCGAGCCGAACACGGCGAGGTGGTGACCCGGTGAAGGTGACGGGATACGCCTACCCCTGGGACGTCCTGGAGGCCGGGTTCGCCGCTCGGGCCCGCGACCTCGATGTCGACGAAGTGGCTGTCGCGCTGTCCTACCACAGCGCCCGCGCCGCGACGCCGTGGTCGGCTTCGCAGACGGCCGTCGTCGCGAGGCACGCGGCGTTCTACCGGCCGGTGCGCGCGGAAGCCTGGGAAGGCAAACGTTTGCGGCCGTCCACACCGGACTGGGTAGCTGCCCAGGACAGCGGTTCCGACGCCGTCCGGCTGCTCAACGAAGCCGGGATCCCGGCGGCCGCGTGGATCGTCCTGACGCACAGCTCGCAGCTCGGCTACGAGCACCCGGACGTCACGGTGCGGAACTGCTTCGGCGAGAGCTACCCCTGGGCGCTGTGCCCGTCGCAGCCCGCGGTGCGCGAGTACGCGGCGACGCTGACCGCGGAAGCCGTCGCCGGGCTGGAGCTGTCGTCGGTGATCCTCGAGGCGTGCGGGCCGCTCGGCGCGGTGCACCAGCACCAGCACGAGAAGACCGACGGCGTCTGGGCGCCCGCGGTGGCCCGGCTGCTGTCGATCTGCTGCTGCGACGCCTGCGCGTCTTCCTGGGACCTCGACGCGGACACCGTGCGGGCCCAGCTGGTCGAAGAGGTCCGGCGGCTGGTGGCGACCGGTGACCTGGGCGTCACGGCCGACGACCTGCCGCCGTCGTTGACTCAGCACCTTCTGTTTACCAGACAGATGCACACCGACCAGCTGCGGGCCGCCGTGCTGGCGACGCTGCCGGCGGGCACCCGGGTCGTGCTGCACGGCGCGGTCGACCCGTGGGTCACCGGCGCGCTGCCCGGGCTGACGCCGTCCGCCGCGGACGACGCCGACGCGGTCGTAGTGTTCGGCTGGGCGCCCGCGACGGGCGCCGAAGCCGTCGCGGCGGCCCGGGAGGCCCTGCCCGAGCGGGTCGCGATCGGCAGCTACATCACCGCGGTCGCCGCCGCGCCGGTGCCGGACATCGCCGGGTACGTGGGCGAGCTGGCCAAGGCGGGCGCCGCGGAGCTGCACCTGTACCACCTCGGCCTGACCGGTCCGGGTCGCTGGGGCGACCTGGGCACGGCCACCGCCGCCGCCCACGAAAACTGAGGAGCTGTTCCCCCCATGAGCCAGGCCACCGACGCCGCCACGCTCGAGAAGATCCTGGCGGGAGCCGCCGAAGCGGCCCGTCCCGCCGCCGAAGCCACCCCGGCCGAGCGCGCGGGCTGGCTGACGGCCGTCGCCGACGCTCTCGACGCCGCCGCGGACGAGCTCGTCCCGCTGGCCCACGCCGAGACCCACCTGCCGGCGTCCCCGCGGCTGTCCGGCGAGCTGAAGCGCACGACGTTCCAGCTGCGGCTGTTCGCCGAGGTGCTCACCGACGGCGAGTACCTCGGCGCCACCGTCGACCACGCCGACGCGCAGTGGCCGATGGGCCCGCGCCCGGACATCCGCCGGGTGAAGACCGCGATCGGCCCGGTGCTGGTGTTCGCGGCCAGCAACTTCCCGTTCGCGTTCAGCGTCGCCGGCGGGGACACGGCGTCCGCACTCGCCGCGGGCTGCCCGGTCGTCCTCAAGGCCCACCCCGGCCACCCGGAGCTCTCCGCGCAGACCGGCTCGATCGTGCGGGAGGCGCTGATCAAGGCGGGCGCCCCCGCCGCATTGTTCAATGTCATCTTCGGCCAGGAGGAAGGCGTCACCGCGCTGAAGGACCCGCGGATCGCGGCGGCGTCGTTCACCGGCTCGATCCCCGGCGGGCGCGCGCTGTTCGACATCGCGAACGCGCGGCCGCGGCCGATCCCGTTCTACGGCGAGCTCGGCAGTGTCAACCCGGTCGTGGTCACCGAGGCCGCGATCGCCGCGCGCGGGGAAGCCGTCGCGAAGGGGTACGCCGGGTCGTTCACGCTGGGCGCCGGCCAGTTCTGCACCAAGCCGGGCCTGCTGTTCCTGCCCGAGGACCACGGCCTGACCGACACGCTGAAGGAGGCGCTGGACGGCGCCGCGGCCCAGCCGATGCTCAACGACCGCATCGCCGGCGGGTACTCCGCGCAGCTGGAGAAGCTGCGGAAGGTGCCCGGTGTCGAGGTGGTGTCCGCGTCGCCGTCGGAGGCCCCGGCGTTCACCCCGACGCTGCTGGCCACCTCCGGCAAGCAGTTCCTCGAAGGCGGCGAGGCCGTGCACGAGGAGTGCTTCGGTCCGGCGTCGCTGATCGTCACCTACGCCGACCAGGCCGAGCTGCTGCGGCTGCTCGACGTCGTCGAGCCCGGGCTCACCGCCACGATCCACGGCGAGGAGTCCGACGCGGACTGGATCCGGCCGGTGCTGCCGGCGCTCACCCGCGTCGCCGGCCGGCTGCTGTGGAACGACTGGCCCACGGGTGTGACGGTGAGCTGGGCCCAGGAACACGGCGGCCCGTACCCGGCCACGACGGCCCCGACCACGACGTCCGTCGGCACCGCCGCGATCGAGCGGTTCCTGCGGCCGGTCGCCTGGCAGGGCTTCCCCGACACGCTGCTGCCCGAACCCCTGCAGGAGGCCAACCCCTGGCAGCTGCCCCGCCGCACCGACGGCTCCCGCTGATCCGCTGAACCGCTGATCCCGCGGGGGCGCCCCCCGTTTCCACTTTATCGTTCCGCACCGACAGTTTCCGGCCCCCGAGCTTTCCCGTGAAAGCTCGGGGGTGTCGCCCCACAACGCCGCCGCACAACTGAATCCCCGTTCCCCAAGCCAAGGATGTCTTGAATCCTGGGAGGCATGACCATGCCCGTGAACCGGAGAAACGCTCTGCGCGGCGGCGCCCTGGCGGCCGCTTCCACCGTGTTCCTCACCCGTCCCGCGTTCGCTTCGGCGGCCCCCTTCGCGGCGCCCACCGCGAGCGGGGTGCCCGCCGCGACCGCGCCGATCGTCGCCGCGTACCGGCAGCTGCAGGCCGGCATCAACCGGCCGTCGCCGGAACGCACCGCGGCGCTGGCCAACCTCGGCCGCGTTGCGAAGGCGTACAACACGAGCCTGTCCGTCGCCGGTGGTGGCGCTCCACTGTGGACGGACCTGCCGCTCGGCCCCGGCAGCGACTACACGACGTCGATGTACGCGCGGCTGCGCGCCATCGCCGTCGACTGGGGCACCCCGGGCGGCGCGCTGTCCGGTGACCCGGCCGTGCTCGACCGGATCAAGGCCGCGCTGGAGCTGATTTACCAAAGCCAGTACAACCCGAACGTCGGCGAGATCGGCAACTGGTACACCTACGAAATCGGCGTGCCGTACTACGTGCTGCACACGCTTTCGGTCGTTGCCGACCAGCTGACCGCCGACGAGCTGGCCCGCTACGTCAGCCCGATCAAGCGGTTCGTCGGCAACCCGAACGTCCGCGCGAACAACACGTCACTCGTCGAGACCGGCGCCAACCGCGCCGACAAGGGCCTGATCTCGATCGTCGCCGGCGCGCTGATCGGCGACACGGCGTGGATCAGGACCGGCATCGACGCGCTGACCGACGTCGCGGGCGGCGGCGCGGCCAGCGTCGTCGCGAAGCTCGACCGCGCGGCCGGCGACGGCTTCCACGTCGACGGCTCCTTCATCCAGCACGACACCATCCCGTACCCCGGGCACTACGGCATCGTGCTGCTCACCGCGCTCGCCGGAGCCATCCACGTCACGCAGGGCACCGGGTTCGCGCTGCCGCAGCCGTTGAAGGACAAGATCTACGCGCTGGTGGCGGACAGCTTCGCGCCGTTCGTGTACGCGGGCGCGCTGCTGGAGCCGGTGCGCGGGCGGATGCTGTCCCGCCAGGGCGAGACCGCGCACGACATCGGCCACCAGCTCACGGTCGCGACGCTGGTGCTGGCCCGCACGGCTTCGGGCAAGACGAAGACCGACCTCAACGCGCTCGCGGCGAAGTGGATCACCGAGGGCACCTACGCGCCGTTCCTCAAGATCCCGGACCCCGAGCGGTTCGCGCCCGGTCCGGACCTGGTCGCCACGCCGGGCATCGAGTTCGCGCAGGACATGCTGGCCTCGCACACGCGCCCGGCCCGCACCACGGCGACGCACCGGATCTTCGGCCAGCAGGACCGGCTCGTCCACACCACCGAGGACTGGACGGCGTCGCTCGGGGTCAGCTCGACGCGGATTTCGCGCTACGAGGCCATCAACGGCCAGAACCTCAAGGGCTACCACGTCGGCGACGGCGTGCTCTACACGTTCGTGCCGGGCGCGAAGGGCCACTACACCGACGCGTACTGGCCGACGGTCGACCCGCTGCTGCTGCCGGGCACCACCGAGAACGACGGCCCGACGGACCCGGCGTTCGGCAACGTCCCGGTCGGCCCGAACACCCACACGGGTGGCGCTCGCTGGGACGACAAGCACGGCGCGTACGCGTTCGACTTCAAGTCCTGGGACGGCTCGCTCGTCGCGAAGAAGTCGTGGTTCTTCACCCCGGACGGGATCGTCTGCCTCGGCGCCGGGATCACGTCCACCTCGGACCACGCGGTGCGCACCACGATCGAGAACCGCAACCTCGGCGAAGGCGGCAAGGGCGCGCTGACGGCGGACTTCCGCCGGGTGGCCACCGACCTCGGCAAGCCGAGCACCCTGCGCCGGCCGCGGTGGGTGCACCTGGAGAACGTCGGCGGCTACGTGCTCCTCGACGACGGTGAGGTGACGGCCCTGCGCGAGGACCGCACCGGCGCGTGGCGCGACATCGACACCGGCGCCAACACCAAGGGCACCACCACACCGAACACCCGCCGGTACCAGAAACTGGTGCTGCAGCACGGCGTGAAGCCGGCGAACGCGAAGTACGCGTACGCGGTGCTGCCGGGGGCGTCGGTCCTCGGCACGGTCGGCGCGTCGTGGGCGTGGCAGGTGCGCGCCAACACCGCGACGGTCCAGGCCGTCCAGACCGGCGACACCCTGCTGGCGAACTTCTTCGCGGCCGGTTCGCTCGGCGACGTGCGGGTCTCCGGGCCCGCGTCGGTCGCGATCGGGCGGTGCGGCTGGGGGCGGCAGCTCGCCGTGTCGGACCCGACGCAGACGCAGGACAGCGTGACGGTGACGGTCCGCGGCAAGTCCGTCGTGGTGCCGCTGAAGGGCAGCTTCGGCGCGACGAAGGTAGTCCCACTGTGATTTGCGGGGCTTCGCCCCGGCCGGGGGCTCCGCCACCCGGACCCCCTGGGCAGTAGTGATACCTCCTCGCCGGACCGGTGCCCCGACCCGGTCCGGCGGGGTCCCCACCTCGGTTACGCTGGCGGGCATGACCAGCGCCGAGCACGTGGACGTCCTCATCGTGGGCGCCGGCCTGTCCGGCATCGGCGCGTCCTGCCGGTTGCGGGGCCGGACCTACACCATCCTCGAGGCGCGCGACACGATCGGCGGCACCTGGGACCTGTTCCGCTATCCGGGCATCCGGTCCGATTCGGACATGTTCACCCTCGGCTACCCGTTCCGGCCGTGGAAGGACGCGAAGGCGATCGCCGACGGCCCGTCGATCCTCGCCTATGTCCGGGAGACGGCCGCCGCGTACGGCGTCGAGGAGCACATCCGGTTCGGCCACCGGGTCGTGCGAGCTTCGTGGTCGTCGCCGGACGCGCTCTGGACGGTCTCGACGGCGCACGGCGCGACGTTCACGTGCCGGTTCCTGTACCTGTGCAGTGGTTACTACTCGTACGAGAGCGGGCACGTCGTCGACTTCCCGGGCCGGGCGGAGTTCGCCGGCGAGATCGTGCACCCGCAGCACTGGCCCGCTTCGCTGGACTACGCGGGCAAGCAGGTCGTGGTGATCGGCAGCGGCGCGACGGCGGTGACCCTGGTCCCGGCGATGGCCGAGCAGGCGGCGCGGGTGACGATGCTGCAGCGGTCGCCGTCCTACATCGTGGCGCGGCCGGGGAGTGACGCGCTCGCCGACCGGATCCGCGCGCTGCTGCCGGAGAAGCTCGCGCATCGGGTGGTGCGCGGCAAGAACGTCGTGCTGGGCACGTTCTTCTTCCAGCTGCTGCGGCGGCTGCCGGACCGGGCGGCGCAGGTGCTGCGCAAGCGCGTGGCGGCCCAGCTGCCGGCGTCCATCCCGGTCGACCCGCACTTCGTGCCCGACTACGACCCGTGGGACCAGCGGCTGTGCCTGGTGCCCGACGCGGACCTGTTCCGGGCGCTGCGCTCGGGCAAGGCCGACATCGTGACCGACCGGGTCGCGCGCTTCACGGCGTCGGGGATCGAGCTGGAGTCGGGGCGGACGCTGCCCGCGGACGTCATCGTGACGGCGACCGGGCTGAAGCTGGTGGCGTTCGGCGGGATGGCGCTGAGCGTCGACGGCCGCGAGATCGAGCCGGGGGAGCAGCGGGCGTACAAGGGCATGATGTTCGGCGGCATCCCGAACCTCGCCTGGTGCGTCGGGTACACGAACAACTCGTGGACGCTGCGCGCGGACCTGACGTCGCAGTACGTCTGCCGCCTGCTGGAGCACCTGGACCGGCGCGGGTTCGCCTACTGCGTCCCGGACCCGGTCTCGGCGGGCTCGGCGGGCCGGCCCCGCCCGATCGTGGACCTGCAGTCGGGCTACATCAAGCGCGCGGAGGCGGGCCTCCCGAAGCAGGGCGGCCGGCGGCCGTGGATGATGCGGCAGAACTACCTGCTCGACCTCGCGGACATGCGCCTCAACCGCCTCGACGACGGTGTCATGCGCTTCGGCCGCGCGCCGGTCGACGCGGTTCGGTGAAACGCCAAAACGACCGGGGCCTCGGAACCACGTAGTTCCGAGGCCCCGGCCGTCGTCGAGGGGTCAGCCCTGGCGGCCCTTGGCGCGCGGGTTGTCCTTGTTGATCACGAACACACGCGTGCCGCGGCGGATCACCTGGGCGCCCGGCTGACGGGCGAGCGAACGAAGCGAACTGCGGACCTTCATGGCGAGCCGTCCCTTCCTGGTCGGCGGTGCGGGCCCCGAGTGCGTCCCGCATCTGTGTGAACCATCCGAGGGTCGGTTTTAATCCACAACTCAGCTGGTCTCGCGAGTGGTTGCCTGGGGTCTATGGAAATATTTGCCTATATCCCCATATCGGCCCATACTTGGACTATGGGTGAGAGAGACCTGGTACACGCGGTAAAGCTGGCAGTGGGCAAGCTGCTCAAGGAAGCGCGCTTGGAACACGGCTGGAACCAGACCGAGCTCGGACGACGGGTCGGAGTGGATCAGTCCACGGTGTCGGAGTGGGAGCGGGGTGTCTCCCTGCCTCGTGACACCGAGCGCGTTGCTGATGTGTTGGGACTGCCGATGGAGAAGGTAAGGGCAGTGCTCGAGTCGGCCGCGCGCGACGAGGATGACGTCGAAAAGGCGCTGAGGTTGCAGACCCTCCTCTCCGCCGAAACCCGCCAAGCTTTGTTGACGATTTATCGCAGGGTTTTGGCGGCCGAGGTGCTCACCTGACCTGTTCTTGATTCGACCTGGGCACGTCAGCTGGTCTCGCGGGCGACCCAGCCCTGGAGGTCGTCTCCGCGGACGGCGGCGGCCATCAGCTCCGGGAACTGGTCCGGGGTGCACGCGAACGCCGGGACGCCCAGCTCGGCCAGGGACGCCGCCGTCTCGTGGTCGTAGGACGGCGCGCCCGAGTCGGACAGGGCCAGGAGCGTCACCACCTGGACGCCCGCGCTGGTCAGCTCGCCGATCCGGTGCAAGAGCTCGTCCTCGTCGCCGCCTTCGTAGAGGTCGCTGATCAGCACCAGCAGCGTGCGCTCGGGCTTCGCCACCAGGCCCTGGCAGTACGCGATCGCCCGGTTGATGTCCGTGCCGCCGCCCAGCTGGGTGCCGAACAGGACGTCGACCGGGTCGGCGAGGTGCTCGGTGAGGTCCGCGACCTCGGTGTCGAACGCCACGAAGCTCGTCTTCAACGACCGCATCGAGGCCAGCACCGCGCCGAACAGCCCGGAGTACACCACCGACTCCGCCATCGAGCCCGACTGGTCGACGGCGAGGATGACGTCGCGCTGGACCGCCTGCCGGCGCCGGCCGAACCCGATCAGCCGCTCGGGCACGATCGTGCGCAGCTCGGGGGAGTAGTGCTTGAGGTTCGCGTGGATCGTGCGCGCCCAGTCGACGTCGCCCGGGCGCGGCCGGTGCGTGCGCGACGCCTTGTCCAGCGCGCCCGTGATCGCCGAACGGGTGCGCTCGGCCAGCCGTTCCTCCAGCTCCTGGACGACCTTGCGGACGACCTCGCGCGCGGTCTCCTTTGTCTCTTCGGGCAGCACGCCGTTCAGCGAGAGCAGGGTGCCGACCAGGTGCACGTCGGGCTCCACGGCCGAGAGCAGCTCCTTCTCCAGCAGCATCCGCGTGAGCCCCAGCCGGTCGACCGCGTCCCGCTGCATCACCTGCACGACGGTGCTGGGGAAGTACCGCCGGATGTCGCCGAGCCAGCGCGCGACCCGCGGCGCCGACGCGCCCAGGTTCGCACTCCGCGGCCCGCCCGCGGCCTCCTCGTCCGGCTTGTCGTAGAGGGCGGCCAGCACCGCGTCGACCCCACTGTCCTCTTCGGACAGCTGGGCCTCGGCCAGCCCCGAGCCCGGGCCCGCGCCTTCCCCGCCCAGCACGAGCCGCCAGCGCCGCACCCGATCGGTGTCCGTGCTCAAACCCCCACCCCCAGCAGTGTCGCGAGCACGGGCAGCACGCGCTCCGCCCGCTCCTCGTCCAGTTCGTCGGCCACCGGCACGACCCGCGCGGTGCCCTTCAGCCCGGCCGCGCGCTGGCCGATGGCCCGCTTCTCGGGTCCGCTGAACGCGCCGAACGTGCGGCGCAGCAACGGAAGCACCTCGGTGAAGACGTCGTCGGGGATCGCCGCGAGCCAGGCGTCGATCACCTGCAGCAGGCCTTCGTCGTGCACCAGCAGCAGCGCGCCGCCGTCGAAGAACCCCTCGACGTAGGCCGCGCCCGCCGACGGCGCGATGCCCGGGGTGAGCGCCCGGCCCAGCCGCAGTTCGATGTCGAGCGCGTCGAGCAGCCCGGCGTCGTGCAGGATCCGGGTGAGCCGGCCGGCCAGCAGCGGGGGCAGTGACGGCCGTTCCGCCAGCCGCACCAGCGCGTCGAGCCAGCGGCTTTTCGCCTCTTCGCCCAGCAGCGATGTCGCGTCGTGCACCCCGTCGACCAGCTTGGCCAGCCGGGCCGCGGCGTCGTCGTCGATCCCGTGGGCCGCCGGTGGCAGCCCGGCGCAGATCCGGTCGAGCATGCGGTGGGCGACCGCGCGCAGCGAGCCGGTGTCGGTGCCGCGCACGTCGCCGTAGCGGGTCGCCCGGGAGAGCGCGGGCAGCGCCGACATCAGCCGTGCGACGTCCGCGTCCGCGGCGGCCCGCGCGTCGAGCGCCGCCAGCGCGTCGGGCAGCGCCTCCGGCAGGTCGGCGAGCAGGCAGTTCTCGACGGCCGTGGTGACCTCGTCCAGCGGCGGGGTGCCTTCGACGGTGCCGCGGACCGCGGCGGTGGCGGCCGAGGGCACGGTCGTGCCGTGGACGGCGGCCGCGACCAGGTCGACCTCGAACGACGGCTCCCAGCTCAGCGCCCAGGTCTCCCGGAACGTGCCCCGGTTCCGCCGGGCCGAGGCCTCCCGGCTGCCCCACTCGATGCCGAGGATCCGCAGCCGGTGCAGCAGCTTCGAGCGGTCGAGCCCGCCGGGTGTGCGCAGGTCGAGGTCGAGCTCCTTGACGACGGGATCCTTCTTGAGCCGCAAGCGTTTCGCCGTCGCGGTCAGGTCCGCGGCCAGCGGCGGCTGCGGCACCCTCTCGGGCACCTCGCCGAGCCGTTCCCCGACCACGAGCCGCCGGGTGACCAGCTCGACCTGCACCTCGTCCCCGCCGCACAGCACGGCGCGGGTGGCTTCGGTGACCTCGGCGAGCCCGGCCGACGACCGCCCGCGCAGCGTGCCGAGCGTCTCGGCCAGCCGGACCGCCTCGATCACGTGCGCGGTCGACACCGGCAGGTCCTCTTCGCGCAGCACCGCGGCGACGCCGGTGAGCCAGCGCGTGGTGACGTCCTCGGCCGTGGTGAAGAGGTGGTGGTACCAGCCCGGCGACCGCACCCCCGCGCCGTAACCGCTGGTCGTGGCGAGCCGGCCGTGGGTCCACGGCACCCAGGTGCACGCGACCTTCCGCTTCGGCAGTCCTTTGAGGACGGCCTGGTCGTGCGACGCCGGCGGCAGCGGGTCGGCCAGCGCCGGCACGTGCCACGCGCCGCAGACGACGGCGATGTTCTCGAAGCCCTCCTTGCGCGTGCGGCGCAGCACCGAGCGCATGTATGCCTCGCGACGCGCTTCGTTGCCCTGCGGCGGTTTTTCGTCCTCGCGGACCGCGGTCATCGCGTCCGCGATCACGTCGAACGGGTTTTCGCTGTCCCGCCGGGACTCGACGACGTCGTCCCACCAGCGTTCCGGGTCGTCGTAACCGCCGGCCGAGGCCAGCAGCGCCAGCGGGTCGACCGGCGGCCCGGCGTGCTCGTCCGGCCCCGCGGCGAAGGTGTTCGCGGCCGGGAGGTCGCAGAACCGCACCGGGATCCCGGCTTCCCGCGCGTAGGCGAGCGCCTGCCATTCGGGGCTGAAGACGGCGAACGGCCAGAACGCGGCCCGCGAGACGTCGTCGGTCGCGTACGCCAGCAGCGCGACCGGCGGAGCCATCGCCGGGTCTTCGGTCAGCTCGACCAGGGCGTCGGCCTCGGGTGGTCCCTCGATCAGCACGACGTCCGGTTCGAGCTCCGCCAGCCGCGTCGCCACGGCGCGGGCCGAACCCGGGCCGTGGTGGCGGATGCCGAGCAGGTGTGTGGTCACGAAATCTCCTGGCCCGCCCGGTAGAAGTCGGCCCAGCCGTCGCGTTCGCGCACGACCGTCTCGAGGTATTCGATCCAGATCGCGCGGTCGGCGACCGGGTCCTTGACCACCGCGCCGTGGATGCCGGCCGCGACGTCGTGCGGGCGCAGCACACCGTCACCGAAGTGCGCCGCCAGCGCGAGGCCACCGGTGAGCACACTGATCGCTTCGGCGGTGGAGAGCGTGCCGGACGGCGACTTCACCGCCGTGCGGCCGTCTTCGGTGCGCCCGGAGCGCAGCTCGCGGAACACGGTGACCACCCGGCGGATCTCGGCCAGCTCGGCGGCTTCCGCGGGCAGCTGCAGCGACGCGCCCAGCTGGGCGACCCGCCGGCTGACGATCTCGACCTCGGCGTCGGCGCTGTCCGGCAGCGGCAGCACCACGGTGTTGAACCGCCGCCGCAGCGCGCTCGACAGCTCGTTGACGCCCTTGTCGCGGTTGTTCGCCGTCGCGATCAGGTTGAAGCCCGGCCGCGCCTGCACCTCGGTGCCCAGCTCCGGGACCGGCAGTGTCTTCTCCGAGAGAATGGTGATCAGCGAGTCCTGGACGTCGGCCGGGATGCGCGTCAGCTCCTCGAGCCGGGCCAGCTTGCCGTCCCGCATCGCGCGCAGCACCGGGCTTTCGACCAGTGCGGCGGCGCTCGGGCCCTCGGCGATCAGCCGGGCGTAGTTCCAGCCGTAGCGGATCGACTCCTCGGACGTGCCCGCGGTGCCCTGCACCAGCAGCGTCGAATCCCCGCTGATCGCGGCGGACAGGTGTTCCGACACCCACGTCTTCGCCGTGCCGGGCACCCCGAGCAGCAGCAGCGCGCGGTCGGTGGCCAGGGTCGCGACGGCGACCTCGATCAGCCGCCGCGGGCCGACGTACTTCGGGGTGATCACGGTGCCGTCCGGCAGGGTGCCGCCGAGCAGGTACTGGACGACGGCCCAGGGGGAGAGGTGCCAGCTGGGCGGCCGGGTCCGGTCGTCGGCGGCGGCCAGCGCGGCCAGCTCGGCGGCGTGGTCCTGTTCGGCGTGCGGCCGGAGGACGGTGGCGGCGGTCATGCGAGCTCCTCGTACATTTCGCGGCGGAAGTTCAGCGTTTCGGTGAGCGCCCGGCGCCACGGCCCGGCGTCCATGGTCAGGCGGGTGGTGGCCAGCGGGTGGCCGAGGCACGTCCGCGGGACCGCGCGGGCGATCACGACGGCGGCGTGCGAAACCAGGCGGTGGTCGTCCTGGCGGGCGATCCAGTCGAGCAGCGCGGTGCCGAGCTCCTTCGTCCACGGCCGGGGCAGCTCGTGCACCAGCCGCGCGAACGACTCGACGGGCAGCCGGCTCACCAGGTGCCCGACGGTCGCGGCCTGGCTCGCCGGGCTCAGCGTGCCGAGCAGCGGCGGGGTGGTGCGCCCGCCGGGATCGGCGCCGATCAGCGCCTGCGCCCAGGTTTCGTCACGTTGGCGTAGGGCCGCGGTGGCCCACGAGTCGCGCAGCACGCCGGGCGGGCAGCCTTCGACGGTCATCCGCACCACCTCGGCGGGTGGGCCGAACTCGGTCCAGAACCCCAGGGGAGCGGCCGCGACGAGCGTGCGCAGCCGGACGGTGCCCTCACCGCGTTCGCCTTGGGGCAGCGAGACTTCCAGCACCCGGCCCCGGCGGCGCACCAGCGGCCGCAGCCGTTCGGCCATCTGCTGCCCGTAACGCGTGCCGGGCAGCCGGCCGAGCAGCTCGGCGGCTCGCTCGCGGACGGCGGCCGCGCGGTCGGTGAGCGCCGCTTCGAGGAAGGCTTCGTCGCCGGGGCGGACGTGCCCGGCGAGCACCCCGAGGAAGTCGGAGCGGACGTCGGCGGGTTCGGTCTTCCACGACGTGCCGAGTGCTTCCCGCGCGGCGTCCGGGTCTTCGGCCAGCCGGGCGGCCAGCCAGCGGCGACGCTGGGCGAGGCTGCCGTACTGCCAGACGTCCGCGGTGTCTTCGGCGGGCGCGGACAGGAAGGTCCAGTCCGGGTTCCGCTGCCCGAGCCACGCCCCGAGCGGCCCGGCGACCGCGACGAGTGGCCCGCGCAGGGCGGCCTTGCTCCGGGCCGCTTCGGCCAGCAGGGGCAGGGTTTCCGGCGGGACGCGGTACGCCGTGCCCGCCACGATGCCGAGCCATTCCAGCAGCAGGTCGGGATGGCTGGCGGCCAGCAGCCGCGCGAGCCGCTCCCGCGCCAGCGGCGGCACGAAGGCCCGCTCGTCGGGCCCGGCGGCCGGCAGCGGTTTGACGTTCGACAGCGGCCGTTTCCCGGCGCGCCGGTAGGTGGTGAGCACGGCCGCCGCGGTGAGCAGCTGGTCCGCGGGCTCGGCCCGGTCACCGGCGAGCGCCTGGACGGCGGGCGGCTGCGTCGCGGGGTCGAGGGGCCGGCGGCGGGTGCCGAGGAGAGCGGTGCCGACGAGGTCTTCCCAGGCTTTCACGGGTTCACCGCCTTCCGGGGCTTGAGGTACAGGGGCATCACAGTCGCACCGCCCGGTCGCCGGTCCAGCACGTCAGGGGACGCAGGCCCGCGAGGCTCCACTCGCCCGCGACCGTCACCGGGCAGCCGGCGGACATCGCCAGCAGCGACCACGGGAACGCGTACGGCACCAGCGGCAGCGCGGTTCCGTCCTCTTCGGACAGACACCAGCCGCCGGCGTGTTCGGCCGGGGTGACACCGGTGAGCAGGACCGGCCAGCGCTCCAGCCACGGGTCGGCCGCCATCGCCCGCGCGTACGCCGACAGGGCGTCTGCGATCGAACCGCCGTCGGCGGCGGCCGCCGGCAACGGGATGCCGCGCTCCACCACCAGCGCGCGCAGCGGCGCCGCGCCCGGGTAGAACGCCAGCTCGGCCGTCAGGAAGTGGCCCGGGGGCAACGAAGAATCCAGCGGACGGCCCGGCGGCGCGAACGACAGCACCAGCGCGTCCCGGCCCGTGCGGCCGCCGCGCAGCCAGGTGCGGCGGGTGAGCAGCCGGTCGTTCTCCTCGTCGGCCGCGCCAGTGATCAGCCAGTCGTCGGCCACCCGCTCGCCCTGCTCGAGCACCCGCGCCGTCTCCACCGAAAACCCGAGCCGCGTGCGGACCGTCTCGGCCAGCGGAGGCGGCAGCGAGTCCAGCCGGCTCGCCGCGTCCGCCAGCAGGTACAGCAAGGACAGCTCGCCCAGTAAGGCCTCCGGCCAGTCGTGGCGGCCGACGATCCCGGCCGCCCGCCGCAGCCCGCCCGCCAGGCCGGACGCCTGCGCGTCGACCATCCGGGCGGCGACCGTGCGCAGCTCTTCCCCGCCGCTGCGGTCGAACCCGGCGAACCCGGCGCCGATCCGGTCGGTGAGCCAGACCTTCAGCTCCGCGACACCGCCTTCGACCCGTGCCGCCCGATCCGAAGCGCGGCGCGCGGCGGCTTCTTCGTCCTTGGGCCCGGCCGCTTCCGCGCGTTTCTCCGCGCGGCGGGCCCGATCGGCCCGCTCGGCGAGCCACGTGTGCACCCATTCCGGCGGCTCCCCGGTGTCGAGCCGGCCGGCCGCCCAGAGCATCAGCAACCCCAGCGCGTGTTTGCACGGGAACTTGCGGCTGGGACAGGAACACCGGAACGCGGGCTCGGCGAGCTCGACGCACGTCTGGTACGGCTTCTTGCCGCTGCCCCGGCAGAAACCCCACACGGCGTCTTCGGACGCACCCGCGCCCGACCACTTCGCCGGCGCGGCGAGCGCCCGGCCCGCCTTCTCCGACGCGGGATCCGGCGCCAGCCCGGCCACGCGCTCCGCGGTCCACGGCACCGCCGTCACCACCTGTCCCCCCACTGTTCCCCCTCGGTTCCGTTACTCGCTGAAGCATGCCATCACCCACCGACAATTTCCGGAGCCGAAGTATTCTAGTGCTAGAGTACGGCCGTGCTGACGGACGCGGAACTGACGGTGCTCGGCCTCGTGGTCGAGCGGCCGAGGCACGGGTACGAGCTGGACGAAGTCGTCTCGGAGCGCGGCTTGCGCGAGTGGACCGCGCTGGGGTTCAGCTCGATCTACTACGTGCTCGGCAAGCTCCGCGACCGCGGCCTGGTCACCGAAGTCGCGGGCGAGCGCGCGCACGCCAAGGCCAAGAAGACGTTCACCGCCACCGACGCGGGCCGGGAAGCGTGCGCGCGGGCGGCCGAGGCGGCCGTCGCCGAGCTGCGTCCGGTCCACCCGCCGGTGCTGATCGGGCTGGCCAACGCGCCCGCCGTCCCGCCCGAACGGCTCGCGGCGGCGCTCGCTCGCCGGGCCGAGGCGGTCCGGGAGCGGCTGGCCGAAGTCCGCCGCGCGGCCGCGGCCGACGTCCCGCCGTTCGTGCGCGCGATCTTCGACTACTCGATCGGCCAGCTCGAAGCGGAAGCCGAGTGGCTGGAAGGGATGACCTGATGCCTTACGACGTCAAGAAGGACCTGAAGCAGCTGTACGCGCCGAAGAACCGGGACTGGGCGCTGGTGGAGGTGCCTGAGCAGCAGTTCCTGGCGGTCGACGGCCGTGGCAACCCGAACACCGCGGAGAGCTACGCACGGGCTGTCGAAGCGCTTTATGGCGTTGCGTACACGATCAAGATGACGGCCAAGCGGGGTGGCGAGGACTTCGTCGTGGGTCCGTTGGAGGGCCTTTGGTGGGCTGACGACTATGCGGCGTTCACCGTGCGGGCCAAGGATTCCTGGCAGTGGACGATGCTGATCAGCCAGCCGTCGTGGATCGGTGAAGACGCGGTCGAAGAGGCTCGGGAAACGGTGCGGCGCAAGAAGAAGATCGAGGTCCCGGTGCGGCTCGAGAAGCTGCACGAGGGGCGGTGCGCGCAGGTGCTGCACGTGGGTTCGTACGACGACGAGGGTCCGCTGCTGGCCCGCCTGCACGACGAGTTCCTTGCGGCGCAAGGGGTGCGGCCGACCGGGTTGCACCACGAGGTGTACCTGGGCGACCCGCGGCGGGTGAAGGCGGCGAAGCTGAGGACGGTGCTGCGTCAGCCGGTCGGCTGATCCAGCTCGGCGAGGCCGCTTTCCCACCGCTCACGCCGTTGCGCGGAAGTCTGCTCCCACCACGGTTCCCCGCGTTCGCCCAAAGCCACCTTCGCCGTCTGCGTCCGCGCGCGGTCCTGCACGCGCCGCGCGGCCATCAGGTGCTTCTGCAGCCGGTCGCGGACGTCGTCCGGGATCTCCGGGTCCGTCGCGCGCCAGCGACGGCCGTCGACGACGATGTACCGGCCGTCCGGGGTGTGCTCCGGCATCAGTACTCGGACGTCGCCGGCCAGGTGTCGTCGTGCAGGAGCCTCTTGAGGATCTTTCCCGTCGCGTTGCGCGGCAGATCCGGCACGAAATACACGTCCCGCGGCACCGCGAAACGGGCCAGGCGCTGGTGGATGTACTGGCGGATGTCCTCCGCGTGCAGCGAAGCGCCGCGCCGCGGGACGACGTACGCCGCCAGGCGCTGGCCCCACTCCGCGTCCGCCACGCCCACCACCGCCGCGTCGTGGACGCCGGGCAGGGCCACCAGCGCCTCCTCGACCGGGCGCGGGAAGACGTTCTCGCCGCCGGAAACGATCATCTCGTCGGCGCGGCCGGTGACGAACAGGCGGCCCGCCGCGTCGAGGTACCCGACGTCACCGGTGGCCATCAGGTCCGCCGCGCGAGCCGGGTCGGTGCCGTTCGTGTAGCCGTCGAACAGCATGTCGTTGCCGACGAAGATCTGGCCTTCGCCGCCGGGCGGGACCGGCATGCGGTCCTCGTCGAGGATCGCGATGCGCGTGCCGAGCAGGCAGCGGCCGGCCGTCGTCGGCGCGGCGCGCAGGTCGGCCGGTGCGGCGATGCTCGCCCACGAAACCTCGGTGGAGCCGTAGAAGTTGTAGAGGACGTCGCCGAAGGTGTCCATGAACTGCGTGACGAACGCCCCGGACATCGCCGAGCCGCTGCTCGCCACGATCCGCAGCGACGAGAGGTCGTACCGCGCGCGGATCCGCTCGGGCAGGTCCATGATCCGCTGCAGCATGATCGGCACGGCGAACAGCGCGTCGCACTTCTGCTCGGCGACCATCCGCAACGTCTCTTCGGCGTCGAACTTGCGGGTCAGCGCGAGCGACGCCCGCAGCGCCATGCCGATCTGCATCGCGGCGAGGCCCCAGCTGTGGAACAGCGGCGCCGCGACGAGGATCCGGTCGGCGGCGCGCAGCGGGATGCGGTCGAGGATCGCCGCGGCGGCGCCCAGGCCCTTCGGGGTGGGCCGGCGCGCGCCCTTGGGCGTGCCGGTGGTGCCGGAGGTGAGCACGACCAGCCGGCCCGGCCGCTCGACCGGCTTCGGCGGGTCGGCGGGCGCGGCGTGGATCAGCTCGTCGACGGTCGGGTAGCCGGTCTCGGCGTCCGGCCAGGTGCTGACCCGCGCGAAGTCGCCCGGCACGTTCGCGATGGTCTGCGCGAACTCGTCGTCGGCCAGCACGGCGGCCGGTTCGTGCTCGGCCAGCACGTCCTTGACCGAGGACCCGGAGAGCCCGGTGTTCAGCAGGATGACGTCCGCGCCGAGCTTGCTCGCGGCGACGAACGACTCGACCATCGCGGCGTGGTTGCGGCACATGAGCGCGATCCGGTCGCGCTCGCCGACCCCGAGGTCGGTCAGCGCGTTGGCGAGCCGGTCGCTGCGCTCCTGCACCTGGCGGAAGGTGCGGAGGTTGCGTTCGTCGTGCAGGGCGGGCTCGTCGGGGACGCGGCCCGCGGCGGCCTGGTAGCCGCCCGCGACGGTGGCGCCCCACTGCGCGAGCGAGTTGAGCTGGCGCGCCAGCTTGTCCGGCCGCGCGGGGCTCAGCACACCGGCGCGCAGCAGGACGCTCGTCGTGCGCAGCTTGGTGGCCTTGTAACTGTCGTTGTCGGCGCCGGGGCCGGACTCGCCGGCCAGGTGGAGGTCGAGGCGCCGGGCCAGCGCGCGGAGGTCCTTCTTCACCGACGAAACCAGGTCGAGGTACGACGGCGGCAGCATCATCCGGACGAACAGCTCGGTCTTGCCGCCGGCCAGGGGTCTCAGCTCGAGGGAGACCCAGGTGCCGTCGTCGGGGACGCCGCACCACACGACGTGCTCGCCCGGCCGGTACACGACGGCCTGCACCTGCGACTCCAGCATCGGCCCGCGCTCGGGGACGATCCGGATCAGGCCCTTCGGCCCCCGCCCGCGCGCCGGTGGCTCCTGGACCTCGCACCAGCTGATCTCCGGGACGAACCGCGAGTACCACTCCGGCGACCCGACGATCTGCCACACCACGTCCGGCGTGTGCCCGACCACGGCACTCGCCTCGACCACATCGTCACGCATCGTCTGCCCTCACCGAAGTGTCACCGAACACACGTTCAGGTCACGGAGGCGTCACATTAGCAGCAAACGGGTGATCAGGGATACTCCGAACGGCGAGATACCGGGGAGTAACGGACACTCGTAGTAGGTCTTCCTACTGTCCACTAAGGATGGATTAACGCCGTTCACCGAGTATGACGGGCTGGCGGCTCGTCAACAAGTCCGTCCGAAGTGGGCGGAGCGGGTGTTCCGGTGGGTGGGGAGCCGGGGGTGGTGGGGGATTTTGGTTCTTTTCGGCATCTCGGTATCGAGGGATTTATCGGGCAAAACGGGCAGTTGATTCTGGCGATCGGCTGATCGGGATTACCACGGCTTGCTCCTTCGGGACGTGAGCTGGTCGGACGGAGTCCGGCGATCTTGCCGAGGGGGTGCCGAGTCGGCCGGGCGTCGGCTAGCCGGACCGATCGGGGTTGCTCGGGCGTGGTGGGGAGGCGGCCGGGTGTCGGCTGGCCGGGCCGATCGGGGTTGCTCGGGCGTGGCGGGGAAGCGGTCGAGCCTCGGCTAGCCGGGCCTCCGGGCATAGCGGGCCACCAGTTCGGCGCCCAGCCGCGCCAGTTCGGCCTGGACGGATTCCGGGCCCTCGACCTCGACCAGCGCGCCCCAGCCGGCCAGTTCCTGGGCGATCATCAGCGGCGCCGGGGCGGCCACCCGGGCGCGGACGCGGTCGCCGGGCAGCTCGGTGACCAGCTCGCAGTGGCGGCCGAACCGGTCGCGCAGGACGCGGAAGTGGCGGCGGGCCAGGACGACGTCCGCCGTGAGGAGGGAACGGCGCTTCTCCACCTCCTCGACCACCTGCTCCCAGACCTCGGCCAGCTCCAGGTCCGACGGCCGGTCCGCGGGCTCGCCGGTCGGGACGGCCTCGATGATCCGGTCGACGCGGAACGTCCGCCGCCCTTGGGGCGTGCCCGCGACGAGGTACCAGACGTCGTCCTTGTCGACCAGGCCCCACGGGTCGACGACCCGCTCCGACCGCTCGCGGCCCGCGTAGGTGAGGAGGACGCGGCGGCGCGCGATGACGGCGTCCCGCAGCGCCTCGACCATCGGCGGCCGGTCCTTCGGGCGCTCGCCCCAGCCCGCCTGGTCGACGAAAACCGCCTCCGCCGCGGCCTCGGCGTCCGCGCGGAACGTGCCCGGCAGCGCGCCCATCAGCTTGCGCAGTGCGGACTTCACCTCCGGCGCCCCGGCCGCGGCCGGGCCGGCCAGGAGGAACAGCGCCTGCGCTTCCCGCGCGCTCAGGCCGGACAGGTCCGTGCGCGCGCCCCCGACGAGCTGCCAGCCTCCACCGCGGCCCGCCTGCGGGTAGACGGGCACCCCGGCGGCCGAGAGCGCTTCGAGGTCACGGCGGGCCGTCGCGACGGAGATTTCCAGCTCCGCGGCCAGCTCGCCCGCGGTGACGCGCCCGCGGGTCTGCATCAGCAGGAGGGTGGCCACGAGGCGGTCGGCGCGCATGGAGGAAGTGTCGCAAACAAAGTGCTCAGATGGTGCGCACTTTCACCTCGCATGATGACCGAAGACAAGAGAGAAGGAGCAGACATGCTGCGAGGAATGGCCACCGTCTCGTACTTCGCCGACGACCACGAGGCCGCGAAGAGCTGGTACAGCGAGTTCCTGGGGGTCGAGCCGTACTTCCACCGCCCCGGGTACGCGGAGTTCCGCATCGGCGACTACCAGCACGAGCTCGGCCTCATCGACCGCAAGTACGTGCCGGACATGGGCGGCGCGAGCGGCGAGATCGTCTACTGGCACGTCGACGACCTCGAGGCGACGCTCGCGCGGCTCATCGAGCTGGGCGCGAAGGAACACGAGCCGATCACCGAGCGCGGGCCCGGGTTCGTGACGGCGTCGGTCGTCGACCCGTTCGGCAATGTCCTGGGCGTCATGACGAACGTCCACTACCTGGCGGTGCTGAAGGAACGGTGAGTGTCGCGGATTCGCGACAGGGGCGGAAGTGCGGCGGACGGAACTGTCGGACCCCGGTGACAGAATGCGGTCATGGCGACACCCTTCGCGACACCCCGGGCGAGAGCGCTCGGCTTCGGGCTGCGCAAGTGCCGGGAGGAAAAGGACGTCGGCGTGCGGCAGCTGGCGCGGGTGATCGGGGTGCACGCGCAGGAGGTTTCCAACTGGGAGTACGGGAAGAGGGTGCCGCGGGTCGAGCAGGTGGCCCTGGTGATGGGGGCGCTGGTCGTGGCGCCGGCGGAGCGCGCCAGATTGCTGGAGCTGGCGCGCACCGCGGCGGAGCCCAGCTGGCTCGACACATCGCAAGCCGATGTTTTTGTCCAGTGCGAGCGCGAGGCGAGCGAGCTGTTCGGCTGGGAGCCGGTGCTGGTGCCCGGGATTCTCCAGACCACCGCCTACACCCGGAGTGTGCTGGCGGGGCTCGGGGTGGCCGGTCCTGCGCTCGAGCGGCTCGCGGCGGTCCGGCAGGCGCGGCGCGGTTTGCTGACCAGGCCGCAACCGATCCCGTTCCGGGCGGTCATCGGCGAGGCGGTGCTGCGCCCCGAGTTCATCGAGCCGGTGGTGATGGTCGACCAGCTCCGCTTGCTGCTCAAGCTCGCGCGGCGGGAGAACATCCGGCTGCAGGTGCTGCGGGGCAGCCCGAGCTACCACCCGGGACACTCCGGGCCCTTCGTGATCCTCGACTTCGCCCAGCTGCCGCCGATCGTGTTCGTGGAGCAGTTCCGCGCGGGCGCCTACCTCTACGCTGAGGACCAGGTGGCCGACTACCGCTCGGCCGCGAAGACCTTGGCGGCGCTTGCCCTGAGCGAACCCGACAGCTGCGCGCTGATCAGGGAGGTGATCGCCGAACACGGAGGCATGGATGGGTGAGTGGCGGATTTCCCGCTATTCAAACGATGTGAACTGTGTGGAAGTGGCGCTCGGCCACCCGTCGCGAATCCGGGACACCAAGGACCGCCCGGGCGGCACCCTCGAAATCTCCACCCGATCGTGGCGCGCCCTCCTCGCCGACCTATGTGCCCCCACCCCACTGGATCTTCCGAACTTGTAGCTCCCGCACCCATGGCCCGCGACGCGGGTCACGCTTACCGTTCCCGTCCATGACCAGCGATCTGGACGGGCGCACCGCCCTCGTCACCGGCGGGGCCGGCGGTATCGGCCTGGCCTGCGTCCGCGCGCTCGCGGCGGCCGGGGCCAAGGTGCACGTCGTCGACGTCGACGGCGATGGGGCCGAAGCCGCCGCGGCCGAGGTCGGGGGCTGGGCGCACGTCGCCGACCTCACCGACCCCGCCGCCATCACCACGCTGCCCGCCGAGGTCGACGTCCTGGTCAACAACGCCGGGATCCAGCACGTCGCGCCGCTGCAGGACTTCCCGCCCGACGTCTTCACGCGCATCCAGGCGCTGATGGTCACCGCCCCCTTCCTGCTCATCCGGCACACGCTGCCGTCGATGTACACGCGCGGGTGGGGGCGGATCGTCAACATGTCGAGCGTCCACGGGCTGCGCGCGTCCCCTTACAAAGCCGCGTACGTCGCCGCGAAGCACGGCCTCGAAGGGCTCTCCAAGGTCGCCGCCCTCGAAGGCGCGGAACACGGCGTCACCAGCAACTGCGTGAACCCCGGCTACGTCCGGACGCCGCTGGTCGACAACCAGATCGACGCCCAGGCGGCCGAGCACGGCATCCCGCGTGAGGACGTCGTCGCCGAGGTGCTCCTCAAGCGCGCCGCCATCAAGAAGCTCATCGAGCCGGCCGACGTCGCCGCCCTGGTGCGGTGGCTGTGCTCGCCGCACGCCGGCCACCTCACCGGGGCGTCCCTGCCGCTCGACGGTGGCTGGACCGCCGCCTGAAACCCCGTCCCCACAAGGAAGTGGAGCCCGCAGTGAGCCAACCCCAGCGGCCGGCGATCGCCAAGATCGTCGGCGCGAGCCTGATCGGCACGACCATCGAGTGGTACGACTTCTTCCTCTACACCTCGGCCGCCGCGCTGGTGTTCAACAAGCTGTTCTTCCCGACGGCGAACCCGCTCACCGGCACGCTGCTGGCGTTCCTGACCTACGCCGTCGGGTTCCTCGCCCGGCCGGTCGGCGGCCTCGTCTTCGGCCACTACGGCGACCGGCTCGGCCGCAAGAAGCTCCTGATCGTCAGCCTGGTGCTGATGGGCGGCTCGACCTGCCTGATGGGCGTGCTGCCGACGTACGCGAGCGCGGGCGTCGCGGCTCCTTTGCTCCTCACGCTGCTTCGGCTCGTCCAAGGCTTCGCGCTCGGCGGGGAGTGGGGTGGCGCGGTCCTGATCGTCTCCGAGCACGGTGACGACCGCCGCCGCGGGTTCTGGGCGTCCTGGCCGCAGTGCGGCGCGCCCGGCGGCAACCTCCTGGCCACCGCCGTGCTGGCGATCCTCTCCGCGACGCAGTCGGACGCCACCTTCCTGTCCTGGGGCTGGCGGGTGCCGTTCCTGCTCTCGGGTGTGCTGCTGCTGATCGGGCTGTGGATCCGGCTGGCCGTCGCCGAGTCGCCGGTGTTCCTGGCCGCCCAGCAGCAGGCCGACGAGCGCGCCGAAAAGCACGTCCCGGTCGTCGAGGTCTTCCGCGACAGCTGGCGGCAGGTCCTGGTGACGATCGGCGCGCGGATGGCGGAGAACGTCTCCTACTACGTGCTGACGGCGTTCATCCTCGTGTACGTCACGACCGGGCTGCACCTGCCGAAGGGTGTCGGGCTGAGCGCGGTGCTCATCGGCTCGGCCGTGCACTTCGTGACGATCCCGCTGTGGGGCGCGCTGTCCGACCGCGTCGGCCGGCGTCCGGTGTACCTGTTCGGCGCGATCGGGATGGGCTTGTGGGGCTTCGCGTTCTTCGCGCTGCTGGACACGAAGTCGTCGGCGGTGATCGTGCTGGCCACGATCGTCGGGCTGGTGCTGCACGGCGCGATGTACGGCCCGCAGGCCGCGTTCTTCGCCGAGCAGTTCCCGACCCGGGTGCGCTACACCGGCCTCTCGGTCGGCGGCCAGCTGTCCTCGATCGCCGCCGGGGCCGTCGCGCCGCTGATCGCCGTGGCGCTGTTCTCCGCGTGGGGCAGCACTGTGCCGGTGTCGCTGTACGTCGCGGCGATGTGCCTGATCACGGTCGTCGCGCTGCTCGCGGCCCGCGAAACCCGAGGTCAGTCCCTGCACGATGACGACGTTCAGGCGGAAACGGCGACCGTTTCGCCCTAGCATGACCGCCGTGAGCGCACCCGCCGAGAACGTCACAGCGTTGCGCCGGCTGCTCGACCTGCTTGCCTCCGGGGCGAGCACCGAGCAGCTGGCGCACGTCGTCGTGGCCGCCCGGGCCGGGGGCGCGCTCGGCCCGGCCGACCTGGCGGCGCTGGCCAGCGCCGGTGAGCTGGCCCTGCGGATCCGCGAGACGCTCGCCGAGCACCGGCGGCGCGAGGCCCAGCTGGCCGCGCTGTTCGACACCGCGAGCGAGCTCGCCGCACTGTCCGATCCGGACACCGTGCTGCGCTCGATCGTGCGGCGGGCGCGGGCGCTGCTGGGCGTCGACGTCTCCTACCTATCGCTGAACAACGAGGCCGAGAACAAGACCTACGTCCGGGTCAGCGACGGATCGGTGTCGGCGGAGTTCCAGCAGATCGTGCTCGGCATGGGGGAAGGCCTCGGCGGGCTGGTCGCGCAGACCGCGCGGCCGTACTCGACGTCGGACTACTTCACCGACGACCGCTTCAAGCACACCCGGCACATCGACTCCGGTGTCAAGGACGAAGGCCTGACCGCGATCCTCGGGGTGCCGCTGGCGATCGGGCCGAAGGTGCTCGGGGTGCTCTTCGCGTCCGACCGCTCGGCGCGGGAGTTCAGCGCGGACGAGGTGGCGCTGCTGTCGTCGCTGGCCGACCACGCCGCGATCGCCTTGGACAGCGCCAACCTCCTGGACCAGACGCGCCGGGCCGTCGCCGAGCTCAACGAGGCCAACGCGACGATCCGCGCGCAGAACGAGGCGATGGAACGCGCCGAGGACGCCCACGACCGGCTCACCGACCTCGTGCTGCGCGGCGGGGACCTGCCGGACGTCGCGGCGGCGGTCGCGGGAGTGCTGCACGGCGACCTCACGGTGTACGACCCGGACGGAACGCTGTTGGCGAGCTCCGGCGCCACCGCCCGGCTCGACCCGGACGCGCTCGCCGCGGCCCGCGCCAGCGGCCGCGCGGTGTCCACGAAGGACACCTGGGTGTGTGCGGTGCAGGCCGGTCCCGAACTGCTCGGCAGCCTGGTGCTGGCCGGCCGCGGCGGGCTCAGCGATCCCGACCGGCGGCTGTTCGAACGCGCCGGCGTCGTGACGGCGTTGCTGCTGATGCTCCGGCGGTCGGTGGTGCGCGCCGAGGACGAGGTCCGCGGTGAGCTGCTGACCGATCTGCTCACCGCGCCGGAGCGCAACCCCCGCGCGCTGCTGGCCCGCGGCCGCCGGCTGGGCATCGACCTCTCGGCGCCGCACGCGGTGCTCGTCGCGCACGCCGACGGCGGTTCGCGGCGACGCGTGGCGAGCGCGGCCGCCCGGCACGCGACGCTGGTCGGCGTGCACGCGGAGGAGGTCGTGCTGCTCGGCGCGGGCGACCCGGACGAGCTGGCCCGCCGCGTCGCGGCCGAGCTCGGCTCGGTGACCGGCCGTCCGGTCACGGTGGGCGCGGCCGGTCCGGCGAGCGGGCCGTCGGCGATCGCGGACGCCCACGCCGAAGCGGCCCGCTGCGTCCGGGCGCTGCTCGCGCTGGGCCGCACCGGCGAGGGCGCGGCGATGGCCGGGCTGGGGTTCCTCGGCCAGCTGCTGGGCGCGCACGCGGACCTCGGCGCGTTCGTCCGGCAGACGCTCGGCCCGGTCCTGGACTACGACGAGCGGCGCGGCACCGAGCTGGTGGCGACGCTGCGCGCGTACTTCGCGAGCGGTGCGCAGCTGGCGCGCACGAAGGACGTCCTGCACGTCCACGTGAACACGGTGGTGCAGCGGCTGGAACGGGTGGCGTCGCTGCTGGGGGAGGACTGGCAGGCGCCGGACCGGGCCCTGGAGATCCAGCTGGCGCTGCGGCTGCACCGCCTGCGCGACGCCTAGGCCCGGAAGGCTTTCGACCGGCGCACCACGACGGACGCGCCCAGGCCGCACAGCACCGCGATGCCCACCGCGGCCGGCAACGCGCCGTGGTCGAGGCCGAACCCGCCGAGCGCGGCGCCGAGCGCGATGCCGATCTGGAACGCCACGATGTAGACGGCCGACGCGAGGTCCGGCCGGCTCTTCGCCACCCGCAGCACCGCGGCCTGCAGCACGACGCCGATCCCCGCGGCCGGCGCGGCCCAGAGCACCACCGCGCCCCCGGCGAGCACGCCCGGACCGGCGATCAGCAGCGTGAGCAGGCAGACGGCCAGGCCGCCGGTGGTCACCAGCGCGGTGGCCCGCGGCCGCCGGTCGACGTGCCGGCCGATCAGGACCAGGCCGGCCAGCCCCACCAGCCCGTGGCCGAACAGCAGCGCCGACGTCGCCGCGCCGGTCAGGTGGACGTAGTCGGCGATGATTGCCGTGATGTAGGTGAACGCCGCGAAGTGGCCGGTCACCACGACCACGGTCGCGAGGTTCACCGGCCACAGCGCCCGGTCGGCGACCACGCGCCGGATCGATCCGCGCTCCGGCGACTCCGGCGGGGTCGGGCCGACCGTGAGGCGGATGCCCAGGGCCGCCAGCGCCGCGACCCCCGCGACGACGAGGACCGCGAGCCGCCAGCCGAGCGTCGTGCCGAGCCAGGAGCTGAGCGGGAGCCCGAAGAGGAAGGCCAGGGAGTTCCCGGCGAAGACCACCGCCGTCGCCCGGCCGCCCTGCCCGGGCCCGAGCAGCCGCGCGGCCATCGCCGCGACCACCGACCAGAACACGCCGTGGCCCAGCGCCGCGACGAGCCGCGCGGCCACCGCGACGCCGTAGTTCGGCGCGACCGCGAGCAGCAGGTTCGAGCCCACGACCAGCAGGATCGTGACGAGCGCGGTCGTCCGGCGGTCGCGATGGGCCGTCCACGCGACCAGCGGCACCACCGAGACCGCGACGACCACGGCGTACCCGGTCATCAGCAGGCCGACGGCGGAATCCGGGACGGCCAGGCCGGCGGCGAGCTGCGGCAGTAGCGCCACGGGCAGGTTTTCCGAGGTCACGGACGCGAAGCAGGCGAGGCTCAACGCCCCGAGCGCGACTCCGGTGCGGGGCACGACCAGCATTGTTTAACGATACACAGCTAAGGTGGGGTCATGTCCAGCCCCGCGCGCGTCACGATGGCCGACGTCGCGCGCCGCTGCGGCGTCTCGGCGATGACCGTGTCGTACTGCTACAACCAGCCGGACCGGGTCGCCCCGGAAACGCTGCGCCGCGTCCGCGAGGCTGCCGCCGAGCTCGGGTACCGCGGGCCGGACCCGACCGCGCGGTCGTTGCGCCGCCGCCACAACGGCGCGATCGGCGTCGTGCTCGGCGAACACCTCGCGTACGCGTTCGAGGACCCGCAGGCCCGCCGGTTCCTGGCCGGTGTCGCCGAGGTCTGCCGCGAGCGGGGCAGCGGGCTGAACCTCATCCCGACCACCGGCGCGGCCGACGACGTCGAGCGGGTGCGGTCGGCGTCGGTCGACGGGTACATCGTCTGGACGACCGTCGACACCGACCCGGTGCTCGCCGTGGTGACCGGGCTGGGCAAGCCCGTCGCGATCCAGGGCGGCCCCGCCGTGGCCGGGGCCCGGGTGGTCACCATCGGCAACCGCGCGTCCGCCTGCGAGCTGGCCGCCCGCACCTTCCCCGGCGCGCGGCGGCCCGCCGTGCTCGCCTTCCCCTTCGACCGCGACCGCCGGCCGCGGCTGGAAACCGGACCGGACCCCGACGAAGTCGAGTTTCCCGTTACGCGCGAACGTCTTCTCGGCGTCTACGACCACTGCCGGGACGCCGGGCGCGATCCCGGCCGGCTGCCGGTCGCGGTGGTCGCCCGCAACGACCGCGAAGAAGCCACCGCGATGGCCGACGCGCTCTTCGACACGTGCGAAGCGGACGCCGTCGTCGCCATGAGCGACCAGCTCGCCTTCGCCGTCCTCGACGCCGCGCGCCGGCGTGACCTGCGGGTGCCCGAAGACGTCGCGGTCGCCGGGTGGGACGACGACCCGGACGCGGCCCGGGCCGGGCTCACCACGGTCACTCAGTCGTTGTTCGACCAGGGCCGGGACTGCGCGCTGATCGCGCTCGGCGAGCGAGTCCCGGCCCGGCCGGCCGAGTGGACGGTGACGGTCCGCGAGAGCACCGCGTCAGCACTGCCCGTCGGCGATGACCCAGTAGCCCGTTGACGTCTCCCGCAGCGCGTGTGTCGTGAAGGTGTTCCACAGCCCCATGGCCTGGTTGGAGCCGTTGGCGTAGACCTGCCCGCCGCTCTGGTGCGCGCGCCCGGCCTGGGTGTGGGCGTAGTTGCTGGCGTTCACGCAGGCGCCCGACGGCGGCGGGGTGGTGGTCGTCGTGGTGGTCGGGGGTGGGGTGGTCGTCGACCCCGATCCCTTGTCCAGCCCGAAGAACACACCGGTGTAGTAGCTGGAGCAGATCCCGGCCAGCCGGTGTAGTAGCTGGAGCAGATCCCGGCCAGGAAGTACGCGCCGGTGCTGCCGCACTGCGTCGCGCCGCTGCCGGGGTCGACCGCGGTGCCGTGGCCCATGCCGGCGATCGAGTAGAGCTGCACCTTGTCGCCGTAGGTCGTCAACGTGGTGCTGCCGGGCAGGTTCTGCGTGCTCGTCGGGGTCTGGGAGAGGCCGTGCACCGCGGTCCACTGGTCCCGCAGCTCGGTGCCGTTGACCGGGTAGACGGTGTAGTCGCCGGTGCCCTGCCAGATCGCGACCCGCGGGTACGGCCCGCCGTAGCCGGGGTACTGCGCCTTGGCCTTCGACGACCACTGCGCCGGGGTCAGGTTCTGGTTGTTCTGCTGGCAGCTCGTCGCCTGCGTGATGCTCGTGGCGCACTGCGCGGGGATGCCCGCCATGACCCCGCCGCCGGCGAAGACGTCCGGGTACGCCGCGAGCAGGTCCGCGGTCATCGCGCCGCCGGCCGAGAGCCCGGTGACGAACACACGCGAGGTGTCCGCGCCGTGGTCGGCCACCGCCTTGTCCACCATGGACTTGACCGACGCCGCCTCGCCGTTGCCGCGGGTGTCGTCAGCGGTGCCGAACCAGTTGAAGCACTTCAGCGAGTTGTTCGCGGTCGACTGCTGGGGGAACACGACCTCGAACCGCCAGCGGTCGGCCAGCTCGGGCCAGCCGGAGTGGGCGTAGTAGTCGGCCGCACTCTGCGTGCAGCCGTGCAGGGCGACGACCACCGGGCGGCCGGTCTCGAGGCCGGCGGGGGTGTAGGTGTACATCGCGAGCGCACCCGGGTTGGCGCCGAAGTTCGCGACCTGGACCAGGGACGACGGCGGCGGATCGGCGCTGGCCACCCCGACGGTGGTGAGCACGGCGGCGGTGATCGCGGCGAGTCCGGCGAAGACGAGCTTGCGCATGAGGACGTCCTTCTCGTCGTTGAGAGGGTTTCCAGCGACGTTAGGTCGTCCCGTGTGGTCCGGACCATGTGGCCGGCCACCACATCGCGGCGGGAATTCATGGTGGCGGCCGGGATGGTTCCCGGGCCGGGCACGCGCTTGGGTTCTGTCCCATCAGACCCCGGAGGTGGACCGTGCGGAGTTGGCTGGCTGTGGTTCTGGCGGGAGCGCTCGCGACGGCGGTGCCCGCATCGGCGTCGGCGGCACCCGGGCACTGCCGGGTCGCCGTGCCCGGCGCGGAGAAGTCCGTCGCCGTCTGCCTGGACGACCTGACGACCACCGGCACGCTCGTGTCCGGGCACACCGTCGAGGCCGACTGGGCGGGGCTCACCTCGGCGGGCCTGCCGGTGCCGGGGCGGGTTTCCGGCGTCCAGGTCGACGGGTACTTCCCGGACACGTCGACGTCGAACACGAACAACGGCTGGAACCACGACGCCCAGTTCGTGCTGCGCCTGCCGGACCGGTGGAACGGCGGCCTGGTGGTCGCCGGCTCGCCCGGCGTGCGGCGGCAGTACGCGAACGACCGCGCGATCGGCGACCAGGCGCTGGCCGAGGGTTACGCGTTCGCGGCGACCGACAAGGGCAACACCGGCGCGACGTTCTTCACCGACGGCGTCCGGCCCGGCGACGCGCTGGCGGAGTGGAACACGCGCGTCACGCAGCTGACGCTGGCCGCCCGCGGCGCGGTGGCCCGGCACTACGGTCGGCCGCCGGCGCGGACGCTGGCGGCGGGGCTGTCCAACGGCGGGTACCTCGTGCGGTGGCAGCTGGAGAACCGGCCGTGGCTCTACGACGGCGGCGTCGACTGGGAGGGGACGCTGTGGCGGGCCGACGGCCCGAACCTGTTCACGTTCCTGCCGCCGGCGCTGCGGGCTTACCCGGCCTACGCGGCGGGGTCCGAGGCGGCGCACAAGTCCATTTTGGATGCCGGGTTCGCGCCCGGGTCGGAGTTCCTGTGGGACTACCACTACCGCGTCTACTGGGACCTGACCCAGCGGATCTACCGCGAGGAGGTCGATCCGTCGTTCGACGGCTCACTGGCGGCGGGAAATCCCTTCTGCGCCAGCGGAACTCCGGCCTGTGACGCGGACTACGACTATGCGTCCCGGCCGTCGTCAGTGGCGCGGGCGGTGGAGCGGATCTCGCTGACCGGACGGATCGGCAAGCCGCTGCTGACCCTGCACGGCACGCTCGACACGCTCCTGCCGATCACGCGGGACTCCGACGTCTACGACCGGATGATCAGCGCGTCGGGACGTGGTTCTCTGCACCGGTACTACCGGGTGGTCGACGGGAACCACGTGGACGGCCTGGTGGACCAGTACCCGGACCGGCTGCGGCCGCTGGGCCCGTGCTTCCGCACGGCGTTCGACGCCTTGGCGGGCTGGCTGCGCGGCGTGCGGCCGCCGGCGTCCGGGACGATCGCCCGGCCTGCCGGAGCGACTCCGGCCGAGCTGGCTCGCAGCTGTTCGCTGGGCTGAGTCTCGGGTCGCCGCCCAGCCGGGATGTCGCGCCGCCCGTGGAGTCGCGGCCGGTGAGCGCCGGCGCGGCGGCCACGAGCCAGGCGAAATGCGCATTCCCGGAGTTTGCCGAGGGTTGTCTACCCGCGTCGTACAAAGAAAAGTGAACCGGACGCCGCCGGTGGCCGTACTACTTGGTGAGGGGCTCGTTCAGGCTACCCCAAAACGGGCTCTGACCAGCGGCTTCACCCCCGGACGGGGCACCTCGTTCGGCCGCTTGCGGGAGCGTTGACCGTCGTTCATGATGGCTCCGGGGTCCGCGAAACATTCGTTCACGTCGAATACCCAGGTGTCGGCCATGCTTCGGAAGAACCGCAAGTCCGGAAGTGAACGCCATGCTGCTACCCGTCGCCGGGGCCACGTGATGTCCGTGGACCTGCCCGGTCTCGCCATCGTCGCCGGTCTGCTGCTCCCCGCGCTCGCCGCCGCGGCCTGGGCGGTGACGCTCGAACGCCGCCGGCCTCGCCGCGCGTCGGCCGTGCCGGACCCGGAGCCGGACTGGACGGTGGCCGGCATCCAGGCGCGCCTGCGGTACGAGCAGGCGTCCCGGCAGCTGGCCGAGGCGGGCACGATCGCGCTGCCGACCCTGCCGATCCCGGAGCAGCCGGGCCGCGACGCGTCCCCGGACCAGCTGCCGTGGCGGCTGCCCCGGACCGTCCCGCCGCCGCGGCCGTCCACCGGCCGGGTGCTGGTGCCGCGGCTGGCGTTCGCGGCCCCGGACACCGAGCTGATGCACCGCATCCTCGACGGTCTTCGCAAAATGGACTGAAACCCGGCCCGCTCCGCCTAGGCTGGGGGCATGACCGACTCGAGGCGGGGTTCCGGCGAAACGCCGGAGGAGCTGGCAAGCACGTTGCGGGACCAGGCCCGGAGCGCCGCCACCACGGCGTTGCGCACGGGCCTGGAAGACATCGAAGACCGGCATGGCCAGCACGTCGCCGACGAGGTCGCCGCCCTGGTCGACGTCGACGCGGTGTTCGCGGGCCTGGACGATCCCCGGAAGCCGGCCCGCCGCGTCGAGGAGGACGACGACGGGCCGTACGAGTTCAGGCCGATGACCGGTCTGTAGCGGTCACTTCCGCCAGTCGTAGCTCAGCGTGGGCGGGTGGTCGGACCCCATCGTGACGGTGAGGTGGTCCTTGGGGTGCGCGGCGGCGTACCGGACCATCTCGTTGTACATCCGGTCGCGCATCGCGACGTCCCGCACCTCGATCGTGGCCCGCTGGGCCAGCGGGAGCTTGTCGGCCTCCACTCCCGGGTCGTTGCGGATCGCCAGGTTCCAGAAGTGCTTCTTGTCGGTGCCGTCGGCGCCCTGGCCGTCGTTGGTGAAGTACTCCTGGCCGGTGTCCTTGTTGTAGATCGTCTGGGTCACCTTGATCTGGTCGTCACCCTGGGCGGTGTTGAAGTGCCCGTTGTTGTTCGGCGAGTCGCTGGTGTAGAAGCCGACTTCCCCGCCGAACGCGTGGCTCCCGTACTTGCCCTTCCACAGCTCCAGCCGGTACGTCTTCCCGGTCTCGGGGTCGGTGAACTCCATGTTGTCGCCGTCGTCACCGGTTTCTTGGAGCTCCATCCCGGCGATCTTCCCGAGCTTGTCGTAGAAGTCCTCCCAGCCCAGGTAGCTCTGCATCGAATGCTCGCCGGTGGTGTAGAAGTCGCCGTCCTTGTTGTACCGGAAGCCGAGGTAGTCGTAGATCTTCTGCGCGACCTCGGGGTTCTGCATGATCGTGTTCCAGTCCTTGCGCCGGAGGGCGTCCCACAGTTCCGGGTGCTTCTTCAGCAGCGCGAGGAGGCCGGGTATCTCGCGGCCCATGATCGCGAAGATCTCGGCCAGGTTCCGCTTTTCGGAGCCCGCGAGCTCCCACACCTGGCCCGTCCTGAACCGCAGCTTCTGGCCCTCGATGAGCAGGATCGCGTCGTAGGTGGTCGTCACCCGCTCCAGGTCGGCCAGCAGGACCAGGGCCTGGGCCTTGACGGCCTTGTCCTGCGCCCAGGCGACCGCGAGGTCGACCTGGCGGATCCCGAAGCCGTGCCAGCCGTGGTCGAGCTTCTTCTGGAGGCCCTGGGCGTCCGCGCGCTTGTTCCGGGCGTCCTGCTGGGCCTTCGCCAGCGCGTCGCGGATCCTTTCGAACGACTTGGCCGACTCCTCGAGGTCGTGGGCCTGGTCGTCGCGGTTCTGCTTGAACGCGTCCAGGGACTTGAGCGCCGCTTCGCCGGCCCCGCCCTGCCAGGCCTCGCTCAGCTGGACGCGCACGCTCTCCAGCAGGGCCTTGGTGTCGGCGAGGGTTTCCTTGGTGGCCCGGCAGGCCCGGGCGCGGTCGTCCAGCTCGGTGGTGCTGCCCTTCTCCACCTGGTCGGCGAGCGCGTAGATCTTGTCGAACACCGCCGTCACCGGTCGATCCTCTCGAAGCTGCTGTCCAGCGCCTTCAGGAACGCGTCCCGGGCCCCGGAATCGGTGCCGTGGTAGGCCTTCGCGGCCGCCTCGATGCTTTCGACCAGGTAGCCGACCTGCTGCTGCGCGGCGTCCAGATCGTCCTTGCGCGTCGCCAGCCAGACGTCGTAGTCCCCGGCGAAACCGCCGGCGCGGGCGGTGTTCCCGACGTTCGGCGACCCGCCGATGGAGAGCGCCGGCGGCGTCCCCGCAGCGAGCTTGGCCGCCGCGGCCTTGATGTCCGCGACGTCGACCTCGAAACCCACCGGAACTCCTCCCCGCCGGCCGAGTGACAGGCCCCGTCGGCAATGTAACAGTTTGCCGCAGGTGGGACGCCCGGGTTCCGTTTTCGGTTCCCCGGTCGGTGGCCAAAACCGGACACGTCCGGGGGAGGCCAGGGCGCTCAGGAGCCGAGAGCCTGCCGGATCTGGCGAGTGGTCTGCTTCGCGACGCCCGGGTTGACGGCCGCGTAGGTCGCGTAGGCGTTCAACCCGGTGCTCAGGGCCCAGCCGCGGCCGCGGGCCCAGGTGGCGTCGTCGACGCCGAGCGCGTCGCGGAAGGTGACGCGGGTGCCGGCCGACAGGAGTGTGAAGGCGATGATCAGGTCGCAAGCAGGGTCACCGACGCCGAGCCCGCCGAAGTCGATGACCGCGCTGAGGCGGCCGTTCACGGTCAGCAGGTTGCCGGTGTGGAAGTCCCCGTGGAACCACATCGGTGGGCGATCCCACCCGGGAGCGCCGAGGGCCTCCTCCCACAGCTCCGTCATCGCCTCGGCGCCGAACACGTCGCCGGTCCGCTTGATGGCGGCCCGGGTGGCCGCGTCCCGGGAGATGAGCGGCTGACCGGCGAAGTGAACGGGCGCGCCCTTGGTGGGCAGGCGCTGCAACGCCGTCAAGAAGCCGGCCAGGGCGACTGCGGCGTCGTGCGAGCCGGACAGCGCGTCAGCGGTCGCCACCTCCCCGGCCAGCCAGCGCGTCACCGCCCACGGCCACGGGTAGCCGAAGCCCGGATCCCCGACCGCCACGGGGCCGGGGACGGCCAGCGGGAGGCCGGGGGCGAGCCGGGACAGCCATTCGGCCTCCTTTTCGGCCTGCGCGATGGCTCCGGCGTGGCGAGGCAGGCGCACGGAGAGGTCCGCGCCCAGCCGGAAGATCACGTGATCCGAACCGGCGGGAACCAGCCGGCGGAGAGGCAGGCTCGCCCACTGCGGGAACTGGGCGCCGATCAGGCGGGTGGCGAGCTCGGTGTCGATCTCCGGGGTAGTCTCGGTGGCCAAGAACCGCTCCTCGTCATCGAGGCGGTGAACACCGCCCCCGCGAGGAGACCACCGTCGTCTCCGGGGTGTCAAAGGATTTGCCGCTCAGGAGCCGAGGGCCGCGGGGGACTCCGCCTCGGGGATCAGCAGCCGGGCCGCGCCCGAGCCGTCGGACGGAACCACCCACACGTCCGCGTGGCCGGGCGCCCGGGGGACGCCGTACCCGATCGTGTGATCGTCGAGCCAGGCCGGCTGGTCGTCGACGCTGCGGGTCTCGGCCAGCGGGGTCACCTTCGACGTCGCCAGGTCCAGCACCGACAGCCGCCAGCCCTTCGCCGGGTCACCGTCCACTGCGGACTTGAACGCCACCCGCGTCCCGTCCGGGGACAGCGACGGGCACTCGACGTTCTCGCGCAGCGTGCGGACCGTGTGCGCGGTGAAGTCGCCCGCGACGAGGTAACGGCGCCCGGCCGTCGACATCGTCGCGTAGAAGTGGCGGTCGTCGCGGGTGAACGTGACACCCCAGAAGTTGAGGTCGGCCGCCTGGTACGGGTGCCCGTCGAGCGTGACCGCGTAGTCCTCCAGCGTGCCCGCGAGGTCGCCGGTCGCCGTGTCGAGGATGCCGGCGCGGGTGGAGAACATCCCGCCGTTGTAGGAGTCGCCGGTGACGAACACCGTCCACGCGAGCATCCGGCCGCTCGCCGACACCCGCGCCCGGTTCGGCAGCCCGACCAGCGGGATCTCGCGCTTCGAGGCGAGCCCCGCGTCGAGCACCACCAGCTGGTAGGTGGTGAGGTCGCCGTCCGGGCGCAGGCAGAGCCCGGTGCCGCCCGCGGCGTACACCCGGCTGCACGACAGCGGCGACACCGTCCGCGCGCCGCCGGGGTCGGCCGCGGCCACCGTGGCGACGTGCCCGCGGTCGGCGTCGGCGGTGCTGCGGAACAGCAGCCGCGGGCCGGGGAAGAGGCTCACCACGCCGGTCGCTGTCACGTCGTGGCCGCGCGCGCTCGCGAACCCGACGTACGCGACCGCGGCCCCGGCCAGCACGAGCACGCCGGCAACGGCGATCAGGATCCGGGTCTTCACGCAGCCTTCCTCGGGGAGAGCACCACGAACGTCACGCCGATCGCGACCACCGCCGCGCCGGCCGCGACGGCGATCGCGGGCTCCGCGCCCCAGAACTGCCACGCCAGTCCGAAAAGGACGGACGAGACGAAGTAGGCCAGCGCCTGCGCCGTCTGCACCAGCGAAAGACCCGTGGTGCGCAACGACTCCGGCAGCAGCGGCCCGGCCAGCGCCATCAGGACGCCGTCGGTCGCGGCGTAGAACGCGCCGTACAACGCCAGCGAGAGCGCGAACAACGGCCAGCCGGACACCGGGCCGGCCAGCAGCAGGTAGACGAGCGCCAGCGCGCCGTAGCCGCCGAGCACCACCGGCAGCCGCCCGACCCGGTCGGCCAGCGCGCCCAGCGGCGCGGCGAGCAGCAGGTAGGCGAGGTTGGTCCCGACCGCGAGCAGCGGGAACCAGCCGGTGGCGATGTCTTCCTTGTGCTGCAGCAGCAGGTAGACGAACCCGTCGCCGACGGTGGCCAGCCCGAGCACGGCCGCCGCGACCAGCAGCCGCCGCACCCCGCTCCCGCGCAGCAGGGCCGCCGCGGCCCGGGGCGAGACCGGGGTGGCGGCCCGCGGGGTCCGGCGGTCACGCACGAACAGCACCAGCAGCAGCACGCCGATCGCGGCGACGCAGAAGCTGACGACGAACACCGCGTCGAACGCCTCGGGGTTGGTGGCGCCGACCGCGGCGAGCACGGCCAGCGCGACGAGCGGACCGGCGAACGCGCCGGCGCTGTCCATCGCGCGGTGCACGCCGAACGCGCGCCCGAGCAGGGGTTCGGGGGTCGACAGCGTGATCAGGGCGTCGCGGGGCGCGGTCCGCAGGCCCTTGCCGGCGCGGTCGAGCGTGATCACCGCGCCGATCGCGCCCGCCGACGCCCCGGCCGCGAGCAGCCCGAGCTTCGCCACCGCGGACAGCGCATAGCCGGTGCCGGCCACGACCTTGCGCCGCCGGACCCGGTCCGCGACGTACCCGCCGGCGACCCGCAGCAACGCCGTCGCGCCGGTATAGAGACCGTCGACCAGGCCGTATGCCGCAGGGCTGAGGTGCAGCCCGAGCACGAGGTAGACCGGCAGGATCGCCGTGACCATCTCCGAGGAGACGTCGGTGACCATGCTGACGGCGCCGAGCGCGAAGACGTTCGCGCCGATCGCCGAGAGCTTGCGCGGGGACGCTGCCCCGGCGTGCTCCCGGCGACCGATGGTGGAGAGGTACACGCGGCCTACTGCCAGACGTCGAGGATCGGCGACTTGCTCGCCGCGCCGCCGAGACCCGGCAGGCCGTAGGACGCCTCGATCGTGCGCAGCACGGTGTAGTGGTTGATCGATTCGCTGTAGCTGCCGACCTGGACGTGCGCGCCGGTGAAGCTGGTGAAGATCTGGTTCACCGAGGTGCCGCTGTCCTCGTCGAAGGTGGTGATCAGCAGGCTGTTGTGCGTCTTCGCCCACTGGGCGTACGCGTCGAGGTGGTTCTTCAGCCAGGTGTCGCCGGTGCCGACCGAGCAGTCGTGCATGTCGGAGCACATGTTCGGCGTGACGAAGGAGACCGTCGGCAGCTGGGTGAAGTCGGTGGGGAAGCTCGTGTAGCGGAGGTTGCTCGCGGCGGGGACGTTCGAGAAGTCCACCCAGCTGTTGTGCTTGCGCATGTAGGTGCCGCTGGAGCAGCCGGTGTAGCCGTCGGAGGGCATCGACTCGGAGTAGCCCTTGAACGTCTTGCCCGCGTCGATCAGCTGCTGGCCCAGGTTGGCCTTCGCGCCGAGGTTGGCCGGGCAGCTGTCGCTGGTCACGCCCTGCGTCGCGCCCGAGAAGAGGGCGACGTAGTTGGGCTGGCTGGGGTGGGTGATCGCGAAGGAGTTCGTGAACTTCGCGCTCTGCGAGGCGAGGGTGTTGAAGTAGGGCGCGCTGGAACTGCCGTTGATCGAGGAGTACTTCTTGTTCTCGAACATCACCAGGACGATGTGGTCGAACGCCGGCACGGTGGCGGCGGTGGGCTGCACCGCCGGCTCGTCCGTTCCGGTGACGGCGGCCGCCGTGACGGCACCGGCCGTGACCAGGGTCGTGGCGGCGAGCACGGCGAGGATCCGCTTGCGGATCATGGGTCCTCCAACGCTGACGTGGTGGGGCGCCTCATGATGCCCACGGCAGGGGGCCGGTTCGTGCCGTGTCGTGGTCCGGCTCGTGAACACCAGGAAACCTCCGGCGGACAACGGAAAGGGTGGGTGAATCGCTGTCCGGTGTCAACCTCCTTTCGTAGTGTCCATTGTGGACAGCCAGGGGTTTGACAGGTCGCTCCCAGCTCGCTCAAAGGAACGACGCCGACACTCGTTCCCATGGACCCCTACACGACCGGCGGAGCGGCCCGCCGCGAGCACGGCCGCCGCAAGGCCGCCCTGGCCACGGCGGCCGCGGCGGTGCTCGGAGCGGCTGCGGTCGGCGCGATCGGCTTCGGCCTGTCATCCGCCTCGGCCTCCCAGACGACGACCACCACGGGCACGACCGGCGACCAGCTGCAGTCCTCCGACAGCGGCGTGGACTCCGGCTCGGGCAGCGCGCACACGGGCTCGGGTGCGTCATGACGGCGTTTCGCGCACTGGGAACCACGGCAGAGGTCCTGGTGACGGACCCGGCACGGCTCGAGGTGGCGGTGCTGCTGCTGCACGAGGAGCTGGCCGCGATCGACGCGGCGTGCAGCCGGTTCCGGGCCGACTCGGAGATTTCGCGGCTGCACGAGGTCGCGGGTCGGCAGGTTCGGGTGGGGGAGCTGCTGGCGGAGGCGCTCGGCGCTGCGCTGCGGGCGGCTCGGCTCAGTGACGGGCTGGTGGATCCGACGGTGGGGACGGCTGTGCGGGCGCTGGGGTACGACCGCGACTTCGCGGAGGTGATCGCGGGCACCTTGGACGCGGCGGGCGGCGACTCGGTCTCGGGCGGGCTTGGTGTGGATCAGCGCTTCGCTGCGGCTGGCAGCAACCGCGATTTCGCTGCGCCGACCGGCGGCGAACCGGCCCCGCGCGGCCTTGATGCGGATCAGCACCTCCCCGCACCGACCGGCGGCGCACCTGCCTCAACCGCAAGCGTCGCCGTTCTCACCCAAAGCGCCCCAGGCTGGCACCGAGTCCTCTTCGACCCCATCCAGCGGCTCGTCGTCCTCCCGCGCGACATCCACCTCGACCTCGGCGCCACCGCGAAAGCCCTCGCCGCCGATCGGGCCGCTCGGCGGATCCAGGCCGTCGTCGGGTGCGGGACCCTCGTCAACCTCGGCGGTGACCTGCGGACCGCCGGTCGCGCTCCCGAGGGCGGCTGGCAGATCGCCATCGGCGACGACCACACCGAAGCCGTCGCGCGGCCGGACACCACCGTTGCACTCCATGCCGGAGGCCTTGCCACCTCCGGGACCACCCGGCGGCGCTGGCGCCGCGGCGGCCGGACCGTGCACCACATCGTCGACCCGCGCACCGGGGATGTCGCGGAACCGCGCTGGCGCACGGTCACCGTCGCCGCGAAGTCCACTGTGGACGCCAACACCGCGAGCACCGCGGCCATCGTCCTCGGGGCCGACGCGCCCGGCTGGCTCACCGAACGCCACCTCTCCGCGCGGCTCGTCGGCGTCGACGGCGACGTCGTCCTGACTCCCGGCTGGCCCGAAGAGCGGGCGTCATGAGCACCGCCGTCTGGTACTTCAGCCGCGCGACCGGCCTGGTGTCGCTGGTGCTCTTCACCGGCGTCGTCGTCCTCGGCGCGCTCGGCGCCGGCCGGTTCGCGACGCGGGAGTGGCCGCGGTTCACCGTCGCCGCCGTGCACCGGAACCTCGCGCTGACCAGCCTAGGCTTCCTCGCCGCGCACATCGTGTCGGCGGTCCTCGACGGCTACGTCCCGCTGAGCTGGCTCGACGTCGTCGTCCCGTTCGGCTCGGACTACCGGCCGCTGTGGGTCGGCTTCGGCGCGGTCGCGATCGACCTGCTGCTCGCGATCGTGGTCACCAGCCTGCTGCGCACCCGCATCCCGCCGCGCGCGTGGCGCGCGGTGCACTGGCTGGCCTACCTCTGCTGGCCGGTCGCCCTCGTGCACGGCTTCGGCATGGCCGAAAACGACGCCGCGTACGGCTGGATCGTCGCCCTCGACGTGCTCTGCGTGCTGGCCGCGCTCGGCGCCGTCGGCTACCGCGCCGGCGTGAAGCACGCCGACACCGAAACCCGCAAGCTCTCGCCGCTGGGAGGCACCCGATGAGCACCCTGCCCCCGCACCGGCTCGACCTGGCCGGGCACCGGCGCCGCAACGGCGTCGTGCCGTGGGTCGCCTACCACGGCGAAGACGGCCGAGACCGCCTGATCGACGCCGTCGACGCGGCCGGCGTGCGCGGCCGCGGCGGCGCGGGCTTCCCGACCGCGGTGAAGCTGCGCGCGGCCCGGGCGCGACGCTCGATCGTCGTCGCGAACGGCTGTGAGGGCGACCCGCTCAGCCGGAAGGACGCCGCGCTGCTCACGCTGTCCCCGCACCTCGTGCTCGACGGCCTGCAGCTCGCCGCCCACGCCATCGGCGCCGGCGAGGCCGTGCTCTGCGTCCACGCGGGCAGCCCGGTGCTGCCGAGCGTCACCGCGGCGCTGGCCGAGCGCGACGACCTGGTGCCCGTGCGGATCGCGGAGATCCCACGCCGGTACGTCGCCAGCGAGGAAACCGCGCTGGTCCACTTCCTGACTTCCGGCGACGCGCGGCCGCTCGGCAAGCTGCCGCGGCCCGCCGAACGCGGGGTGCGGGGCCGGCCGACGCTGGTGGACAACGTCGACACGCTGGCGCAGGTCGCGCTGGCCGTCCTGCTCGGCCCGCACCACTACCGCGCGGCCCGCACCGACCTGGTCACGGTGACCGGCGCGGTCCGGCGGCCCGGTGTGGTCGAGGTGGCGCCGGGCGCGTCCGTCGCCGAGACGCTGGCCGCGGCCGGCGGTGAGGCCGAGCCGGTGCGGGCGGTGCTCGTCGGCGGTTACGGCGGCACGTGGACGTCCGACCTGGGCGACGGCCTGACCGGAATCCCGGCGGTGTACGCCCTGCCGGCCGGCGCGTGCGGGCTGGCCTACACGGCCGGCGTGCTGAAGTTCCTCGCCGCCGAGTCGGCGCGCCAGTGCGGACCGTGCATGTTCGGCCTGCCGGCGATCGCGGCGGACTTCGCGGAGCTGGTCCGCGGCGGCCCGTCGACGGCCCGCCTGGCCCACCGCATCCCGCTCCTCACCGGCCGCGGCGCGTGCGGCCACCCGGACGGCGCGGCCCGCCTCGCGGCGTCGGCCCTGCGGACGTTCGCGTCCGACGTGACCGCGCACCTGGCCGGCGGCCGGTGCCGGGTGCTGGAGGGAGTGGCGTGAAGCTTTCGGTGGACCCGATCGGCTGCCGCGCGCACGGGTTGTGCGCCGACCTGCTGCCGGAGTCGGTGCGGCTGGACGAGTGGGGTTACCCGGTGCTGGCGCCCGGCGAGCTGCCGCCGGAGCTGGTGGCGGACGCCCGTCGCGCGGCGGCCGCGTGTCCCGCGTTGGCGTTGCGGCTGCGGAAGAACTGAGCGGTAGGGTCGGCCGCGTGACAGAGTCGGCTCCCGGCTGGGACGCGATCGAAGCCGCGGTCGCGGCGCACCTCCCGGCACAGGAACCCCTGCACTGGGGCACGGACACCCTGCCCGGCCAGGACGGCGTGTATGGGATCAGCGCCTACCGCGGTGCCGGGCACTGGCTGCTGGTCACCTTCGGGCTGACCGAGCTGTTCATCAAGGAGAGCGACGACCCCGGCATCAGCGGCTGGGGGATCGAGCTGACGATCAGGGTGCCCGGCGAGTCGCCCGCGCCGTGGTCGCTCGAGCTCCTGCGGAAGCTCGGCGGATACGTCTGTTCGACCGGCCGGGTGTTCGCGCCGGGCCACCGCATGAGCCCGGGCGGCCCGATCACCGGCTCGGCCGGCACGCGCCTCACCGCGCTCGCGTTCGACGTGGACCCGGTGCTCGGCGAGATCACCACACCGCACGGCGCGGTCACGTTCCTGACCGTCTTCGGCATCACCGAAGACGAGCTGCGCGCCGCCCAGGAGACGACCACGGCCGAGGTGCTGACGGCGATCCGGGCGGACAACCCCTTGCTGGTCACCGACCCGGCCCGATAACCGGTCGTCCGGACGCGGCCGGCTCGTTAACCTCCGTGCCATGGACGAGAAGCTCCTCACCCGGATCCGCGGCGCCCGGCGGATCGCCGTGCTGACCGGTGCGGGTGTCTCCACCGCGTCCGGGATTCCCGACTACCGCGGCCCCGACGGCGTCTGGACACGCACGCCGAGCGCCGCGAACGCCTTCACGCTCAAGGACTTCATGGCCGACGCCGACGTGCGGCGCGAGTTCTGGCGCGGTTACGCCGGGCACGCCGCCTGGCGCGCCGAGCCGAACGCCGCCCACCGTGCGCTCGCGAAGCTCGACGAAGCGGGGGTCGCCGTCCGGGTCCTCACCCAGAACGTCGACGGGCTGCACCAGCGGGCCGGCCTCGCCGCCCGCAAGGTGCTCGAACTGCACGGCACCATGCACACCACGCGCTGCACGGCGTGCCCGGTGCGGCTGCCGACGGCCGAGGTGCTGGCGCGCTTCGACGGCGGCGATCCGCGATGCCCGGACTGCGGCGGGATCCTGAAGCTCGACGTCGTCCTCTTCGGACAGAGGCTGGACGGCGACGTCCTCGGGCACGCGCGGAACATCGCCGCGGCGAGCGGGCTCTTCCTCGCCGTCGGCAGCTCGCTGCAGGTGGAGCCGGTCGCGTCGCTGTGCACCGTGGCCGTGCAGTCCCGGGCGACGCTGGTGATCGTCAACCGCGACCCGACGCCCTACGACGCAGACGCCGATTTTGTGGTGCGGGAAGACATCGAGACCGTCGTCCCGGAACTGTGCGACGCCGTGGCGGCCGCGTGATCCGCGAGGCCCGCGACGAGGACTGGCCGCGGATCTGGCCGATCATCAGCGACGTCGTCACCGAGCAGCGGACGTTCCCCTACGACCCCGCGATGACCGAACCCGAGGCCCGGCGGAGCTGGCTGGTGGCTCCGCCGGCCCGGGTGGTCGTCGCCGTCGACGGGGACCGCGTGACCGGCACCGCGAACATGTACGCCAACCGGCCCGGGCCCGGCAGCCACGTCGCTTCCGGCAGCCTGATGGTCGCGAAGGCGGCGCGGGGCGAAGGGGTGGGCCGCGCCCTCACGACCGACCTGATCGCCTGGGCGCGGCGCAGCGGCTTCGCGGCGATCCAGTTCAACGCCGTCGTCGACGTCAACACAGCCGCCGTCCGGCTCTACGAAAGCCTCGGGTTCGTCACGCTCGGCACCGCGCCCGGCGCGTTCCGCCATCCCGGCCTGGGTGACGTCGGGCTGCGCATCATGTGGTTGGACCTGCGTTAACGGCGTCCGCCGAACTGCCAGGAGTGCACTTCGACGGCGGCGTACCGCTCCGGCGTCAGCACTTCGCGGGCGGCTCGGGCGTCCGGCGCCCGGAGGAGCGCGGCGGTGCCGAGCCAGGCGGCGCCGTCGTCGGACAGGAGCGGTCCGTAGGCGATGAGGTCGTGCCCGGCCGGGACCGTGGTGTCGGCGGGTCCTTCGCCGAGGCCGAGCACCAGGTAGCCGGACGGCTCCCCGGGCGACTCCCACATCGTGCGGCCGAGGCTGTTGCGCCACCGGCGGATCAGCACGTCCCGGTAGGCGCCGGCCTGGTAGGCGGGCTCGTCGAAGGCGAACGCCCGCGCGGCGGCGGGGTCCGGCAGGTCGACAATGTGCACACTGCCGGTGAGGACGTCACCGTCGAAGGTCGGGCCGCGGGCGATCATCCGGTCCGCGTAGCCGTCCATATAGGACCAGTGCGCCTCCAGCGTGGCCTCGCGCAGCGGCCGGGAGCCGGGGCGGTCGCGGTGGTGGCAGAAGAACTCCATACCCTCCAGTCTCCCTGGCTGGCAGACTGCGGTGGTGCACGATCCCGCGTCGCTCACGGATCCGGAGAACTGGACCGGCGGCTTCTACGAGCTTTCCCTCGAACTCGACGACGAGCGCTTCGACGCCGCGGTGAGCGCGGTGTGGCGAGCGGCGGGCGCGGTGCCCGCGCTGGAGACGTCGTCCGGCCACCTGCGGGGCACGGTGACCTTCGGCGGCCCGGTGGTCTGCGGCAGTTTTGTCACCCGCTACGACGACGGCCCGGACTGCGTGACGTTCTACCTCCCGCTCACCGCGCTGTCGCTGCTCGAACACCGGATCGGCGGTTTCCCGTTCGGCTCCTCGGGCGGCCCCGGGTCGCTGGCGTGGCGGGCGGCGCTGGACTCGTGGCTGGCCGGGGTGGCGGCGAAGGCGTTCCGCGAGGTCGGTTTCCGCCTCGGCCTGATCGGCTTCGAGCTGGACCCCCTGACGGCGGCCGAGGTCGGCGGGGTGGTGCCGGAGGAGCGGTGGGCCGGCTACCTGCTGCCGGTCGACGGCCGCCTGGAGTACACCCCGGCCAACCGCTAGCGCGCCGCCCCGGGGTGCCGGTCGCCGGCACCCCGGGAAACCGACCTCAAGCCGACGTCAGCGGCGCCGTCGCCAGCAAGTGGTGCGCCGCGATGCCGGCGCCGTCCGCGCGGACCCGGGCCGCGAACCGCCGGGCCGTCCCGGCCACGGACGGGTTCAGCGCCACATCGAGAGCCGCCGTCAGCGCTTCGGCCGTCGGCACCCCCGGCTCGGTCGCCGCGCCGAGGCCCAGCTCGCGGACCCGGCCCGCGAAGTAGTGCTGGTCGTACATCTGCGGCACGACGACCTGCGGCGCGCCCGCACGGGCCGCCGTCGTCGTGGTGCCCGCGCCGCCGTGGTGGACCACCGCGCCGACCCGCTTGAACAGCGCCTGCTGGTTGATCTCGTCGATGCCGAGGCAGTCCGGCTGTCCGGCCACCGCGGCCAGCCCGGCCCAGCCGCGGGCGATGATGGCCCGCCGGCCGTGCGCGCGCGCCGACGCGAGCATCACTTCGGCGAGCTCGCCCGGCGCGCGCATGCTGCCGAACCCGAAGTACACCGGCGGCTCACCCGCGTCGAGGAACTCGAGCAGGTCGTCCGGTAGCGGCCGCTCGTCCGGCCAGACCCACGCGCCCGTCTGGACGACGCGCGCGTCGCCCGGCTCGGGCCACGGCGCCAGCGCCGCGTCGGCGGCGAGCCACGGCCGATCGGAGAACACGTGCGCCTGCAGGTCGTCGACCGGATCCTGGCCGGCCGCCGCGCGGCAGGCGTTCACGTGCCCGCCGAAAAGCGCGTTCCAGCGCTGCGCGTCCTCGTCCCAAAGGACTCGGTTCTCCGCCTTTCCGGGCGTCCGCCACGGCATCGGTGGCGGCGCGTGCAGATCCGACGGCAGGGTGATCGGGCAGAAACTCGCATAAACGTAGGCGGCGCCGGTCCGCTCGGCGATCGAACGGGTGGCGAACTGCAGCGCGCCCGCGGCGAGGAGGACGTCACATCCCTTCGCCGCCACAGCGATCGTCTCGAACTGCGTCGTGACGGTGTCTTCGACCGCCTTGCGCATCTCTTCGGGTGTCGGACGGTTCCCCGTGGCGGTCCCGCGCAGCTCAGGGCCGATCGGCACGACGTCGAACCCGAGCTCGTCGAGCCAGTCCCGGAAGTCCGGGGGCACGCACAGGCGGACGTCCTGCCCGAGCGCTCTCAGCTCCGAGGCCAGCGCCACGACCGGCTGCACCTCGCCCCGCGAGCCGATCGTGGACAGCAGCACACGCATGACGGAATCCCCTCCGCTGGAAAAGGTGAGCCCGAATTGTGGACCCGCACCGGGGTCTTGCCACAAGCCCCGGGGTCGGCTATATGTTGAAGTGGGGAGAGGGAATCCCGCCGCGGTCGAGGTCGCCCGGAATCAGCCGAGGGTGAACGGATCCCGCGTCCCGCCGGTCAGCTCGACCCACACCGCCTTGTCGACCAGGTACTCGTCGATCGCGTGCACGCCGTTCTCGCGGCCGAGGCCCGAGCTCTTGACCCCGCCGAACGGCACCGACGGCGCCACGACGCGGTAGGCGTTCACCCACACCGTCCCGGCCTTCAGCTTCGCCGCGACGCGGTGCGCGCGGTGCACGTCCTTCGTCCAGACGGCGCCGGCGAGCCCGTACGGCGTGTTGTTGGCCAGCCGGATCGCCTCGGCTTCGTCGGTGAACGTCAGCGCGGCCAGCACCGGCCCGAAGACCTCCTCGCGCACGACCGTCGACTCCGGCGTCACCCCGGTCAGCACGGTCGGCCGCACGAACAGCCCGCCCAGCGCGGGTTCCGCCTCGCCGCCGCAGACGACCGTCGCGCCTTCGGCCTTCGCCGTTTCGAGGTAGTGCAGCACCTTTTCGTACTGCGGCGTGTTGGCGACCGGGCCCATTTCGGTGCCGCGCTCGTTCGGGTCGCCCAGCCGGATCGCCTCGGCGCGCTCGGCGATGAGCCGCACCAGCTCGTCGTGGACGTCGGCGTGCACGATCAGCCGGGACCCGGCCATGCACGTCTGGCCGGTGGCGGCGAAGACGCCGGCGACAACCCCGTTCGCGGCCGCGGCGAGGTCGGCGTCGGGGAACACCACCTGCGGCGACTTGCCGCCCAGCTCCAGCGTCACCTTGTTGAGGTTCCCGGCGGCGGCCACGGCGACCGCGCGGCCGGTGGCGGTCGACCCGGTGAACGCGACCTTGTCGACCCCCGGGTGCCCGGCCAGCGCCGCGCCCGTCTCGCGCGAAAGCCCGGTGACGACGTTGACCACGCCGGGCGGGAACCCGGCTACGGTGACCAGTTCGGCCAGCCCGAGCGTCGAGACGGGCGAATGTTCCGACGGCTTCACGACGACCGTGCACCCGGCGGCCAGCGCGGGCGCGAGCTTCCAGGTGAGCAGCAGCAACGGCGAGTTCCACGGCGTGATGGCCGCGACCACGCCGGCCGGCTCGCGGCGGGTGTAGACGAGGTAGTCCGGGTTCGGCGCCGGGATCTGGCGGCCCTCGATCTTGTCGGCCAGGCCCGCGAAGTAGTGGTACCAGCCGCCGAGCCCGGTGAGCTGGCCGATCATCTCGCGGTAGAGCTTGCCGGAGTCGTTGACCTCGAGCCGGGCGAGGCGCTCGGCGTGGTCGCCGATGAGGTCGCCGAACCGGCGCAGCAGGGCGGCGCGGGCGAACCCGGTCGTCGCGCCCCACTCACCCTCGAGCGCCGCGCGGGCCGCGGCGACGGCGTCGTCGACGTCCTCCGGGCCGCCGTCCGGGACGACCGCCCACGGCTGTCCGGTGTAGGGGTTCTGCGACTCGAACGTGCGGCCCGAGCGAGCGCCGACGGCCTTGCCGTCGATCAGCAGGGAAAACCGGGGGAGCATGGGCCGTCCTTTCGCTGTGCGGCCTGATCAGCCTGCACCCTTCGGGGTGTCACGCGAAAGGGGGTACGCCGGAATTGATCACGCGGCTTCGGAAAGCGTTTCCGGCCCGGTCAGTTCTTCGGCGAAGATCGTGTCGATCTTCCGCGACGCGGTCCGCAGTTTCGCGACACTCGCGACGAACAGCAGGACGGCCGCGGCGGGCACCACGAGCAGCACCGGCGGCCACCCGGCGCCGACCACCGCGACCACCGAGAAGATGGCCATGACCAGGAAGACTGCCCGGCCGGCGACCCGCGGCCACGCGGGACGGGGCTTGGCGTGCCGGCCACGCGACGTACGCAGAACCGGCCGCACCAGGGCAGCGTGGACACTCATTCCGACCTCCGGAAAGTCGACGAACCGGCCGGGACGGGGATTCCCGGCGGTGGGTACCGGCACCGCGTTCGGCGCGGCGGACACGGTGGAGGTGTCGGGGCCGAGCCGGTTGCGGTTACCGGTCGTTATTGCTTCGAGTCCGAATCCGAGGAATCGAATTCGGCGCGCATCATGGTCTGTTTCACGGCGGTTCCGGCACTAGGGCCGATGGGCCCGGTTCGTGCGGCCGGAGGTCCTCAGGACTCGTCGTGGCCGGGTCCCTTGCCTTTGCCCTTGCCACTGTTCCCGGCCTTCGGCGGCTTCGGCGGCTTGGGCGGCTTTGGCCCTTTCGGCGGATGCACTGCACTCGAACGGGTGACGGCGGCGGGTTCGAGATCAGCGGCTTCGGTGACCCTCGGCGCGGGAGCGGGGTTCCCGGACTCGGCCAGCGGGGCCGAGGAGGGCGGCGCGGTTGCGGGCGCGGAGGAGTGGGGGGCCGGTTGTTGAGCGGGGGTGGTGGTCCCGGTGCCGGGGATGGTGAGCAGCACGGCCGCGAGGGCGGCAGCGGCAACGGCGGCGATCCCGACGGCCAGGGCGAGCCGACGGGGGCGGGCCGGGGGAGGCCCGATGTGCTGGGCGGGGCGGGTGCGGGGGAGGGCGCGGTTGCTGGGGGCGGCGGCGGTGCCGGGGTGAGGAGACTGCTCGGCTGCTTCCGGCCACGATGGGGCCGGCGTGTCGCCCTGCGGAGCTGCTTCGGCGGCAGCTGGGTGGGCTGCGGCAGCTGCCGCGATGCCCGGCGAGGCCGACCCGGCTCCGGCGGCTTCCGGGTGGTCGGCGCTGGCCGGGGAGACTTGGCGCGAGGCTGCTGCCGCGATGCCCGGCGAGGCCGACTCGGCTCCGGCAATCCCGGGCTGGGCCGCAGCGTTCGCGATCTCCGAACCCACCGCGGAACCGGCACTCATCGCATGCGGCTCGGTCGGCGCGAGCACTCCGTCATCCGCCCCCTGCCGCCGCCCGATCGCCGTCAACCCGGCGGCCACCCCGCGGCGCCACCAGGAACGTGTGCTCGGCCAGGACGCCACCGGCACCGGCGCGTGCAGCAGCTCCAGCACCTCCGCCGCCGTCGGGCGGTCGGTGGGCTCGCGCCTTGTCATCCGCTTCAACGTGTGGGCCAACGATGGCGGCAAGCCCTCCGGGATCCGCGGTGGCCGCGTCAGGCGGGCCATCGCCGCCTCGATCATCGTGCCCGAATACTCGCGCTGGCCCGTCACGCACTCCAGCAGGATCAGCCCCAGCGCGTACACGTCCGCCGGTGGTCCTGCCGGCTCGCCGCCGACCTGTTCCGGGGCCAGGTACGCCGCCGTGCCCGGGACCACGCCCGTGCCCGTTATGTGCGTCGTGTCGAGTGCGTGGGCGATGCCGAAGTCGCCGATCAGCGGGCCGTCCTGGGACAGGAACACGTTGGCGGGCTTCAGGTCCCGGTGGACGATCCGCCGCGCGTGGACGTGCGCCAGCGCTTCGGCGAGGCCGGCCGCCAGCGCCGTCACCTCGGCCGCCGGCATCGGGCCGCCGAGCAGGCGCTCCGCCAGGTTGTCGCCTTCGACGAGCTGCATCACCAGGAACGTCCGGCCGCTCTCGGAACCGCTGTCCAGCAGCGCCACCACACCCGGGTGCGTGATGCTCGCCTGGATGTCCATCTCGCGCAGCCGCCGCCGCTGGTCGAGCGCCACGACCTCGCGGTCGTAGATCTTGACGGCGACCTCGCGCGTGAGCCGCGAGTCGAAGGCGCGGTAGACGCGGGCTGTGCCGCCGCTGCCGATCAGCCGGCCGACCTCGTACCGCCCGGCCAGCAGCTCGGGCGGCCGGACGTCCCCGAGGACCGGGTGCGGCGCCGAGCCGAACTCGCTGAGCGCGAAGCGAGCACACGTCACGTCTTCCGCGTCGTCGGCCACGGCCGCGTTGTACCCCGATCCCGTGAAGCGCAAACGTCAGGCGGCCCCGAAGGCGTCCACTCCGGTCAGTTCCGCCGAGAGCGTCCACAAGCGCGCGGCCTGCTCCCGGTCGACGGCGTACGAGCGCACGCCCGAGGCCGTCAGGCCCTCGGCGTCGGACAGCTCGGCGACGTCGCAGTCCTCCAGGTACAGCCCGCCGAGCCCGGCCAGCTGCGGTGACGTCGCGGCCCAGACCGTCGTCGCCGCGCCCTGCTCCGGCGTCTTGAACTCCATCAGCATCGTCCCGGCTTCGTCCATCCAGCCGCGCTCGACCATCTCCGCGCGCGACAGGTGCCGCTGCAGAGGCGTCATGATGCCGCCGGGGTGCAGCGCGAACGCGCGGACACCGCGCGAACGGGCCAGTTCGTCGAGGTGGACGGCGAAGAGCACGTTGGCCGTCTTGGCCTGGCCGTAGGCCGCCCACTTGTCGTAGCCGTGGGTGAACTGGACGTCGTCCCAGCGGATCGGCGAGTTGTGGTGGCCGCGCGAGGACAGCGAGACGACGCGGGCGCCGTCGGCGATCGCCGGCCACAGCCGGTTGGCCAGCGCGAAGTGGCCGAGGTGGTTGGTGGCGAACTGGGCCTCCCAGCCCGGGCCGACGCGGGTCTCGGGGCAGGCCATGACACCGGCGTTGCCGATGAGCAGGTCGATCCGCCGTCCGGAGGCCAGGAACCGGTCGGCGAAGCCGCGGACGCTCTCGAGGTCGCCCAGGTCCAGCTCGTCGACCTCGACATTCCCGAGGCCGGCCAGCGCCTCCTCGGCGGCCGCGCGACGGCGGGCCGGGACGACGACGTGGGCGTCGGCGCCGGTGAGCGCGCGGGTGGTTTCGAGGCCGATCCCGGAGTAACCGCCGGTGACGACGGCGAGCTTCCCCGTGAGGTCGACGCCCGCGACGGCTTCGGCGGCCGTGGTGGTGGCGCCGAAGCCGGAGCCGAGCTTGTGCTGTGCGGTGGTCATGACGCCGACGGTACGAGCTGGAGTGCACTCCAGCGTAAATCGCGGCCGGGGCCGAAACGGGGGACAATCGACGGCGAGAGGCGCCGCCGACCTAGGAAGGCTCTGATGGCCGACTACTACGGGAACCAGCCCCAGGACGTCCGCCCGGGGATCGACGCGCGCCGGTTGTGGGCGGGCGGCGTCGCGACGGCGGTGATCGCGGCCCTGCTCGCGGTGGTCGGGCTGCTGATCGCGCGCGGCGTCTTCGAGGTCGAAGTGCTGGCCCCAAAAGGCGAAGGCGTCTGGGGCAACGCGAGCACCACGACGTACGCACTGGTCGCCGCCGCGGTGGCGCTGCTCGCCACCGGGCTGATGCACCTGCTGAGCGTCGCGACGCCGGCGCCGTCCCAGTTCTTCGGCTGGATCATGGTGCTCGTCACGTTGATCGCGGTGGTGCTGCCGCTGACCCTCACGGTCGCCCCGAGCGCGAAGATCGCCACGGCGGCGATCAACCTCGTCATCGGGCTCGTCATCGCCGCGGTCGTCAACAGCATGGCGGCCAGCGCCCGGACGCTGCACCGGCGCCGCAGTCAGCCGCCCGCGCCGACGCGCCAGTACCCGCAGCAACAACAGCAGCCCCCGACGACGCGCTACTACGACCAGTGACCATGGACGTGCAGGAGACGAACCGCCGCGTGATCCGCCAGTTCCGCGCGGGCGGCGAGGTCGAAGGCATGCACCGCGAGCGGCTGGTGCTGCTCACGACGACGGGCCGGAACTCCGGGAAACCGCGGACGGTCCCGATGATGTACCACCGCGACGGCGCCCGGCTACTGGTGGTGGCGTCCAACATCGGGGCGCCGAAGCACCCGGGCTGGTACCTGAACCTGATCGCCGATTCCCGGGTCAAGGTGGAGGTGGACGGCCACGAGTTCGACGGGGAGGCGCTGCCGCTGCTGGGGGCCGACTACGTGCGGACGTGGGCGGAGCTGGAGAAGCACTACCCGTTCCTTGCCGACCACCAGGCGAAGGCCAGGGAAGCCAAGCGGGTCATCCCGATCGTGGAGCTGTCCGAAGAGGACCTCGGCTGAGGTCCACTTCGGACTACTTGCTCGCCACGCGGCGGTAGCGCGCCGTCGCGAGAGGGGCGAACACCGCGATGATCGCCACGCAGCACAGGATCGCGTACAGCGCCGCGTTCTCCGCCGGCCAGCCCGTCGGCGCCGGGCCGAACCGGTTGCCGAACAGATCGCGGGTTGCGTTGATCACCGCCGTGAACGGGTTCCAGTTCGCGATCGCCTTGAGGAACGCGGGCAGCGTGTCGGTCGGGACGAACGCCGAGGAGATGAAGCTCAGCGGGAACATCCAGACCAGCCCCAGGCTCTGTGCGACTTCGACGCTGCGCGCGGCCAGGCCGATCAGCGCGCCCACCCAGGATAGGGCCCAGGCGAACATCAGCATCACCAGGTAGCCGAGGAGCGCGTCCCAGAAGCTGCCGCGGATGCGCCAGCCGACCAGGAGCCCGCACGCCGACATCACCACCAGCGCGACCACGCTGACGACCAGGTCGGACGTCGTACGCCCGAGCACCACCGCGATGCGGGACATCGGCAGCGAACGGAACCGGTCGATGATGCCCTTCTGCAGGTCGTTGGCGAAGCCGATGACCGTGAACGCCGAGTTGAACGCCACCGTCTGGGCGAAGATCCCCGCGATGAGGAACTCGCGGTACGCCGCGCCGCCCGCTTCGCCGCCGATCGCGTTGCCGAAGACGTAGGCGAACAGCAGCACGAACATGATCGGCTGCAGCGTCGCGGCCATCAGCCAGTCCGGGTTGCGGCGGACGTTCATCAGGTTGCGCCACGTGATGATGCCGCCGTCGGAAATGCCCTTCGCGAGCGCGTTCACTTGGCGGCCTCCTCGGCGGACTCGGCGCCGTGGCCGGTCAGGGACAGGAAAACGTCGTCCAGCGTCGGCCGGTGCAGGGCGACGTCCTGGACGGTGATGCCTTGGCCGTCGAGCCGGCGCAGGGCTTCGATGAGCGCCTTCGGGCCGGTGTCGACGAAGATCTCGGCGCGGCGCGTGTGGTCGTCACCCGACGGGTCGCCGGTCCCGACCTCGCGCAGCACCGCCAGGGTGGCCGGCAGGTCCGCGGCCGAGGCGACGACCAGCTCGAGGCGTTCGCCGCCGATCTGGGCCTTGAGCTCGTCGGCCGTGCCGCGCGCGATCACCTTGCCGTGGTCGATCACCACGATGGAGTCGGCGAGCTGGTCGGCCTCTTCGAGGTACTGGGTGGTCAGCAGCACGGTCGTGCCGTCGGCGACGAGCTCCTTGATCACTTCCCACGTGTCGAGGCGGCCGCCCGGGTCGAGGCCGGTGGTGGGCTCGTCCAGCACGACGACGGTCGGCTCGCCGACGAGCGCGCCGGCCAGGTCGAGGCGCCGGCGCATGCCGCCGGAGTACCCCTTCGCCGGGCGGTCGGCGGCGTCCTCCAGCCGGAACCGCGCGAGCAGCTCGCGCGCCCGGGCCCGCGCCGAGGCCTTCCGCCTGCCGTAGAACCGCCCCACCATGTAGAGGTTCTCGAAGCCGGTCAGGTTCTCGTCGACGGCCGCGTACTGGCCGGACAGCCCGATCCGGCGCCGCACCTCGTCCGGCTCGGCCAGGACGTCGTGCCCGGCCACCCGCGCCGAACCCGAGTCCGGCCGCAGCAGGGTCGTCAGGATGCGGACGGTGGTGGTCTTCCCGGCGCCGTTCGGGCCGAGCAGCCCGAGCACCTGGCCGGCCGGGATATCCAGGTCGACACCGTCGAGCGCGCGGGTCGAACCGTAGGTCTTGACGAGCCCGCGCACTTGGACGGCGCTCTCCGGTTCCGGCATGGCGGTTTCCCCTCTCGGTGACCCCCGACAAGCTAGGCCACGGGCGTCCCCGTTGTCCTCCGGGTTTATCCCTGAGCCGCCGACAGGGTGACGGCGAACTCCGGCGGCGTCCGCAGCGACTGGAAAACGACGCAGTAGCGCTCGGTCAGCTTCTTGAGCGTGGCGAGCTGCTCTTCGGACGCGTCGGTGTCCAGGGCGAACGAAAGCCGGATCGCGCGGAAGCCGACCGGGGCGTCCTTCGCGACGGCGAGGGTGCCGCGGAAGTCGAGGTCACCTTCGGCGCGCACCCGTCCGCCGCGGACCTCGAGGCCCAGCGACGTCGCGACCGCCCGCAGCGTCACCCCGGCGCACGCGACGAGCGCTTCGAGCAGCATGTCACCCGAACAGGCGAGAGTGCCGTCGCCACCAGTGGCGGGATGCAGGCCGGCTTCGACCACCGCGCGGCCGGTCTCGACCTTGCAGGAGATGCCGAGCCCGGCCAGCTCGGCATCGGCGTGCAAGGTGATGAGCGCGCTCTCGGGGTGTTCGCGGTACTGGTCCTTCAGCGGGCCTTGGGTCGCGCGCAGCGTTTCGGCGTCCATGGCGCGATTGTGCCCCGGAAAACGGAGAAACGGGGAGACCGGTTTCCCGGCCTCCCCGTTTCAACGGTCTAGCTTCAGCTCAGGGTCACAGCCACGTCGTCGATGACGAACGAGGTCTGCAGCGAGCTGTCCTCGGTGCCGCTGAACTTCAGCGCGAGGGTGCCGCCGGCGGCCGACGAGACGTCGATCGTCTTCTGCGCGTACCCGGTGCCCTTGTTCAGGTTGGAGTAGCTGCCCAGCGTCGCGCTGCCGTTGGTGACGGTCAGCTTGTCGTAGGCGGTCGTGGTGGTGGTCTCCGCGGTGTCGATGTGCAGGAAGAACGTCAGGCTGGCGTGGCAGCCCGCCGGGATGCTCACCGACTGCGCGACGGACTCGGTGTGGGTCGAGCCGTAGCCGTCGAGGTAGGCGGAGTAGGTGCCGCCGTGCGCGGGCTGACCCTGCGAAGCCCACTGGCCGATGGCGCCGGTGGTGCCGGTCCAGCTGCCGCTGCCGGATTCGAAGCCGCCGTTGACGATCTTCTGGCCGGAGCAGCCGCCGGTGGTGCCGACGGTCCAGGTGAACGACGCCGTGCCGGTCTTGTTGGCCGCGTCCTTCGCCGTCACCGTGACGTTCGAGGTGCCCGCGGTGGTCGCGGTGCCCGAGATCGTGCCGGTGGAGGCGTTGATGGACAGGCCGGCCGGGAGGCCGGTGGCGGTCCAGCTGTACGGCGCGGTGCCGCCCGAAGCCGACAGCGGCAGGTTGACCGAAGCGCCGGTCACGGTCGACTGGTTACCCGGGTTCGAAACCGTGACGGTGCCGGTCGCCGAGCAGGTCGGGTCGGCCGACTGCGCCGGGACGGAGATCGCGTCCCACGCCGCCTTGACGGTGTTGAACTCGGTGCAGCTGCCCGGGAACAGGTTCTTCGCCGCGGTCAGCGTCCAGGTGCGGTACTTCAGGTAGGAGCTGCCGGAGGTCTTGAGCAGCATCGCGTTGTAGAAGATCTTCACCGCGTTCTGGACACCGATGCCGGTGATCGACGAGCTGTTGCAGGTGGTGCTGGTCGGCTGCCCGTTGGTCGGGTTGGTGCCTTCGGCCAGCAGGTAGAACCAGTGGTTGCCGGGGCCGGCGGCCGCGTGCACCTCACCGTTGGGGACCGAGCTGTCGTAGCAGTTCTTGTCGCCCAGCGCCGACGGGTTGTACATGTTGCGGATCGGGCCGTTGCCGACCAGGTTCACCGACTCGCCGACGAGGAAGTCCGGCGTGTCACCGCCCGCGGGTTCGTTCGCGAACCACTCGGTGGAGGCGCCGAAGACATCCGCGACGAACTCCTGCGTGCCCGCGCCCGAGATGCCACCCGGGGTGTGGTCGTCGATGCCGTGGCCGTGCTCGTGCGCGACGACGTCGATCGAGCCGATCCACTGGTTCTGCGTGTTGTGGCCGATCTGGACCTGGGTGCCGTCGTAGTAGGCGTTCTCGTCGTTCAGGCCCACGCGGATCGGCCAGCCGCCGCCGTTGCCGTCGAAGCTGTTGCGGCCCAGCCACTGCGAGAGCATCTTGTTCTCGGTCTGGGCGGCGAACAGCGCGTCGACGCAGCCGGTCTCGCGGCTGGTGGCGTTGCCGTTGCCCCAGCTGTCGTCCGGGCCGCTGAAGGTGGTGTTGTTGGCCGCGTCCTGGCAGGACGTGTTGGTGATGGCCGGGTCCTTCATCGTGTACGTGCTGCCCGAGTGCGTGGTGTCGAGGTGCACCGGGTTCGGCTTGTTGTACGCGCTGTTGCCGTCACCGTTCATGACGTGCTCCTGCGTGTGGAGCACCTTGCCGGAGGCGGCGTCGACGATGACGTCGAGCCGGCTCGGGCCCTCGGCGTCGCGGCCGACGACGGTGCTCTTCCACGCGAGGGTGGGCGTGCCGAGCGCGTAGACGACCTGCTGCGCGGGGCTGACGCTGTCCACGGCGGACAGCTGCTGCCGCGCGGTAGCCTCGGCGGCGGCCCCGGTCACCTTCCCGGCGGTCGTGGCGAGGTTGATGGTCTGGTCCTGCGCGACGGAGGTGCCGAGCACCTGGCCCGTCGAGTTGGTCGCCACGACGAAGTCGCCGCCCACCACGGGCAGGCCCTTGTAGGACCGCTCGTAGGGGATGTACTGGAGCCCGTTGGTGGCGGAAATCGCTTTCTGGGCCAGGAAAACGTCGTCCGAGCTGGCGTGCAGCGCGGCCGGGCGGCTCGCGACCAGGCCGGCGGCCGCGGTGGCGGCCTGGGCCTGGGCGCTGGGGGCGGCGTTCGGGGTGGGTTGCGCCTGGGCGGTACCGGTGATGCACAGCGCGCCGACGAGGACGCCGGTTGCTGCCAAGACGACAGGACGTCTCAGTTCCATCGAGGAAACTCCTCCGGGCAGGGTGAACCAGGCCCGGGTTCGAGGCCGGGCCGGCTCAAAGGGGACGAGAGGTGGTGCAGCGGAACGGAAATCAGAATCCGGTTCCGGAGCCTCGTGAACAACCGACTAACGTACGGTCTTATCTACCGGACGCAATACTTCCCAAAAAGGACATTCGCCACCATTGGGATTCAATCAGCTGACCGTCCCTTGTGGACTCGGCGGGGATCACCGCCGTTCGGGTGATCTTTGTCGCCGCCGAAACGACGAAGGCCCCTTCGCCGGGGATCGGCGAAGGGGCCTTACGTGGTGCGGATGTATCAGGCGGTCGTCTCGCGCTTCGGCAGCTTCCAGCCCGGGCGCACGAAGTGGCACGTGTACCCGTTCGGAATGCGCTGCAGGTAGTCCTGGTGCTCCGGCTCGGCCTCCCAGAAGTCGCCGACGGGGGCGACTTCGGTGACGACCTTGCCCGGCCACAGCCCGGACGCGTCGACGTCGGCGATCGTGTCCTCGGCGATCCGCTTCTGCTCGTCGTTCTCGAAGTAGATCGCCGACCGGTAGCTCAGCCCGATGTCGTTGCCCTGACGGTTCTTCGTCGTGGGGTCGTGCACCTGGAAGAAGAACTCCAGCAGGTCGCGGAACGTCGTCCGCGACGGGTCGTAGACCACCTCGATCGCCTCGGCGTGCGTGCCGTGGTTGCGGTAGGTGGCGTTCTTGACGTCGCCGCCGCTGTAGCCGACCCGGGTCGAGATCACCCCGGGCTGACGGCGGAACAGCTCCTGCATCCCCCAGAAGCAGCCGCCGGCCAGGACGGCCCTCTCGGTTGACGTGGTCACGGCGTCACTCCTTCTCCTCGTGTGGTGCTGCCACCTGTACAACTTCGGTGGTCAGCCGATGATTCCACGCGGAGATTACGAAGGCCTGACGTCAGCCGGCCTGGAGCTTCGCGAGGGTGAGCACGTCGCCGCCGATGCCCCAGCCGCCGTCGGCGACCTCCTCGACCAGCACCATCGTGTTCCCGCGGGCGCGGTCGCCGTACAGCTCGGCGTAGAGGTCGGTCGTGCGGGTGACGATGAGCTCCTTCTGCTCGGCGGTGAGCGTGCCGGCGGGGACCTTGAAGTTGGCGAACGGCATGGTGTGTCCTCTGCGTATCGGTGTTAACGGATTTCGGGATCGACGCTAACACGCTTCGCGGATCGGCGCTACCGTCTGGTTGATATCGACGGTAACGCCTGGTAGCGTCGTTACTGTGGACTTGAGAACGCGGATCCTGGAGGCGGCGGCCGACCTGCTCTCCCGCTCGGCCGAGGCCGACTTCTCGACGCGCGCCGTCTGCGAGGCCGCCGGGGTCGGCGCGCCGGCGTTGTACCGGCAGTTCGGTGACAAAGAGGGGCTGATGGCGGCCGTCGTCGACCGCGGGTTCGAGAAGTACCTCGCCGGCAAGCGGGCCGCGAAGCCGTCGGACGACCCGGCGCGTGACCTGCGCGACGGCTGGGACAACCACGTCGCGTTCGCGCTCGACAACCCCAACTACTACCGGCTGATGTACTCGGGCCTGTCGACCCCGCCCGGCGCGGCCGCGGAGGCGCACAGCCTGCTGCTGGCGGTCCTGGAGCGTTGCGCGGCCGCGGGCCTGCTCAAGCTGCCGCCGGCGCTCGCCGCGCAGATGGTGATGGCGGCCAACGCCGGCGTCGCGCTGTCGATGATCACCCGGCCGGAGCTCTACCCGGACCAGGAGTTCTCGGTCCGCGTCCGGGAGGGCGTGCTGTCCGGCGTCTTCGCCGACGAGCCGGCCCGGCCGGCCGACGACGTCGCGGCGACGGCGACGGCGCTCGCCGCCCGGCTGCGGGAGGCCCCGCCGGCGGACCTTTCGCCGGGTGAAGCGACGTTGCTGCAGGAGTGGCTGGGGCGCCTGGGTGTCCACAGTGGACGCTGAGCCGGACGGCCGCGCCGGCTGAGCCGTCCGCGTGGCTCCTCGCGGCACAGCGGGTGCCCGGAGTCCCGGGGTGGGACCATGGTCCGCGGTGGCCCCGACCCTGCCCTCGAGGAGGCGCGCGATGCGCGACCAGGACGGAACCTGTGCGGAACGGGCCGCGGGAGTGCTGGTCGTCGAGGTGCGCGGTGAGCTGGACATCACGTCGGTGCTGCGCTGGACGACGGTGCTCGACACCGCCATCTGCGCGCTGCCGAGCCCGCACCTGCTGGCCGTCGACCTGACCGCGCTCACGTTCCTCTCGGCTCGCGGGGCGTGGTCGCTGTTCGAGGGGGTGCGGCGCTGTCAGGTGCGCGGGGTCGCGGGATGCCTGGTCGTGCCGCCGGGCGGAGTGGTCGAGCGAGTGGTGCGGCGGGCGGGGTTCGCGGGTGTGGTGCCGGTCTACCCGAACCGGCTGGAGGCGATCGCCGCGAGCCAGCCGGAGGAGATGCGCTGGCTACCGGCTTGACCGATCGGCCGCTGACTCAGGCTGGCTCGCTGCGGGCTTGACCTCGTTGCCCCCATCCTGACTCAGGCGGGCTCGCGCACCAACTCCACCGCAGCCGCCGTGAAAGCGCGTACTCGCGCGGTCGCCGCCCCGGCCCGCCACACGAGTCCCCACTCCAGCCGTGGTGCGTCGCTCAGCGGCACGTACACGACGTCCGGCCGCGGGTAGTACCGCCGGAGGTGCGCGCCCACCGGGAGCACACCCTCGCCGGCGCCCGCCAGGGTCAGCAGCTCCTGCAGGCCCGCCGACGGCCGGATCTCCGCGTCCGGCGCGTGTTCGTCGAGCCACGGGTCCGGCAGCGCGCACCGCAGCACCGGCACCCGCGCCAGGTCCGCGACCGGCACGGACTCCCGGCGCGCGAACGGATGTCCGGCCGCGACGGCCAGGAAACGCAGCTCGCGCACCAGGACCGGGCCGGTGACCAGATCGGGACCGTCGAGCGGGAGCCCGGCCAGCACGACGTCCACCTCGCCGTCGCGCAGCCACGGCAGGACCTCCGCCGGTCGCACCTCGCGGAACTCGACTCGGCACCCCGGCTCCCGCTTCCGGAACAGCTCCGCGACGCCCGCCAGGAGCTGCCCGCCCGCCGCGTCGCCGAACGCCACGCGCAGCGTGCCCGTGACCCCGCGGCCGGCTTCGACCGCCTTGGCCACGGCCGTTTCGACCGCCGCCCAGGCCGGCCCGAGGTCGGCGAGCAGCTGCCGCCCCACCGGCGTCAGCTCGACGCGGCGGCTGGTCCGGGTGAACAGCGGCACGCCGATCCGCCGTTCCAGCTTCCGGATCGTCAGGCTGACCTGCGCGGTCGACACGTGCAGCCGCTCCGCCGTGCGGCCGAAGTGCAGCTCCTCGGCCAGCACCAGGAACGCCTCCAGTTCCCGCGACTCCGGCACGGCCGACCCCCATCGTCAAGTCCTGCTTGACGATCGTGACACAGGACCACGTTGATCGACTTGCCGGACCGCCCGAGGCTGGAGGCCATGAACACCGACTTGCACGACCGCGTCGAGATCATCGACGCCCTGTACCGCTTCGGCCTCGGCCAGGACCTCAAGGACCGCGAGCTCTTCGCGTCGTCCTTCGCCGCCGACGCCGAGGTCGACTTCCGGCCGGCGGCCGCCCGCTGGGGTGCCGAGCCGACGCCGATGACCGGCCGGGACACGATCGTCGACACCATCCTGGCGCTGTTCGAGGGCCGGGTCGACACGACCCACCAGGTGACGAACGAGCGCGTCCGCGTCACCGGCGACACCGCCCGGCTGACCGCGATGGTCGAGGCCCAGCATCTGCTGAGCGCCGACCACGGCACGCACGCCCTGCTGAAGAACCGCTACAAGGCCGACCTGGTCCGCGACGGCGACCGCTGGGTGCTGCGGCGGGTCGTCATCACCAACGCCTGGTACACCGGTGATCCGGTCGCCATCTTCGGCTGAGGCGCGGTTATTCGCCCCGCATCGACCGGCGGATCTCGGCCAGCCGGTCCTTGGCGGCCTGGTCACGGTCGGCGATCTGCTTGTCCAGCGTCTCGACCGTGTTGTCCGTGCCCAGGCCGGCCACTTCGCTCGCCCCGACCGACGTCGTGTAGCGGTTTTCGATCTTGTCGCGGACGAAGTCGAAGCTGGGCACGCCGCCCTCGCTGTAGTCCGGGTCCGGCAGCGCCGGCGAAGGCACCGCGAGGGCGGCGGTCGGTGTCTCGTCGACGATCTCGCCGTCCACGACGTTCGGATCGTCCTGCGGTTTGTCCATCTCCCGACTTTAGCGCCGGTGCTTGCCGCTCGGCTCCCGCAGCGAGTCACGGACGGCCCGCTCGACGAGGATCGGGACGAACGCGTGGATCCGCGCCTCGTCGAACCGCTGCCGCTCCCGTTCGACGAGGGCGTGCACCGACGGGCGGTCCAGGCTCGTGTAGTCCGCGTTCAGGCGGTCCTCGACCACGTGCAGCTGGAGGTCGAGCTGTTCGGACGCGATCGTGTCGAGCGTCTGCGTAGTCATGCCTGGGTTAATGCCACCGCAGATGTCTCCGGGGTGAACTCAAGATTAACGGCAGGTGATTTGACCGCAGTGGGTAATTCGGCCGTGGAGCGCCGCGCCGCCGTGGGGAATTCTCGGTCCCGTCACGCCGGAGTCCGGAGGGAGCAGACCATGGGTGCCGGGGCCTACCACGCCGAGACGGCGGAAATGGGGACGGTCGTCAAGGCGGTCGAGGACGTCGGGTCGTCCTTCCTGTCGACGACCCGCGACCTGGAAGGCCTGGTGCTGGACGCGCTGTCGTTCGCCGGCATCGGCAGCGGGGTCGCCGCCGCGAACTCGGCGCTGCACTCCTCGCTCGGCAGCGCGCTGCAGAAGTTCCTCAGCCTCATCACGAACGTGAACCAGAACGTCCAGACGGCCGCGAACGGGTACAACGCCGCCGACACCGACGTCGCGCAGGCCTACGGCGGCGGCCAGACCGCCACCACCGCGCAGGGCGGCGGGGGAGCGGCGGCCGCGGCGGCGCCACCGCAGCTGGACCCGCGGGTCGTCGACTCGATCATGCGCTCCGAAGGCGCGACCGGCGAGCAGGGCGGCGTGCCCGAAGCCTACGGCTTCCGGCAGAACATGCACAACGGCTACGACCGGATCATCGCCGCGCGCGAGCAGTACGGCATCGGCAGCGCCGAGGAGCGCGCCGTCGTGTCCGACCTGATGACCGCGAACGCCCGGACGGCGGGCGCGCTCAACTTCACCGACCCCGGCGCGCAGGCCGCGGTCATGTCCGGCGCGCACATGCGCGGCGCCGGCGGGGTCCGCGCGATCATCAACCACATGGCGGGCGACGACATCGTCCAGAGCTCGCGCACGATCAACGACGCGGCGGTCCAGCACGCGCAGGGCCTCACGCCCCAGCAGTTCCAGCAGGAGTTCCACGACGCGCGCATCGAGTACGACCGCCAGGTCTACGGCGACACGACCACCCGCCAGGGCGGGCACACGCAGAACTGGTGGGACCGCTACGGCAACGGGCTGACCCAGCGCTACGACCGTGAGCAGAACGAGTTCCTCCAGCTGTCCCAGCCGCAGAACTGATCTTCCCGGTTCGAAGATCGCAAAACGGGGAACCCTACCCCGTGTAGCCGATCGACAACGGGAGGCACGCGATGAACCGGAGGATGATCGCACTACTGGGCGGGGTCGCCGCGATGGCGGGGACCTTGGGCTTCGCGGGAACGGCCGAGGCGGCGTCGACGCCGTGCAGTGCCGAAGCGAAGGCCTGTGTCCAGCGCAGTTCGAATACGGCGTGGCTGACGGACGGCGCCGGCAACGTCACCTACGGCGGGGTCCCGATCACGGTCGGGCTGCCGAAGTACCCGACCCCGCTCGGGAAGTTCCACGTGCAGTACAAGGACATCGACCACTACAGCAAGCAGTTCAACGGGCCGATGCCGTACTCGGTGTTCTTCACGACCACCGGCGTGGCGTTCCACCAGGGCAGCCTGAAGGTCAAGTCCCACGGGTGCGTGCACCTTTCGCACGCGGCCGCGGTGATGTTCTACAACTCGCTGCACCCCGGTGACGTCGTCGAGGTCGTGTCCTGACCCGTCCGATGTGGACGGTGCAGGAGCACGGCGGTGACGGCGCCGAAGACCAGGTGGTCGAGGATCTGCGGCACGCGCGGTAATGCCCGCACGGCGGGATAAGCGCGTGCCGCGACCCCGAGGTCGAGTGCGGCGATGACCAGTCCGGCCGCCGCGCCCCGGGTGAGCCCGAGGCGAACCCGGCGGGCGGCCGCGGCGAGGACGACGGTCCACGTCGCGGAGACCAGCACGTGCGCGATCAGCCCGGCGGCGACGCCGGGCCGGTCGCGCCGGCCGGGGAGCAGGGTGCCGGCCGCGCGGGTCGCGGCCAGGACGTCCCGGCCGGTGAACAGCGCGTGGGCGGTGGAGGGAAGGCCGCTCACGACGGCGGCGACGGCTCCGGCGCGGACGGCCCGCCTGGTGTCGCCCGAGGTCATCAGCTCGCCGCGAGGTAGGCGGCCACCCGGATCCGCAGGCCACGGATCTGGGGGAGCTCGATCGTGAACGTGCGCGCCGGTCGGTAGCCGGGCCAGGGATCGGCGTGGGTGCACGGCCCGGCGAAGTAGACGAAGCCGTCTTCGTCGTCGTAGCGGCCCGGTGACCACCGTGCAGCGTTGGCCGAGTTTCCGGCCCGCGCCAGCCAGTACGCCTCGTGCTTCATGACGCGTTTGAGCTGCCCGGCGAAGGCCGTCAGCTCGCCTTCCGGCAGGCCCAGGCCGCGACCGCTCCAGACCCGCGGCGCCCTTTCGTACGTGCGCGCGGGGCAGCCGAAGCTGACCGAGCTTGCGGTGTAACGACGGGTCCAGCGACCGGGTTCCCTTGCCAGGGCGGAAAAAGAGGATCCGCCGGTGATCTCCAGCGTCATGGGGGAACGATAGTCGATCACGCGCCGACGGGTACCGCCGCGCGGGTGTCGATCAGTGATCCCATGGTGTATACAGTATGCAGTAGGCTACCGTGGGCACAGGAGGCCACCATGTACTCAGTCACCAACCCCGCCACCGGTGAACGGGTGGCGGAGGTCCCGAACGCGACCGACGACGAGGTCCGCGCCGCGATCGAGCGGGTGCACGGCGGGTTCGCGGCCTGGCGCGCCCGGCCGGTCGCCGAGCGGGCCGCGGTCGTGCTGCGCGCGGCCGAGCTGTTCGCCGAACGCGCCGACGAGCTGGCCGCGATCATGACCCTGGAGATGGGGAAGCGGATCAACGAAGGCCGCGGCGAGGTCGGCGTGGTCGTCGACATCTTCCGCTACTACGGCGAGCGCGGCCCGGAGCTGCTGGCGGACGAGCCGATGCCGATCCGTGCCGGCGAGGCCGTGCTGACGAAGGAGCCGATCGGCGCGCTGCTCGGCGTCATGCCGTGGAACTTCCCGGCCTATCAGGTTGCTCGGTTCGTCGCGCCGAATCTCGTGCTTGGGAACACGATCTTGCTCAAGCACGCTTCGATCTGCCCGCGTTCGGCTGTGGCTATCGAAGAGGTGTTGCGGGAGGCTGGGGTGCCTTCGGATGTTTATGTGAACGTTTTTGCGTCCAGTCGGCAGGTTCCTTGGATGCTGGCCGATCCGCGGTTGGTGGGGGTCTCGTTGACCGGTAGTGAGGGGGCTGGGATTTCTGTTGCCGCTGAGGCTGGGCGGAATCTCAAGAAGTGTGTTCTCGAGCTGGGTGGGTCTGATCCGTTGATCGTTTTGGATACTGATGATCTTGATGAGACTGTGAAGGTTGTTGCCACCGCTCGGATGCGGAACTGTGGGCAGTCCTGTAATGCGCCGAAGCGGATGATTGTTCTTGGGGAGCTTTACGACGAGTTTGTTGATCGGTTGGCTAAGCGGGTTGCCGAGTACTACGTGCCGGGCGACCCGGCCGATCCGGGTACTACTCTGCCGCCGTTGGCTTCTGTTGCCGCTGCTGATGAGGTGGCTGGGCAGGTTGAGAGGGCTGTTCGAGAGGGGGCGACGCTGCGGGCTGGGGGGCGGCGGGTTCCTGGGCCTGGGGCTTTTCTTGAGGCTACCGTGCTCACCGATGTGACGTCGGGGATGGCGGCTTATCATGAGGAGATTTTTGGGCCTGTGGTGATTGTTTTTCGGGCTGAAGATGAGGATGAGGCTGTTTTGCTTGCCAATGACACGCCGTTTGGGCTTGGGGCGAGTGTTTTTGGTACTGATCGGGCGCGGTGCTTGCGGGTTGCTCGGCGGGTTGAGGCTGGGATGGTTTATCTCAACAAGTCTGGGGGGTCTGAGGCTGATCTTCCCTTTGGGGGGATCAAGCGTTCGGGGATTGGGCGGGAGTTGGGGGTTTTGGGGATTGAAGAGTTTATGAACAAGAAGCCGATACGCCTCTGACCTGCTGTTTTGTTGCGTTTGGTCCCGCCAGGCCGCCGTCAGGCCGTCACGGAATCCTGGGCTGTCTGGGGTGCCCGGCGGGGCTTGAACACGCGGTTGGTCGCCGCGCGAGCCCGCTTGTGGCTCGACGGGACGAGGTGGGTGTAGATCCGGAGCGTGTATCCGGGGTCGTGGTGACCGAGGTACTCGGCGACTTCCTTGATCGACACGCCGTTGGCGAGCATCGTGGACGCGAAGAAGTGCCTCATGGCGTGCATCCCGTCCCGGCGTTCGACGTAGTCGAGCCCCGCACTTGCAAAGGCCGGCCGCCAAGCGTGGTACGCGAAGTTCGAACCCTTGATCACATTCCCGATCGGCTGTCCGGCGTAGGCGCTGCGCTTGATCACCCGGCCGATCAGCACGCGCACGGTCTCCGGCCTGCCGCCCGGTTCGAGCCAAGGGAGCGTCAGCGTGACCGGCTCGAAGGTGGCCATGTAGTCGTCGATGTCGTCGAGCACGCCTTGCCCGAGCGGCACCACACGCGTCTTTCCACCCTTGGGCGGCGAGAACACCGGCTGAGTACCGATCCATCGGATCTGACGCTGAACGTTGACGATCATCCCGTCGCGGTCGATGTCGTCAGGGCTGAACCCGAAGATCTCCATCTGCCGTAGCCCGAGGCCGGCCCCGAGCGGCACCGTGACGGTGTACTCGGCGGGCAGGGCGAGCCGGACGGCGCGGACCCGGCTGTCCGGCCACGGGATGACCTTCCGCTGGACGGGCTTGGGCCGCTTGACGCTCTTCGCCCGGCACGGGTTCGCCCGGATCTTCTTGTCGTCGTATGCCGCCTGGAGGATGGCAGACACGGTGTCGAAGAGCACCGCGCGGGTGGACGCCATCAGGCCGCGCCCGCCTTCGCTCTTCGGCCGTTCCAACCAGTCGAGCCAGTCACGAATGGTGTCGGTCTTCGCAGCGACCTTGAGCGGCTTGTCGCCGAGGAAAGGGAAGATCCCGGTCTTGAGATGGTTGCTCACGGTCTGCCGAGTCCCCGCGTCGGCGGACTGGCCCTTGCGCCACTGGGCCGTGTAGTCGCGGAACTTCTCTTCGCCGGACTCGGCCGAGATGTACTCACCGGCGAGCACATCGTGTTGCATCTTGGTCAGGAAGGTCTTGGCCTTCGTGAGTTGCTTGTCCGGAAAGGACTTGCTCCGCTCGTTGCCCTCGGGGTCGTAGTAGCGGGCCTTGTACCGATCGCCTTTGCCGAACAGTTCGGTCTTCTCGCGGACCGGGTGACCCTTGGCGTTGAAGACCGGCTTGTCGTGCTCGTCCTTCTTCTGCCGCCACCAGCGATCCTGGACGTGGCCTTTCATCGGCTCTCCTATCTTGGTTGTGTTCGATACGGCTTCACCCCATGCCCGAGGTTGACCGGGCATGGGGTGTCGTGGCCGGACTTCTTACGCGGCACCGTCGTGGCTGAGCTGGTCGATCCAGGCTCGTACCGTGTCTGGCGAGTACCGCACGTGTTTTCCCATTCGAACCCACGCGGGGCCGTAGCTCTTGAAACGCCAGTCCCGCAGGGTCTTCTCGGGTATCCCGAGGAAAGTGGCCAGGTCCTCAGGCGTCCACAAGCCTTCGATGCTCACCACCTTGATCCGTGCACTCATGTCTGCCCCCTCAAGCCGCCAGAGATGGAGTTGCCGAAGTAACTTCGCCCGGCGGCCCGGCCGCGAGTAGTGCTAGGTCGTACTCGGCCTTCCACGTGATCCGTTCCGAGATGGCCCGCATGACGAGCTGGTCCCGTGGCGGGCAGTGGGTGTCGCCGGGCTCGACTTTGCGCCACACGAACCGATCAGGGGCCGGTTCCGGCTTGCTGATCCCGACCGCCGCCAACGCCGAGAGAACGAAGCCCCGACGATCGGCCTTGTGATCGGCCACGGTCTTGCCGGACCACTTGCGCGACACCAGCACCCGCCGCCCCGGAAGCCCGAGCGTGGCCCGGCGGTGAGCGCGTCCCTTGCAGTGCCCCGGAATGGTCTTCCCGTTGGCTCCCTTCGGGTTGATCCCGTACAGCAGCCAGACCGCGCAGCGCGGCGAGCACGGCGTCACGGCCAGGTGGGCGTGCAGCATGTCGTGGTGGTCTTGCTGCCCGGTGGTGTCGGCCTCCACGACTTCACCCGTGGACTTCGTCAGGTACTTGGTCAGGTAGCCGATGTGACGGCCAGCCTCTTCCGTCCCGCCAAGCAGACCCTTGGAATGCACCTGGGCACCAAAGGTCACGACGTGCGAGGGCTCTTCTACGGCCTCCACCGCGTCATCCCACGCCGTCAGCGGCTCCCGCGTTTCCGGGTCCACAAAGGAACGCGAATCGGGATCCCACAACGGTTTCCGATCTGTGTAGACCATCTCGTCATGTGCAGGCCACCACACCTGGTGATAGGTGGCCTCGGTGACCAGCCGGATGGTGTCGTGCGAGATCGCCCCGCGCAACGCCGCGTGCAGGTGCGGAGCGGCCCGCTTCTGCGGTTCGACCGTGGCGAAGTACTGCACCTCCCAACCGACAACGCGCCGGAGGTTCTGCCACCACCGATCTAGCAGCGCCGCGAAGTGCACCGCATCCCGAGCCGCCCGCCGGTAGTCATACGACGACGGGTCGACCGGGGACCCGTCAGACCGGACACGGCCGTAGGTGTCGCAGGTCAGCGTGACGAACATCGACGGCCGGAACTTCCCCGCGAACTCCCGCCCCACCGTCGTCTTCGCGACCTTGCGCCGAGGCAGGTTCGGAGCATCCTGCCGCCGCTTGGTCGACCGCTTCACCGCCTTGCGCTTCGGCACGTCCAGGGCGGGCAGCCGACCGGTCATGCCCGAGGCCCGCAGCTCTGCGTCCACGCCCGCAACCTCGGCCCGCAGCTCCTCTGCCTCTGCCCCGTCCCCGGCGGCCATCACGTCCCGGTAGTGCGCGGCCAAGTCGGCCCGATAAGTCAGGAGCTCGGTTTGCGTCTCCGAGGGCTTCTCCCGGGTGATCACCGGCTCTTCGGTCAGGTGCCACCCCTCGCGGCACTGTGCCTGTCGCAGCGCCTTCGCCTTCCGAGCGCACGGCAGGCACACCGACTCCACCGTGGAGCCGCACGGGACGGGGACGTAGCGGACTTCGCCGGTTTCGGTGTCACCGACCTCCATCGTGAACGGCCGGGTACACACTCCGTGCTTCTCCGCCGTGGCCTTGACGACGTCGGCGGAGAGGGCGCCGCGGATTCGCTCGATCGGGGTGGCCGGCACCGCCTGGGCCTGCGTGTCTTCGCTGGTGGTGGTCATGCCGACCTCCCTTCGCCCGTGCGTCGATCGGCCAGGCTGATCACCTGGGCGCCGCCGTTGGTGACGTAGTGCTCCAGTTGCTTGATCGTGTGATCGGGCACCCATCCGGCCCGCACGCGCAGCGGTTCGCGGATGCCTTCGCCCCAGACGTAGCCGACCCCGGCCGCCGATTCCGGGATGCGGTTGGCCCACGCGCCACGCTCGTACGCGCCGTCGCCGAGGACCATCGGGACCTGCGTCTTCGAGGTCAGCCGCATCGCGATTCGCCGGGGCAGCAGCTCCCGCACCGGCACCGTGTCCTTGGTCGGCTCCTGCACGTAGCCCCGGACGGTGAAGCCGAGAGCGCGGCCTTGGGTGGTCAGGATCGCCACCTTCTCGACGATGGCGTCGCGGGTCTTGCGGTCGGTGTACTTGGTCAGCGCGCCGATCTCGTCGAACTCCAGCAGCTCCACCGGGTAGTCGGTGGAGATCGGGACCTGCCGGGTGTGCCCGGCGAACTCACGCTTGCGCCTGTCCAGCTCGTCCAGGAGCGCGTCAAGGACCTGGACCGCTTCCTGCCCGCTCTGGCCGTAGCGGGCGAAGATCCCGCGCCCGTAGGACAGCTCCATCGCCTTCGGATCGATCCCGGAGACCCGCACCAGACCGGCCCGGATCGCCGATGCCGCCGCAACCAGCGGGCACCACATCACCGAGTTCTTCCCCGAGCCAGTGGCCCCTGCGACCAGGGCGTGCGCGCCGGTACCGACCAGCGGGAGCCGCCAGGGCTTGCCGTACTCGGTCGACCCGGCAAACACCGCCCGCAAGTCCACCCCGGTGCCGTCCACGGAGACCATCTCCGGCACCGGCAGGCACGTCACCGGCGACGCGAGGAGATCCCGGCGCATGAAGTCGATCGACACGACGTCGGGCTCGAGCTCCCGGATCTGGCAGCGGGTGACCTTCCTGGCGACCGCCAGCGCGCGGGCACCGTCGTCGAAGTCCTCCGGCTTCTGCCCCGGCACCAGCCGCACCCGGACCTCATCCCACGACGCCCCGGACCGGACCGACAACAGCGCAGGAACCGCGACCGAGCGGTCCTGACTGCGGGCGACCGTGTTCCGGCCCCGTCGACGCCCGACCAGGGACACCGTGACGTCGACCGGCACCGACGCGTCCCGGACCACCAGGCCACACGCGGTCAGCCAGCCGGCCAGCTTCCGGCCGTAGAGCGCCCAGCGCAGCCACCACGAGCGCAGCCACCGGCCGCACCACTGGTCATAGCTCACCGCGTCCAGCCGCCACCACACGAGCTGGACCAGGCCGAGCACGACGACGGTGACCAGGAGCGAGAGCCCGCCCAGCCACCGGCACCAAGCCCACGCCGCGACGAGGACGAGGCAGGTCCGCCAGTGCGTCACGAGTTGCCGAACAACCCAGCCGACCGCGCGCGCCAGGCCCCAGAGCACCATCCCGACGACAGCGAGCGCGGCCAGCATCTCCGCCAGGCCCGCCAGCGCACGCCCGATCTTCGCCAGCACCCACAGCAGCACCGCCAGGCCACCGCCGACCGCCATCAGCGTCATCACGCTGTGCGCGTCCATCAGCGACCACCCCGCACATCAGCCGTGCGGAGCACCAGCGGAAGCATCCCCAGGCACGGGGCGCACTTGGTCTCCCCGGGCAGCAGGCGCGCGAACTTCTTGCATTCCGCGCAGCGCATCCGGGTGACCCCGGTTGACTGGCGTTGGTTGTCATCATTTATCGTTCGCATTGTTCACTTTTCCAGTGGACAGACGCAGAACCGGAACAGGTTGGTAGCCAAGGGCCGGTTCTGCGTTCTAAAAGGGACACTTGCGGGCACGTGGGGACGCGTTTATCCGCCACACGTCCCCACGTGCGAAATTTCCGATCTTCAGTTCGTCTCAGACTTGCCGGTACTGTCCTCGTGAGCGGAGCTGGACCCCCTCGGCGAGTAGGATGTTGCGGGTTTGGTTGTAGCTCATGTCATACGTGGCAGCGACTTGCCGGATCGTCCGTCCGTGCTCGTACGCGTTGACCAGACCCGGCGGAGTCGGCGGCAGGCGGATCCTCGGCGGCCGCAGCACAACTCCGGCGTCAATCAGGATGGTCCGCACCTTTCGATAGCTGAACGGATACTCAGCCACCAGAGACTCGATCGTCTCACCGCCGTAATAACGCGTGACCAGCTCGCCTACGACTGCCGGATCGATCTCGCTGGTCATCCCTCCTCTCCGAAACTCGATCGCCATTCCGGTTTTCTCGTCAGCTTCTCGACCTGACGCATTTCGTAACCGACCCAGTACAGCGCCTCCCAGTGGTGACGCCGGTCGGTCTCCGCGACCCGCTCATACATCGCCGCGTTCGCCCGGTGGAACGCCACCCACTCCGCCGTCTTCGCATCGACCTCGGGACGCAGCACGAACACCGCCTCCCGGGCGTCAGCCAGCGTCACGACCTCGTCATGCGCCTGGACCACCGTCACCGACTCCATCAGGCCCGACCGGTGCCGCCGCGCGAGCCATCAGCAGCGCCGCCAAGTCGTCCACCCCGTCGCGGAGCCGGAGAAGGAACGCCACGCAGGCCGGCCACTGCTCCAGGTCCTCCGGGACCGTGAGAGAGACCACCGATGTCGCGCCGGTCACGACCAGCATCGGGGGACTGGCCGGATGCGGCCCGGTCTCCTCCACCGTCACCGAATCCCGAGACTCGACCCTCCACGTCACGCCGAACCCGTCGACCCGAACCACCATCACCATCTGCCTTACTCGCCCAATCCCGTGCCAGCTCGGCGAACCCCTCGGCTGCCGACTCCAGAGCCGCAACGCACCACCACGGCAGACCACGCGTCCGCGCCAGCTCATGCCACGCCCGCGACACCCGCCGCGCCGCATTCGACGTGTTGAGTGACGACGTGGGCGAGAAGACTCGCGAGCCGTGCTCCCACGCCGCCATGTAGTCGCGGTAGGCCGATTCCCACGCCCGGACCAGCTCGCTGAACGCCGCAGCATCGCGAACCGGACCGGACGCGTTCATCCCGCTCACGCCGCCTTGGTCGCGGCTTCGCCAGCCGTGGCGGAGCGCGCCGACTTGGAGCCCGAACCACTCCCGGCCGCCTTGAAGCCGGTCGCGCGGAAGGCGTAGGACTGGAACTTGAACTCGCCCTGGCCAGCCACCTTCGGCTCAGCCGTCAGCCCCTCCAGCTCGATCGGGCGCATGCCGGGCAGGGCTTCCGAGGTCGAGGGGACCGGCTGGACGTCAGCCAGCAGCGTGATCTCGAACGAAGCGCGCTTCGCCTTCGTCTCGTCCGGGTCGGTCACCGTCGCCTTCCACTGCCGCTTGCCGGTCACCTCGTCGACCCGCTGCCGGGTCGGGCGGCCTGCCGTTCGGTCCTCGCGAGACTGGTACTCCGTGTCCGCCGTAACTTCTCCCACCATGACGAGCCCCTGAGGGAACGCCTGGTCAAACGCGATTTCGAACCTGAAACCCTTGGTGATAGCCATTTCATTAGCCCCTAGATGTCGTTCTCAGTCAGTAACTTCTGGCGTCTCGTCGCCACCGTCGACTTGTGCCGTTGTCGAGTTCAGGACGGCTCGTACCTCTTCGAGTTCTCTGCTCAGCACCGCAATGGCGTCCGAATCCACGAGCAGGACCACCGGGAACGCCTTGCCGAACCGGATTTCCGCCCGGTTCGCGTAGGCAAGGGCGCGGACCCGGATGGGAAGGTCTGCCGTGACGTGGATCTGGACCGTGTCGCGCATGTCGGTCGCGCCTACGCCGCGAGTCGGCGGAGCGCCCGTGTTCCCGCATCGCGTGACCGGCCGTCGAGTACGGACCCCGCGCTTCGAGTCGTCATGCCTGCCTTCCTTTCGATTCAGCCGCCGGGCGTATCCCGGCAATCTGACTTCCAATCTCCGGCAAAAGGCGGGACATGATCACCACGTGGCGGGACATCTCGGGACGTCCCTGGTACGGTCAAAGACGTCCCTAAAAGTCCCAAGGGGGTGCTGATGCCGAACGAACGCCTGCGTGACGCGCTGCTGCGCAACGGTCTGACGTTGGAACAGGTCGCCAACGCCGTCGGCGTCGATCACAAGACCGTTGAACGCTGGATCACCAAGGGACGCCTGCCGTACCCGAAGCACCGGCACAAGATCGCCGCGATGGCGCGCGAGTCAGAGACCTACCTGTGGCCGGACTCGATCGCACCGGAGCGCAAGGCCGAGACGGCGGCCGCCGAAGTCGTGCGGGTGTTCCCGCACCGCAACGCCATCCCGGTCGAGCTATGGGACCGGCTGATCAAGGAGGCGTCGGAGACCGTTGAAGTCCTGGTGCACGCCGCGCTCTTCCTGGTCGAGCGTCCGCGGTTCATCAAGGACCTGACAGCCAAGGCAGCGGCCGGCGCGAAGATCCGACTCGTCTTTGGAGACCCCGAAGGCGACAGCGTGGCGCTACGCGGCGAGGAAGAGCAGCTTGGGGACGGAACGCTTGCGGCTCGCATCCGCAACGCTCTCGCGTCCTACCGCCCGCTGGTCGGCGTCGATGGGGTCGAGATGCGCTTCCACAACACGACGCTCTACAACTCGATCTTCCGCTTCGACGATGAGATGATCATCAATACGCATGTGTACGGGTTCCAGGGAGCCCACGCCCCGTCGCTCCACTTGCGGCGGCTCTCCGCCGGGGACCTCTTCGAGACGTACTCGGAGAGCTTCGAGTCAGTCTGGAATCTCGCCAAGCCGGCCACCTTTTAGGAGGCAGCATGACCCGAGTCGATTATTTCAATGACCCGAACGCCCCGAAGGCGAACAGCATCGCGGTAGCGGTGTCGGCGTTCATTCAGGACGATGACGGTCGGATCCTGATGATCAGGCGCACGGACAACGACCTATACTCAATCCCAGGTGGCCAGCTTGAGCTTGGCGAGACGCTGGCCGAGACGGCAGTTCGAGAAGTTCGTGAAGAAACGGGAGTCGAGTGTGAGGTCGCAGGTTTGATCGGTTTGTACTCTGACCCCAAGCATGTGATCGCTTACGACGACGGCGAGGTCCGACAAGAATTTTCTATCTGCTTCCGGGCTGAATTTAAACATGGTTTACTCAAGACGAGTGACGAGAGTAAAGAAGTCCTTTGGATTGAAGTCGAAAACCTGACAAGTTTGAATATCCATAAGTCTATCCTTCTGAGGATTAACCACGCACTACAAAGAGATCATGGCGACCCTTTCTTCTCTTAGTCGCGGTCTAAGCGCACTCTTCATCTCCTTTTATGGTAAGAGGAAATCCCGCTTCCGCAAGTAAGCTCTGAACGGACTGATAGAACTCGCCTTGCTCCAAATCTTCTGTAATTGCTTGCTCTAGAACCTTCTTGAAGGGTTCCTTTGCGTTATGCCAGTTATTTAGCAATGAATGCACTGCTTGAAGTCGAGTCTCACGCGCTCGGACTAGTTCTGCTCGCATCAGGTCGAGCTTCAAGACTGAAACGACCCCTCTTTCGTCACCAATTCTGGGTAATATTGTTGAGCCAAGAAACATTAAATGTGCGCGAGGGTTGTCTTTGTAAGGATTGATCAAAGGAAGCTGACTGTCGTGGTACTCGCGTTTTTTGTTATTGCACTTCGGGCACGAAAGAGTGAGGTTTTCCCAAGCAACGACTAGGCGAGGAAACTTGGACTTAGGCAAGATATGTTCGATTTCATCAAAGGCGATAGACCTGATTTCTGCGTCGCAGTATGCGCATCGCGAAGATGTCTCTAGTCTAAGCGCTTCGCGGATGTAAGGTCGCTTCCAAGGCGTTGACGGATTCCCCTTAGCGACAGATTGAATGTACTCCTCCGTGAGCTTCGGAGCTTCAGCTGCAAGCTTCTCCGGCTGCTCCGATTTGCGCAGCTCTCTCACTCGCGTTCCTCACGATCGTCGTTCACGTATCGGGAAATCTCATCAATCGCATTTGGAAACTGACTGTAAAGCCCGGCACGTTTGAGCTCGTCACGCAAGTTTGCTAGCTCCTCGGGCCTGGAGATTCCCGAGTTGAGGCGACGATTCATGATCGCTTCAAAACGCGTTTCCGCCCAAATAGGCAATGTTGTTTCGAGTCCGAGCACCTCCTTAAGTACATCCTCGGCTGCTGCGCTCTCGTTAATCAGGTCGAGTTTGCGCGAGAATACGCCCGAATCGCCATAGTCCAGAGCGTAAACGTTTGCGTCAGGCGAAGATGCAACTACAAACGGACTATGGGTGGCGACGATGAACCGAATTTCGGGAAATGCCCGTGCAAGGCTGGGAAGGATGCTTCGCTGGAGCGAGGGGTGAAGGTGATTCTCGGGCTCGTCAAAGCATACGGTGAACGACGTCTCGTTTCGTGACCGCAGGAATATCTGCCAAGCGAGCTCAAATATTGCCGATATACCACCGGAGGCGGCGTCAATTGTAAAACGACCCGAGTTGGTTACGATGAGTATATCTGGAGGAATTGCAACCATTCGCTGGAATCCGAAATCCTCCGGAAGAACCAGGCGAAGAATTTCTTGGAACCCTTCCCAGACCTGCCTTGCTTTCTCATCTTTTTCGATCGAACTATTGCCTTCGCCGTAAATTGCGGCAGAAAGGAGCGCCTCCTTCATTAGGAGAGTTAGACTTTTTCCGGTCCTGCCGTAAACATCTAGACCTGCACTACCTCGAATCTCCGTTAGGTATTGCTCAAGAATCTGGGCAGCTTCGTTGAACTGTGCCGGTATATTATCCACGGCCTTGTAGCTGCTCTGTGATCGATGTGAATTAATGAATAGGCCACTCACCTCGACATAATTGCTCCTGGATACCGAATAGGAGATTGACCCACCGTGATGTTGAATTACTATATCCGACGACTCACCGTTGCTATACTGGAGTTCTCCAATGATCTCTTCGCTTATTGAATTATCTTGTCTCGTGTCTATTAAGTCTATCTCGTTGTGGCGATCGCTCAGGTAAGATATGCCGCCGGCCTGCTTCCTTGTGGGAACCGCAAGAAATGAGTAGTGCCAATTAAAATGACCGGCAAGAAGGTTGAGAATGCTAGTCTTTCCTGTCGCGTTTGCTCCAGTTATAACTGTGAGCTGGCCGGACAGGTCGAGTTCAACGTTTGAAAATTGGCGCCAATTCTCAAGCTTTAGATTCGAAAACTTCAAGCTGTCGGGCACGCTACCTAGCCAATCTTTCGCGATCTCGTGAACAGAGCTGCTCGGTCTCAGTCGTCACTGTATTGCAGAACTTGGCTCTATAGGATCAAGGCACGCCGCCAGCGGCGGCGCGCACGTCACCACCCGTGCGGCGGGCTCGCCCTCATGCGACACGGACGGCCTGCCGCTCCGCTCCGGCCGCCGGTCGCCGGGCGGCCCGCCGGAGGGCCGGCTGCGTACGCGCGCCGCCGGGAGCTGGTTGATCCACTCGTCCCCATACGGCCAGAGACGTTGTCGAGTCGATCAGTGTTACGCCGTTCAGCGCCACGATCGGGTGAACCGCTCCCTCGTCAGCGATCGTTTAACACCGGCTGTCCGCCATCAAGGGCGCCTACGGCGTCGCTACGCGATGGACGCAAGCGCCCACCCTTGACACCGGCCCTCCGGCGCTAACGGCAGCAGGGACGAGGAAGACGGGGGAGGGCTGCCACCAGGCCAGACGGGCACAGGGGCAGCGATGAGCCAGGCCGTCTACAGGCCGTCAGACGTCCAGACAGGCCCGGACGCGACCGGACCCAACAGACGCAAAAGAGCAGGTCAGAGGCGGTACGCCCAAGAACGTACCCAGGCCCGTTGACCGCCTGGATAGTTCATGAACAAGAAGCCTATTCGGTTGTGACTTTGGTTTTGGGAGACCTGTCCCTCGTCGGATATTGTTTAACACCGGCTGACCAGCGTCAAGGGCGCCTTCGGCGTCGCTTCGCGATGGGCGCAAGCGCCCACCCTTGACACTGGCCAGCCGGTGCTAACCGCTGCTGGGACGAGGGGCTGGTGGGGGGACTGTCTCCCTCTCCTTCTTACGGGATTATTCCTCGTGAGTTCAGTGCGTCTGTCAGGCGCTCTCTTAGTTCTTTTGCTGTTGCTTCCACGTTTATCTCTGCTGGGGGTGACAGTACCTTTGAGATTACCGTTGACAGGTTCTGGTACGCCGGGGTTAGGGGGCGGACTGCTGCGTCTGTCAGGGCCTTCTGGATGTCGCCCTTCATGGGGTACTGGTCCTGCATTGTCGGGTTTTCCTTCGGGTCCGCGGGTTTTGCCGGATCCAAGGGTGTGTTGTCGCTGTAGATCGATGTCAGGCTTGGGGGTACTCCGTCGACCAGGGCCTGGTACTTCTGTGATGTTGCGTTTCGTAGGCACAGGGCCGCTTCGAATGCCTCTGGCTTGTGCTGGGAGTACGTCGAGACCGCCAGGTTGAAGCCGCCGATGGTCACCCTGCTGGTGCGGCCTGGGATCACCGATGGGTAGCGGGTCCACTTGAAGTGGGTCAGGTCCTGGGGCTTCTCCTTCGCGTACGACGCGTACACGAACGGCCAGTTCAGCTCGGTCGCCGCCTGGCCGCGTTGGAATGCCTGGCGGATGTCGTCTTCCTTCTGGTTCGTCAAGGACGGGTCCGTGATGCCTGCCGTTGTCAGCCTCTTCAGCAGCTCCAGTGCTTGGACCGCGCCGTTGTCCATGACCACCGACTTGCCGTCGTCGGACAGGATGTGGCCGCCCGCTGAGGCGACCAGCGTGTTGTAGAAGACCACCAAGCCTTCGTACTGCGCGCCCGTGAACACCACCTGGTACGGCTTGCCCGCCGCCTTCAGTTGCTGGGACTGGGTCATCAGCTCGTCGAACGTCTTGGGTGGGGATGGCGTTATCCGGTCGTCGTACCAGAGCAGCTGGACGTTCGTGTTCTTCGTTGCGCCGTAGAGCTTTCCGTTCCACTTGGCGGTGGTCAGGGGTCCTGGCAGCACGTCCTTGGTGGCCGCCGCCGCGTTGGCTCCCGTCCACTCCTCGGCCCAGCCCGCCTCGGCGAACTCCGGCACCCAGGTGACGTCGAGGCCGAGGACGTCCAACGACGTGTCGCCCGCTGCGAGGCGGCGGACCATCTGCTCGCGCTGGCCGTCCGCGCCGCGGGGGAGTTTGTTGTAGACGATCTTGTAGCGGCCCGCGGCCTCCTGCGTGCAGCGGTCGACCACCGTCTGCAGGTGGTCCTCCGGCGAGATGTACAGGTTGATCGTCAGCCCGCCGGCGGAGGAGCACGCGCTGAGCGTGGTGGCGGCCAGCAGGGCCGCGCCGGTGACGGGGAGGAGCAGGCGCATTTCGGCCTCCTTGCCGGGCAGGCAATGCCCATTGCAAGCGCTTGCAGCGATGATTAGCCTTGTTTGGGGCAGCTGTCAATGGTAAGGGCTCGGATGGCTGCAAGCGCTTGCAACGAACGGGGGTGGGGATGCCGGAAAAGCTCGACGACGTCGCGCGGCTCGCGGGCGTCTCGGCCGCCACCGTCTCGCGGGCGCTGCGCGGGGTGCCCGGTGTTGCCGACCGGACGCGGGTGCGGGTGCTCGCGGCGGCCGAGGAGCTCGGGTACGCCGTCTCGCCCGCCGCGTCGAGCCTGGCCACCGGCCGGACCGGGACCGTCGGGGTGATCGTGCCCTACGTCGACCGCTGGTACTTCTCGCGGATCATCTCCGGGGTCGAGCGGGTGCTGCGCGACGCCGGGATCAGCCTCCTGCTCTACAACCTCGGCGACGAGCCGGGCCGCGAACGGTTCTTCGCCGGTCTGCCGCTGCGCCGCCGGGTCGACGCGGTGCTCGTGCTCTCCCTGCCGCTGACGCGGGCCGAACGCGAGCAGGTGCTGGCGCTCGGCGTCCCGCTCGTCACGATCGGGACCGAAGAGCCCGGCGGCGACTCCGTCGGGATCGACGACCACGGCGCCGCGGTGACCGCGATGCGCCACCTCGTCCAGCTGGGCCACCGCGAAATCGCCTTCATCGGCGAGAGCGCCCCGATCCCGCTCGGGTTCACGACTCCGCTGCGGCGGCTGGCCGCTTACCGGGAGGTCTACCACGAGGTGTGCCGCGAGGACGGCCGCGAGCCGGAGCCCGGGTTCGAGACCGGGGGCGGCTTCTCCGTCGCGGGCGGGGAACGCGCGATGAGCACCCTCCTCGGCCTGCCGCGCCGGCCGACCGCGGTGTTCGCCGCGTCGGACGAAATGGCGTTCGGGGCGCTGCGCACGTTGCGCCGGGCGGGGCTGCGGGTGCCCGAGGACGTCTCGGTGCTCGGGTTCGACGACCACGACCTCGCCGGCCTGCTCGAGCTGAGCACGGTCGCGCAGCCCGTGGCCGAGCTCGGCGAGCGGGCCGGCCGGCTCCTGCTGGCCAGGTTGTCCGGCGGAAAAATCGCGACATCTCCGGCGATTCTCCGGACCCGGCTAGTCCTTCGGGGCAGTACCGCGCCGACCTCAGGGCGCTGACCAGCGCTTTTTCCGGCGTTGCTCTGTTCGGTCGATTGCGGGCTACTCGATCTTTAGGTCAAATAATCGCCGACAAGGATTAATCGCCGTGAGGAGCTGGCTGTGCACTGGGGGTCCGTGCTCGAAGAAGGCGGGGCGGGGATGGTCCGCCCGTACTTCCGCACCCATGGCCGCACCCGCCCGACCCGGGACCTCCCGATCGAGACGCTCGTGTCGATCACGCAGCGCGGGCGCGCCGTGGTGCGGGGGAGCACGACGGAGGAGACGGAGATCTGCGCGCTGCTGCGCACTTCGCAGTCGGTCGCCGAGGTCGCCGCGCGGCGGCGGATCCCGCTGGGGGTGGCGCGGGTCCTGCTGTCCGATCTGGCGGACCGGGGGATCGTCGCCGTGCACACCGCGCGGAAGGGCTCGGGGAACCGGCCCAGCCTCGAGCTGATGGAACGCATCCTCCACGGTCTCAGCCGGCTGTGAACTCCCGGACGAGCCGGGCGAACTCCGCCGGCTGGTCCAGCGGAAGCAGCGTGTAGCTGTCAGCCACCTCGACAAGCTTTCCCTTCGGTAGCAACGCCTCCAGCCGCCGGCCGTGCTCGAGCGGCATGACGCGGTCCTCGCTCGCCCAGACGAGGAGCACCGGCCGGTCGAAGCTCGGCAGCCGTTCGGCCGCCTCGAGCAGGAAGCCCGCCGAAGCGGCCGCCGCCCGCAGGACGCGGACCGTGTCGCGGCGGATCGCCGCGTCGGCCAGCAGGGGGCGGATCCAGCGGGCCGTCGCCGCGTCGCCGCGCTTGGTCAGCCAGCCGAACGCGATCGGGAGGCGCCGCACCGCGCGCAGCCGCATCTGCTGCATGAACACCCCGAACAGGCCTGGGGACAGCTTTCCGGTGGCGACCAGCGTCTTGCCGGTGAGCCCGGGCGGGAAGTTGTCGAACGCGTCGCACGAGCCGAGCACCACGCCGCTCACCCGTGGCGCGCCGCCTGCCATCAGCAGCTGCACCAGCGCGCCGCCGGTGTCGACGCCGACGAGCGTGACGTCCCGCAGGTCGAGGCGCTCGAGGAACTCCGTGAGCAGCGCGGCGATGCCGCTCATCGACAGGTCGGCGTCTTCGCGCATCGGCTGCCGGTGCGCGCCCAGCGGCAGGGTCGGGACGACGCACCGGTGGTCACGGGCGAGGTCCTCGACGGGGGCGTCCCAGAGTGTTCCGTCCATCAGCAGGCCGTGGACGAAGACCGTCACCGGGCCCGGGCCGCCGGTATCGGTGTACTCGACGGTGCCCGCGGACAGCTCGACCTGCATGACAGCCTCCCAGTGTGGTCCCCCTGGACTGAAGTGAACCACGTGGTTCGCAAACTGTCGAGCGTCAGCCGGCGGCTTCCTCCCGCTCGACCGCACGCAGCAGCGCCTCGAACCCGGCCGCCGAGCCGTCACCGTCGTCGCTGGTCAGCAGGTCGACCAGGAAGCCGCGCAACGTCGCGAGGATCATCGACGCCACCTCGAACTTCCGCTGCTCCGGCCACTGCGGCGGGCAGAAGGAGATGAGCGTCGGCAGGTACTGCTGGGACGCGCCCCGGCCGAGCGCCGCGTACCGGCCCGGGTCGTACATCGCCAGGCCCATGGCCTGGTCGAGGACCCGCCGCAGCTCCGACTCCTCGTCGCGCAGGCTCACCCAGGCTGCGCGGACCCGGTCGGCCAGCGATGACGACGAGGCGGCGACCGCGGTCAGCGCGTTGCCGATCCGCCGCTCGCGCAGCGAAAAGACCACTTGGCGGAGCAGGTCTTCGGCGCCTTCGAAGTGGTAAAGCAGCACCTTGTGCGTCGTTCCGGCCGACTTCGCCGCGCGCCGCAGCGAGAAGTCGACCAGACCGTTCTCGGCGACGTCGTCGGTGATCCTCGTCAGCAGCTCCCGGCGCCGGGCTTCGCCGCGGGCCGAGCCGGCCGAGCGCCGGTAGCCGGTAGCGTTCTCCATGCGGGACAGCTTGGCACGGGGAGGGGACGGGCATGCGGGTGCTGGTGACCGGGGGCAACGCCGGGATCGGCTATTTCGCCGTCGAACAGCTGGCTTCGGCGGGGGCGGAAGTGGTGATCGGCAGCCGTGACGCGGCGAAGGCGGAGGCCGCGATGGCCTCGGTCCGTTCACAGGTCGCCGGCGCGAAGGTGGGGTACGTCAAGATCGACCTCGCCGACCTGACGTCCTTGAAGGCGCTCGACACCGGGGTGCTCGACGCGGTCGTCTGCAACGCCGGCGTCATGCTCGACCACGCGCCGCGGCGCGAGACCGACGCCGGTCACGAGCTGATGTTCGGCACCAACCACCTCGGCCACTTCGCACTGGTCGCGGCGCTGATGCCGGTGCTGAGCCCGGAAGCGCGCATCGTCACCACCGGCAGCTTCGCGGCGAAGTCGTCGAGCCTCGACTTCGCCGACCTCCAGAGCGAACGCGACTACCAGCCGAAGCGCGCGTACGAGCGGTCCAAGCTGGCCCAGATGCTGTTCGCCCTCGAACTCGACCGGCGGCTGCGCGAAGCCGGTTCGAGGCGGCTGAGCGTGATCGCCCATCCCGGTGGTGCGCTCGACTCGCTGACGCCGTCGCGGCCGCCGGTGCACGTCCGCACCGCCGGCCAGTGGCTGCGCGGCCTGCCCGCCCGCGCGCTGCTGCAGGGCAAGGACGCGGGCGCGCGCCCCGCCGTCCGCGCGGTGCTCGGCCCGGACGTCGCCGGCGGCCAGCTGTGGGGGCCGCGGGTGTTCGGCCTGCGTGGCCGGCCGCGGCTCGAACCGCGCTGGGCCAACCTCACCGACGACGCGGCCGCCGAGCGGGTGTGGACGGAAAGTGTCACGCTGACCGGGGTGGACCCTCTGGGCTGACTGCACAGTCCTGACGCGTGAACTGTGCACATCGCACCGTGACGCCGCCGGGACCGCTGCTTACGGTGCGGGGAACCGTTCCCCAGCCCGGAGAAGGAGGTCGACGTGGCCTCAGCAGTCGGTGTCGACGACTATGCCCTGACCAGAGTGCCGGACCACGCCCGGTACTCGTGGTGGTCGGTCGCGGTCCAGCGGTTCGGCCAGGTTTCCGCCCTGTCCCAGTTCCTCCTCGGCGCCACCGTCGGCTTCGGGATGGGCTTCTGGCCGGCGGTACTGGCGTTCACCCTCGGCTCGGTCATCCTCGAGCTCATCACCATCCTCGTCGGCGTCATCGGCGTCCGCGAGGGCCTCTCGACGTCCATGATCGCCCGCTGGACCGGCTTCGGCCGCGGCGGCTCGGCGCTCATCGGGCTCGCCATCGGGATCAGCCTCATCGGCTGGTTCGGTATCCAGTCGGCAGTATCCGCGCAAGGCCTCGTCGCGCTCATCGGCGGTCTGCCGGAGTGGGCCTGGGCGCTGCTGTTCGGCCTGCTCGTCACCGCGATCGTGGTGCGCGGGTTCCACTCCATGGCCTGGACGGCGTACCTGACCGTCCCGGCGTTCCTGATCCTCGTCGGCTGGTCGGTGATCTCCGAGCTGACCCGCCACGACCTCGGCGCGCTCGTCTCCTCGGCCCCGCCCGGGCCGTCGATGAGCTTGTTGCAGGGCACGACTTTGGTGGCGGGCGGGTTCATCGTCGGCGCCGTGATCACGCCGGACATGACCCGGTTCAACCGGTCCACTTCGGACGTCGTCAAGCAGACGCTCGTCGGGATCACCCTCGGGGAGTACGTCATCGGCCTGTCCGGCGTGCTGCTCGCGCACGCCGTCGGCAGCGCCGGGATCACCACGATCGTGACGTCGTCGGTCGGCTGGGTCGGCCTGCTGATCGTCATCGCCGGCACGATCAAGATCAACGACTGGAACCTGTACTCCTCGGGGCTCGGGGTCGTGAACTTCATCGGCACGGTGTCCGGCCGCCGCGCCCACCGCGGGCTCGTCACGGCGGTGCTCGGCCTGGCCGGCAGTGTCCTCGCCGCGGCCGGGATCCTGGCGAAGTTCACCGACTTCCTCACCGTGCTGGGGGTCGCGTTCCCGCCGATCGCCGGGATCATGGTCGCCGAGTACTTCGTGGTCAAGAAGTGGCGCGGGGAGCTGGAAAGCGCTCGCTCGCGCGGCACCGTGCCCGAGGACGCCCCGGTGTGGGTGCCCGCGACGCTCGTCGTCTGGGTCGCCGCGGCGCTCTTCGGCGAGTTCGTCGAGTGGGGCCTGCCGAGCATCAACTCGCTCGTCGTGGCCTTCGTCCTGTACGTCGTCGCCGGGAAGCTCGGCCTGGTGCGCGGGATCGGCAGCAGCCGGACCGCCGAGGCCGCTCCCGTCGTCCAGTCCGCTTAAGGAGAATCCCTGTGCGCATCGGCATCGACGTCGGCGGCACCAACACCGACGCCGTCCTCCTCGACGGCCGTCAGGTGCTCGCCTCGGTCAAGACCAGCACGACCGCGGACGTCACCTCGGGCATCGTCGCCGCGATCGACGGCCTGCAACGGCAGCGCGCGTTCGACCCGGCGGCCGTCCGGGCGGTGATGATCGGCACCACGCACTTCATCAACGCGCTCGTCGAGGCCCACCGGCTCGCGCCGACCGCGGCCGTGCGGCTGAGCCTGCCGGCCGGGGCGTCGCTGCCGCCGATGGTCGACTGGCCGCAGCGGCTCGTCGACGCGGTGTCGGGGCGCAGCTACCTGGTCCACGGTGGACACGAGTTCGACGGCCGCCACATCGCGGAGCTCGACGAGAGCGAGCTGCGCAAGGCCGCCGACGACATGGGGGAGGCCGGGGTGCGCAGCGTTGCGATCACCTCGGTCTTCTCCCCGGTCAACGCCGAGTTCGAGACCCGCGCGGCGGAGATCATCGCCGCGCAGCTGCCGGACGCCGCGATCTCGCTGTCCCACGAGATCGGCCGGATCGGTTTGCTGGAGCGGGAAAACGCGACGGTGATCAACGCGGCGCTGCGTGAGCTGGCCGCGCACATCGTCGACGGCCTGGCCGCGTCCGTCACCGGTGCGGGCATCACCGCGCCGCTCTACCTGAGCCAGAACGACGGGACGCTGATGGACGTCGACTTCGCGCGCCGGTACCCGGTGGCGACCTTCGCTTCCGGGCCGACGAACTCGATGCGCGGCGCCGCCGTGCTGTCCGGTTTGGACACCTGCGCGGTGGTCGACGTCGGTGGCACCACTTCGGACGTCGGCGTGTTGCGGCAAGGTTTTCCGCGTGAGGCGACCACCGACGTCAGCGTCGCGGGCATCCGCACGAACTTCCGGATGCCGGACGTGCTGTCGATCGGCCTCGGCGGGGGGAGTCGCGTGCGGGGTAACGTCACCGTGGGCCCGGATTCGGTCGGCTACGAGCTGACGTCGAAGGCCCTAGTGTTCGGCGGGGACACGCTGACCGCGACGGACATCGCGGTCGCCGCCGGTCGCGCGGACATCGGGGACGCGTCGCTGGTGTCGCATTTGGACCGCTCGCTGGTGCGGGCCGCGCTGGACAAGATCGCCGCGGACGTGTCCGATGTGGTCGAACGGATGCGGACGTCCGCCGAGCCGTTGCCGGTCGTGGCGGTCGGCGGTGGTTCGGTGCTGCTGCCGGACGAGCTGGCCGGGTGCGGCGAGGTGCACCGGCCGGAGAACTACGCCGTGGCCAACGCGATCGGCGCGGCCATCGCGCAGATCGGCGGCGAGGTCGACCGCGTCTACGTGATCGAGCCGGGCCGCCGGGAGTCCGTTGTGGACGAAGCCAAGCAGGAGGCGATCGACCGGGCGGTCGCCGCCGGCGCGTCACCCGCGTCCGTGGCCATCGTCGACTTCGACGAGGTGCCCATCCCGTACCTGCCCGGCAACGCCACGCGCATCCGCGCGAAGGCCGTCGGCGACCTGCAGCTGGGGGCGTGATGCGCGAGATCACGCTCACCGACCTGGCCGACATCGCGCGTGGCGCGGCGATCCTCGGCACCGGTGGCGGGGGAGACCCGTACATCGGCCGGCTGCTGGCGACGTCGGCGGTCCGTGCTCATGGCTCGGTCCCGCTGGTTCCGTTGGCCGACCTGGACGACGACGCCGTGGTGCTGCCGGTGGCGATGATGGGCGCGCCGACCGTGATGGTGGAGAAGCTGCCCTCGGCCGAGCAGGTGGGGCTGGCCGCGCGCACGCTCGCTGGGTACCTCGGCAAGGAGCTGACGCACATCGCGTGCGCCGAGGCGGGCGGGGTCAACTCGCTGATCCCGGTCGTCGCGGCGGCGCAGCTGGGCCTGCCGCTGGTCGACGCCGACGGGATGGGCCGCGCGTTCCCGGAGCTGCAGATGGTCCTTCCCACACTGTATGGAATCCGCGCGACGCCGATGTCGATTGCCGACGAGAAGGGCAACCGCGGAGTATTGGATACCGTCGACAATCACTGGGCCGAGCGGCTGGCCCGGTCGGCGACCATCGACATGGGCTGCTCGGCGATGATCAGCAACTACGCGATGTCCGGTGCGCAGGCCCGGGAAGCGCTGGTGCCGGGCACGCTCAGCCTGTGCGCCGAGCTGGGCGCGCTGGTCCGCGCGGCGCGGGAGGCGCACGTGGATCCTGTATCCCGCGTCGTCGAACGGCTCGGTGGCCGGCGACTGTTCAGCGGCAAGGTCGTCGACGTCGCCCGGCGGACGGTCACCGGCTTCGCCCGCGGCGAGGCCCGGCTGTCCGGAATGGACGGTGACACCGGCGCGGAGCTGGTGCTGCGGTTCCAGAACGAGCACCTGGTGGCCGAACGTGACGGCGTGGTCGAGGCGTCGGTGCCGGACCTGATCTGCACGCTCGAGCGAGAGTCGGGCGAGGCCGTCACCACCGAAGGCCTGCGGTACGGCCAGCGCGTCACGGTCATCGCCGCGCCTGCCGACCCGCGCTGGCACACACCGGAGGGCATCGCGCTCGCCGGGCCGCGGTATTTCGGATACGACATCGACCCGATCGGGGTGGCCGGGTGAGCTGGACCCTGACCGAGGACGACCTGCCCGACCTCGCCCGTGGCGCCGCGGTGCTCGGCACCGGCGGGGGCGGCGATCCCTACGTCGGCCGACTGCTCGTGCGTGAGGCGATCCGCGAGCACGGGCCGGTCACGATCCTGGATCCGTCCGAAGTGGACGACGCCGCGCTCGTGATCCCGACCGCGCAGATGGGCGCGCCGACCGTGGTGCACGAGAAGCTGCCCAACGGCGCGGAGCCGGTGCTGGCGTTGCGGACGCTGGAGAAGCACCTCGGCCGATCCGCGGACGCGACCATGCCCATCGAGTGCGGGGGCATCAACTCGATGATCCCGCTGCTCGTCGGCGCGCGGCTCGGGCTGCCCGTGGTCGACGCGGACGGGATGGGCCGGGCGTTCCCGGAGCTGCAGATGGAGACGTTCGGTGTATACGGTATCCCGGGGTCACCCATGGCCATCGGCGGTGAGCGCGGCGAGACGACGGTGATCAACACCGGCGCGGACAACCGGCGGATGGAGTGGCTGGCCCGCGGGATCACGATCCGGCTCGGCGGCGTCGCGCACATCGCCGAGTACGCGATGAGCGGCGCCGACGTCAAGCGCACGGCCGTGCCGCAAACGCTTTCGCTGGCGTTGACCGTGGGCCGGACGATCCGGTCCGCGCGGGAAGGCACCGAGGATCCGGTCGAGCGGCTCGCGGCCGCGTTGCGCTCGACGCCGTACGCACACCTGCGGGTGCTGTTCCGCGGCAAGGTGTCCGATGTGGAGCGTCGGACCGAAGAGGGCTTCGCTCGCGGCCGCGCCGAGGCGGTGTCGTTCGACGGCGCGCACAAACTCGAAATCCTGTTCCAGAACGAGAACCTGCTGGCCACTGTGGACGGTTCCGTGCGATGTGTGGTGCCGGACCTGATCTGCGTGCTGGAGGCGGCCACCGCCGAGCCGATCACGACCGAGACCCTGCGGTACGGCCAGCGCGTCACGGTGGTCGGCATCTCGACCCCGCCGCTGATGCGCACGCCGGCGGCCCTGGACACGTTCGGCCCGGCCGCGTTCGGGTTGCCGCACCCCTTCCGGCCCGTCGAGGAGATCGCGTGAGCTTGACCGGGAAGCACGTCGTGATCATCGGCGGCGGGTCGGGTATCGGGCTGGCGGTGGCCCGGCGTTGCGCCGCCGCGGGTGCTTCGGTCCACCTCGGCGGGCGGACGCCGGAGAAGCTGGCCGCGGCGGCCGATCCGCTGGGGGCCACCTGGCAGGTCGTCGACAGCACCGACCAGGAGTCGCTGGCCGCGTTCTTCGGCGCGCTCGATCGCGTCGACCACCTGTTCACGCCCGGCGCGTCCTACACGGTCGGGCCGCTGCGGGAGCTGAGCGACGAGGACGCGGCAAGCCCGTTCGTCACGAAGTTCTGGGGGCAGTACCACGCCGTCAAGCACGCTGTGCCGCGGCTGGCTCCCGAGGCGTCGATCGTGCTGATGTCGGGAGCGGCGAGCGTCCGGCCACCCGGCGCGGCGCCCGCGTACGTCGCCTGCAACGCGGCGATCGAAGGCCTCGGGCGCGGGCTGGCGGTGGAGCTGGCGCCGGTGCGGGTGAACGTCGTCTCGCCCGGCACGATCGACGGCACCCTCTGGGCCGGGCGGCCCGCGGCGGTGCGGGAGGCGAGCTTCGCGCAGTACCGGGCGGACACGCTGCTGCACCGCGTCGGCAAGGAGTCCGAAGTGGCCGATGCGGTGCTGTACCTGTTCGGCAGCACGTACACCACGGGGTCGACCCTCTACCCCGACGGTGGGTACGCCCTGCGCTGAGTTCGTCTACTGTGGTCGTTCATGCGCATCACGGCCGGTGACGTGCCCGCCCTCGAACGCGGCGCCGCCCTGCTCGGCTCCGGCGGCGGGGGCGACACCGTCACCGCGGCCGTGCTGCTGCGGCGGCAGCTCGAACGCGGCCACGAGCCGGTGGTGCGGCCGGCGGACACGCTGCCGCCGTCGGCGCGGGTGGTGCCGGTCGGGGTGGTCGGCGCGACGGCGGCGTTCACCGAGAAGCTGCCGGGCGGCGACGAGTTCGCGTCCGCGGTGGCGGCGATCGAGCGCTGGACCGGCGAGCGCGCCGACGCGCTGATGTCGATCGAGATCGGCGGCCTGAACGGGCTGATGCCGCTGGTGGTGGCGCTCGAGCTCGGCCGGGCGTACGTCGACGCCGACCTGTCCGGGCGCGGCCTGCCCCGGCTCGACCAGCTGGCGGTCGCGGCGACCGGCCGCGGAGTCGCGCCCGCGGCACTGGCGGAGCAGAGCGGCCAGGTCATGCTGCTGGCGGCCGGGTCGGACACGATGGTCGAGCGCGCGGCTCGGGCGTTCGTCGCCAGCTCGGGCGGCTGGGCGGCGCTGGCCCTGGCGCCGATCCCGGCGGGCGAGCTGGCCGCGTGTTCGGTGCTCGGCTCGACGAGCGCGGCGCTGGCCCTCGGCCGCCGGGTGCGCGCGGCGGGGGAGAGCCCACCGCGCGACCGGCTGGAGACGGCGCTCAACGGGTCGGTGCTCGCCCGCGGCCGGGTCCTGGAGGTGGCGCGCCACGTGGGGCCGGGCTTCGGCCGCGGCAGCGTGACCCTGGCCGACCACCACAGCGGCGAGCTGCTGCGCCTGGAGATGGAGAACGAGTACCTGCTCGCGCTGCGCGACGGCGAACCGGTGGCCTCGACCCCGGACGTGCTGTCGGTGCTCGACCACCGCACGGGAGTCCCGGTCCCGTGCGACGCACTCCGAGCGGGAGTGGAGGTAGATGTGGTCCGCCTGGCGGCGGCGGAGTTCTGGCTCGACCCGGCGCGGTTGCCGGTGCTGGAGCCGCGGGCGTACGGCATCGACTGCGATCCGGTGGGGTTGCGGTGAGCGGGCGGGGTGGGATCGGCTGGGCCGCGGTGGGGTTTGCGCTCGCGGGTTGGCATCGGTCGCGATTCGGTGGGGCTGGGATGAGCGCGCGGGTTGGCGCGGTGGGGTTTGCGCCTGCGGTTGCGGTTGCGGAGAACCCTCGGCAGGACACTGACTTGGCCGCGGCAGGGCCGTCATGAGCCTCCGGCGGGTGCTCGCCCTCCCCGGTTGGGCCGAGCACGTCCGTCTTCTCGCCGGTGCCGCCGGACTTGACCGTCCACTCACGACCGTTCAGGCCACTTTGGACGCATCGCACCTTCCCGGGCCCGGGGAGCTCACCGTGGTCGCCCGGACTGTCGCCGGGACCGACTGGCAGATCGATGCCCTGTTGCGGCGGTGTGCCGATGCCGGGGGCGCCGGTGTGCTGCTGCCCGGCACCGACCCGCTCACCGCGTCGCGGCTTCTTGCCGAACGTCTGGCTGTGCCGCTGCTGACCACCGCTGCGCCGCCGCTGGATCTGCTTGTCGAGGCTCGGCTGCTGCTCGCCGCTCCCGGACTCGACCGGGCCGACCTGCTGCTGGCCACCCACCGCGCGCTCGGGGACCGGCTGCGGCCGCCCGAGGAAGTTGTTGCCGTGCTTCGGCGGCTGCTTCGGTCGCCCGTCGCCGTTCTCGATGACGGCGGTGTGCCGCTCGCCGGGGAAGTCGGTGGGCGCGTGCGGCTTGATGAACCCGTGCCGCAGCGGACCGAGCTGGACGACGGTGTCCTGCTCGCACATCCCGTGCTGCTGGAGCGGCCGGCGATGTGGCTGGCCGTCGAACTGCGCGGCACCGAGGCCGCGCGCGCCGATGTCGTTCCGCCCGCGCTCGCCGTGGCCGCCGGGGCGCTGCAACGCTGGCTGCTGGCCAACCGGCTGGAGCTCGAACGGGACGCGCGCTCCCGCACGGCCCTGCTCGCCGACCTGCTGCGGCTGGACTCCGAGCCCGGCGCGGACCTGCGCCGCCGGGTCGCCGACGCGGGCTGGCGGCTCGGCGGCTGGCACGTCGGGTTGCACCTCGGCGTCCCGGCCGCGGTCGACACCGTCGCGCGCACCCAGGAGGTCATGCGGGCGCTGGACGTCGAGGCCGTCGTCGAGCACGGCGACGGCTGGACCGGCTGGGTCACCTTCGACCACGAGCCCACCGCGGAACGCGTGCGCGCCCTGGCCACCCGGCTCCAGGCGGCGCACCGGACGCTGCGCCTCGGCGCGCACATGGGTGTCGGACGGCCGCACCCGCGTCCGGAAGGGCTGGCGGCAACCGTCGCGGAGGCCCTCGACGCCGCGCGGCTGGCCGCGACCCGTCCGGAAACCGGGCACTTCCTGCACGTCGACCAGCTCGGCATGGCCCAGCTGCTGCTCGAGTGGACCCGGACGGACACCTTCGAGCCCGCGGCCCGAGCCCTGGTCGCGCCGCTGCGCGCGGCGCCGGGCGACCTCGTCCGGACGCTCGCCGCCTACCTCGACGCCGAGTCCTCGATCGCCGAGACGGCCACGGTGCTGGGCGTGCACCGCAACACCGTGGCCGCCCGCGTCGCGCGGATCGAGCAGCTGCTGGGAGTGGACCTGTCCCGGCCGGACGAACGGCTGGCCCTGCACCTCGCTTCGCGCGCGGTGATCCTTTCGGACGAGTGACCGGCCGGGTTTGACCCGGACCGCGCTCCAGGTTGCAGGATCGAGGCCATGACCGAACTGGACGACTACCGGCCGCTGGGCCGCTCCGGCCTGCGGGTTTCCCCGCTGGCCCTCGGCGCGATGACCTTCGGCACCGGGTCCTTCTGCGCCGACGACACCACCGCGCGCAAGATCTTCCGCGCCTACGTCGAGGGCGGCGGCAACTTCGTCGACACCGCGGACAACTACAGCGCGGGCCGCAGCGAAGAGCTCGTCGGCGAGTTCCTGCGCGACGTCGACCGGGACGACGTCGTGCTCGCCACCAAGTACTCCGGGCCCGACTTCGGCGGCGGGGAACCGCGGTCGGACCCGCGCCGGCGCAGCAACGGCCGCAAGAACATGGTCGCCTCGCTGGAGGCGTCGCTGCGGCGGCTGCGCGTCGACCACGTCGACCTGTACTGGCTGCACATCTGGGACGGCTTCACCCCGGCGGAGGAGGTGATGGCGGCCTTCGGCGACCTGGTGCGCGCCGGGAAGATCCGCGCCGTCGGGCTCAGCGACGTCCCGGCCTGGTACGCGACGAAGGCCGCGATGCTCGGCGGGCCACCGGTGACGGCGCTGCAGCTCGAATACTCCCTGGTCGAGCGTGCCATCGAGGCCGAACACGTGCCGTTGGCGCGGGAGTTCGGCATCGCGGTCCAGCCGTGGGGCGCGATCGGGGGCGGGTTCCTGTCCGGCAAGTACACCCGCGACGGCGGCGGCGACGGACGGCTCGCCGAGGCGTCCCGGGCCACGCCCGAGAGCCGCTGGGTCGTGCTGGACGTCGTCCGCGAGGTCGCCGCCGAGGTGGGCGCGACCCCGGCCCAGGTCGCCCTGCACTGGGTGACGCGCCGGGCCGCGATGCCCGCGCCGCTGATCGGCGCCCGGTCACCCGAGCAGCTTGCCGACTCCCTCGGCGCACTCACCCTCGACCTCACCGAGGTCCAGCTCGACCGGCTGACCGAGGTCAGCGCGCCGGAACTGCCGTTCCCGCACGGTGTCCTGGCCAGGCTCAACGCCGGCTTGCCGTCCTAACCGCGGCCGCGGTGGCCGCCGCTGTCGTCGGCGACGGTTTCGGCGTGCGGCTCGCCGTTGAGGCACGACACGGCCGTCACGTACTCTGCCCCGTCGTTCTTGAACTTCACCGACGCGGTGGCGGCGGGGCCGCGCGCGACGTCGTCGACGCGGTAGCCCGGGGCCGGGCTCCACGACTTCAGGGTGACTTGGCCGCCTTCGCACGTGGCGACCAGGCTGCCGCCGGAGACAGTCAGGCCGCGCGGCGCCGGCGCGCTCGAGGTGACCGGCGTGGTTGACGGCGCCGGGGTGGTGCTCGTCGGCACGGTTTCCAGCGCGCGGGCGACGTCGCCGGCGGACAGCGGCTGGTTCTGCGGGCCGAGGATGCCCGCGCCGACCAGGTCGAGGGCCACCGTGCCGACCCCGGCGGTGGCCGCGGCGGCCAGCAGCCAGCCCGCCGTCATCAGCAGTCCGCGCCGTCCCATCCGTCCACTGTGCCATCCGGGCGGGTTAAAGCGCGGCTAAGACGTCCTTAGCGTTCGCCAGAAGCCCGGCGAAGCGGCTTCGCCTGTGTAGCCTCCCCGGAATGGCGACCGTGCTGCTCGTCGAGGACGACCCGACCATCCGCACGGCCGTGCTGCGCGCGCTGGGCGAGCGCGGGCACACCGTGACCTCGGCGCCGACCGCGATGTCCGGGCTGCAGGCGGCGGTCACCGACCGGCCCGACGTCGTCCTGCTCGACCTGGGCCTGCCCGACCTCGACGGCCGCGAGGTGCTGCGGATGGTGCGCGCGGTCAGCGCGGTGCCGATCATCGTGGTCACCGCGCGCGGCGCCGAGGAGGAGATCGTCCGGCTGCTCGACGCCGGCGCCGACGACTACGTGGTCAAGCCGTTCGGCGGCGCGCAGCTCGACGCGCGGATCCGCGCGGTGCTGCGGCGCGCCGAGCCGGAGGAGACGACGGGCCCGGTGGTCGTCGGCGGCCTGTCGGTCGACGCGCGGACGCGGGAGGCGTCCCTCGACGGCGCGCCGCTGGACCTCACGCCGCGCGAGTTCGACCTGCTCCACTACCTCGCCGGCCGCGCGGGAACCGTGGTGAGCAAACGCGAACTGCTCGCCGACGTCTGGAAGCTGCCCTACGCCGGCGCGGACAAGACCGTCGACGTGCACCTGTCGTGGCTGCGGCGCAAGCTCGGCGAAACCGCGCAGGAGCCCCGGTACCTGCACACCGTGCGCCGCGTCGGCGTCCGGCTGGCCGAACCGGGGACGCAGCCGTGAGGAAACGGCTCGCGCTGCTGGTCGCCGCCGCGATGAGCCTGGTGCTCGTCGCGTTCCTCGTGCCGCTGGCGATCCTGCTGCGGTCGGTCACGGCGGATCGTGCGGTCACCGCCGCGACGGCGAAGGCGCAGTCCCTCACCTCCTTGGTCGCGACGGCCGAGACGGCGGCACTGCGGCCGGCGGTCGATCAGCTCAATACCACCGCGGGGCACCCGGTCACGGTGTTCCTGCCGGACGGCACCGTGCTCGGCGCGCCGGGTCCGCGCACCCCCGGCGTCGCGCTGGCCGCGGCGCAGGGCAGCAGCCTCACCGTCGAGGACGCGGGCGGCCGGGAGATCCTCGTCGCGGTGCAGGGCCTGCCGCGGGGGACGGCCGTGGTGCGGGCCTTCGTCGACCGTGCGGAGCTGACGCGGGGGCTCGGCGCGGCGTGGCTGGTGCTGGCCGCGCTGGGCGTCCTGCTGCTGGCGCTCGGGGTGTTCGTCGCCGACCGGCTGGCCCGGTCGATCGTGCGGCCGGTGCACGAGCTCGCGGCGGTGTCGCGCCGGCTCGCCGAAGGGGACCTCGACGCGCGGGCGCGGCCGGGCGGGCCGGCGGAGGTGCGGTCGGTCGCCGCCGCGCTCAACTTGCTGGCCGCGCGGATCCGCGACCTGGTCCGGCAGGAGCGCGAGGCCGTCGCCGACATCTCGCACCGGCTGCGGACGCCGCTGACCGTGCTGCGGCTGGACGCCGAGTCGCTCGCCGACCCCGCCGAGGCCGAGCGGATCACCGGGCATGCCGAGAGCCTGGAGCGCCAGGTCACCGCGCTCATCGACCAGGCGCGCGCCCGGGACTCCGCGCCGGGGGCGTGCGACGCGGCTGCCGTCGTCGGCGCGCGAGCGGAGTTCTGGTCGGTGCTCGCGCAGGACCAGGACCGGGCGGCGACGGTGTCGCTCGATTCCGGGCCGCTGCCGGTCGCGGTCGGCGAGGCGGAGCTGGCCGCGTGCCTGGACGCGTTGCTGGGCAACATCTTCGCGCACACGCCAGAGGGGACGGGGTACACGATCCGGCTCACGGCGACGCCGGACGGCGCCCGGCTGGAGGTCGTGGACGAGGGGCCGGGGTTCGACCTCGGCGGCGTCGAGCGGGGTGCGAGCGGCGCCGGGTCGACCGGGCTCGGGCTCGACATCGCGCGTCAGACCGCACGTGCTTCCGGTGGGACGTTCAGTGTTACGCGGGTGCGGCCCCATGGGGCGCGGGTCGTGCTCGAGCTCGGGAAGGCTTTAGGGATGCCTTAATCCTCGCGCAGTGCGCCGCTATCGTCGGGCGCGGGAAGCTCTTTTTGTTGTCGGAGAACCAAAAGGAGCAGACATGCGCAAGATTCTGGTGATCGCCGCGGCCGGTGCGGCACTCGCGGTCGGAGGTACGACAGCGGCGCTCGCGCAGTCCGGAGCCGACGACGGCACGCAGGCGCCGGCCACCTCGACGCCGTCGGCCACGACGTCCGCGGAAGCCTCGACCACCTCGGCCACTCCGGAGACCTCGGCGTCGCCGAGCACGTACCCGACCCGGTCCGCGCCGAGCACGTACCCGACCCGCACCCACGACCTCGGTGACGACCACGGTGGCCGCGGGAACGAGCCGGGTGACGACCACGGTGGCCGCGGGAACGAGCGCGGCGACGACCACGGCGGCCACCACGAGGCCGGTGACGACCACGGCGGCCGCCGCTGACCGGTCCACAATGGACGACACGCGTGCCTGGATGGACGACACGCGTGTCGTCCGCCGGTGGGTTACGGCTGGGCGGGGCCGGCGGTGACCGGGCCGACGGTCAGTCCGTGCGCCTCGGCGGAGTTGTCGAGCGGGCCCTGGTTCCACGGCAGGGTGATCGCCGGGTCGCTGGTGTCACCGCGCGGGGTGGTCGTCTGCGGCGCGGTCACTGTGACGGTCGCCGGCGAGACCTGGTTCTCCGGGCCCTCGATGCCGGTCCAGTGCAGCAGCATCGACGCGGGCGCGCCGTCGGCGACGGTGACACGCGGAGCGTCGGCCGCGGCCGGGTCGGGGGTCACCGTGATGCCCTCGGCGCCGGCCAGGCTGACCGGCAGGGCGCCCTGCAGCGTGCAGGACTCGCCGGGCTTGGCGGTGAACTCGACCGACGCGTAACGCTGGCCCGCGCCGGGGGAGCCGGCGACGAGCGTGGTGTCGACCTGCGACGAGGTGCAGGCGAAGTCGGTCGGCATCGCGGACGCGGTCCCGGCCGCGGCGACGACGGCGGTCGCGGCGGCGCCGGTCACGGCGAGGGCGGTCACGGTGCGGCGGACGCTCGGACGAACGGACATGAGCGGAACCCCTTCCTGTGTCAGGCGGTCCGGTGAGTTCCCCACCGGAATCCGCGCTCACTAGGAAAGATGCCCACGACACGATCAGGTTAGCTCCGAAGTGCGATTGCCCGCACAAAAGCAACCCTGGGTGATCTTGGACGTCTACTGAATGATTCGTGTGCGGACTAAACCGCTTCGCGGGTTCGAGCGTGTACGTCGCCGACGGCTCCGGACCGACCGGGGCCCCGGGGGAGGGATCCGGCTCATGACCCGACTGCTGACGATCGGCGCGGTGGCCGCCGCCGCGGTGGCGACGATGACCACGCCCGCCACCGCGAGCCCGGCCGCCACCTGGCCGAACGACACGTTCCTCGTGTGCGTCCCGGTCGCGCCCTGCCCGGCCCAGACGAACGGCGGCATCATCTGGAGCAGCCGCTCGGCACTCGTGCAGGGGCAGGTGCGGTCCTTGCCCGGCTCCGGCACCAGCACCGGCACCACCGTGTACTTCGAGGCCTACGCCGGAAGCGTGAAGGTCGACAGCGACACCCGGACCGCCAGTCCCGGCAAAGAGGTGCCGTACGACGTCACACTCAGCACGGACGTGGTCGGCGGGTTCGACCGGGTGAAGATCCAGATCTGCCTGCCCGGGCCGACGAAGTGCAGCGATCCGCTCCACGCGCACCGCGACGCGGTCGCGGAGCAGCTGGTCGGCTGAGCGACGCCGGCGCCGGTGGGACCGGGTGCGTCTCAGCCCACCGGCACTCCGCGCACCGCGACCGGCCCGCGGGTCGGGTCCAGCTCGGCCGCCTGATCCACCCCCGCCGGCGTGAGCACGTCCATCGCCTTCGGCGCCGTGGCCGGGTCCGTGGCGCAGATCGGCGCCGTGCCGCCCGCCGCGCAGAGCCCGAACGTGTACTGGCCCGCCGTCGGCGTGAACGGCCGTGCCTGGTCGGGGGAGTTGCCGTCCTGTCCGGTCAGCACCACCGCGAACGTCCAGCCCGCGGCCGGGGTCCCGAACGCCGCCTTCGCCACGCTGACCGTGATGTAGCGCGTCGCCTGCGAAGCCTGCACCGACGGCGAAGCGAGCGTTGCGCCCGAAGCGTCGACCAGCGCCGGCTCGGCGAAGCCCTGGACCTCGATGCGACGGCTCCACGCGTCCTGCGCCGCGATCGTGTACGCGCGGCTCGCGAACGGCGGCGCGGTGGACGTCGCCGTTGCCGCCGGGTCGTGCGCGTAGATCGTCAGCAGCTGCGCGCCGAGCGGGGAGCCGAATGTCGGGGTCAGGTCACGGACCTGCGCGCGGAACACGAGGTTGGTGCCCGAGTCGATGACCTGGAACCGCTGCAGGTCGAACGCGCCGGCGTGGAAGTCGCCCGCCGTCGGGTAGGTGTATGTGCCCGGTCCGGTGTCGTCGCCGTCCGGGTCGGTCGTGTCGAGCAGCACCGTGCCGGTGACGAAGTCCGAGCTGATCGTCTTCTGCGCGTACCCCGTGCCCGCGCCGGTGGTGGCGGTCGCGGTGACGACGTTCGCGCCCAACGGCGTCGGCACCGTCGCGCTGAACGTGCCCGCCGCCGAAGCCCGGGTCGACAGCACGGAAGTCGTCCCGGCGTCGGTGGCCGACACCGCGAGGTCGACCCGGCTGCCGGCGGGCGCGGTGCCGGTGACCGCGGCGGTCGCGGTGGACACCGACGCGGGCGCGTCGAGCGTGACCGCCAAGGCCGCGGGCGGCGCGTGCGAGACGTACCGCTCGCGGACGTCGGCGGGCTGCTCGGGCAGGCGGCCGTCGGCCAGCGCGCGGGCCAGCCGCACCGACTGGGACTGCGCCCAGCTCAACGGTGCGACCGAGCCGGCGGGCTGCCCGGGGGTGAACCCGATCGACGCCGTGCGGGGATCCGTGCCGTAGGGCGAGGTCGGCACTGCCGGGTTTTCCCACGCCTGCTCGGGAATCAGGCCGGTGCCGCCGGTCTGGGCCCGCATCGCGCGCAGCAGCGCCGAAGCACCCGCGCGGTCGCCGGTCTGCACGGCCTGCTCGCCGCGTTCGCCCGCGAGCACCGGCCAGAGGTGCCCGGACCCGGTGTTCGTCGTCGGCCAGGGCGCGCCGGTCGGGGCGCAGTTCGTCGGATCCGGTTCGTAGCAGTCGCCGTAACCGTCCTCGCTGCCCGGCGCCGCAGTGCCGTAGCGGTACCAGCCCGGCCCGGCCGGGGTGTCCCGCTTGATCACGCGGTCCACCACCCCGAGGGATGCGGTGACGTCGGGGTCGTTCGCGGGCAGCACCCCGAGGCGCGTCAGCTCGAGGAACCCGGCGTCGACGACCGCGCGCTGGTCGGCGTCGACCGAACCGTTGCCCAGGTTGTAGAAGTATTCCGAGTTCGGATCGCCGTTCTTGGTCAGCCGCAGGAAGTACCGGCCGCCGTACGGCCCGTTCGACGTCACCGTCCAGCCCTTGATGCTGCGCTGGAAGTGGTCCGCGGTGGCCCGGTAGACGCGGGCGCGCGCCGGGTCGCCGTTGCGGTCGGCGATCACGCCGGCCGCGACCAGCCCGGCGATCTCCGCGGCGATCGTCGAAGGGGAGTAGCCGCCCTGTTCTTCCCAGCGCTCCGAACCGAACGACGGCCCGTGCGCGACGACGAAGTCCGCCGCCGCGCGGATGTGGCCGGTGTAGAGCGTGCGGTCGCGGTCGAGCCCGGCCTGCAACGCCATCAGGATCGGGTACGCGCTTTCGTCGAGCTGGTCACCGCCGGAGTCGGGCGCCTTCTTGCCGTTGAGCAGCGAGTTGCGCGGGAACCGGCCGTCCGGCTGCTGCTGGCGGGAGAACAGCCAGCGCACGCTCGCCCGCGCGGTGTCGCGGTCGCCCGCGGCGAGCAGCCCGGAGAAGCTTTCGTAGAGGTCACGCGCGAAGATCTCGCGGTAGGACCCGAAGTACACGGGTTTGCCGCCGGGCGCGTCCCCCGCGGAGACGGCCTGGCCCCACGGGCTGCCGAGCGAGGCCACGACCGCGCCGGGGAAAGTCTTGTCCTCACTGGCCTTCAGGACGTTGACCGACTGGAAGTAGGCGTCCGAATCCTTGCCCCGCAGCGGAGTCAGCCCGTTGTCGTAGTCACGCCAGCCGCGCGCGTAGTCGCGGTAGCTCTGGTCGAACGGCGTGCGCAGGCTCGCTCCGGCCGTGGCGACGGCGGCACGCGCGTCCGCGCCGAACCCGAGCGCCAGCACCGCCGGCCGGCGCGGCTGCAGGTCCAGCTGCGCGGTCTGGACGACGTTGCCGTTCACCGCGGACGGTGTCGTGTCGGTCAGCCGGTGGTCGCGGTCCAGCTGGGCCAGCCCGTCGCCGGCCGTACCGGCAAAACCGCTGGCGGTGCTGAGGAACCGGCGGTCCGCGCGCAACGCCGCCGCCAGCGGCGTCCCGTAGTCGCGGGCCGGGGCGCTGGAGACGGTGTTCGTGTCGGCGCTGACCAGCGCGCTCGTGCCCGCGTCGACGCTGGCGGTGTCCCCGCCGCCGTTGGCCGGGCCGCCCCCGCCGTTGCCGTTGATGCTCGCGTCGAACCGCACGTAGACCTTGAGGTCCTGGCCCGAGCCGCGCAGCGGCTCCAGGCGCGTCCGCATCAGGACGCCGGTCCGCGCCGGGTCGGTCAGGTACTCGGTGACCAGGCGGTACTTGCCGCTGCGCGGGGTCGACGTCACTTCGCAGGCCATCCCGCCCGCGCTGGTCCGCACGGTGTAGGTCATGTCGCGGGCCTGCAGGTCGGTGAAGCTGCGGCCGTCGGTGACGGCGAACTGCAGCGTCTCGACGTTCGTGTTGTCGATCACCGGCGCGTAGACGTCGGAGAGCACGCCGCCCGCGACCGTGAACCAGGCCTTGCTGGCGGTGGAGCGCGCGGTGCCCAGGCAGTCCTTGCGGGCCAAGCCGAAGTGCGAGACCGCGCCCGGTCCCGGCGCGGGCGCCGCGGCGGCCACCGGCCCCGGCAGGAGGGTCGCGGCCAGCACCGCGCACAGCACCACGGACGTCGTCGACCGAGTCATCAGCACATCCGATCACGCCGGTTCGCGGCGCACCAGACCCGAACGGCAGCACGGGAGAAGTTACCGATGATTGAGAAGCCGGACCGGTGGGTAGCAAACCGACAGTTCCCCAGGGAGGTGACCATGGAAGAGCACGGATCGGACGGCTGGCGGTACCGCGGCACCATTTCGCCGCGCACGTTGCCGAGCCTGCGCAAGCACCTGATTTCGTGGCTGCGCCGTCAGGCCGGAGACGCGGTCGGGAGCGAGGCCGACGACGTGGTGCTGGCCTGCTGGGAGGCGATGGCCAACGTGCTGGACCACGCCTACCGGGGCCGGCCCGGGCTGATCGACGTCCGGGCGCGGATCGACGAAGACGTGCTGGTGGTGACCGTAGCCGACCAGGGCCGGTGGGAGTCGCTCGAAGAGAGCGGCGGACGCGGGCGCGGCCTGCGCCTGATCCAGAACCTCGTCGACGGGCTCGACCTCCGCTCGACCGCGGACGGCACGGTGATGACCCTGACCTGGCCGTTCCCCGCTCGCCGCCGCACCGCCTGAGGCGCGTCAGCCGTCCGAGGACAGCCCGTCGACGAACCGGGCAGCGATGTCCCGGAGCTTGACGTTCGAGTGCTGCGATTCCTCGATGAGCCGCTTCATGGCGTCATCGGCGGTGATCCGGTGCACGGCCATCAGGATGCCCTTGGCCTGCTCGATCACCGCCCGCGATCTCATCGCCGTCTCGAGGTCGGCGGCCCGCTGCCGGGCCTGCTGGTAGCGCCGGGTGGTGCGCAGGCCGAACGAGACGATCGTCGTGTAGAGCGCCAGCAGCCGGGAGTCGGTTTCGGCGAACCCGTGGTCGCCGTACCCGAAGAGGTTGAGCGCGCCGGAGAGGCGCTCGTCCACCTGCAGAGGCGCGGCGAGGTAGCTGCCCACCCCGAGGCCGCGGGCGTGCTCGGTGAACTCCGGCCACAGCTTCCCGGCCGTCGCCAGCGGCAGCCGGACGATCTCCCCGGTCGCCGCCGCCCGCAGGCACGGTCCCTCACCCTGCGCGTACTGGACGCGGTCGATCTCGACGGCGCGCTCGTCGGTGGAGGCCGCCGTGGTCGGCTCGCCGTCCCGGATCGCGGTGATGCTGGCCATGTCGGCGCCCGGGATCACGCGCACCGCTTCGGCGCACACGGCGTCGAGGATCTCGGCTTCGGCGGGTTCGGCTTCCAGCGTGCCCGTGAGGTCCGCCATCGCGGCGGTCAGCTCGTCGAGCTGCTCGGGCAGGATCGGCTCACCGGTCAAAAGGTCCATCTCCCGTCCCGGACGACTTGCGGCAGGTGCCGAACCGCTGCTGCTCAACGCCGGCGGCGAAACCCTACCCGCGGCCGATGCGCGCTCCGCACCAACCGGGTCCGAGGGGGCGGTGGCTCCGGCCCGGCGCTCACTGCTGAACGGCCGTGGGTTGGCGCCGGGAACCACCTGGCGACGGCCGGTGGCACAACCCCACCCCGCGACCGTCGCTGGGTGTCGCATACCCGGTGGGCGCCGGTCCAACCCCTCAGCCGGGGGTCACTTTCACGATCTGCGCCAGCCCGGACACCCGCAGCACCCGGTCGAGCAGCCGCGGCGCGACCAGCCGCAGGTCGTGCTCGGCGGCCCGGTCGAACAGCACCGCGACCCCGGCGCTGTCGAGGTAGGCCACCCCGGTCAGGTCGACGGTGACCGCCGTCCCGGCCGCCAGCTCGCGATCGAGCGCCGCCCCGAACTCCGCGGCGTTGCTCATGTCGATCTCACCCGTGACGGTCAGGACCCGGTGCCCGTGGTGGCCCGGGCCGGCGACCAGCGTGAGTGCCGTCGTCACGAACCGATCCTCCATTCCAGCGTGACGGTGGTGCCGCCCCCGTCGTGGCGGACAGTGACGGTGTCGGCGAGTGCCTCCATCATCGGCACGCCGCGGCCGCGCAGCACGTGGTTGTCCGGCGGCGGCTGCCTCCAGCGGCCGTGGTCGGTCACGGTGACGACCAGGTGCGCGCCGGTGAGGTCGGCTGCCAGGTGCCCGTTCTCGCCGGCTCCGCCGTCGGCGTAGGCGTGCTCGACGGCGTTGGCGCAGGCCTCGCCCACGGCGACCAGCACGTCCTGGGCGAGGTCTTCGTCGAGCGCCGCGTTCGCCAGCCACGCGCGCAGCCCGCGGCGGGTCACGGCGAGGCTGTCCGGGTGCGCGGGGAAGTCCAGTTCGAGCGGCGGCAGCGAGCGCCGGTAGAGCAGCAGGGCGACGTCGTCCTCGTACCCGTCGGCCGGGCGCAGGCGGTCCATCAGGGCGGACGCCAGGCCGGTCAGGCCGCCGCCGCGCGCTTCGTGGGCGACCGCGGTGGCCCGGTCGATGCCGTCGTCCAGCGGTTCGCGGCGGCGCTCGACGAGACCGTCGGTGTAGAGCATCAGCAACGAGCCGATCGGGACGACCGCGGTGGCCTCCGGCCGGGCGGCGGCGATGCGGACGGCGAGCGGCACGCTGCCGGCCGCGTCGAGGAACTCCGCCGTGCCGTCGCGGTGCACCAGGGTGGCCGGCAGGTGCCCGGCACTGCTGTAGGTGAGCGCGCCGGTCGCGGGGTCGAGGACACCGCAGAAGACGGTCGTGCACAGGGCGCCCGGCAGCCGGCCGGCGAAGCGGTCGAGCGCGGTCAGCGTGTGCGCCGGGCTGTTGGCCTCCAGCAGGAGCGCGCGGCAGGCGCTGCGCAGCTGGCCCATCACCGCGGCCGCCGCGAGCCCGCGGCCGACGCAGTCGCCGACGACGATCCCGATCCGGTCACCGGCCAGCGCGACGACGTCATACCAGTCCCCGCCGACCTCGAGAGGCGGGTTCGCCGGCTCGTAGCGCACCGCGAAGCCGTCCGGGAGCCGGGCCGGGCCGAGGATCGAGCGCTGCAGCGCGAGGGCGACCTCACGCTGCCGGTCGTCGCGGTGGGCGCGGCGCAGGGCGTGCGCCAGCGTCCCGGTCAGGAGCGCCAGCAGCGTCCGGTCCTCGGTGCCGAGCGGGCGGTCCGGCGCGGTTTCGACCCAGAGCGTCAGGCGGCCGCCGGGGTGGTCGAGGGTGGCGCCCGCGCCGCCGTCCGCCGGGGACGCGTGCAGCGCCGGCAGCGAACGCACCTGGCCGAGCGTCTCGCGCAGCGGCGCGGCGAGGTCGGTCCAGCTCCGGTCGCCGCGGTCGGTCGACAGGAGACCCGGCTCGCCGTCCCGCGCCCAGGTGACCGCCAGGACACGCTCGGCGTGCCACAGCTCCCGCAGCAGGTCCAGCGCGGTGCGCAGCACCTCCGGCACCCCGCTGACCCCGGCGAGGCGCTGGTTCATCGAGGCGAGCGCGGACTCCCGCTGCACGGCGTAGCGCTCCGCGGTGACGTCGCGGATCGTGCCGACGAGCCGGCGGCGGCCCTCGTCGTCGTGCAGCTCGTTGTAGGCGATCGCGGCCCAGACCCGGTGCCCGGCCCGGTGCCGCAACGGCACCACGAAGCTCCCGGCGGGCTCGGCCTGCGCCCGGCGCAGCGCGGTGACCACCTCCCGGTAGGCGACGGGATCGGCGTCCCGGCCCGGCAGCCACGGGAACGGCGGTGCGTAGGGCAGGCCCTCGGGACCGAACCCGAGCAGCTCGGCGCAGGCGGCGTTGATCTCGACGACCCGCCCGGCGGCGTCGCAGACGAAGAACCCCTCCTGCAGCGAGTCGATCATCGCCGAGCGCCACCGCGAGTGCTGCGTCCGCAGGTGGGCCAGCCGGATGGTCGTGCGGACGCGGGCCACCAGCTCCCGCGCCGAGAACGGCTTCACGAGGTAGTCGTCGGCCCCCGCGCCCAGCCCGTCGACGGCGGCCTCCTGCCCGGCCCGGGCCGACAGCAGCAGCACGGGCACGGCGGCGGTGCGCGGGTCGGCCCGCAGCTCGGCGAGCAGGCTCAGGCCGTCCATCCGCGGCATCATGACGTCGCTGATGATCAGGTCGGGCGGCTCGGCGCACGCGGCGGCGAACGCCTCGACGCCGTCGCGCACCGCGGTGAGCGTGTAGTCGTCGCGCAGCAGCCGGCCGAGGTAGTCGCGCATGTCGGCGTTGTCGTCGGCGATCAGCACCCGGGCGCTGCCGGCCGGCGCGGCCGCGGGCCGCGGGACGTGGCCGCCGCCGGGCAGCCACCGCAGGGCCTCCTGCACGTACGGCTCCACGGTCTCCGCGGCGATCCCGCCGCCCGAGGGCGCCGGGGCGAGGTGCTCGGCCGGCAGGTGCCCGGTGCCCAGCGGCAGCCGGATCCGGAACGTCGTGCCGGCGCCGGGGGAGCTCTCGACGGCGACCTCCCCGCCGTGCATGCCGACGAGCTCGCGCACCAGCGCCAAGCCGATCCCGCTGCCTTCGTTCGAGCGCGCCCGCACCGACGGGATCCGGTGGAACCGCTCGAACAGCCGCGGCAGCTCGGCCGCGTCGATCCCGATGCCGGTGTCGGACACCGCGACGACGGCGTGCCCGTCGTCGAGGACCGCGCTGACCCGGATCGCGCCGTCGAAGGTGTACTTGACGGCGTTGGACAGCAGGTTGAGGACGACCTTCTCCCACATCCCGCGGTCGACGTGCACCGGCCGGGCCAGCGGCGGGCAGTCGACCTCGAACGCCAGCCCGGCCCGCTCGACCGCGGCGCGGAAGACACTCGCCAGCTCCGCGGTGAACGCCGCGAGGTCCACCGGCTCGAAGCGCGCCTGCATCCGGCCGGCTTCGATCCGGGAGAAGTCGAGCAGGTTGTTCACCAGCCGCCCGAGCCGCAGCGCGTTGCGGTGGATGACGTCGACCTCTTCGCGCACCCGCTCGTCGGCGTCGCCGAGCGCCTTCTCCAGCTCCACGACCGGGCCGAGGATGAGGGTGAGCGGGGTCCGGAACTCGTGGCTGATGTTGGCGAAGAAGGTGGTCTTCGCCGCGTCCAGCGCGGCCAGGTCCTCGGCGCGCTGCTGCTGGGCCTGGTAGGCGAGCGCGCCGTTGACCAGCGCCGTCGTCTGCTGCGCGACCAGCCCGAGGAACGTCCGGTAGGACTCGTCGAGCGCGTGCCCGGCACTGGCCGCGAGCACGATGACCCCGGGAGCCGCGGCACCGGCGTCCCCGGGCAGCGGCAGCACGACCGCCTCGGTGGGCGGGCTGGACCAGCCGCCCGCCGGCAGCTCACCGGCGGTCTCGACCGTGCGGGCGACACCGTCGGCGAGCACCTGCTCGAGCGGCCAGTTCCCGGCTTCCGCGCCGGGGGTGACGGCCGCGAGCACGAGCCGCCCGGCGTCGTCGCGGAGGTGGATCGCGGCGTACGGAACATCTGCGCCCGCCCGGCTCAGCACATCGGCGACCAGCTCGCAGGCTTCGGTCGCGGTGCGGGCGATCCCGGCCTGGGTCCCGAGCTCGCGCAGCGTCGCCAGCCGGCGTTCGCCGATCACGCGCTCGGTGGTGTCGGTGACCGCGGTGAACACCGCCCGCACGGTGCCGTCGTCGTCGTGCACCGGGCTGTAGGAGTAGGTCCAGTAGGTTTCTTCCCAGTAGCCGTGCCGGTTCATCGGCAGCAGCAGGTCTTCCGACCAGGTCGCCTCGCCGGTGGCCAGCACGCCCTCGAGCATCGGGCCGACGATGTGCCAGATCTCGCCCCAGATGTCCTCACCGCGCTTGGCGAGCGCCGGGTGCTTGGTGCCGAGCAGCGGCAGGTACGCGTCGTTGTAGAGGAACCGGAGCTCCGGGCCCCACCAGACGATCATCGGGAAGCGCGAGGTGAGGCAGATCCGCACGGCGGTGGTCAGGCTGACCGGCCAGTCGGCAGGCTCACCGAGCGGCGACGACGTCCAGTCGAACTCCCGCATCCGCGCCGCCATCCGGCTGGTCCCGGGAAAAACGGCCCGCCGACCGGATTCCTCGCCGACGCTCATCACACTCCCGGGTCCACGCGGTCGCGGACGAGCCTACTCGGCCGGGCGTTTCCCCGCTGGCCACGGGGGCGGGCGTCGCGAATGGGTCGTTGGGGGGTGTCGAGTGGGTCATTGGCGGCGCGCGGGTCGGCGCGGATCTGGGGTCGGGCGCGCCGGCTGGAGCGTTGTGAATGACTCATTCACTGCGTCAGGCGTAGTGAATGACTCATTCATTACGCCCGGAGGGGGTGGGGTGGCCGGGGCGGGTGTCGCGAGTGGGTATTGGGGGGGCGGCGTGGGGTTGGTGCGGGTCTGTGGTGGGCGGGGTTTGGGTGCGCCGACGGGAGTGTTGTGAGTGACTCATTCATTGCGTCGGAGGTAGTGAATGGGTCATTCATTGCGTCCGGGACGCGCGCTCAGTCTCCCGCGCCGTTGCTCAGCCAGGTCATCGTGACCGTCGTGCCGTCCTCGCGGTGGACCTTCGCGCTGTGGTCCGCGAGGCTGTCGATCAGCAGCAAACCCCGGCCCCGCAAGCCGTTCGTGTCCGCCGGGGGCTGCCACGTCCCGTAGTCCGTCACCGTCACCGTCAACCGCCCGCCCAGCGCCTCCGCCCGGACGTCGACCTGGCCCGCTTCGCCTGCGCGGTAGGCGTGCTCGGCCGAGTTGGCCATCGCCTCGTAGCCCGCGAGGACGACGTCCTCCTGCTTTTCCGTGCTGAGGCCGAGGGTGCCCAGCCATTCGGCGAGCGCCTCGCGCAGTTCCGGCAGCCGGTGGGCCAGTGCGACCGTGCGGCGGTGGAACGACGCAGGGGGAGCGGGCGCGCCCGGGGGGAGGGGGTCCGTCATGTGCCGTCCTCTCCGCGGTGGCGGACGTGGATCACGGCGATGTCGTCGTCGTGGCGGCCGTGCGTCAGCTCGTCGACGAGCTTGTCCCAGGCCGGGTCGAGGTCGGCCGCGGTCAGCAGCGCCGGGATCCCGGACAGCAGCCACTCGATCCCCAGGGTGAGGTCGCGGGTGCGGCTCTCGACCAGCCCGTCGGTGTAGAGCACCAGGTCCGAGCCGGGCGGGAAGGCGGTGGTGCGCTGCGGGAAGTTCGTCCCGACGCCCAGCGGCTGCGCCAGCGCCTCACCGATCTGCTCGGGCTCGCCGTCCGGGCGGACGAGGATCGCCGGCAGGTGCCCGGCGTTCGCGTAGGTCAGCGTGCCGTCCGGCTCGTGGACCGCGTAGAAGCAGGTGACGAAGCCTTCGCCGAACAGCCCGCCGGTCAGCGCGGAGACGTTGCGCAGCACCTCCGACGGCGGCAGCTCCAGCAGCGCGTAGCTGCGGACGGCGGTCCGGACCTGGCCCATCACCGTCGCCGCGGTGACGCCGTGGCCGACGACGTCGCCGATCACGAACGCGGTCGCGCCCGAGGGCAGCCGGATGACGTCGAACCAGTCGCCACCCACCTTGGCGCCGGTGGCCGCGGGCAGGTACCGGGTGAACACGTCGAGCCCGGGCGTTTCCGGGGCGACCGGCAGCATGCTGCGCGACAGCTCGGTCGCGAGCGTGCGCTCCCGCTCGTACAGCCGGGCGTTGTCCAGCGCGATCGCCGAGTACCCGGCGATGCCCTCGGCGAGGTAGGCGTGCCGCTCGGTGAACCGGTCCGGTTCGGAGTGTCCGAAGAAGAACCCGCCCAGCACCTCGCCGGTGGTCGGGCTGAGCACCGAGACGGCGAGGTAGCTGCACACGGGCAGGTGTCCGTCCGGCATCCCGTGGTACGGCGCGTTCTTGCCGAAGCGCGGGTCGCGCGTGATGTCCGGGCTGCGGACGGTGCCGGTGCCGTCGAAGGTCGGCCCGAAGACCTCGGTGTTGCGCGGCATGGGGAACCGCTCGAACGCCTCCCGCGGCACCCCCGAGATCGTGTACAGCGTGTACGACTCGCCGAGCTCGTTGACCAGGTTGTAGAAGAACGCGCCGAACTCGGCGCCGGTCGCCTTCGTGGCCGCGTCGGTCGCGTCCTGCACGATCCGGTCGATGTCGAGCTGGGCGGTCAGCTCGCGGCCGGTGGAGTGCAGCGCGTCGACCACCGCGGCCTCGTTGCGCAGCCGCCCCACCGCCGCCGCGAGATGAGTCGTGACGGCCTCGATCGCGGCGGCGATCGGCGGCAGCCCACCGTCTTCCACGGTGGTGTAGACCAGCGCGGACCGGTCGCCGTCGTCCGCGACGGCCAGCGCGGCGGTGACCACCGGACCCGGCACCAGGTCCGCGAGCACCGCCGGGTCGGTCACCGACGCCACCACGCGGCCGCCCAGCACCGCTTGCGCCTCGACCGGCCCGAGTGGACGGACGCCGGTGGTGACGGGAGCGCCCGTGCCGTCGACGAAGACCCGGCGCACGGCATCGAGTACGGCGTCGAAGTCGGACCCGGCCGGCATCAGGGCGCCAGCGCTTCGGGCAGTGACGGGTAGACGGCGAACTCGTCGACCAGCCGGGTCAGCTGCAGCGGCCGCAACGTGATCCGGTCACGGGCGACCACCCGCAGCGGCGCGGACGTGGCCAGCCCGCGGTGCGCCCGGACGAGCTCGGCCATGCCGGCCGAGGCGAGGAAGGTGACGTCGGTGAGGTCGACGACCAGGGCCTCGGGGTGCAGCCGCACCGCCCGTTCGGCCAGCTGCCGGAGCTTGGGCGCCAGTGCGAGGTCCAGGGCCCCGTCGACCCGGAGCACCGCCGTGCCGTTCCGGTGCTCCAACGCCACGCTGCCCGTCTCGTCGCCGCGCGAATTCCCGATCGCGTCCGTTTCGGCCATGACGTTCATCCTGCCTGCTCGCGGGCCCGCCGCAAAGTGGAGGGGGTACTGACACGGCGGCAGGCGCCGGGTGTTGGCATGATTGGGCGCGGGGTTGAGCAGACAGCCTTCGTGATCAAGCGCGCCCACCGGAAATCCCGGGGGCGGCGCCGGAGGCGGGAGAACGCCATGACTGACCAGGCCCACAATGACGGCTCCGCCACGGCTGTGCCATTCGGCGCGTTCCGGATCGCCCGATCGGACCAGGACGAGGTGATCGTCCTCGAGGTCGCCGGGGACGTGGACACGACCACGGCGCCGGCTCTCGTGCGGGCCGGGGACGAGGCGCTGGCGGCCGCGCCGCGGCTGCTCGTCGTCGACCTGACCGGGGTCGACTTCCTCGCTTCGCCCGGGCTGACCGCGCTGCTGACCATCCATCGCAACGCCGGTTCCGGCACCGCGGTGCGGATCGTCGCGTCCGGCCGGGCGACCCTGCGCCCGATCCAGCTGACCGGGCTCGAAGAGAGCCTTTCGCTGTTCCCGACCCGCGAAGCGGCGCTAACCGCGTAGTGCGCGGTGTCCCGGCCGGTCAGCCGCCGGCCGGGACGGCCACGCGCCGGATCGTGAGCAGGGCGACGTCGTCCTGGGCCGGCTGGTTGCCGATCATCCGGGCCATCACCCGCGCGCAGAGCCGTTCCGGGTCCTCGGCCCGCACGGCTTCGGTCAGCTCGGCCATCCCGGTGTCCACCGGCCGGTCGCGCCGTTCGACGAGCCCGTCGGTGTAGAACGTGGGCACGGCGCCCACCGGCAGCTCGACCGTGGTGACGCGCCGCTCGGGAACGCCGATCGTCAGCCCGATCGGGGGATCTGGCTGCGCCGCCACCAGTTCCGGGGCTTCGCCGGGGCGGACCAGCACGGGTGGCAGGTGCCCGGCGAGGGAAAGCGTCATCGCCTTGCGGTCCGGGCCGATCACGCCGTAGGCGACCGTGGCCATCGCGCCGTGCTCGAAGTGGTTGGCCTTGCGGTCGAGCTTGCCGAGCACCTCGGAGGGGCTCTCGCAGTCGAGGGCGTACGCGCGCAGGGCGCTGCGCAGCCGTCCCATGATCACGGCCGCCTCGAGGCCGTGGCCGGAGACGTCGCCCATCACGACGCCGACCCGGTCGCCCGGCAGGACGAACAGGTCGTACCAATCGCCGCCGAGGCCGGTTTCGGCGCCGGGCACGTACCGGGCGGCGAACGCGAGGCCGGGCACGGCGGGCAGGCGGCTCGGCAGCAGGCTGCGCTGCAGGGCCATGGTCGCCGAGCGGTTCTCCTCCAGCGCTTCCACCTGGATCGCCATGGCGAGGCGGTCGGCGACCAGCTGCAGGACGCTGATGTCGGCTTCGGTGAACACCCGGGGCTCGACGGAGCCGATGTGCAGCACGCCGACCAGGTCGTCGCCGGCGACCATGGGCACACCGAGCATCGCGTGCAGGCCCCGCTCCCACAGCAGGGCGTTGACAACGGTGGTCTCGTCCACCTGGTCGAGGACGACGGGCTGCCGGCGGAGCGCCACCTGGCCCGCGAAGCCGCTGCCGACCGGAACCCGGACGCCCTGGTGCACCTCTTCTTCGATGCCCGCCGCCGCGACGGCGACCAGCTGCTGCCCGCCCGCCTGGTACCGCAGCACGGTCGCGGTGTCGACCTCGAGCACCTCGCGCAGGCGGTGCAGGGTCTCGCGGAGGACGTCGGTCAGCCCGAGGCGCCCCGCCGGGGCGCCGATGACCGTCTCCAGCAGGTGAAGCCGCTTCTGGGCGTCGAGACTCCGCGACATGTGCAGAATCTAGCCGCCGGCTCTCCGGGCGCCCAGCCGTCCCGGGTTTCGCCGGCGGGTCCGCCCGGGTACCAGCCGGGCGTGAGCGTCGACCTGGAGTGGGTGGGCGTGCTGCGGCACGGCCAGAGCACCGGAAACGTGGCCCGCGAAGAGGCGGAGGCGGCCGGCGCCGAGGTGATCGACATCGCCGAACGCGACGCCGACGTCCCGCTGACCGAGCTCGGCGAGGAGCAGGCCAGGGCGGCGGGCGGGCTGTTCGCCGAGCGCCCGCCGGACCTCGTGGTGACCTCGACCTACCGCCGCGCCTGGGAGACCGCCCGGCTGGCCGCGCCGGCCGGCGTGCGGATCGTCCCGGACGAACGGCTGCGCGACCGCGAGCTCGGTGTCCTGGACCTGCTGACCTCGCACGGCGTCCGCGAGCGGTGGCCCGAAGAGCTGCGGCGCAAGCGGCGGCTGGGCAAGTTCTACTACCGGCCGCCCGGCGGCGAGTCCTGGGCCGACGTCGTGCTGCGGCTGCGGTCGCTGCTGGCCGAGCTGAGCGCCGGGCAGCCGGGCGGGCGCGTGCTGCTGTCGGCGCACGAGATGACGATCTTCGGCCTGCGCTACCTCCTCGAAGGCCTGCCGGAACCCGACCTGATGCGCGCGGAGTCGGTCACCGGGATCCCCAACGGCTCGGTGACGACCTGGGAGCGCGACCGCGACGGCGGGTTCACCATGGTGCTGGCCCAGGAGGTCGGACAGCTCTCCTGACCCGGCGCGTCACCGCTGGGCGGTCGGCCGCACGATGATCTCGTTGACGTCGACGCCCGCCGGCTGCCCGATCGCGTAGGAGATCGCCCCGGCGATCGTGTCCGGGGGCAGCGTCACCGCGCGGTAGGTCCGCATCGCTTCCCGCGCACCGGGTTCGGTGATGGTGTCGGCCAGTTCGGACTCGACGACGCCCGGCGACACGGTCGTGACGCGGATACCGGGCTCGGCCTCCAGCCGCAGGCCTTCGGTGATCGCGCGGGCCGCGTACTTCGTGGCGCAGTAGACCGCGGCGGTCGGCACGACCTCGTGCGCGCCGGTGGAGGCGATCGTCACGAAGTGGCCGCTTCCCGCGCGCCGGAAGTGCGGCAGGGCCGCCGCGATCCCGTGGAGCAGCCCGCGGACGTTGACGTCGATCATCCGGTCCCACTCGTCGACGAGCAGGGAGTCCAGGCGGGACAACGGCATCACGCCGGCGTTGGCGACGAACACGTCGAGCCGGCCGTGCGCGCGCACGGCGGCGTCGGCGAACCCGGCGACCTCCGCGCGGTCGGTGACGTCGAGGCGATGCACGTCGGCGGTGCCGCCGGCGTCGTGGATTTCCTTGGCCAGCGCGGTGAGCCGGTCTTCCCGGCGGGCGCCGAGCACGACGTGGTGGCCTTCGCGGGCCAGGCGCAGCGCGGTGGCGTGGCCGATGCCGCTGCTGGCGCCGGTGATGAGCACGATCTTTCCGGGCACGACGAACTACTCCATCCATTGTGGAATGACGGGAAAAAGGGATTCTTCAGCCGGCGGCGAGGCTGCCGAGCAGGGCGAGCCCGGCTTTCGACGGGCTGCCGGGCTCGGCCTGGTAGACCACCAGCTGCTGGCCGGGCGCGCTGTTCACGGTCAGCGCTTCGTAGCTCAGGACGAGCTCGCCGACCTGCGGGTGGTGGAACCGCTTGGTTTCGTGCGTCTTCTGCCGGATGTCGTGGCGCGCCCACAACCGGCGGAAGTCCGCGCTCTTGACCGACAGCTCGCCGACCGTCTCGATCAGCCGGGGATCGTCCGGGTCGAGGCCCGCGGCCGCGCGCAGGGCGCCGACGGTGTTCACCGCGACGCGCTCCCAGTCCGGGTAGAACTCGCGCGCGTCCGGGTCGAGGAACACAAGCCGGACCAGGTCACCGCTGTGGGTGTGGCCGCCGAACAGCGCCTCGCCCAGCGCGTTGTGCGCGAGCACCTCGAGGCAGCGGCCGAGCACCAGCGCGGGCGTGTCCGGCCAGCCGTCCATCAGCCGCCGGAGGTTCGGGCTGACCTGCTCCCGCCGCCGCGGGCGACGGCGTCCCGGCGCCGGCCGGGCCAGCCGGTGCAGGTGGGCGGTGGTGTCGTCGTCGAGGGCCAGCCCGCGGGCCAGCGCGTCGAGGACCTGCGCCGACGGGTGCCGCTCCCGGCCCTGTTCGAGCCGGACGTAGTAGTCGGTGCTGACGCCGGCCAGCACCGCGACCTCCTCGCGGCGCAGCCCGGCGACCCGGCGCGACCCGCCCGCGGGCAGGCCGAACTCTGCCGGGCCCACCTGTGCACGGCGGGCCCGGAGGAACTCCCCGAGAGCGTTTTCCGCGGCCATGATCCGAGGCTAACCCGGCGCGGACCGCGCAGGGAGGTCGTGGCGCACCCACCCTCAGGTGAGCGGGATCGGGTCCCCGTCCCGCTCCGGCTGCAGCAGGGTCGCGGTGGCTTCGCGCCCGTCGACGTCGAAGGTCATCACGGCGTTCCCGAAGTGCGGCCCCGACACACAACCCCAGGTCAGCGGCGCGGGCGGGACGCCGACGCGGCGCGCCAGCCCCTCGCTCAGCCGGGTCAGCCCGCGCGCCCAGCCGGCGCGGAACAGGCGGTTCATGTACCAGGGGACGGTGTTGTGCACCGGCGAGCAGGTGAGCTGGTGGACCGGCGCGCCCGGGAGGTCGGCCCGCGCGACGTACGCGTGGTGGACGTCGCCCGAGAGCACGCTCACCGACGCCGTGCCCTCGTCCGCGACGCGCGCGATCAGCCGCGTCAGCCGGTCGAACGACTCGCGGAAGGCCGGCCAGTGCTCGAGGTCGGCGAGCTGCCGGAACCACTCGGACACCCGCCCGACGCGCCCCGGCCGCGCGCAGAGGCGCTCGTTGACCGACTGCGCGGCCGCCAGCGCCGTGGGCATCAGCCATGGCAGCGACGTCCCGATCAGCAGGTGGTCGAACTCGCCCGAGCTCTGCTCCTCGATCCAGCGGAACTCCGCTTCGCCGATCATCGAGCGTTCGCCGCCGGCGAGGATCCGCCCGGCCCGCGAGTCGATGACCAGCAGCCGGATCGGGCCGAAGTCGCGCCGGTAGGACCACCGGGTGCCCTTGGCGCCGTCGGCTTCGCGGTCGGCCCGGTCGGCGAACTCGCGCAGCAGCTCCGCGTTGTCCACCCCCGAGGTGCTCACCCGCTGGTAGAGGTCGTCTCCCTCCAGCTCGCGCGGGCCGAGGTTGCCCAGGTGCTGGTAGACCCAGTACGACACGAGCGCGCCGCGGATCCGCTCCGGCCACCACGAGGTGCCGGCCATCTCCTCGCGCCAGGTCTGCGAGGTGTTCCAGTCGTCCCGGACGTCGTGGTCGTCGAAGATCATCGACGTCGGCACGGTCGACATCAGCCAGCGCACGGCCGGTTCGCACCAGGCCTCGAAGTACAGGTGGCAGTACTCCTCGAAGTCGGCGACCTCCTTGCCGGGCGGTTTGCTCGTGTCACGCCGGGTGGCCAGCCACTCCTGCGTCTCGTCGGTGGTCTCGTCGGCGTAGACCTGGTCGCCGAGCAGCAGCAGCGACTCGGGCCACTCGGCTTCGTCGAGCCCGGCCATCCGGTGGGCGTAGGCGGCGAGCGCGTCCGGGCCGAGCGCGTCCTCCTCCCTCGGCTTGCGGCAGGACCCGAAGACCAGCCGGAACCGCGGGTCGCCCGGGGCCAGGGTCCGGATCCGGCTCGGCGGCAGGTCGCTGTCCGGGTCGGGCCAGACGAGCTCACCGTCGAGCCGCACCTCGTACGGCGTGCTCCGCCCCGGTTCGAGCCCGGTCAGCACCACCAGCGCGTAGTGGTGACCGGAGACTTCGAACGTCCGAGCTTTCGCTTCCGCGACAAGGACTTCACACGGACCGCCGGTCTCGACCCAGATCGTCGCCGAGGTGTCGTCGACGTGCCGGAGCAGCGGTCCCAGCAGGAGGTCGGTCATCCGTGGATCCTCCCAGCAGTCCGGCCTGTCGGCAGTTCGAGCGGGCGGCGAAACATTCCGAAAATCGTTGACCGGTCCCGGGCCGCGAACCGACGATCGTCACAGCTGCGCCCTGCTCCCGGAAAGGAACGTCGAGTGCGAAGACTCTTCACCGCTCTCCTCGCCGCAGTCTTGTCGATCGCCGCCGCCATCGTGCTGGTGATCACGGCGCAGCCCGCGTCGGCGGCCACGCTGACCCGCGTGACCGGTTTCGGCGCCAACCCCAGCAACCTGAACATGTACACCTACGTCCCGGACCGGGTCGCCGCCCGCCCGGCGCTGCTGGTCGCGATCCACTACTGCACCGGCTCGGCCTCGGCGGTCTTCAACGGCTACGCGCACGACTACGTCACCGCGGCCGACCAGTACGGCTACGTCATCGTGTTCCCCGAAGCCACGCGCAGCGGGCAGTGCTTCGACGTCTCTTCGCCGCAAGCCCTCACCCGCGGCGGCGGCAGCGACCCGGTCGGCATCCTGTCGATGGTCGACTACGCCAAGCAGCACTACAACGTCGATCCCGGCCGGGTGTTCGTCACCGGCTTCTCCTCCGGCGCGATGATGACGAACGTGCTCGCCGCCGAGTACCCGGACGTCTTCGCCGCCGGTTCGGCGTTCATGGGCGTGCCCGCCGGCTGCTTCGCCACCGCCGACGGCTCGAGCTGGAACAGCCAGTGCTCGGGCGGCCAGCTCATCAAGACCGCGCAGCAGTGGGGCGACCAGGCCCGCCAGATGAGCGGCGGGCGCAGCGGCCCGTTCCCGCGGATGCAGCTGTGGCACGGCACCGCCGACGACACCCTCCGCTACCCGAACTTCGGGGAGGAGGTCAAGCAGTGGACCAACCTCGCCGGGGTGAGCCAGACGCCGTCGTCGAGTGACGCGCCGCAGTCCGGCTGGACGCGCACCCGCTACGGCGGCACCGGTGCGCAGGCGCCGGTCGAAGGCATCAGCGTCCAGGGCGCCGGGCACGTGCTGCCGCAGAGCGGGATGGTCGCGTACGCGATCGTGTTCCTCGGCCTGAACAGCGGCGGGACGACGACCACCACGACGCCGACGTCACCGTCGGCCGGCACCACGCTCGGCGGCGCGGCGAACCGGACCGGCCGCTACTTCGGCACGGCGGTCTCGGCGGGCAAGCTCTCGGACAGCGTCTACACCGGGATCCTGAGCCGCGAGTTCTCCATGGTCACGCCGGAGAACGAGATGAAGATCGACGCCACCGAGCCCGCGCAGAACCAGTTCTCCTACGGCAACGCCGACCGGATCGTCAGCCAGGCGACCGCCCAGGGCGCCCGGATGCGCGGGCACACGCTGGCGTGGCACTCGCAGCAGCCCGGCTGGATGCAGAGCATGGAGGGCTCCGCGCTGCGGTCGGCGATCCTGAACCACGTCACCCAGGTCGCGACCCACTACCGCGGCCAGATCTACGCCTGGGACGTCGTCAACGAGGCGTTCGCGGACGGCAGTTCGGGCGCCCGGCGCGACTCGAACCTGCAGCGCACGGGCAACGACTGGATCGAGGCGGCGTTCCGCGCCGCGCGGGCGGCCGACCCGGGCGCCAAACTCTGTTACAACGACTACAACACCGACGACTGGAACCAGGCGAAGGCCCAGGCCGTGTACCGCATGGTGCAGGACTTCAAGTCCCGCGGCGTGCCGATCGACTGCGTCGGCTTCCAGTCGCACTTCAACCCCAACAGCCCGGTGCCGTCGAGCTACCAGACGACCCTGCAGAACTTCGCCGCCCTCGGTGTCGACGTGCAGATCACCGAGCTGGACATCGAAGGCTCAGGCACCGCGCAGGCGAACAACTTCCGCACGGTGACCCAGGCGTGCCTCGCGGTGGCGCGGTGCACCGGGATCACGGTGTGGGGGATCCGGGACACCGACTCCTGGCGCGCGTCGGCCACGCCGCTGCTCTTCGACGGCAACGGGCAGAAGAAGGCCGCCTACACCGCGGTGCTCGACGCGCTGAACAACGGCGCCCCGCCGGACGGCGGCCCGACGACGACCACCCCGCCGCCGCCCACCACCACGACCACCCCGCCGCCGGGGAACTGCGCCGCGACCTACACCAGGACCGCGGAGTGGAACGTCGGCTTCAACGGGCAGGTTTCGGTGTCGGGCACGAACACCTGGGTGCTCACGATCACCTTCCACGCGCCGCAGAAGGTCATCGGCAGCTGGAACTACACGGGAACCTGGGACAGCACGGGATACGTGCTGACCGCCCGGCCGAACGGGAGCGGGAACGTCATCGGGTTCACCGTGCAGCACGGCGGGAACCTGACGGACCCGACCGTGACCTGCACGACCGGCTAGAACAGGCGGCCGACCTCGTCCGCGGGCGGTTCCTCGAGGCTGAGGAGGAACCGCTTGCGGGTGAGGCCGCCGGCGTACCCGGTCAGGCCGCCGCTCGTGCCGACCACGCGGTGGCAGGGCACGATGACGCTGATCGGGTTCCAGCCGTTGGCGTTCCCGACCGCCTGCGCGGCGCCGGGGTCGCCCAGCTCCGCGGCCAGCTGCCCGTAGGTGCGGGTTTCGCCGTACGGGATCTTCGTCAGCAGCGCCCAGACCTGCTTTTCGAACGTGGAGCCGCGCGGCGCGAGCTCGAGGTCGAACTCGCGCCGCGTGCCCGCGAAGTACTCGCCGAGCTGGCGCTTCACGTCGTCGAAGCCGTCTTCGACGCGGGGGCCGATATCGGTGACGCGCGGGGCCCGCAGGTGGCCGTCGAAGTACAGGCCGATGAGCCCGGCATCGTCGCGGACCAGGGTCAGCGGCCCGATGGGCGAGTCGAGGACGGTGTGCCGGACGCTCATGCCGCCAGCCTACCGGTCAGCCGGCGCTGACCTTCACCGACAGCGAGTCGACGCTCATCTCGGCGCCGGGCGTGATGTCGGCGGACGGGCTGGTGCAGCCGCAGACCTTGTTCGGGTACGAGCCGCCGATCGCGACGTCGAAGATGACGAAGAACCCGTGGTCGACGGCGGCCTTCCAGGTGGCGTCGGAGACCTGGTTCTGCTGCACCGCGAAGGTCTGGTTGCCGTCCAGGTAGAAGCGCAGCTCTTCGGCCGCGGTGTTGCGGCGGTCCACGATCACCGAGTAGGTGTGGTAGCCCTCCTGGCAGCCCGCGCAGTCCTGGAGGTCACTGGTGATGCCGTCCGGGTCGTGGCACTCGCCCTGCCACTGTCCACAGTGGAACGTGGTGGAGTGCTTGCTCAGCGCGTTGACGTCCTCCATGATGTCGAGCTCGCCGATGCTCGGCCAGTTCGTCGCGCCGACCGGGCGCGCGTCGGCGCCCATCGCCCAGAACGCCGGCCAGTAGCCGAGCCCGCTCGCCGGGGACGGCTGCTTCAGCGACGCGCTGATCTCGAGCCGGCCGCCTTCGGGGGCGGCGAAGTCGGTCCGCTGGGTTTCGATCCGGCCGGACGTCCAGTTGCCGGCGGCGTCGCGCAGCGGCTTGATCGCGAGGTGCCCGGCACCGTCGTGGTAGACGTTGGCGGTCGAGTCCGTCGCCGTCTCGAGCTCGCCGGTGCCCCAGTTCGCCGCGCCACCCGGGTAGCCGGTTCCCTTGTCGTAGAGCCAGTCCTGGGTGTTCAGGCCGGTGCCGGCGGCGCCGTCGAAGGTGTCTTCGAAGACCGTGGTCCAGTTCTCTTCGGCGTGCGCCGGGGCAGCCGTGGCGAGGAATGACAACGTTGCCAGCGCAGCGGTGAGCCGCTTGACGGTACGCATGGAGGTCTCGCTTCCTGAGGGGAACGGGGTCGTCCACGACCTGCGAGGCCGCCCACTGTCACCGCCGGTTCGTGCCCGCGTCAAGGGATGTGCCCGGAAGTACTCCGCACGCGGTACCCGTGGGCAGTCCCGGAGGGATCGCGTTTGGAATTCGCTCCAGTGGGGCAGCGCGCGGGCCTGCTGATGCGGTGGTCTGGACCTTCTTTCGCAGGGTTGCCAGGTAACGAAAGTGGAGTCATAGTTTGTTGACGTCCACAACGAATCCTGCGAACCGCCCTCGGATGTCCATTATGGACTCCGCCGTATCCTCAACGTGGAGGACGCCATGATCTCCCGTCGCTCGTTCCTCGGTCTCACGGCGGCGACGCTCGCCACGGCCACCGCGCTGCCGCTCGCGCGGTCCGCCTACGCCGCGACACCGGACACGTTCGGCCTCAAGCTGGTCGACAACTCCGGCTCCGGCACCGTGTACGCCTACGTCACCGGCACGACGCCGGACGGGCGGCTGGTGCTGCTGCGCGCCGACGGCACGCCGTACTACCCGGACTCGCCGTCCGGGTCGACGACACCACTGCCGGAGGACTGCGCGATCCCGGTCGGGTCCGGCGCCCAGGTTTCGGTGCCCAAGATGGGCGGTGCGCGCATCTACGTCGTCACGGACGCGAAGCTCGACTTCTTCCTCGACCCGGGGCCGAACCTGGTGCACCCCAGCTTCCTCAACTCCGGGGACGCCAACTACGGCAAGAACTGGTCGTTCAGCGAGTTCACGTTCAACGACCAGCAGCTGTTCGCCAACATCAGCTACGTCGACTTCGTCGGCATCCCGATGGGACTGTCGCTGACCACCGCCGGTTCCGGCACGAAGTCCGTCGCGGGCCTGCCTTCGGGCGCGATGGATCAGATCGCGTCGGAGCTGTCCGGGCTCGGCGGCGAATGGCCGGGCCTGGTGCAGACCGGCGGAGGAGGGAACCTGCGTGTCCTGTCCCCGCACCACCACGCCGAGCAGTTCGGGGGTTACCTCGACGCGTACATCGACCAGGTGTGGCAGAAGTACGAGGGCGCGGACCTGGTCGTCGACTCGCAGAACCCGGGCCTCGGCACGTTCACGGGCCGGGTTTCCGGCGGGCAGCTGGTGTTCGGCGGCGAGTCGTTCGCCAAGCCCGCCACGGCGGACGTGTGGAGCTGCGACAGCGGGCCGTTCGCGCTGGCGGCGGGAGCGAGCGACGCGCGCAAGAGCATCGTCCCGCGCCTGGCGGCGGCACTGAACCGGACGACGTTGCTGGACAACCCGAACCAGCCCACGGCGGAGGACCCGGCGAAGTTCTACCAGGGTGACGTGACCAACCACTACGCCCGGATCGTGCACGCGAAACTGCCGGACAACCGGGGATACGCGTTCCCGTACGACGACGTCAGCCCGGGCCCGGACTTCAGCGGCGCGGTGTTCGCGGGCGACCCGCAGGAGCTCACGATCACCATCGGCGCGACCCACGGCTGAGGCCGTGCGAAAACTGTCGGTGGTGGCGGCTAGCCTCTTCTCATGAACACGGACGACGCGACAGTCCCGGCGCACCAGCTCACCAAGGGCCAGTGGTTCTGGCACGAGCCCGCGCCGGGGCTGCCCGCGTGGCAGTTGCAGGTGAATTCGGCGGAACTGCTCGAAGATTCCGTCGAGATCTTCACGACGGACGAGGAACGAGAGCTGGTTTCTTACCCACGAAACCGCTTGGTGCGGCTGGCCAACGCGGCCTGAGGTTGTGAGGTAGGACACTTTCCGGGGGGTGGGGGAAGGTTTGTGACTGGGGATCGCTGTAGGCGAGTGAACCGGGTTGAGCACGCTGGGAGTTGCGGCGTTTCCGGTTGAGTCTTTTCCGGCCGCCGGTCAGTTGCGGCATTCTTCCGCCAACGCCGCCGCGTGCCAGGTCATGCGGATGCTCGTTCCTTCGTCGCTGCTGGTGATGTCGGAGTGGTCCGTCACCTTCTCGATCAGCAGCAGGCCGCGGCCGCCCGAAGTGCGCAGGCCCGGCCGGCGCGGGCGGGTCGCTTCGATTCCGCAGCCGGTGTCGGTCACCGTGACCGTCAACGCGTCTCCGGTGCGCGTGGCCTGAAGGCGGGCCCAACCGTGGCCGCCGGGGTAGGCGTGCGCCGCGACGTTCGACAGCGCTTCGTACGTCGCCAGTGTGATGTCGTGCTTGCTGTCCGGGCCCAGCGGGAAGCCGCCGAGCCAGTGGGTGAGCTTGCGGCGCAGGTCGGCCATCTCGTTGGGCAGGGCCGGTGCGAGTTCTTCGAACGTCCAGGCGGCCACGGCGCCGACCGGCGCCGGGCTCCCGGGTTCCGGGCTGTGTCGAGGCACGATCGCTCCCCTCATTGCTGCTTCTCCCAGGGGCTACCCACCGCCACGGGATCTCACCCGTTGTGCTTTCTCGCCGGTCTCGCTACAGTGAGGGTGCTCCTCACGGATGTCGGCCCCGCGGCCGCCCGGAGGAAGCTCCCGGATCCAGGCCAGTCGGCCTCTTTCCTCATCTTTCCGGCCCGCCTTCACGTGCGGCGCCGGCCCTCTCGTCAGGAGACAACCATGTCCTTCCACGGAATCCTCGACCTCTCGGGGAAAACCCCGTACGTCCGCACCGGCCACGCGCCGGGCCCGGGCGACCTCACCTTGCCACTTTCCTTGGTGCGCAAGCACAATCTGCGACCCGGTGACACGATCACCGGCACCACCGAGAAGATCACCAGCGTCAACGGCGCCGATCCGGGGGAGCCGCGGCCGCACTTCGCGGACCTCGTCCCGGTGCACCCGGACGAGCGCCTGCTGCTGGAAACCACCCCGACGCGGCTGCTGTCGCGCGTCATCGACCTCGTCACCCCGATCGGCAAGGGGCAGCGCGCCCTGGTCGTTTCGCCGCCGAAAGCCGGGAAAACCACGGTGCTGCGCGAAATCGCCCACGGCGTCGCGGTCAACCACCCGGAGTGCCGGCTGCTGGTGCTGCTCGCCGACGAACGTCCGGAGGAGGTCACCGAGCTGAGCCGGACGGTGCGCGGCGAGGTGATCGCGTCCACTTTCGACCGGCCGCCCGCCGAGCACGTCGCGGTCGCCGAACTCACCGTCGAGCGCGCGAAACGCTTGGTGGAACAGGGCGAAGACGTCGTGCTGCTGCTCGACTCGCTGACCCGGCTCGGCCGGGCGTACAACCTTTCGGCCCGCCCGTCCGGCCGCACGCTGTCCGGCGGTGTCGACGCGGCGGCGCTGCAGCCGATGAAGCGGATCCTCGGCGCGGCAAGGAATATCGAGGGCGGCGGCTCCCTCACGATCATCGCGACGGCGCTGGTGGAAACCAGTTCTCTTGCCGACACGGTGTTCTTCGAAGAGCTGAAGAGCACGGGCAACGCCGAGCTCAAGCTCGACCGCAAGACCGCCGAGCGCCGCGTGTTCCCGGCGGTCGACATCGCCGCCTCCGGCACCCGGCGCGAGGAACTCCTGGTCACCCCGGAAGAACTCCGCGCGATGCACGACGTGCGGCGGGCGTTGGCGGGACCGCACGCGATCGAGCAGCTGCTCGACCAGCTCCGCAAGACGGGCTCGAACGCCGAGTTCCTGTTCCGCGTGTCCGGCGCGGCGTTGGCGCAAGCCGCCTGAGCATCCGGAACTCACGGTGCTCCGCGACGCTCCCGAAGCTCGCCGATCACCTTCTGCCCGACACCACGGGCATCCTCGGCACTCTCCGGCGGCGCACCCTCACCGGGCTCGTAGCGGTCATCCTCCGCCCGCGCGGGGTCGGGCCGCGCGATCTCAGGCTGTTCGTTCGGCTGGGACATCCTCGGGTGGTACCCACGCCCCGGCGCCGCCCACCGAGCAGCCTCAGGCGCCCCGCCCGGTGGTCCGCTGCAGCGCGTCGATCCGCTCCGACGCCTCAGCCTTCGTGAGACCGTCCGGAACCTCTTCACCGGCCTCCTGGGCCAGCGTCTGCAGGTACGACTTCTGCGGCCCGGTCATCGGCTCGTCGCCGGTGGTCCAGTCGCTGGGGTCCTTCTCCGGGTTGGGCTCCACTGCGTCTGTCATGACGCCTCCTATCGAACACTTGTTCGTTTTGATTCGACCTTAGCGCAAGGGTCCGACAACCGCTCACGGAGCGGGAGTGCTCGGCGGACCGGCCTCGTGCCCCGGCCGACCCGGCGTGCTTCGGGGAGCACGTTGAGCCCGATGAGCTCTTCCGAGCTCCGCCGCGCCCACTCGCCGTGGCCGGCTTCTTCCAGCTGCTTGACGGCGTCGCCGAACGTGAGGTCCGCCCAGCCGGTGAGCTGGTGGAACGAATAGAGGTGCCCGTGCGCCCGTTCGATCGTCTCGAAGGCTTCGGTGACCTTGCCGATCGCGTCGTGACTGGCGGCGTCGTGTTCGTCGACCATGCGCGGAAGATGCCCCGTTCCGGGAGTTCTACACATCCCGAACGGGGCATCCGCGTCAGGCCGTGGGCCGCGTGGCGCCCGCGTACTGGCTCTGCAGCGGCGAGATCTTGACGACGTCACCGCTGGTCGGCGCGTGGACCATCTTGCCGTCGCCGAGGTACATCCCGATGTGGGACACCGGGGAGTAGTACGCGACCAGGTCACCCGGCTGGAGCTGGTCCCGCGACACCGGCGTGCCGAACCCGGCCTGCGCCGAGGACGTGCGCGGGAGGTTGATGCCCGCCTGCTTGTACGCCCACTGCATCAGGCCCGAGCAGTCGAACGTGGAGGGCCCGGTAGCGCCCCAGACGTACGCGCTGCCGAGCTTGCTCAGCGCCGCGTTGACGGCCTTCTGCGCCGCCGCGGTGGGGGCCTTCACGGTCGGCGCCGCGCCGCCCGTGTCCTTCTGCGCGGCCTTGTCGGACGTGCTGAGCGTCCGGCTGGTCGCCTCGAGCTGGTCGATCTGGGCCTGGAGGCCCTTCTTCTTGCCCTCGATGTCCGACGCCAGCTTCGCCGCCGCGTCGCGGGCGTCGGACGCCCGCTTCGCCGCGTCGGTCGCCGTCTTCTCGGCGGCCGCGGCCTTGTCGGCGGCGCCGCTGAGGTTGTCCATCGCGGCGTTCTTGTCGGTCGCGATGACCTCGAGGGCCGCCGAGCGGTCCAGGAAGTCCTGCGTCGACGTGCCGGCCAGCAGCGCCGACAGCTTGTTCATCGCGACGCCGCTGGTGAACGACGCGCCGGCGAACTTGTCCACCTGGGACTGGTACTTCTGCTTGGCCTCGATGGCCTGGGCGCCGGAGTCCTTGGCGGCGGTGACGTCGGCGTTGGCCTTGTCGAGCTGCCCCTGCTTCGCGGCCAGGTCGTCCTGGGCCTTGAGCAGGTCTTCGTTGAGCTTTTCGGCCTGCGCCGCGAGGTCGCGGTACTTGGCCAGTGCTTCCGACCCGGTGGGCGGAGCCTGGAGGGTGGGGATGGGGGCGGCGGTGGCCGTCGGCTGGGCCACGGTGATCACGGTGATCACCGCGGCGGCGGCGAGGGCACCTGACACCACGCGCTTGACGGGATGCGAACGCATTCTCGCGCGGGTCTCCTTTGCTGTTCGGCCGCCGTCGGGCACCGGGCGGGCGAGTCGGGGGCCTCGTCCGCGCTGACCCGGCATCGGCCGCGCTTCACCGCATCTGGTGAAGCCGCGAATGGGGTCCGGTCCCCGGCAGGGGGTATCGGCGGCGATCTCGCGTCGCCGTCCATCGACGACCGGGGGCCGCGAGATCTCGAACAGGTTACGAAAAGAACACGGCAGCGTCCAGGGCTGCGGGAAAGCAACTGTGCGTGACGACAAGAAACACGCTTGGACCAGCGGCGCGGGGACCGAGTGTGGCGTGGGTTACAAGCCGTGACCGCCCTTGCATACAGTACCCCCCTAGGGTATCCAGGAGTCATGACAGCCACGACGTACACCGTCACCGGGATGACCTGCGGCCACTGCGCCCGGTCGGTCGAAGAGGAGATCCGCGAGCTCGGCGGCGTCACCGACGTCGCGGTGGACCCGGTCACCGGCTCGGTGACCGTCCACAGCACCGGTGCGCTCGCCGTCTCGGCCGTGCGCGAAGCCGTCGAAGAAGCGGGATACCGGCTGACATGAACACCGCAGCGAAGCTCTCCGCCTACGGCGCGGCTCTCGCCCTGGTCGCCGGGGGCGGCTGGACGGCCGGCACGGCCATCGGTCCCTTCCCCGGCCCGGCCGGGGCGCACGGCGGCGAGGACACCGCGCACGGCGACGGCCACGGCGGCACCGCCACTTCGGCCGCGGACCACCAGCCCGGCGGCCTGGCCTCGGCCGCGGGCGGGTACACCCTCACGCCCACCGGCACGACGCTCACCCCCGGCGCCACCACGAAGTTCACCTTCACCATCACCGGCCCCGACGGCGCCGCCGTGACCGCCTACGACGTCGAGCACGAGAAGCGGATGCACTTCATCGTCGTCCGCCGCGACACCACCGGTTACCAGCACCTGCACCCCGAACTCGGCGCCGGCGGCACGTGGACGGTGCCGGTCACGGTCGCCGAGGCGGGCAGCTACCGCGCCTTCGCCGACTTCACGCCCGCCGGCGGCCAGGGACAGACGCTCGGGGTCGACCTCGTCGCGCCGGGGCTGTTCCAGCCGGTCGAGCACCCCGAGTCGCGGGTCGCCGACGTCGACGGCTACCGCGTCCGGCTCGACGGCGACCTCGTCCCCGGCCGCTCGTTCCGGCTCACCGCGACCGTCACCCGGGACGGCCGCCCGGTCACCGACCTGCAGCCCTACCTCGGCGCGTTCGGCCACCTCGTCGCGCTCCGCGGCGGTGACCTCGGGTACCTCCACGTCCACCCGGACGGCGAGCCCGGCGACGGCAGGACACCGGCCGGGCCCGCGGTGACGTTCTTCGCCGAGGTGCCCTCGGCCGGGACCTACCGGCTGTTCCTGGACTTCCGCCACAACGGCGTCGTCCGCACCGCCGAGTTCACCACGGCCACCGGGGAAGGGGACCGGCCATGACACTGCAGCTGGAAGCCCAGAGCGTCGAGCTCACGATCACCGGCATGACCTGCGCGTCCTGCGCCGCGCGGATCGAACGCAAGCTCGGCAAGCTGGACGGCGTCACCGCGACGGTCAACTACGCCACCGAAAAGGCGAAGGTCTCCTACGGCGGAGACGTCACCCCGCAGGATCTCGTGGCGCAGGTCGAAGCGGCGGGCTACGGCGCGACCCTGCCCGCCGCCGAACCGGAGGAGGCCCCGGGGGAAAACCCCACCCGGGTATTGCGGCAGCGGCTGCTCGGCTCCGCGGTGCTCAGCGTCCCGGTCGTGGTCCTGACGATGGTGCCCGCGTGGCAGTTCACGTACTGGCAGTGGCTGTCGCTGACCCTGGCCGCGCCGGTGCTGGTGTGGGGCGCGTGGCCGTTCCACCGGGCCGCGTTCGCCAACCTCCGCCACGGCGCCGCCACGATGGACACGCTGATCTCGATCGGCACGATTGCCGCCTTCGGCTGGTCGCTGTACGCGCTGTTCTTCGGCGCCGCGGGCACTCCCGGCCTGAAGCACCCGTTCGAATTCACCATCGAGCGGATGGCCGGCGACGGCGCGATCTACCTCGAGGTCGCCGCCGGCGTCACAACGTTCATCCTGGCCGGGCGCTACTTCGAGGCCCGCTCCAAGCGTCGCGCCGGCGCCGCCTTGCGGGCGCTGCTCGACCTCGGCGCCAAGGACGTCGCCGTCCTGCGCGACGGGCGTGAGCTGCGGGTCCCGGTCGCCGACCTGGCCGTCGGCGACCGGTTCGTGGTGCGGCCGGGGGAGAAGGTCGCGACCGACGGTGTCGTCGAGGACGGCGGGTCCGCGATCGACGCGAGCCTGCTCACCGGCGAAAGCGTGCCGGTCGAGGTCGCCCCGGGCGACACCGTGGCCGGCGCGACGGTCAACGTCGGCGGGCGGCTCGTCGTCCGCGCCACCCGTGTCGGCGCCGACACGCAGCTGGCGCAGACCGCGCGGCTGGTCGAGGAGGCGCAGACGGGCAAAGCCCGGGTCCAGCGGCTCGCGGACCGCGTCTCGGCGGTCTTCGTCCCGGCGGTCATCGCGCTGGCCGTGGCGACGCTCGCCTTCTGGCTCGGCGCGGGCGGCTCGCCCTCGGCCGCGTTCACCGCCGCGGTGGCCGTGCTGATCATCGCCTGCCCGTGCGCGCTGGGCCTGGCCACGCCGACTGCGTTGCTGGTCGGCACCGGCCGCGGCGCGCAGCTCGGCATCCTGATCAAGGGCCCCGAGGTGCTCGAGTCGACCCGCCGGGTCGACACCGTGGTGCTCGACAAGACCGGCACCGTGACCACCGGCCGGATGTCCCTGGTCGAGGGGGACGGCGAGGTGCTGCGGCTCGCGGGCGCCGTCGAGGCCGCGTCCGAGCACCCGATCGCCCGCGCGATCACCGACGCCGCCCGGGAACGCTTCGGGACGCTGCCGTCCGTTGTGGACTTCCGCAGCACGCCCGGGCTCGGCGTGACCGGCACGGTGGAGGGCCGCACGGTGAGCGTCGGCCGGGCGGACGCCCCGGGAGCCGAGGTGACCACGGTCGCCGTGACGTGGGACGGCGAGGTCCGCGGCACGCTCGCGGTGGCCGACACCGTCAAGCCGACGTCCGCCGAGGCGGTCCGGCGGCTGCGCGGGCTCGGGCTGACCCCGGTGCTGCTCACCGGCGACAGCGCCGCCGTCGCCCACGCCGTGGCCGCCGAGGTCGGGATCGAGCACGTGATCGCCGAGGTGCTGCCGAAGGACAAGGCCGACGTCGTCAAGCGGCTGCAGGAAGAGGGCAAAGTCGTCGCGATGGCCGGGGACGGCGTCAACGACGCGGCCGCGCTCGCGCAGGCCGACCTGGGCCTGGCCATGGGCACCGGCACCGACGTCGCGATCGAGGCGGCCGACCTGACGCTGGTGCGCGGCGACCTGCGCGCGGCGGCCGACGCGATCCGGCTCTCCCGCCGGACGCTGGCCACGATCAAGGGCAACCTTTTCTGGGCGTTCGCCTACAACGTCGCCGCGCTGCCGCTGGCCGCCGCCGGCCTGCTGAACCCGATGCTCGCCGGCGCGGCAATGGCGGTCAGCTCGGTCTTCGTCGTCACGAACAGCCTGCGCCTGCGGGGGTTCCGGGCGGGGTGACCGCCCGTTTTGTACGTCCCTTGTATCCGGTGGGGTGATCCTCTGGGCGGTAACGGAATCCGACCAGTGGAGGACAGGGATGTTCACGAAGGCCGCCGTCCTGACGGCGATGATCGGAGCGGCGTTCGCCGTGGCCGCACCGGCTCAGGCCGCGCCCGCGGTCACGACGGCGCTGCCCGCGGCGAACATGGAGGCCGTGCTGAAGGCGGCCCAGATCGACCCGCGCCGCGCCGACGACACCCAGACGCCGGGCGCGCACGACAGCGTCCTGCTCGTCGAGCAGGCGCTGCAGGCGAAGGGCCTGCTCGAGAGCAAGTACGTCGACGGGTACTTCGGCACCACGACGATCACGGCGTACTCGCAGTACCAGAAGTCGTTGGGCTACACCGGGATCGACGCCTCCGGCCTGCCGGGCAAGACGTCGCTGGAGAAGCTGGGCGACGGCCGGTACACGGTGACCTCACCGGTTTCGGCGGGCAGCCGCGTCTCCTACCGCGGGGTCACGATCAACACCCGCACCAAGGCGATGCTGCTGGAGGCCGAACGGCTTTCCGGCACCACGGTCGGCCTGACGCAGGGTTCGTACAACCCGGGTGGTGTCGACGCTTCGGCCGGGACGCACGACGGCGGCGGCGCGATGGACATCTCGGTGTCCGGCATGTCGTCGACGACCCGGACGAACTTCATCAAGGCGCTGCGCCAGGTCGGCTTCGCGGCCTGGTACCGCACGCCGGCGCAGGGGTTCGCCTACCACGTCCACGCCGAGGCGATCTCCGACCCGGACCTTTCCTCGGGCGCGCAGCACCAAACGGGCGACTACTACCTGGGCAAGAACGGCCTCGCCGGCGGCGGCGCCGACGACGGCCCCGCGGTCACGAAGGTGACGTGGGAGGAGTACCAGCGCGGCTGACGCTCCGGCGCGCCCGGCCGTGGTGGCACGGCCGGGCGCACCGGTGGTTGGATCGGGGTACCTGACAACCACGGGGGTGTTCCGATGCCGCAGAAGGCGTTCCGGTTCGGTGTGGTCGCGGCCGCGACCGAAGGCGGCGCGAAATGGCTCGCGACCGCGAAGCGCGCCGAAGAGCTCGGGTACTCGACCCTGCTCTGCCCGGACAACCTGAACCTGCCCACCCCGACCGCCGCGCTCGCGGCCGCCGCCGCGGTGACGACCGAGCTGCGCGTCGGCTCGTTCGTGCTGGCCAGCCCGCTGCGCACGGCCCGCGCCGCGGCGTGGGAGTCGCACAGCCTCAATGTGGTGACCGGCGGCCGGTTCGAGCTCGGCCTCGGCACCGGGCTGCCGACGATGCGCCAGCAGGCCGAAGAGCTCGGCCTGCCCTACGGCTCGGGCCAGGAGCGCCTCGACTCGATCTCCGAGACGATCGACCACGTGCGGCGCCTCGACGGCGACGCGCACACGCCGGTGATGGTCGCCGCCGGCGGCCCGAAGGCGCGTCGGCTCGCCGGGGCGAAAGCGGACATCGTCACCCTCGCCGGCGGGGTGCTGACCACCCGCGAGGAGATGGCCGGGTACGTCGAGGAGATCCGCGCCGCGGCCGGCGACCGCGACCTCGAGCTGGCGCTCAACCTCTTCGTTGTCGGCGAGCAGGTGCCGCCGTGGATCCGCGGGTTCATCGGCGTCGACGCGGAAACGCTCATCGAGCACGACTCGCTGACCATGATCCGCGGCAGCCTCGACGACATGGCCGAGGAGCTCGAACGGCGTCGCGAAGAGCTGGGCGTCTCCTACGTCAGCGTCAACTCCGCGTTCATCGAAGAGTTCGCGCCGCTGGTGGCACGGCTGTCGGGGAAGTGAGCGTCGCGGGGTCGGTGTTGGCCCCGCAGAGCAGGACGGCGACGCGCTCGCCGGGCGCCGGGCGGTAGGCGCCGGCGAGTAGCGCGGCGAACGCCGTCGCCCCGCCGGGCTCGACGGCCAGGCGGTACTGGTCCCACAACGCGGCCCGGGCGTCGAGGATCGTGGTGTCGTCCACGAGCACCGAGCCCACGTTCGCGCGGGTGGCGACGGCGAAGGCGATGTCACCGAGGCGGGTCGCGCCGAGGGAGTCGGCGGCGACGCCGGACACCTCGACCGAGACCGGCGCCCCGGCGGCCAGCGCCGCGTTCAGCGTCGGCGCCGTGCGCGGTTCGACGCCGACCACCCGCGCCCGGCCCTCGACCGCGGCGGTGATGCCGGCCAGCAGCCCGCCGCCGCCGACCGCGACCAGGATCGTGTCGAGCCCCTCGACCTGCTCCAGCAGCTCCAGCCCGACGGTGCCCTGCCCGGCGCAGATCTCGGGCTGGTCGTAGGCGTGGCAGAAGAGCGCACCGGAGTCCGCCGCGTGCTTCACGGCCGCGTCGTAGGCGTCCGCGTACTTGTCGCCGACCAGCTCGACGGCCGCGCCCAGCTTCCGCAGCTTCGCGACCTTCACCGCGGGGGCCGTCTCCGGGACGTAGACCCGCGCGGCCACCCCGAACTCCCGCGCGGCGTGGGCGACGGCGAGCCCGGCGTTCCCGCCGGACGCCGCCACCACGCCGGCCGCCGCGAGCTCACCCGCGGCGAGGATCCGGTTGAAGGCGCCGCGGGCCTTGAACGACCCGGTGTGCTGGAGCTGCTCGAGCTTGAACCACAGGCCGTCGTCCCCCGCGAGGACCGGCGTGCGGCGGACCCGGCCGTGAATGCGCGCGGCCGCCCGTTCGACATCCGAAGTGCTGATCACGGCTCCAGCATGCGCGTGGCCGCGCGGGCACGCCAGCACCGGGCCTCAGCGCCGCCGCAGCCGCGGGTCCTCGATCGCCGGGGCCGCCGCCCGGTAGTTGTCGTGCCGGTTGACCTCGGTGCCGGGCGGGACGATCTCGTCGATGCGGTCCAGCACGTCACCGGGCAGCGGTCCCGCCGCGGTCAGCAGGTCGTCGAGCTGCTCGGGCGTGCGCGGGCCGATCAGCACCGACGTCACGGCCGGGTGGCTCAGCACGAACCGCACCGCCAGGTGCGTCAGCGGCATCCCGGCCTCGCCGGCGAGCTTCCCCAGCCGGTCGACGGCGTCCACCCGCGCCCGGTTCTCCGGGATCGCCAGATCGAACACCTCGGGCATGAGCCCGGCGCGGTGGCTTTGCGCCGGGTCACGGCCGGTCAGCCAGCCGCTGGAGAGCGGGCCGTAGGTCAGCACGCCCATGCCGTGGCGCTGGGCCGTCGGCAGGACGTCGTTCTCGATGATCCGGGTCAGGATCGAGTACCGCGGCTGCTCGGTGCGGAAGCGGTGGTGCCCAGCCCGCCGGGCGGCCCACTGCGCCTCGACCATCAGCTCGGCCGGGAACGTCGACGACCCGATCGCGCGCACCTTGCCCGCCCGGACGAGCTCCGACAGCGCGCCGAGCGTCTCGTCGATGTCGGTGGCGTGGTCCGGCCGGTGCATCTGGTAGAGGTCGAGGTGGTCGGTGCCGAGCCGGCGCAGGCTGGCTTCCACGGCGCGCTTGACCCACCGCGGCGAGCCGCCGGCCTGGTTGGCGTCGGGGCCCATCGGCATGGAGAACTTCGTGGCGAGCACCACGTCGTCGCGGCGGCCCTTGAGGGCCTCGCCCACGATCTCTTCGGACTCGCCGTGGGAGTAGACGTCGGCGGTGTCGACGAAGTTGATCCCGGCGTCGAGCGCCGCGTGGATCATCCGCACCGACTCGGCGCGGTCGGTGTTGCCCAGCGCGCCCAGCATCATGGCGCCGAAGGCGAAGCGGCTCACGGACATGCCGGTGCCGCCCAGGATTTCGCGTTCCATCTCGGTTCTTCCTCGTCTCGGGAACTGGTCTGCTCCCAGGTAACCGCCGGACACGGCCGGTTGATGGTCGCGAAGGAGGCCCGCTGCTACCGGGGGTCCAGCAGACCCCCGCACGAGCCCGGCCGCCGACCTAGGCTGGGGACATGAGCGAGGGCAACTCCGAACTGCGGGACTTCCTGCGGGCGAGGCGGGCCCGGGTCACCCCCGAAGACGCCGGGCTCGCCCCGGAACCCGGGGTCCGGCGCGTCCCGGGCCTGCGGCGCGAGGAGGTCGCGCGGCTGGCCGGGGTGAGCGTCGACTACTACGTCCGGCTCGAGCGCGGGCGGAACCTGAACGTCTCGGAGTCGGTGCTGGACGCGATCGCCCGGGCGCTGCGGCTCGACGAGACCGAGCGGCGCCACCTGTTCGCGGTGGCCAAGCCGAGCCGCCGCCCGCGGCCCCTGCCGCCGCAGCGGATCCGGCCCGGGCTGCTGCGCGTGCTGGAGACCCTGTCCGACGTCCCGGCGATCGTCACCGGGCGCCGGCTGGACGTCCTGGGCAGCAACCCGCTGGCCAAGGCGCTCTACCGGGACTTCGACGCGCTCCCGCCGCGGGAGCGGAACATGGCCCGGTTCGTCTTCCTGGACCCCCTCGCCCGCGACCTGTACGCGGACTGGGCGTCGGCCGCCCGCAGCGTGGTGGCGACCCTGCACCTGTACGCGGGCCGCAACCCGCACGACCCGGCGCTGGCCGCGCTGGTCGGCGAGCTTTCGGTGCGGGACCAGGACTTCCGCGGCTGGTGGGCCGAGCACGACGTCTACCAGCGCACCCACGGCACCAAGCACTACCGCCACCCGGTGGTGGGCGACCTGGTCCTCGGCTACGAGGCGCTGACCCCGACCGGCGACCGGGACCAGGTGCTCGGGGTGCACACGGTCGAACCGGGCTCACCGTCGGAGGAGGCGTTGCGGCTGCTGGCTAGCTGGGCTGCCGAACCGGCGCAGTCTCAGCGCGGGCCTTCGTAACGAGCCGAGGCGGCGCGCAGTGCGTCCAGGCAGGCGCGCACCGCGCCGTGGTCTTCCTCGCCCGTGCGGCAGATCGCGTAGATCGTGCGGGTCAGGGGCGGGCGCGTGGTCAGGACGCGGACGCCGTCGGGCAGCCGCTCGCGGGCCAGCCGGGGGACCAGCGCCGCGCCGACGTTGCCCGCCACCAGGGCCAGCTGCGTCGGGTAACTGCCGACCGTGCAGGTGATCCGCGGCTCCAGCCGCTGCTTCCGCAGCACCTGCACGAGCCATTCGTGGCACCCGGACCCGGCGCTCCAGCCGATCCACGGCAGATCGTCCACTTCGGACAGTTCGACGGCCTTGCGGTGGGCCAGCCGGTGCCCGGCGGGCAGCACGAGGTCGGCGACGTCGGCGAACAGCTCGATCCGCGTCGTCGACGGCGGGATCACCGTCGGGCGGTCGGTCCAGCTCTCCACCACCGCGACGTCGAGGTCGCCGGCCAGCACCCGCGGCATGGTCTGCTCCGCCTCACCCTCGTTTAGCGTCACCGCGAGGCGCGGGTGCTGCGCGGCGAGCGTGGCCAGCGCGGGCGGCAGGAGCGCGTGCACCGTCGTCGGGATCGCGCCGACCCGCAGCGGCCCGATGACGTCCTCGCGCAGCAGCTCCAGGTCCGCCTTCGCCTCGGCGACCTGCGCGAGGATCCGCTCGGCGTGCCCGGCGAGCACCTGGCCCGCCTTGGTCAGCCGGACCCCGCGGCCGCGCGGCTCCAGCAGCGGCTGGCCCGCCTCCCGCTCCAGCTTCGCCAGCTGCTGGGACACCCCGGACGGCGTGACGTGCAACGACGCGGCCGCCGAGGCGACCGAGCCCTGGGTGGCGACGGCGTGCAGCGCACGCATCCGATCCAGTCCGAACACAGTAGAAATGCTACCGGATTCTCCGCAGAAACATTCGCTTGTCCTTGACAGTCGAAGACCGCACGCTGGAGGACGTGACCACGACCGCGACCCGCCCCACGCCCGCCCTGCCGCTGACCCAGCGCATCGACCCGCGCCTGCTCGCCGCGCTCGGCGGCTTCTGCATCTCGCTGTCGTCGGTCTTCATCAAGGTCTCGCACGCCAGCGGCGCCACGAGCGCGTTCTGGCGGTGCCTGCTCGCGCTGCCGGTGCTGGTCGCGCTGGCCGCGCGGGAACGGCGGAAGGCCGCCCCGGGGACCCGCCGCCGGGTGCTCTTCCCGCTGCTGGCCGGGGTCGGCCTCGGCCTGGACTTCGTGCTCTGGGGCGAGGCGATCCCGCGGGTCGGCGCCGGCATCGCGACGGTGCTGCTCGCCGTGCAGGTGATCATCGTGCCGGTGCTGGCGTTCGTGTTCCTGTCCGAACGGCCGGCGAAGCGGTTTCTGGTCGCCGTGCCCGTGCTGCTCGGCGGGGTCGTCCTGGCCGGCGGGTTCGCCGGGACCGGCGCGTTCGGCCCGGATCCGGTCACCGGCGCGGTCGCGGCGCTGCTGGCCGGGGCCGGGTACGCCGGGTACCTCTTCCTGATCCGGCTCAGCGGCGGCCACGGGACACAGTCGTGGTCCCTGCTGCTGGCGACGCTCTCCGCCGGCGTGGTCGCGGTGGTGCTCGGCGTCCCGTCCGGCACGCTCGACTTCGCGCCCGGGTGGCCCACGTTCGGGTGGCTCGCCGCGCTCGCCGTCCTCGGCCAGCTGGTCGGCTGGCTGCTGATCTCGGCCGCGCTGCCGCGGATGTCGGCCACCGCCGGGGCGACGCTCATGCTGCTGCAACCGGTCGGCGCGGTGCTGCTGGGGATCGGCCTGCTCGGCGAGTCGCCCGGGGTGCTGCAGCTCGTCGGCTGCGCGGGAGTGGTCGCCGCGGTCTGCTTCGCCGGCACCGGGCGTTCTGCGGGCCGGCGGGACCCCGGTTAACGTCGCGGGCATGCGAGTACTGGTGGCCGGGGCTTCGGGGTTCGTCGGCAGCCGGTTGTGCCCGGCGCTGGAAGACGCGGGACACGAGGTGCTCGCGATGACGCGGCACCCCGCGAAGTACGAAGGCGCCGGGAAGGCCGTGCGCGGCGACGTCGCCGACGTCGGGTCGTTGCGTGACGCACTGAAGGGCGCCGACGCCGCCTACTACCTCGTGCACTCGCTCGACAGCGCGGACTTCCAGCGCCGGGACGCCGACGCGGCCCGCGCCTTCGCCCGCGCGGCGGCCGACGCGGGCGTGCGCCGGATCGTCTACCTCGGCGGGCTCGGGGACGACGACGACTCGCTGTCCGAGCACCTGGCCAGCCGGCGTGAGGTCGAGCGGCTGCTGGGGGAGACCGGCGTGCCGGTGACGGTGCTGCGCGCCGGGATCGTGATCGGGCACGGCGGCACGTCGTGGGAGCTGACCCGCCAGCTGGTGGAGCACCTGCCGGCGATGGTCACCCCGCGCTGGGTCGGCACCCGCACCCAGCCGATCGCGATCGCCGACGTCGTCCGCTACCTCGCCGGCGTGCTCGACCACCCGGAGGCCGAGGGCCGGACGTTCGACATCGGCGGCCCCGAGGTGCTGGCCTACCGCGACATGCTGCAGCGGGTGGCGGCGATCGAGGGCCGGCCGCTGCTGATCGTGCCGGTGCCGCTGCTGTCGCCGAAGCTGTCCTCGTACTGGCTTTCGCTGGTGACCGACATCGACGTCACGACCGGGCGGGCGCTGATCGACTCGATGACCAACGAGGTGGTCGTCCGCGACGACGCGATCCGCCGGATCGTCGAGTTCGAGCCACTGGGCTACGACGAAGCCGTGCTGCAGGCGCTGGGCGAGCGGGCGAAGAACCGGCGGCCGGCGTGACGAAGGGGTTCCTGGCCGCGGTGACGGCCGGCGGGTCCGGGCTGCTCGGCGCGTCACTGGCCAGCCGCTCGGGTTCGCGCCGCTTCCACACGCTCACGGCGTCGGTCGCCGCGACCTGGCTGAGCGGCGCGGCGGCGGCCGGCCCGATCCGGCGCGGGCGCCCCGACGTCGTCCAGCCGGTCCTGGCGGGCGCGGCCGCGTTCGCGGTGTTCTACGGCGGTGCCCTGGTGGCCCGGCACATCCCGCTGCTGCGCCGGGCGATCGCCGGCGTGCTCGACCACGCGCATCGCGGCTCGACCCCTTCGGTGGCGGTGACGACTTTGGTGACGGGCGCGGCCGAGGAGGTCTTCTTCCGCGGCGCGGTCTACGACGCGTTCGGCGCGCGCGGCTCGACGGCGGTGTACGTGCTGTCCACGACGGCGACCCGGAATCCCGCGCTGGTACTGGCATCGGCGGCCATGGGGACGCTTTTCGCGGTGCAGCGAAGCCGGTCCGGCGGGGTGCAGGCGCCGCTGCTGACCCACGTCGTCTGGTCGGCGCTGATGCTGGCGTTCATGCCGCGCCTCTTCCCGCCGGAGGGCACCTAACGGCACCGGCGCGCCCGGCTGCGGCGTGCCCGGTAGCCGAAGCCGGCCGCGGCGCACGAAGCCGCTCCGGCCGCGACGGGTGACACCCCGGCGGTGGCGAAGACGAGGACGAGCTCACCGACGATCAGGGTGGTGATCCCACCCACGACGTACAGCAGCCTGCGCATGTGGCTCGCGCGGGCCCGGGAGCTCATCACCCACCGCAGGAACGTGAACAGCTCGGCGGACGTCGTCGTTCTTGATGTCTTCATGCCTCCAGGAGACCGTCTCCGGCGCGGGATTCCCAGCGAACGGAACGAGCCCGGACAACTGCGAACCGGCCGGGAGGACCTACGACGAGCTGGCCAAGTCGTCGGCCAACCAGCCGAAGTCCCTGGCCCGCTCGACGATGACCGCCCTGTTCGCCGGGGCCCGGCTGCCGCGCGAACACCAGCTCGAGACGAGCACCGCTTCGTCCGAGCTCGGCTTGGTCATCAAGAACGACCTCAACGACTTCTCCCAGGACCTCGCGGCCCGGCTGGCCCGCGAAGAGATCAAGTGCCGTCAGCTCGAAGACGACTTCGCGCGGCTGCGGGCCGGCTGCACGGCCGGGGGAGCGGTCCTCTCGCCCGGCGACGTCGAGTACGAGCAGGAGCTGCGCGCGCTCCACGCACGGGAACGCGAGCACGAGCTGCAGCTCAACCGGGTCATCGACTTCATGGAGCTGCACTTCACGCGCGCTGAGTACGAGCGCCGGAAGCGGGAGGACCTCGAACGGCAGCTGAAGGAGGCGCAAGACCAGCTGTCCCAGCTGCGGCGAATCCTGGCGATGTACCAGAATCCCGCCTGAACGGGTAAACACTGTCCGGAACGAGCCAGAACCGGGCGGATTCCTTCAGGTTCGCGCCGCCGTTCCCTACCCTGGAGCCACCCCCGGTGCGTGGAGAGGGATGTCGATGCGGACATTGCTCGTGGTGCTGCTCGTCCTCGGTTCCCTGACCCCGATCCCCGCCGCGGCGGCGACGGCGGTGTGTGTCACCTCGTGTGACACGCTCGATCCGTCGAAGGCCGCGCGGGAGAGCTTTCCCTTGCCGGACAAGGTGATCAACAACCGGGTGTTGCGGCTGCACGCCTCCGACCCGGACGGCATGGCCTGGGCGAGCATCGACAACGGCGTCGCCGGCGACGGTGTCTGGCTCGACCGCTCGTGGGACGGCGGCGCCACCTGGGAAGGCCTGCTGGGCAAGGCGACCGTCCCCGGCTCGTGGACCGGCACGCGCACGCTCATGTACAACCTCACCGATCCGGCGCACCACCGCCGTGGCCTGGTCCGGGCCTGCGGTGACGCGCAGGGGGTCGGCTGCACCGCGTGGATCTACCCGGCGGTGTGCGACGCCGCCTGTGACGGCAGCGCACCCGGCGCCGGCGACAGCCAGCCGGTGGCGCCGACAACCCTGTTCGGGCGCACCATCCGCCTGCACTTCGACGGCCGTGGCCTGGCGTGGGGGAGCATCGAGGCGGGCGGCGCCGGGGACGAGATCTGGCTCGACCGCTCCTGGGACGCGGGCGCGAGCTGGCCGGACGGCTCGTCGCTGGGCCGCGCCGGCGTCGCCGCGGGCGCGACCGGCCGCAGCACCACGGCGTTCGCGACGCGCGATCCCCGCGGCCGGCTGTTCGGCGGCGCCGTGCGGGCGTGCGGCCGGGAAGCCGCGCACGCGCAGGGAAGCTGCACCGCTTGGGCGCGCCCGGCCACGACCCGCGCCGCCGGGGCGCTCGACGCGCTGATGTGGTCCTACGACCCGTACACCGCGTGGTGGCCTTCGAGCTGGTGGAACTCGGCGGTCGCGGTGACGGCCGTCGCGGACGCCGGTGGTTTCGACGGCGCGCTGGCCCGCACCTTCGACGTCAACCGGGCCGCGTTCCCCGCCGGGGCCCGCAGTTCCGACCCGATCGACGGGCACTTCGTCAGCCGGGCGATCGACGACAGCGCGTGGTGGGGCTTGGCCTGGATCGCCGTCTACGACCGCACCCACGACGCCCGCTACCTGACCGAAGCGACGACGATCGCCGGCTACGTCAACGGGTTCTGGGACACCGGCACGTGCGGTGGCGGGGTCTGGTGGGACCGCGAGCGGACCTACAAGAACGCCGTTACGGCCGGGTTGTACCTGCGGCTGACGGCGTCTCTGCACACGCGCGTCGCGGGTGACACCGTGTGGGGACAGCGGGCCAGGACCGCGGGCGACTGGTACCTGAACAGTGGTCTGGTCAACCCGTCCGGACTGGTGAACGACGGCCTGACGGGGTCCTGCGCGAACAACGGTCAGACGGTCTGGACCTACAACCAGGGCCTCGGCATCGGCGGCCTGGTCGAACTCTGGCGCGCCACCGGTGTCGGGTCCTATTTGGACGCCGCGCGGCGGCTGGCCGACGCGGCGATGGCCCGGCTCACCTCGGGTGGGGTGCTCGTCGAGTCCTGCGACACCGGCGCGGGCTCGTGTGACGACAACCAGAAGCAGTTCAAGGGCATCTTCATGCGGTACTTCGGCGACCTTGCCGCGGCGACGGGCTCGGCGACCTACCGCGCCTTCGCGCAGCGGCAGGCGGACGCGCTGTGGACGGGCGACCGGGACCCGCTGAACCGGATCGGCCAGCGCTGGACCGGGACCACGCCGAACGTGACCGACTGGCGGACCCAGGCGTCCGGCCTCGAAGCGGTCCTGGCGGCCGGGTAGGCCCGCACGCGAGAATGGCGGCGTGCGGAAACTGCTCGCGGCCGTCGCCGCCCTCGTTGTGGTCGCCGGGTGCCAGTCCCCGGTCGCGGGGCACGCCTGGCCCACCGGGTTCGTCGTCAAGGACGGGACGGTGCTGCGGTTCCGCCCGGTCCTGACCGAGGTGCCGGCCGGGCCGCCGACGGGCCCGGCCGCCGAGCGGCAGAGCACCGATCCCGCCGTCCAGCAGGCTGCCGCGCGGGGGTTCGACTGCGCCCAGGGGAAGCCCGACCCGCTCGACGGTTGCGACGATCCCGCGTTGCCCCTGATCAGCTGCGACCGCACGCTGGGCACGAAATACGTCCTCGGGCCCAGCTTCCTCGGCGGCGCGGACGTGAGCCGGGTGGACGCCACCGTGGATCCGCAGACGGGTGGTTCGGTCGTCAACCTCAGCTTCACGACCAAGGGCGCGAAGATCTGGGCCGAGTGGACCGGGCAGAACGTCGGTTCGCAGGTTGCCATGGTGCTCAAGAGCCGGGTGCTGACCGCACCGGCCGTCCAGTCCGCCATCACCGGCGGCGAAACGCAGATCACCGGGAAGTTCACGCTGCCCGAGGCCCGGCAGCTGGCCCGCGACATCGCCGGGGGCTGAGCCTCAGCAGTCCGAGACGCCGCCCGCGCAGGCTTCGGTGTCGGACAGGCTCGTGGCCTGGTGGAGCAGTTCGTAGAGCGTCTCGCGCTGGTCGTGGCTGAGCGCGCCGAACACCTCATCCTCGACCGCCGCGAGCGCGAACTCGGCGCGGGCCAGCAGCTTCGCGCCGACGTCGGTGAGCTCGACGACGTGGCGCCGCCGGTCGACGGGGGAGCGGCGGCGTTCGACCAGGTTCTCGGCTTCGAGGTCGTTGAGCAGCCCGACGATGTTCGTGCCGTCCATCTCGAGGATCTTCGCCAGGTCCTGCTGTGAGCTGCCGCCGCGGTCGCGCAGCACGGTGAGCGCGAGCACGTGCCGCGGCCGCAGGCCGAGCGGGGCCAGCACCGACTCGCTGCGCAGCCGGATCCGGCGCCAGAGGTGGTCGAGCAGCGCGCCGCACCGGTGGGGCGGCTGGTTGACGACCGGCAACGAGGTCATCGGTCCAGTATATGGGCACATCGATGGTGCATGTGCTATTAATGATTTGTCCAACACCAACGATCTATGGGCGGCTAACGACATGGCGCATCTCCTCCACATCGACTCGAGCATCCAGGGTGAGCGCTCGGTGAGCCGGCGGCTCAGCGCCCGGGCCGCGGCCGCGTGGCGCGCCGCGCACTCCGGCGGCACGGTCACCTACCGCGACCTGGGCGAACACCCGCTCCCGCACCTCGACGCCGCGAGCGGGCCGGCCCGCGCGATCCCGCCCGAGCAGCACACGCCGGCCCAGGCCGCGTCGTGGGCGCTGACCCAGGAGCTGATCGCCGAGATCAAGGCGGCCGACACCGTGCTGCTGGGCCTGCCGGTCTACAACTACGGCGCGCCGAGCAGCGTCAAGGCGTGGGTCGACCACCTCATCGCGCCCGGGCTCTCGGTCGACCACGAGACCATGACGGGCCTGCTGGGCGGCCGCGAGTTCATCGTGCTGGCCTCCCGCGGCGGCGGGTACGGCGAGGGAACGCCCCGCGAGGGCTGGGACCACGCCGAGCAGTGGCTCCCGCACGGCGTCGCGCTGACCGGCCTGGAGCCGCGGTTCATCACGGCGGAGCTGACGCTGGCCCCGGTGAACCCGGCGATGGCGGAGCTCATCCCGCTGGCGGACGCCAGCCTGGCGACCGCGGAGAAGCTCATCGACGAGCTGTGGGTCCCGGCGCGGGTCTGAAGCCCGGCCCGAGCGCCCCGAGGCCACCTCGGGGCGCTCAGGACTCCGCGGCGCTCGGGCCCAGCGTCAGCAGCTGCTCGAAGAACCCGCCGATCCCCAGGTCCCGGTCCACGAGGTGGACCTCCAGGATCCAGTGCGACGTCTGCCCGTTGCGGTCCGGCCGCCGCATCGGGCCGTCGCTGCCCGGCGCGATGTAGGAGTCGATGCGGTCGCCGTCGATCGTCTCGTGCGGGAACTGGCCGACCAGGTGCCCCGCGATCGCGCCGCCGAACTCCCAGCCCGCTTCCCGCGCCAGCTCGACCATGTGCGCGTACAGCTGCGCGCCGGTGATGTCCGGCCGGGCGGCGAAGTACGCGCGTCCGGCGTCGAAGACCGGACCCAGCGCGGCACAGAGGCGGTGCTTGACCGGGTCGTCGCCCAGCACGAACGTCCGGCCGAAGTCCGCTTCCCAGTCCTCGAAGATCGGGCCGAAGTCGGCGAACACGATGTCGTCCTCCGCGAGCACCCGGTCCGGCGGGTTCTCGCGGTAGGGCCGCAGCGTGTTGACGCCCGCGCGGACGATCCGCTTGTGCCAGTAGCGGTGGATCCCCAGCAGGTCACCGGCCAGGTCGCGGATCGCGTTGCTCGCCTCGGTCTCCCGGACGCCGGGCGCCAGGATCCCGCGTTCCTCGACGGCCGCGAACAGTTCGACGGCCTTCGCCTGCGCGTCCAGCAGCCGTGCGGCGCGCTGCGCCTCGTCCTCCACCAGCTCACCCATGGCCCCGACGGTAGCAACGCGAGCACAGCCGGTACCGTGCCGCCGGAGGCCGGGTGGCAAGATGCGGGACCCGGCAGTCGACCTGGGCGAGGAAGGTCAGGCTTGAGCGCGCACACCTCCCAGATGGACGATATCCGGCTGGTCGCGCAGCCCAGCGCGCTGCCGGTCACGGAACTGTTCGTCCGCCTGATTCTCACCGACTGGTCCCTGCTGCCGATGCTGGAGCAGGTGACCGCGACCGCGAAACGGCTGGTCGAGACCGTGATCGACGCCGGCGACCCCCGGTCGCCCGCCTTCGTCACGCTCCGGCTGCGGCTCCGCGCCGAAGTGCTGTCCGTCGAGGTCGACGACGACGTGCCCGGGCTGCCGGAGCCGAAGGTCGCCGGACCGGGCGAGCGCGTCGGCGTCACCCCGGGCGTGGGCGGGGCCCGCACCACGTGGTGCGAGCTCGAGCTGCCCGGCGGGATGAACGCGCGGCAGGTGCGCCTGCCGCGGCGCCAGGACCGCCGGACCCTCGTCGACGAGCCGGTCACCGGCGCTCCGGTCGCCGCCGACCCCGAGGTGCTGGAGCGGCTGCTCAACCGCCTGAGCGGCTGGTCCGGCACGGGCTGAGGTGCGCGCCCGGACCGTCCTCGTCGTCCTCTACGACGGCGTCCGCCTGCTCGACGTCTCGGGCCCGCTGGAGGTCTTCGCCGAGGCCAACGCGCACGGCGGGCAGTACGTGCTGCGGACGGCGTCGCCCGGCGGCGCGGACGTCCGCGCCAACACCGGCACCCGGCTGGGCGCCGACCTCGACCTCACGACGGCCGACCCGCGCGGCGCGACCGTCCTGGTGCCCGGCGGCCCGGAATGGGTCCGCACGATCGCCGACACCGAGCTGGTCGCGCAGATCCGCCGGCTCGCCGACGGCGCGAGCCGCACAGCCTCGGTGTGCGCGGGCGCGTTCGCCCTGGCCGCCGCCGGGGTCCTCGACGGGCGGCGCGCCACCACCCACTGGGACCTCACCGACCAGCTCGCCCGCCGCTTCCCGCTCGTCCGCGTCGACGCCGACGCGATCTTCGTCCAGGACGGCCCGGTCATCACCTCGGCCGGCGTCACCTCCGGCATCGACCTGGCGCTCGCGCTGGTCGAGGCGGACCTCGGCGCCGAGACCGCCCGGCTGGTGGCCAAGCACCTGGTCGTCTTCCTGCAGCGGCCGGGCGGCCAGTCGCAGTTCAGCGTCCGGCTGGAGACCGGCCGCCCGCGCACCGAGCTGCTGCGGGCGGTGCTCGACGCCGTCGCGGCCGACCCGTCGGCCCCGCACACGCTCGACGACCTGGCGGCCCGCGCCGGGGTCAGCACGCGGCACCTGACCCGCCTGTTCCACGAGGAGCTCGGCCTGACCCCGGCGCGGTTCGTCGAGCGGGTGCGGCTGGAGTTCGCCCAGCAGCAGCTGGAGACCACGACCGACCCGCTCGACGTCGTGGCGCGGCGGTCGGGCTTCGGATCCACGGAGACGCTGCGTCGCGCCTTCGCGCGCGGCCTGGGCGTGACCCCGAGCGACTACCGGGCCCGCTTCCGGACCACCGGCGTCGGCTGAACCGGACGCACCCGCCCATCCGTGCATCCAGGCAGGGAGAGGCGTGGAGCGAGGAGGCAGCCGCCGTGCGGATCGTGATCGCGGAGGACGACGCCCTGTTGCGCGAGGGGCTGGTGCTGCTCCTGCGCAGCGAGGGTTTTGCCGTCGTCGCGGCCGTCGACCACCCGGAGGACCTGGTGGCGTCGGTCGAGACGGAGGCCCCGGACCTGGCGGTCGTCGACGTCCGGCTGCCGCCGACGTTCACCGACGAAGGGCTCCGCGCGGCGCTGGAAGCCCGGCGGCGCGCCCCGGGCCTGGCGATCCTCGCGCTGTCCGCCTTCGTCGAAGACGGCTACGCGGGTGACCTCCTGGCCGCGGACGGCGGCGGCGCGGGGTACCTGCTCAAGGAGCGCGTGGGCCGGCCCGGCGAGTTCCTGGACGCCCTGCGCCGGGTCGCGGCGGGCGGCACGGTGCTGGACCGCGACGTCGTCGCCGTCCAGCTGGCCCGCCGCCGCCCCGGTGACCCGGTGACGTCGTTGACGGCCCGTGAGCGCGAGGTCGTGGCGCTGCTGGCCGAAGGCCATTCGGTGCCGGCGATCGGCCGGCTGCTCGGCATCGGCACCGCGGCGGCCCGGCAGCACGCCGGGGACGTCAGCGCGAAGCTGCGCGTCCCCGACGAGGCCCAGGCGATGCTCAGCTACTTACGAGCGTGAGCAGCTCGGCCTTCTTCTCCCGGTAGCGGGCGACGTTGGCGAGCTTGACGTCTTCGTACCCGCGGACCAGGTCCGGCAGCTCGGCCAGGGCCAGCACCCGCGCCCGGTCGACGTCGGCGGCCCGGAACGCCTCCAGCACGGTGCCGCGGTAGTCCTCGACCAGCTCGCGCTCCACCCGCCGGACCTCGGCGCGGCCGAACGGGTCGAACCGGGTGCCGCGCAGCCGCCGCAGCGCGTGCAGCAGCCGGAACGCCGGCCGGAACCACGGGCCCAGGCTGATCTTGCGCTTCATCCCGAGCGCGCGCAGCACCGGCGGGTGCAGCCGGTAGGCGAACCGCGTGCCCTCGCCGAACTGCTCGGCCAGCCCGGTCGCGAACGCCGGGTCGAGCGAAAGCCGGGCGACCTCGTACTCGTCCTTGTAGGCCATCAGCTTGTACAGGTGCTTCGCGACCGCTTCGGTGACCTCGGTCGGCCCGTCCTCCAGCACCCGCACCCGCTCGACGAACTCGGCGTACGCGCGGGCGTAGGCCTCGTCCTGGTAGGCGACCAGGTCCGGGACCCGGATGTCGAGCACCCGCGCCAGCTCGGACCCGGGCGCCGCGTGCACCAGCGCCCGCGCCGCCGGCTGAGCGACCGTGACGGTGAGAGCAGTCGACGTCGTCAGCGCGTCCGGGTCGGCGACCAGCTGGCGGCCGCGGCGGAACGCCTGGACGTTCGCGGCGACCGCGGTTCCGTTGAGCTCGATCGCGCGCTCGATCACCGTGGCGGGCAGCGGGATCACGCCGGTCTGGTAGGCGGCGCCGAGCTGCAGCACGTTGGCGAACTGGTCGTCGTCGAAGAGCGTCTCGGCCAGGCCGCGCGCGTCGAGCGAAACCGTGCGCGCCGCCGCGGCCTCAAGGGGGGCCAGGACACTGCCGGGGTCCGGGAAGGACACCGTCGTGTCGACGACCATCCGGCCGGTCGGGACCTCCGTGGTGGAGACGACGGCGGTCGTGCGGGCCGGGTCGGCGACCCCGAGATTCGTCTGGTCGGCGCCGACCAGCGCGTCGCACGCCAGGTAGAGGTCGCATTCGCCGGTGGCCAGCTTCGGGGCCTGCTCGACCGGCTCCGCCGTCACCTTCAGGTCGGACACCACCGCGCCGCCCTTCTGCGCGAGCCCGGTCTGGTCGAGCGTGCGGACGTGCCGCCCGTCGAGCACCGCGGCGGTGGCGAGGATCTGCGTCACCGTGACCACACCGGTGCCGCCGATCCCGGTGATCCGGACCGTGAAGTCCTTCGTGGCCGCCATCGCCGGCGCGGGGACGGCGTCGGCGGCCAGCTCACCGAGCTTGCGGCGCTGCTTCTTCCCGGTCGGCACCACGGTGACGAACGACGGGCAGTCCCCGGCGAGGCACGAGTAGTCGACGTTGCACGACGACTGGTGGATCGTGGTCTTGCGGCCGAACTCGGTCGCCACCGGCTGCACCGACAGGCAGTTCGACTTGGTGCCGCAGTCGCCGCAGCCTTCGCAGACGCGCTCGTTGATGACGACGCGCGTCGCGGGCGTCTCCTGCTTGCCCCGACGGCGTTTCCGCCGCTTCTCGGCCGCGCACTCCTGCTCGTGGATGAGCACGGTGACGCCCTTGACGGCGGCCAGCTCCTCTTGGGTGGCCAGCAGTTCCGTGCGGTCGCGGACGTCGACGCCACCGGGCAGCTTGCGGCGGCGCAGCTTGCCCGGCGCGTCACTGGTGATCACGACCCGCTTCGCGCCTTCGACGAGCAGCAGCTCGGCGACCTTCTCGACGGGCAGCCCGCCGACGGCGTCCTGGCCGCCGGTCATCGCCACGGCGGAGTTGTAGAGCAGCTTGTAGGTGATGTTCACGCCGGCGGCGACCGCCGCGCGCACGGCGAGGCTGCCGGAGTGGGTGAACGTGCCGTCGCCGATGTTCTGCACGAAGTGCTCGGCCTCGACGAACGGCGCCATCCCGATCCACTGCGTGCCCTCGCCGCCCATCTGCGTCACGCCGAGGACGGTGCCGACCTGGTCGGGTTCCATGAACAGGGCCATCGTGTGGCAGCCGATGCCACCACCGACCAGCGTGCCTTCCGGGACCTTCGTCGACGAGTTGTGCGGGCAGCCGGAGCAGAAGTACGGCGTCCGGGCGAGCAGCGGCACCGAGATGCGCTCACGGCGACGGCGCGCCTTGAAGGCGTCCACCGACGGGATGCCGTCGGGCAGCCGGCGGGCCAGGCCGGTCGCGACGCCGTCCGGGTCCAGCTCGCCGAGCTCGGTGAACAGCGTCCGGCCGTCGCGGTCCTTCTTGCCGGTGATGGCGGGCGCGCCGGGAACGCCGTAGAGGACTTCCTTGAGCGCGGTTTCGATGAATGCCCGCTTCTCCTCGACCACGACGATCTCGTCGAGGCCGTCGGCGAACTCGCGGACGATCCCGGGTTCGAGCGGGTGGATCGCGCCGAGCTTGAGCACACGGATGCCGTGCTTCGCCAGGCCTTCCTCGTCGAGGCCCAGCGCGCGCAGCGCCTGCTGCAGGTCCAGGTAGGACTTGCCGGCGGACACGATGCCGATCCGGTCGGCCGGTCCCCGGTGCGTGATCCGGTTGACCCCGCTCGCGCGCAGGTACTCCAGCGCGAGTGGCAGCCGGACGGTGAAGAGGCTGCGCTCCAGCTCGGCGAGGCTGGTGCCGAGCAGCCGGGACGTCGGCGCGTGCCGGTAGGCCTTGGCGATCTCCGGTGCGGTCCACTGTGGACTCACGACCGCCGTGCCGGACGCGTCGGCGACGTTGGCCACGACCTTGAGCGACGTCCACAGCCCGCTGGCCCGCGACAGCTCGACCGCGTGCATCCCGAGGTCGAGGACGTCCTGGGAGTCGACCGGGTAGAAGATCGGGATCGCCAGGTCGGCGAGGGCGAGCTCGGACGCGCACGGGACCGTCGACGACTTGGCGTTCGGGTCGTCACCGACCAGCGCGACCGCGCCGCCGCGGGGGTCGGTGCCGGCGAGGTTCGCATGACGGAGGGCGTCGGAGGCGCGGTCGAGGCCGGGCGCCTTGCCGTACCAGAACCCGGTGACCCCGCGCCGCCCGCCGGCGCCCGCGACCAGCTGGCTGCCCATCACCGACGTCGCGGCCAGCTCCTCGTTGAGACCTGGCCGGTGGACGACGTCGTGCTTCTCGAGCAGCTTCGCGCGGCGGCCGAGCTCGAGGTCGTAGCCGGCCAGCGGCGAGCCCTCGTACCCGGAGACGAAGACGGCGGGGTCGCCGCCGTGGGCGCGGTCGTGGCGGACGCGGTCGAACAGCAGCCGGACCAGGGCCTGCACCCCGGTCAGGTGCACGGTCCCCGCCTCCCGCAGATAGCGGTCCTCCAGCGTGAACGTCTCCACGACGCGGTCCTCTCGTCCGGGTGTGCTTCGGGGCACAGTGCGGCGCGCGTCACCCTTGCGCAACAGGCGTCGCCGGATCAAGGTCTCACACGCAAATTTCGGCGGGCATCCGCGTCGGCTGGCTCGGATTTTTGCGCGAAGTTAGGCTCGGGCGCATGACCGACGAGCTGCTCGACGCGACCGACCACGAGATCCTCGGCCTGCTGCGCGAGGACGCTCGCCGTACGCTCTCCGACATCGCCGGGCGGGTCACCCTCTCGACCGCCGCGGTCAAGAGGCGGATCGACCGGCTGCGGGAGACCGGGGTGATCACGGGGTTCACCGTTCAGGTCGACCACGCGAAGCTCGGGTGGGGGATCGAGGCGTTCACCGAGTTGCGGTTTGTCGGGAATACGAAGGTTGCCGAGATCCTGCGGACTACCACTCGGATGCCGGAGGCTCAAGCCGTTTTCACCATTGCCGGGGATCCGGATGCTCTTGTTTGGCTGCGGGTTCGGGATATGGCTCATCTGCAGACCACTATTGATGAGATTCGGCGGCATCATCAGGTTACTGGGACCAAGACTCTGATTGCTCTGGAATCCTGGGCTCGGTGAGTTTCCCCCGTCGGTGCGGGTTTAAAGATTCGGCTTCGCCGGGGCGTGGGGAATCGGCGCTTGCTCTGGTTGCTTTCTGCTGTGGTCGGTAGCGCCGATTCCCCACGCTACGGATCTCCTCCTCCGGGTTTTCGTGTGGTTGGTGTTCTGGGGTGCGGACAGCTTGCTCTCTTGCCACCCCGTTGTGTGATGAACACTTGTTCGTTCTTCGATATTCTTCATGTGTGGACGGGAACTTTGTGCGGCGGGCTGATGCGGGGGCCCTGGCTGAGCGTGTTGGGGCCTTGCTCGGCGTTGTTCGGTCTGCTGAGGCTGAGATCGGTGCGCTTCTTGTGGAGATTGAGGCGCGTGGTGTTCAGGAGCTCTTTGGGTATCGGTCTGTTGGTCGGCTTTTTGAACACCTTGCTGATGTTCCTCGGGCTGCTGCCGAGCGTGTTGTGAAGCGGGCTCGGGGCTCTTAATCCTGGTCGGGCTCTTGATGGCACTTCGGTTGCCGCTCTTGCTCCTGCCACCGGGGTTGCTGCTTCGGCGGGTTCCTTGAGCAATCCGATGATCGATACGATTGTCGAGGTGCTCGCGCAGGTCCCGTCCGAACATCGTGATGGTGCCGAATCTGACCTGCTCGCCTTTGCCGCCGAAGCCGGGTACAAGCAGGTTGGTGCCTTGGGGGCGCGGATCGTTGCTCACCTGGACCCCGATGGTGCCGAACCCGACGATGCCGAACCTGGCACTCCTCGTCGGGAACTTTCGCTGCGGCGCAAGAGATCCGGCGTCTGGGAACTCTCCGGCCGTCTTGACGACGAAACCGGTACCCGCGCCAGCGCATTACTCGACTCGCTGGCCGAACGCCGCGCCGCGGACGACTTCCGCTCTCCGCAGGAACGCTACGGTGATGCCCTTTCCGATGCGATCGACCTTGCGCTCAACTCCCCGGACCTGCCGATGCAGGCGGGTGAACGGGCCCACGTCATGGTCGCCGTGTCGCTGGCCGACCTGAAGTCCGGTGTCGGCAAGGCCACCCTCGGCGACACCGGCACCATGAGCGCTGCCGAGGCCCGCGTCCATGCCTGTGACAGCATGATCATCCCCGCGGTCCTGGGTGAGAAAAGCGAACCGCTGAACCTGGGCCGGCTCCGCCGCCTGATCTCCGCGGGGCTGCGCCGGGCTCTTTACCTCCGCGACCGCGGGTGTGCCTTCCCCGGCTGTCACCGCCCACCTCGCCACTGCCAGGGTCACCACGTCCGCCACTGGGCCGAGGGCGGCCCGACGGACCTGAACAACCTGGTGCTGCTGTGTTCCCACCACCACCGGCTGCTGCACCGCTCGGGCTGGGAAGTCCGCATGGCCGCCGACGGCCTCCCGGAATTCCTCCCACCCGCCTTCCTCGACAACCGCCGAAAACCCCGGCGCAACAACCTCCACCAACCCTTGCCGTTCGCGGCCTGAGACAACCGAACACGGGAAAGGCCCGCAGCCAACCGGCTACGGGCCTACACCCACGCGTTCTCAGTTGCCGCGCAGCAGAACCCCCGACTGGCGCTCCCGCTCGAAGAACGTTTCCGGCCACTCGAGCCCACCCGGCGGTGTCTCCAACACAGTCGCCCGCCGGCGCAGCTCGTTCAGGTAATCCGTGTCCAACACCGCCCTGGCCGACAGCGGCTCTCGCAGCAACAGATCAGCGGGACCTTCATATAGGTACGCATCCACGCCCGGATAACCACGCGTGCCCGGCGGGTACTCGCGATTTGTCGGGAAGTACTTCGTGTCGAGGGTGCTCAGCCACGAACCCTGCACCTGCACCAACGAAGGCCACGCGCCCAGCCGCTGCTCCAGCCGCGTGTTGTCCGAAGTGAACCCGAAGTGATCGGCGACGACGTAAGCCGCGCCCGGGTACTCGCGCTCCAGCTGTGCCACCGCTCCGCTGCCGCCGTTGTGGGTCAGGTGGCCCAGGCCGAACAGCATCAACGCATGTCGATTCTTCTGCAGCACCTGCGTCTTCACCACCGACACGATCGTCGTGTCCCGGTCGTGGAACGGCTCCATGTCCGCCGGGCTGTGGATCCGGCTCCAGTCGACCGGGGGGTCGCTGGCCAGCACGCGGATCTTGCGTGCTGCCGGCAGTGTGGTGTTGACCTGCCGGACCAGGGCGAAGAGCTGCTCGTAGAACGTCGAGAAGCCGCAGCTCGGCTGCGTTGTGTCACGCCACACCCGGCTGACGTCCGGGACGTCGGCGCCCGCGATGTAGGCGTCCAGCAGGGGCTGGAGGCGCGAGTTGCCGCACTCCACGGCGATGTCGTTCACGCGGCCCGGGAACCTCGGGTCGCGGATCAGGTCGAACAGGAACGCCCCGACGTCCGGGCTGGACTTCGCGACGATCTTGTGCGAGTCGAACGCGGCCAGCAGGGCGCCGGCCGGGTCGGACGGTCGGGACTGGCCCGCGGCGGCGGGGGCGGCCAGCAGGGCCGCCGCCGCGAGCGCGGCCAGAACAAAACGGAACAAGCGCATGATGGCTCCCCAGCGCAAATACCTACTGTCTTACGACTGTAAGACAATTCGGCCAGGATCCAGCGCACTCGGTCCGCTGTCAAGGACGGGTCAGTGCCGGAACGCCTCCGCGAGCCACCAGGAGCCGCCGTCGTCGGCGATCTTCGCGTCGATCACCAGGGGCGCCGACCGCGGGCCCGCGAGCCACTCGCGCACCGCGAAAAGATCCTCCGCCGAGCGCACCGTGACGCCGTCGCAGCCGAAGCCGCGGGCGATGGCGGCGAGGTCGGAGTCCGGGAAGCGGACCGTGGTCATGTCCGCGTCGCCGAAGTGGTGGACCTCCGCGCCGTACGCCGCGTCGTTGTAGACGATCACCACCAAGGGCAGGCCGAGCCGGACCGCCGTGTCCAGTTCGGACACCGCCATGTGGAACCCGCCGTCGCCGGTGCCCAGCACCGGCAGCCGGTCCGGGTGGGCGAGCGCGGCGCCGATCGCCGTGCCGAGGCCCAGTCCGATGCTCTGGAACGCCTGGGTGAAGCAGAACCCCTGCTCGTCGGGCACCGAGAGGTACGCGCTCGGGTACCCCATGAAGTTGCCCGAGTCGATCGACACGATCCGCTCGGCGGGCAGCATCTCGTCCAGGAGCCGGCTGAGCGTCCGCGGGTCGATCCGGCCGCCGCGGGACAGCGACTCGTGCTCGACGTCGGTCCAGCGGCCGGACGCGATCCGCGTGGCGACCTCTTCGGTCCGGTACCCCACCGCCTTGTGGTCACCGAGCTCGCTCAGGACGTCTTCGGCCGTGCACCCGACGTCGCCGACCACCCCGAGCTCGATCGGGCGGTGCGCTCCGAGCGCGCTCTGCTCGAGGTCGACCTGGACGAGCTTCGCGTGCGGGCTGAGCAGCTTGCCGTGCCGCGTGGTCCACATGTTCAGCGCGCAGCCCCACCCGACCACCAGGTCCGCGCCGACGATCAGCTCGGCGGCCGTCGGCGAGGCGAACCCGCCGGAGATGCCCAGCGCGAACTCGTCGCCGTGGAAGAGCCCGTGCGCGACCGCGGATGTCGCCAGGAGCGCGCCGCTGCGCGAAGCCAGCTCCCGCAACGGTTCCCGGCTGCCGCGGGCGCCCCGGCCGGCGATGAACACCGGTCGTTCGGCGGCCATCAGGAGGTCGGCCAGCTCCGAGGCCGCGCCGATGTCGGGGCGCATCGGGGCCGGTCCGACCACCGCCGGCAACCGTTCCGGGGACTCCGGTGCGGGCTGGGCCTGGACGTCCAGCGGCAGGTTCAGCACCACCGTCCGGCGCTGCTGCCGCGCGGTCCGGAAGGCCCGCACGGTGTCGGCGACGGCGCTCGCGGCGGAGTGCACCCGCTCCGGGACCGCGCCGACCGCCGTGGCCAGGCCGTCCTGGTCGATGCGGAAGTTGGACAGCACGGACGCGCCCGCGGAGTCGGCGGTCAGCACGATCATCGGCGTCCGGCTCTTGGCCGCCTCGGTGATCCCGGTGACCGCGTTGGTGAGCCCGCAGCCCTGGTGCAGCGACAGCAGCGAGACCTTCCCGCTCATCCGGGCGTAGGCGTCGGCCATGCTCGCCGCGCCGCCCTCGTGGCGGGCGGCGACGAACCGGACGCCTGCCGCCCGCAGCGCGTTCGTCACCTCGAAGTTCCCGCTGCCGACCACCCCGAACGCGGTGCCGGCGCCGAGGCCGGCCAGGGTCCGGCCGACCAGCTCGGCGACGTTCACCGTTCCACCAGGGCCAGCACGCGGGCAGGGCTGCCGGACCCGCCGACGATCGGCAGCGGCGAGACGACCAGCAGCACGCCGGTCGGCGGCAGGGAAGCCAGGTTCTGCAGCTGTGTGAGGCCGTGCTTGCCGGCGCCCAGCAGCAGCTCGTGGCACGGGAACATCGGGTCGAGGCCGGGCGCCTGGCCCGCGTCGGTGCCGACGGTCTCGACCCCGAGCCCGGTGATCGGGGTTTCTTCGGCGAGCCACCGCGCGCACTCGGGGGAGACGCCGGGGGAGTGCGAGCCGGCCTCGTCGGCGTTGAGGAACTCGGCCTGGTCGGCGCTGCGCGCGTCCCAGCCGGTGCGGTAGAGCAGCCAGCCGCCGTCGGGCAGCGGGCCGTGCTCGGCCGTCCACGCGCGGACGTCGTCGATCGAGAGCAGGAAGTCGGGGTCCTGCGCCGCCTTCGCGGAGAAGTCCAGCACGACCGCGGGCGCGACCAGCGTCTTCAGCGGCACCGCCGAGACGTCGTGACCGTCCTTTCCGGACACCCAGTGCACGGGCGCGTCGAGGTGGGTGCCGGTGTGCTCGCCGGTGTGGATGTCGTTCCAGTACCACCGCGGGCCGCGCTCGTCGTAGCGGCTGATCTCCTCGAGGCGGAACGGGATGGTGTTGGCGAACGGCTCCGGCAGCTGCAGGATCGGCGTGCTCGAGCTCAGGGGAGCGGTGAGGTCGACGATCTCGACCGACCCGTCCGTGATCGCCTTGCTCAGCCCGTCCAACAACGACATGCCTGCCTCCCGGTGCCGGTGTGCGTCCCGTCCGGAACCCTATGCCCGGAGGGTCCGCCTTGACAGCACGATGTTTCCGGGTGTTGTCTTAATGTCGTAGGACAATAGGAGGGTGTGGGGTGATCGAGTTCGTCCTGGACGGCCGCTCCCGGGTCGCCACGTACATGCAGCTCGTCGTGCAGGTGAAGCAGGCGCTGCGGGTCGGCCTGCTGCGCCCCGGCGACCAGCTGCCGAAGGTGCGGGACGTGGCCCAGTCGCTGGCGATCAACCCGAACACCGTGCTCAAGGCCTACCGCGAACTGGTGCTGGAGGGGCTGGCCGAAGGCCGGCCGGGGGTGGGCACGTTCGTCACCGGCAGCCTGGCCGGCCCGTCGCTGGGCCACCAGGGCCGGCTGCGGGACGAGCTGGTGGCCTGGCTGGGGCGCGCGGAAGCCGCCGGGATGTCCGAAGACGACATCGCGGCACTGATCGAGACCACGTTGCGGGGGGGGGGGGGGGGGGGGGGGGGGGGGGGGGGGGGGGGGGGGGGGGAGGGGGAGGGGGGGGAGGGGGCGCAGAAAGG
>NZ_JBVJON010000008.1:308831-403774 GCF_055583145.1 Amycolatopsis sp. NPDC104819 | reverse complement strand
GTGCCTTCGGTCGTGCGCCACAACGACCCCCCCCCCCCCCCCACCCCCCCCCCACCACCCCCCCCCCCCCCCCCCCCCCCCCCCCCCCCCCCCCCCAGGACCTGTCGTAGGGGAGTCCGGATGGAACTGGCGGTGGAGACCAGAGCGCTCGGCAAGCGCTACGGGCGCACCTGGGCGGTGCGGGACTGCGCGCTGGAGGTGCCCGCCGGGCGGATCGCCGCGCTCGTCGGCCCGAACGGCGCGGGCAAGACGACCCTGCTGCACCTGGTCGTCGGGCTGCTGCGGCCCGACGCGGGTGAGGTGCGGGTGTTCGGCCGCGACCCGCGCGAGGGCGCTTCGGTGCTCGCCGACATCGGGTTCGTCGCGCAGGACACCCCGCTCTACCGCGACTTCACCGCGGCGGAGCTGATCACCATGGGCGGCAAGCTGAACCGCCGCCGCTGGGACGCCGCGCTGGCCCGCGAACGGCTTGCGGCGCTGGGCATCCCGCCGGACCGGCCGGTCGGCAAGCTCTCCGGCGGCCAGCGGGCGCAGGTCGCGCTGGCACTGGCGCTCGCCAAGCGCCCGCGGCTGCTGCTGCTCGACGAACCCATCGCGAGCCTGGACCCGTTGGCGCGCCGGGAGTTCATGCAGGCGCTGATGGGCGCGGTGGCCGAGAGCGAGACCACGGTGCTGCTGTCTTCGCACCTGCTCGCCGACCTCGAACGCAGCTGTGACCACCTGGTCGTGCTGCAGGGCGCCCGCGTCCGGCTCGCCGGGCCGGTCGACGAGCTGCTCGACACGCACCGCACGCTCGTCGGCCCGCGGGCGGGCAGCGAGTCCATCACCGGCGTCGCCGAGGTGGTCCGCGCCAGCCACACCGAACGCCAGTCGACGCTGCTCGTCCGGCGCGGCGACGGCCCGATCGATCCACTGTGGACCGAACACGAGGTGACCCTGGAGGACGTCGTGCTGGCCCACCTCGCCGACGGCGAAACCCGGGCGACGGCCGAAGCGTGGGGGGTGCCGGCATGATCTGGCTGACCTGGCGCCAGCACCGCAGGCAGGCGCTGTTCACGCTGGTGGCCCTCGGGGTGCTCGCCGCGATCATGGTGCCCACCGGCCTGGCGATGCATTCGAAGTACAACGGACTCGGGCTGCCCGCGTGCCGGGCCGCGCTCGGCAGCGCGTCGATGATCACGCAGACCGAGGCGACGGCGAACTGCGAGAGCCTCGGCCACCAGTTCCAGCAGCAGTTCGGCGGCATGGTGTTCGTCGCCGTCCTGTTCGTCATCCTCCCGGTGCTGGTCGGGGTGTTCTTCGGCGCGCCGCTGGTCTCCCGCGAGGTCGAGCAGGGCACCCACCGGCTCGTGTGGACCCAGGGCGTCAGCCGCCTGCGATGGGGCCTGGTGAAGTTCAGCCTGGTCGGCGCGATCACCGCGGTGCTGGCCGTCGGGTACGCGCTGGGCGTGTCGTGGTGGTTTCAGCCGCTGGTCAGCGCGAGCACGGGCCGGCTGACGTATCTGTCCTTCGACGTCCAGGGGATCGTCCCGATCGCGTACACGCTCTTCGCGCTCGCGCTCGGCGTTTTTGTGGGGACGTACTGGCCGAAGGTGCTGCCCGCCATGGGGACGGCGCTGGTCGGGTACGCGGTGGTCCGCATCGCCGTCGAGGTCCTCGCGCGGCCGCGGTACCTGCCGGCGCAGACCCTGACGTTCGCGCCGGAAGGAAAGCAGACCCCGAACCCGGCGTCGGGCGACTGGGTGATGTCGGAAGGCGTCCGCAACGCGGCGGGGGACCTGGTGCTGCCCGACGCCCGCATCGGCCCGTGCCCGCCGGGCGGCTGCGGCGCCGGCGGAGGCGTGGGACCGGGCGCGTACAACTGGATGGAGTACCAGCCGGGCAGCCGGTTCTGGACCTTCCAGGGGATCGAGACCGGCATCTTCGTGCTGCTGACGGCGGCACTGGTGTACTTCGCGACCCAGCGGCTGCGCACGATCGCTTAAGCGTTCTGGCGGCGGACCATCTCGGTGATCCAGACCGGCGCGAACGGCGACGTGCAGTTCGGGGGCGTCGGGTAGTCCTTGAGCACCTGCAGGCGCTCGCCGATGCCGATCGCGCGGGCGCGGAGCGCGGCGTGCTCGCCGTCGGGCTGCTTCGCCACGCGCTCGGTGGTGAGCGCCCAGCCGGCGCTCGCGACGACCGGGTCCGGGTCGGCGAACCAGGCCCGCCGCAACGCTTCGGCGTGCGGGCTCTTCTTCACGACGTAACCGACGAGCCAGTCGTGCACCTTGGGGGTGCGCGCCTCGCGCAGCATGGTGTCCAGCTCGGCCCGCTCGAACGCCTTCGGGCGGCAGATCAGGTGGCCGGCAGCTTGGCCGCGGTGTCGCCGGTCGCCCAGAGCTCGCGGGCGAGCTCCTGCTGCGTCTTCAGCCGTTTCGCGACCGCGCGCAGCTTGCCGAGATTCACGCCGTGGTCGTCACCGTGCTTCTCGTTCACCACCCGCGTTCTGGCGTCCTCGAGCGCGGCGAGCTCGGCCGTCACCTCGGCCACCGCCGCGGCGCGCTCCGACGAACGGCGGATTTACAACGTTGTATCGAACGGGTAAGACTGTTTTTACAACGTTGTAACGACAAGCGGAGGCTGATCCCGTGTCGCTGAGCCGCAGGCAGTTCGTCACCGGAGCGGTCGCCGCCACCTTGCTGACCGGCGCGAACGTCCGGGAAGTCGGGGCCGCCGTGCTCCGCTGCCGGAAGGTCGCCCCCGCCTCGGGCGGGTTCTACACGCCGAACGCGGCGCCCCTCAAACCCGCCGCCTTCCTCAAGCTGCCGCCCGGCGCGGTCACCGCCCGCGGCTGGCTCGCCGGCCAGCTGCGGCTGCAGCTCGACGGCCTCTGCGGGCACTACGCCGAGACGTCGCACTTCCTCGACTTCGCCACCAGCGGCTGGGTCCACCCGGAGCGCACCGGCTGGGAAGAGGTGCCGTACTGGCTGCGCGGGTACGTCGACCTCGCCGCCGTCACCGGCGACGCCACCGCGAAAGCCACCGCCGCCAAGTGGATCGACGCCATCCTCGCCACTCAGCAGTCCGACGGCTTCTTCGGGCCCACCGCCCTGCGCACGGCGCTGAACAACGGCCCCGACTTCTGGCCGTACCTCCCGCTGCTGCAGGCGTTGCGCTCCTGGCAGGAGTACACCGGCGACACGCGGGTCGTCCCGTTCCTGACCCGGTTCCTCCGCTACATGAACGCCCAGGGCAAGAGCGCGTTCGACTCCAGCTGGGTGTCCGTCCGCTGGGGTGACGGCCTCGACAGCGTCTTCTGGCTGTTCAACCGCACCGGCGACACCTTCCTGCTCGACCTCGCCGACAAGATCCACAGCTTCGGCGCCAGCTGGGTGAACAACCTGCCGAGCCTGCACAACGTCAACATCGCCCAGGGCTTCCGCGAACCCGCCCAGTACGCGCTGCGGTCCGGCAACGCGAGCCTGACCCAGGCCACCTACTCCGACTACAACACGGTCATGGCCACCTACGGCCAGTTCGCCGGCGGCGGGTTCGCCGGCGACGAGAACGCGCGGCCCGGCTTCGGCGACCCGCGGCAGGGCTTCGAGACCTGCGGGATCGTCGAGTTCATGGCGAGCCACCAGCTGCTCACCCGGCTGACCGGCGACCCCGTCTGGGCCGACCGCTGCGAGGACCTCGCCTTCAACTCCCTGCCCGCCGCGCTCGACCCGGCCGGGCGCGCCGTGCACTACATCACCAGCGCGAACAGCGTCGACCTCGACAACGTGCCCAAGAGCGAAGGCCAGTTCCAGAACGGCTTCGCGATGCAGGCCTACCTGCCGGGCGTCGACCAGTACCGCTGCTGCCCGCACAACTACGGCATGGGCTGGCCGTATTTCACCGAAGAGCTGTGGCTCGCCACCCCGGACAACGGCCTCGCCGCCGCGATGTACTCCGCCAGCAGCGTCACGGCGAAGGTCGGCGACGGCACCGCCGTGACCATCACCGAGGACACGACGTACCCGTTCTCGGAGCAGGTCACCTTCACCGTCCGGACGCCGAAGCGGCTGGCGTTCCCGCTGTACTTCCGGATTCCCGCCTGGTGCGCCGCGCCGCGGCTGGTCGTGGCCGGGGCGGCGGTGGCGGCGACGGCCGGGCCGTCGTTCGTGAAGGTCGACCGGACCTGGGGAGGTGGCGACGTCGTCACGCTCACCCTGCCGCAGCGCACGACCACGCGGACCTGGTCGGCCAACCACGACTCGGTGTCCGTCGACCACGGTCCGCTGACCTACTCGCTGAAGGTCGGTGAGAGCTACCAGCAGATCGGCGGGAACGCGCAGTTCCCGGAGTACGCGGTGCACGCGACGACGCCGTGGAACTACGGCCTCACCCCGGGCGCCGCGCTGACCTTCTCCGCGGCCGGCGGCGCGCTGCCCGCCAACCCGTTCACGCCCGACACCGCGCCGGTCAAGATCACCGCGCCCGCGCGGAAGATCGCCGAGTGGACGACCGACGACCAGAACGTCGTCACGCCGCTGCAGGCGTCCCCGGCCCGCAGTGACGCGGCGGTCGAGACGGTCACGCTGATCCCGATGGGCGCCGCGCGGCTGCGCGTCACGTCGTTCCCGACGGCCGACCCGAACGGCCACCCGTGGTCGCCTGGCGGCGGGGGAGCGGGCTTCCGGATCGTGAACCGCAACTCCGGCAAGGTGCTGGGCGTGGACCAGATGTCCACTGCGGACAGTGCGCGGGTCGTGCAGTTCGCCGACAACGGCACGGACGACCACGTCTGGCACCTGGTCCCGAACGGGGACGGCTGGTACCGGATCCGCAACCACCACTCCGGCAAGGTGCTGGGCGTGGACCAGATGTCCACGGCGGACAGCGCGATCGTCGTCCAGTTCACCGACAACGGCACCGCGGACCACCTGTGGCAGCTCGTCGACAACGGCGACGGCGCGTGGCGGCTGAAGAACCGCAACTCCGGCAAGGTCATGGGCGTCGCGGGAATGTCCACGGCGGACAGTGCGCAGGTGGTGCAGTTCGCGGACTCGGGCACCGCGGACCACGTGTGGTCACTCGTGCCCGACGGCCGGGTCCGGGTCGAGAACCGCAACTCGGCCAAGGTACTCGGCGTCGATCAGATGTCCACCGCGGACAGTGCGCGGGTGGTGCAGTTCGCCGACAACGGCACCGACGACCACCTGTGGACCTTCGAACCGGCCGCCGGCGGGTGGTTCCGGATCCGCAACGTCCACTCGGGCAAGGTGCTCGGCGTGGACGTGATGTCGACGGCGGACAGCGCGATCGTCGTCCAGTTCGCCGACAACGGGTCGGCGGACCACGACTGGCGGCTGCGCGACGACGGCAGCGGCTGGTTCCGGATCGTGAACCGCAACTCCGGCAAGGTACTGGGCGTCGCGGGGATGTCCACCGCGGACAGCGCCCAGGTGGTGCAGTTCGGGGACACCGGAACCGCCGACCACCTGTGGCGGCTGCGCTAGCCGGGGGACCGGGTCAGCGCTTGACGCCGACGATCCCGGCCACGCACTTCGCCGAACCCGACAGGGGCGTGAGCCGGGGCCCGTCCGGCCACCACTCGTCGCACACCGCCAGGCCCGGCGCGGAGGTCGCGTTCGGCTGGAGGAGCTCGAGGCCCGGCAGCATGGCTTCGATCTCCACCCGCGTGCGGAACCGGCCGGCGCCGAGCGGGCCCTGCGTCAGGATGTTCTCGATGCGCTTGGCGATTTCGGTCAGCTCCGGCACCTCGGGGTCGAAGAAGTGCGACAGCACCACGTACGAGCCGGGGGCGAGCGCGTCGATGTACTGACGCATGATGTCGGCCGCGCCGTCGCCTTCGAAGTGGTGCATCGTGCCGACGTGCAGCAGCGCGACCGGCTCCGAGAAGTCGACGTGCTGGCGGACGACCTCGTTGCCGAGCACCGCTTCGGGCTCGAAGATGTCCGCTTCGACCATGTGCGTGAAGTCGTTCTCCACGAGCAGGGCCCGGCCGTGCGCGAGGACGACGGGGTCGTTGTCGATGTAGACGACCGTGTGGTCCTTGTCGATGCGCTGGACGATCTGGTGGGTGTTCTCCGCCGTCGGCAGGCCCGAGCCGCAGTCGACGTACTGGCGGATCCTGGTCTGGCTCGCGAGCATCCGCAGCGCGCGGTTGTGGAAGCCGCGGTTGCCGCGGGCGATGTCGACGGCTTCCGGGACCGCGGCGCGGATCTTCTCCATCACCACGCGGTCGACTTCGTAGAAGTTGTTGCCGCCGAGGAACCCGTCGTAGATCCGCGCGATGCTCGGCCGGGCGGGGTCGACTCCGACCGGCTTCTGGCTCGGGGACAGCGTCTCGGACATGGCGACCTCGCAGGACTCCGGCGCGTGGCGTTGGGCCACCCAGCGTAGTAGCTCGGGTCCGCGCGGTGAAGACGAGGTCAGCCGCTGGGGCGAAGCCGCTGGTCGGGGATGTCGTCGCGGGCGCGCTCGGCGCGTTCGCGACGCAGCCGTTCGAGGTGCTGCTCGATGCGCCGGTCGAGGTCTCGCGCGGCCTCGGACAGTTCCGTCAGGTCGCGACGGGACGCCGGGTGCTCGATGGCCCCGGTGTCCACTTCGTCCCCTGCCCTGTCCACTACCGGCACCTCCCGGATCGGCCTGGCCCCCGCCTTCCCTGCGTTACTGCCCCACCGGGCGCTCGCCAAAACACCCCGGGTCGTGAGCCTCGGCACGCCGCTGCTGCCGTCCGGTGGACCCGTCCCGAAATCCCTGGTGCCAATTCTGACCACATGGTAGAAATTGAGGACCCGCCACCGTGACCCCAGGAGCTGGGATGAGCCCGCTTTCCGTGCAGCTGTACTCGGTCCGCGACGCCTTCGCGGCGGACCCCGCCGACACCCTGCGGCGGCTCGCCGCGATCGGCTTCACGCAGGTCGAGCCCTACGGCGTCGTCGAGAACGTCGAGGCCCTCCGCACCGGCCTGCCGGCGAACGGGCTGACCGCCCCGACCGCGCACGCGCGCCTGCTCGGCGCCGACCAGGCGGCCGTCTTCGCCGCGGCGGCCGAGCTGGGCATCGGCCTGGTGATCGACCCGCTCGTCAAGCCCGAGCAGTGGCAGGACCCGGCCGACATCGCCGCGACGGCCGAGGCGCTGAACGCCGCGGCGAAGGTCGCGGCCGAGCACGGCGTCGGCGTCGGTTACCACAACCACTGGTGGGAGCTGGAGTCCCGGATCGACGGCCGCAGCGCCTTCGAGGTGTTCGCCGACCAGCTCGACCCGGCCGTCGCGCTCGAAGTGGACACGTACTGGGCCACCGCGGGCGGCGAGGACGCGGCCGCGCTGCTGGGCCGGCTCGGCGACCGCGTCCAGGCGATCCACGTCAAGGACGGCGGCCTCGCCACCGACGCCTCCGGCCAGCTCCCCGCCGGCCAGGGCCGGGTGCCGGTCGCCGAGGTGCTCGCGGCCGCGCCCGCCGCGCTGCGCGTCATCGAGTTCGACGCCTACGACGGCGACCTCTTCGAGGCCATCGCCGCCAGCCACGCCTTCCTCACCGGCGCCGGCCGGTGACCGGCGGCCCGGTCGGCGTCGGGGTGATCGGCGCCGGCGTCATCAGCGGCACCTACCTCGAGAACCTCACGAGCTTCCCCGACGTCCGCGTGCTGCGGATCGCCGACCTCGACGCCGCCCGCGCCACCGCACAGGCGGAGAAGTTCGGCGTCCCGCACGCGAGCACGGTGCCCGAGCTGCTCGACGACCCCGAGGTCGAGATCGTCGTCAACCTGACCCTCCCGGCGTCGCACGTCGAGGTCGGGCTAGCCGCGCTCGAAGCGGGCAAGCACGTCTGGGCGGAGAAGCCGCTCGCCCTCGACCGCCAGACCGGCCGCAAGCTGCTGGACCGCGCACGGGAGAAGAACCTGCGCGTGGCCAGCGCGCCCGACACCGTGCTCGGCGCCGGCCCGCAGACCGCCCGCCAGGCCGTCGACGCGGGCCGGATCGGGCGGCCGCTCACCGCGCTCGCGCTGTTCCAGGTGCCCGGGCCGGAGAGCTGGCACCCGGCGCCGGAGTTCCTCTTCCAGGCCGGCGGCGGGCCGCTGCTCGACATGGGCCCGTACTACCTGACCACGCTGGTGCAGCTGCTCGGCCCGGTCCGGCGGGTCACCGCGGCCGGCGGCCGGGCGCGCGAGACCCGCGTGATCGGGTCCGGGCCGCGCGCCGGGACGGAGTTCCCGGTGACGGTGCCGACCACGGTCACCGCGCTCGTCGAGTTCGAGGCGGGCGGCTCGGCCCAGCTCGTGCTGAGCTTCGACTCGGCGCTCAAGCGGGCCGGGTTCGTCGAGGTGACCGGCACGCTCGGCACCGCGGTGCTGCCGGACCCGAACCGCTTCGACGGGCCGACCCGGCTGCACCTGCTCGGGCACGAGGAGCCGGAAGAGCTGCCGGCGCACGGGCACGCGGCGTCGCGCGGCGCCGGCGTGCTGGAGCTGGCCCGGGCGATCCGCGCGGGCGTGCCGGAACGCGCGTCCGGCGAGCTGGCCTACCACGTGCTCGACACGATGCTGGCCATCGACGAAGCGATGACCCGCGGGCAGACCGTCGAAGTCGTCAGCAGTGTCGAGGTCCCGCCCGCGCTGCCGGCGGCGTGGGACCCGTACGCGAAAACCCTCTAGAGCGGGACGGTGAGCAGGTTCTGCAGGGCGAAGCGCAGCGAACCGACCAGGTCCACGTCAGCGGGCGCGGTCAGCCACTGCACCTGCAGGCCGTCCATCAGCGCGATGAACGTCAGCGCGGCCATCCCGGGCTCGACGCCGTCGCGCAGCTCGCCGCGGGCGGCCAGGGCTTCGAACGACTCGTGCACGCTAGCGCGCGCGGCCCGGTAGTGGCGCACGAAGTACTCGTGCGCCGGGTGGTCCGCGGCGACCGCCTCGGCGGCCAGCCGCGAGTAGAGGTCGACGATGCCGGGGTGCCGGACGTTGTGCCCCGCGAGCGCGACGAAGTGGCGCAGGACCTCGATGCCAGGCGGCACCGTCAGCTGCTCGCGCTCGGAGTCCTCGGCGTCGCGCCGTTCGAGCACCGCGGCGAGCAGGGCCTCCTTGGTGGGGAAGTGGTACAGCAGGCCCGCGTGGGAGATCCCGACGCGCTTGGCGATCTCCCGCAGCGACGAGCCGTGGTAACCGAGCTCGCCGTAGGCCGCGGCCGCCGCCGTGATGATGTCCTCACGGCGGATCCGGCCCTTCAGGTAGCCCCCGGTCACGGGGTCGCGGTGGTCTCGGCGGCGTGCACGGCACCATCATGCCGCAGCGGCTTTTCGCACAACCGACGTGAGCGGACGAACAAACCGGTTGTGCGAAATCCGGTGGCTTGCGAGCATCGCGGGGTGAAGAGCGCGGAACGCCAGCGGATCATCGTCGAGCGGCTGCGGGACGCCGACCAGGTCGCCGTCACCGAGCTGGCCGAGGTGACCGGCGCGTCGGAGATGACCGTGCGCCGCGACCTCGACCACCTCGCCGCGAGCGGGGTCCTGCGCCGGGTGCACGGCGGCGCCGTGGCGGCCTCGCCGTCCGGGATCGAGCCCCCGTTCGCGGCCCGGGCGACAGCCGCGACCGCGGCGAAGCGGGCCATCGCGGCCGCCGCGGCGGAGCTGATCCACGACGGCGAAACGATCGTCCTCGACAGCGGCACCACCACCCTCGAGCTGGCCCGGCTGCTGCGCGGGCGCTCGGTCACCGTGATGCCGCTGTCCCTGCACGCGGCCCGGGAGCTGGCCGAGGCCCCGGGAATCCGGCTGCTGCTGCCGGGCGGCGAGCCGCGGCCGGGGGAGCAGGCCCTGGTCGGCCCGCTGACCCTGGCTTCGCTGCGCGCGCTGCGGTTCGACGTCGCCGTGCTGAGCCCGTGCGCGTTCGGGCTCGACACCGGGCTCACCGCCTTCGACCTCGGCGACGCCGAAGTCAAGCAGCAGGCCCTCGACGTCGCGGCCCGGACGATCGTGCTCGCCGACGGCGCCAAGTGGGGCCGTGCCGCCCTCGCCCACGTCTGTCCCGCCGACCGCGCGGACGTCGTGATCACCGACCCCGGCGCGCCCGAAGACCAGCGCGCGGCCCTGGCCGAACGCGGCGTGCTCGTGCACGTCGCCGTCCCCACCCCCACGGAGAGCCGATGACGACCGCCCCGCCCCGCCCGCGCGCCGCCCGCGCCGCGACCTTCATGTTCTTCGCCCTCAACGGGTTCGGGATGGGCATGTGGGTCGTGCACATCCCGAACGTCGAGCGCGCGACCGGCATTTCGCACAGCACCCTGGGCGCGCTGCTGCTGGTGCTCGGCGGCGCGGCGTTCGCCGGCATGCAGATCTCCGGCCCGCTCGTCGACCGGCTCGGCCACCGCAAGCTGGTCCCGGCGGCGGGGGTGTTCCTCGGCCTCGCGTTGTGCGCGCCCGGGTTCGCGAACTCCTGGTGGACGCTCGGGCTCGCGCTCGCGCTGTTCGGCTTCGGCAACGGCGCGATCGACGTCGGCATGAACGCCCACGCGGTGGTGGTGGAGCGGGCCTACCCGCGCCCGATCATGGCGGCCTTCCACGCGATGTGGTCGATCGGCGGCGCGTTCGCGGCGGTCATCGGCGCGGCGACGCTCGGCGCCGGTGTCCCCACCGGGGTCACGCTCACCTGCACCGGCCTGTTCTGCGTGCTGCTTTCCCTGCTGGCGGCCCGGTTCCTGATGGAGCCGTCGGACGCGCCCGCCGTCGAAGAGACCGCGACCGAGGCCGCGCCGGTCCGCCGCCGGCCGCCGGGGCGCGTGGTCTGGCTGCTCGGCCTGCTCGCGCTGGCGCTGATGCTGTCGGAGGGCGTGGCGAACGACTGGGCCGCGCTGCACATGGAGAAGGTGCTCGGCACGTCGGCCTCGACGGCGGCGTTCGCCTACGGCGCGTTCGCGGTGGCCATGACGACCGGCCGCTTCCTGACCGACCGCGTCGCGGCCTGGGCCGGCCCGGCCGCGATCGTCCGCTACGGCGCGGCGCTCGCGGCGGTCGGCCTGTCGATCGCCGCGGCGGCGCCGTGGGTGCCGCTGTCCCTAGTGGGGTGGGCGCTGTTCGGCCTGGGCCTCTCGGGCGGCGTCCCGCAGCTGTTCACCGCGGCGGGCAACCTGGACACGCGTGCGTCCGGCGCGCTGATGGCTCGCGTGGTCGGCCTCGGGTACGTCGGGCTGCTGGCGGGGCCGGCGGTGATCGGCGGCCTGACGCGGTGGATGCCGCTGAACGTCACCTTCGTGCTGCCGGTGGTGCTGTGCGTCCTGGCGGCGCTGTTCGCCGGGGTGCTGAGCCCGAAGCCGGAACCGGCGGAACAGCCCGTCGGCTGAGCCTCACCCGCATTCGGGTTAAACCGCGGGGCCGCCTCGCGCGTGCACGGCGCGGGGTGATGCGGATGCCGGGGTTCGGCGGGGTGCTGCGCGTCCGGGAGTTCCGGGCGCTCTGGCTGGCCGAGGCGCTGTCGGTGGGCGGCGACCAGGTCGCGCGGGTGGCGCTGGCGCTGGTCGTGTTCGACCGGACGAGCTCCGCGGCGCTGACCGCGCTGACGTACGCGCTGACGTTCGTCCCGGCCGTGCTCGGCGGGGTGCTGCTGTCCGGCCTGGCCGACCGGTACCCGCGTCGCGCGGTCGTCGTGACGACGGACGTACTGCGCGGCCTGCTGGCGGCGGCGATGGCCGTGCCCGGGTTGCCGTTGTGGCTGCTGTGGGCCCTGATCGGCGTGCTGACGCTGGCGGCGGCGCCGTTCAAGGCCGCCCAGCTCGCGCTGCTCCCGGACGTCCTTCCCGGCCCGCTCTTCCAGGCGGGCATGGGCCTGCGGCAGGTCACCATCCAGGCCGTGCAGGTGGCCGGGTTCGGGCTCGGCGGGGTGCTCGTGACGGCGACCGGGCCCACCCTGGCGCTGCTCGCCAACGCGGTGACGTTCCTGGCGAGCGCGGCGGTGGTCCTGCTGTTCGTCCACCCGCGGCCGGCGGCGCGGGCCACCCGGACGTCCGGCCCGCCCGCGAAGACCGGCCCGGTGCTGGTCGCGGTCTACGCGTTCGCGGCGATGATCGGCTTCCTCGTGGTGCCCGAAGGCCTCGCGGCGCCGTACGCGTCGGCGGCCGGGATCGGCTCGGCCGGCGTCGGTGTGCTGATGGCGGCGGACCCGGTCGGCAGCGTGCTGGGCGGCTGGTGGGCGGCCCGCACGGCGTCCCGGCCACGCGCGGCGCCCCGGTCGGTCGCGGTGCCGGCGGCACTGGCCGGGCTGCCACTGCTGGTCGTCCCGCTGCTGCCGGGACCGTGGTGGGCGGCCGGCTTCTGGGCGCTGTCGGGCGGCCTGTCGACGGTGTACCTGATCCGCCTGCAGGCGGCGGTGGTCGACCTGGTCCCGGACGACCGCCGCGGCACGGTGATGGGCCGCCTGAGCACGTGTCTTACGAGCTCTCAGGGCGTGGCGATCGTCGGCGCGGGCCTGCTGGCCGAACAGCTGGGATCGGCGACGGCGATCGCGATCTCGGGCGGCTTGGCCACAGTGACGGCGTTGGCGGCCGCCGCGGTCTGGCGGTCGACGGCTCGGGCCGGGTCCCTGGCCCCCGCCGCTTAGTGGTGGTGGGCCAGGGTTTTGTGCACCCGGTCCGCCCCCTCCGCCGGTTCGGTGTGCACGACGACCGCGGTCAGCCGCGGGATCGTGTGCAGCAGCCGGTGCTCGACGGCGTGGGCGAGCGCGTGGGCGTCGGCGACCGTCAGGTCCGCGGCCACCGTCACCGCCAGCTCGGCCCGCAGGTGGTGGCCGATCCAGCGCATCCGCAGGTCGCGCGTGTCCAGCACGCCGGCCACCTCGCGCGCCGTCCGCTCGGCCAGCTCGACGGACGCCGGGTCGACGGCGTCGAGCAGCCGCCGGAACACCTCCTTCGCGGCGTCACGCAGGACGAACAGGATCGCGACCGTGATGCCCAGCCCGACGATCGGGTCGGCGGCGGGGAACCCGAGCGCGACCCCGGCCGCGCCGAGGACGACCGCGAGCGAGGTGAAGCCGTCCGTGCGGGCGTGCAGCCCGTCGGCGACCAGTGCGGCCGAGCCGATCGCCCGGCCGACCTTGATCCGGTAGCGCGCCACGAGCTCGTTGCCGATGAACCCGACCACCCCGGCCGCGGCGACGACGCCCAGGTGCCCGACCGGCCGCGGGTCGAGCAGCCGCAGCACGGACTCGTACCCGACGAGCACCGCCGAAGCGGCGACGACCAGCACGACGACCACCCCGGCCAGGTCCTCGGCGCGGCCGAGGCCGTAGGTGTAGCGGCGGGTGGCCGCGCGCCGGCCCAGCAGGAACGCGATGCCGAGCGGGACGGCGGTCAGCGCGTCGGCGAAGTTGTGGATCGTGTCGCCCAGCAGCGCCACCGATCCGGTGACCAGCACGAGCACCAGCTGCGCGACGGCGGTCGTGACCAGCGCGGCGAACGACCACCCGAGCGCGCGGATGCCGCGCCGGCTTGTTTCGAGGGCGTGGTCGACGCGGTCGGTGCTGTCGTGGCTGTGCGGGCGCCACCGCGAGTGGCCGTGTCCGTGTCCCATGGCGGTAGTCTATCTGCGCACACACGCAGATAAGCAAGTAGTAAGGTAGCCGGCATGCACACGTCGCTGCCGGACTTCGACATGCCCGCCGAAGAGCAGGTCCACCTGGCCGCGGAGACGTTCCGGCTGCTGGCCGACCCGACCCGCGTCAAGGTGCTCTGGGCGTTGCTGCAGGGCGAGTCGTCGGTGGCCTGCCTGGCCGAGCTGGCCGGCGCGGCCCCGACCGCGGTCAGCCAGCACCTGGCCAAGCTCCGCCTGGCGGGGCTGGTGAAGGGCCGCCGCGAGGGAACGTTCGTCTACTACTCGGCGGCCGACAACCACGTGCGCGGCCTGCTGGCCCAGGCACTCCACCACGCGGACCACGTCGACCGCGGCATCACCGCCGGCGAGCACACGCACTAACCGAGCGGCTCCTGCAGCTCCGTCACCCAGCCCGCCGGGTCCGCCGGGCAGTCCAGGTACAGCTCCCGCTGCGGGCCGGCCGAGGCGAAACCGTGGTCGGCGACCCACCGGACGACCGCCTGCCAGCTCGGCAGGACCCCGTCGATCGCGCCGTGGTGGACCAGGGTCGCCGCGCGGGTGGCCGGCAGGTCCGCCACCGTCAGGCCGTCGAGGTCACCCGGTCCCACCGATGCCGGGATCGCCGCGTGCACCACGACTTCGTCCTCGGCGCGCTGCTCGTAGTAACACGTCAGGCGTCCCGCCGGGGTGACGTCCGCGCGCGGCAGGCGGCGGCCCAGCTCCGCGCACAACGGCCGGACGACCGGGCCGATGGCCTCCGGCGCGAACCCCGCCGCGATCCCCGTCAGCTCCACCACCCGCACGGCGGGCAGCTCCTTGACCACCACGTCGTGCGCGGGCGGGCGGCCTTCGTCCTCGATCGTCCGCAGCCGCGCTTCGACCTGCGCCAGCCGCGCCGCGCCCTCGGCCAGCGCCGCTTCGAGCTCCGCGCGTCGCAGCGCCAGCATGCCGCGCACCTGCTCGACCGTGACCTCGTCGGCCAGTAGCGCCGCCACCTGCTCGAGGGTGAACCCGAGGTCCTTCAGCGCGACGATCCGGTTCAGCCGCGCCAGCTGCCCCGCCGTGTAGCTGCGGTAGCCGGACGCGGGGTCGACACGCGCCGGCCGCAGCAGCCCGAGCGCGTCGTAGTGGCGCAGCATCCGGACCGACACACGGCCGTGGCGGGCGAAGTCGCCGATCGAGAACACGCCCCGATCATTCCCCAGGCGCGGCGAACCCGCCGACGACGTCCGCGGCGAGCTCCGCGAACGTGATCGCCGTGGTGTCCTCGTGCGCGGGCCCGACCACCTGGAGGCCGACCGGCAGCGCGCCGCCGGCCGGCGCGCTCACGGCGGGCAGCCCGGGCAGGGACGCCTGCGCGATCCAGAACCCCTGGTCGTCGTAGCGGCGCCGGTCGTCGTGCGGGAACGCCGTGGTGAAGACGGTGGGGCAGAGGAAGACGTCGACGTCCCGGAAGTACCGCGCCCACGCCGCTTCGAAGGCCGTGCGCCGTTGCTCTTCCTCGGCGAACCCTTCCAGCTCACGGCTCTCCTGAGCGGCGAAGAACTGCTCGACCTGGAAGCCGAACGACTCCGCCTGCGCCATCGGGTTGACGCCGTCCGGCCAGCCTTCGGTGATCTTCACGCCGGCTGCCGCGAGCGCGTCGACGGCGTCCGTCAGCGCCTGGCCGACATCGCCGGTCACCGGGCAGCGCGGGTCGTCGAGGACAACGCCGACACGGAAGTCCGCCAGCCGGGTCCGGCGAGACGGCGCGAGCGCTTCTTTGCTCGTCACGTCCAGGGCAAGGCGGAGGTCCGCGGCCGAGCGCGCGAGCGGCCCGACGGCCGACGGGAACTCCCGGGTGAGCGTCGCGGGCGGCCCGGGCGGCTGGAACCCTTGCAGGGAAACGGTTCCCGGAGTGGGTTTGAGCCCGTAAACACCGCAGTACGCCGCCGGGATCCGGATCGACCCGGCGAGGTCCGAGCCGTAGTCCAGAAAGGACAGTCCGGCGGCGAGCGCGGCCGCGGCGCCCCCGCTGGAGCCGCCCGGCGTGCGGGCGGGATCCCGCGGGTTCAGCGTCCGCCCGAAGAGCGGGTTGGCGGTCTGCCCGAAGTCGGCGAGCATGTGGTGCACGTTCGACTTGCCCACGACGATCGCCCCGGCGTCCCGCAGCCGTCCGACGACCACGGCGTCCCGGTCCGCGACGGCGTCGGCGAACGCCGGCTCACCCCAGGTCGTCGGCAGCCCGGCCACGGCGAAGGCGTCCTTGATCGTGATCGGCACCCCGTGCAGCGGCCCGAGGTGGTCCCCGCGCCGGACGGCCCGATCGGCCTCCGCGGCGGCGTCGAGCGCGAAGGCGCGGCGGGTCGCGACGACGGCGTTGACTTCGGAGGCGTCGATGCGGGCGAAGAGCGTTTCGGTGAGTTCACGGGCGGAGAGCGCGCCCCGGCGGATGTCGGCGGCCACCTCGGTGGCGGAGCGGAAGAACGTCATGGGGTCCGGGATAGGACCTGACACGGTGTCAGGGTCAAGGGTTTCCGATCGGAGCCGCGGTGGTAGCTCAAGGTGATCGCCGTCCGAGCCGCGGACGGCCTGGCGGAGGGACGACCGATGCCTGCTCACCTGACCGCACCTCCGGCGCCGGACCCGGTGGCGCCGGACCCTGTGACACCTGATCCGGCGCCACCGGGCCCCGGCCGCGAGCGGCCCATCCCGGAACCGGGCGGCGTGCCCGTTCCCGACCCGATGCCGCCAGAGCCCGCGCCGGGACCGGACCGACGTTAACTACGAGAAACAGATGATATGAGAGTCATATGATCTGTGGTACGGTCGAGTCATGGCAACAGCGCAGAACTACCGGCGGATGGTCAACGCGGGGAACAAGATCGTCGTGGGCCTCCAGCGGCTCGGCGTCGCGTTCGGCCCGATGCAGCTGCTCACGGTCGCGGGACGCCGCACAGGCGTCCCGCGCACGTTCCCGATAGCGGTCATCAGCCTTGAGGGCGGCCGTTACATCTTCCAGGCGTATCCGAAGGCGGCCTGGGTGGCGAACGCACGAGCGGCGGCCGAGGTGACGCTCACCCGCGGCCGCCGCACGTCGACGGCCCGGTTGACGGAGGTCCCGGTGGAGGAGCGGCGCCCGTTGTTACGGCAGCTGGTCGAGCAAAGCCCGGCGAGCGTGGGCAAGCGGTTCGTGACGACGGGATTGGCGGATGCTGCGACGCCGGAGGCAGCGGCGGCCGCTGCGGAGAGGATTGCGGTGTTTCGGGTGGATTCGGCGTGACTCGGAAGGAGGGGCTCGCGCTTCAGCCTGAGTCAGGCTGAAGCGGGTTCGCGCCAGGCCGATCGCGGTCCGGGTCTTTCATCAGCGAGCCAACTCGCCGGGCGGTCTCCGGCGCCGCGGCACCGCAGCCGAAAGCAGCTCCAGCCCTCGCCAGACAGCCGGTCCGCCGACCTCCGCCCAGTTTTGACCATGACCGGCGCCGGCAGCGATCCCCGAACCTCCGGCCCGGTCTTAGTTGCCGCGGGCATCGAGCCGACCTCGCCACCGCCGCCTCGCGCCGGTTATGGCCATAACCAGCGCGAGCAGCGGCCCTGCACGTGCAGCCCGGCGGTCTCACTCGCCGTGGCATCGAGCCGACAGCAGCTCCAACCCTTCACCAGACAACCGCTCCACCGCCGCTGCCCGCCCGGTCATCGCCATAACCAGCGCCAACAACGGCCCCCGCACTTCCGGCCCAGCCCCTGCCGACCACTCCGCATCATCAGCCCGCAGCGTCAACCCCGCGATCCGCTTCTTCGCACCGATCAGCAGGTTCGACCCGCGATAGAACTCAGCCACCCGCACCAGCGTCGTGGTAGGAAACGCGCGGTCGAGCCCCAGCGGCCACCGGATGTCCGTCCCGTGCACAACGATCTCCCCGAGCCACGACTCCGCCGGCCCCGGTGGCCCAGTTGTCGCGTTCGCGTGCGACCGCAGCTGCTCGAGGGTCGCTTCCGGGCCGTCGGCCGTCTCGCGGCGGACGTTGGTGGCGCTCATCGCCGCGAACCGGAAGCCCGAACCGGCCAGCCGGGTGAAGAACCCGATCGGCGTCAGCTTCGCCGTCGCGACCACGTGCCCAAGTACTTCGTGGACCGTCCACTCGCGACACAGCGATGGCGTCGCCCAGGCCGACGCGGGCAAGCCGGCCAGGTCGTCGGCCAGTGCGGCGCGTTCGCGGTGGATCTCGGGCCAGGGGCCGGCCTGGTGCATCGGGCCTCCTCGGGCCGTCCGGGACCACGTGATCCCGGTGCAGTCAGGTCGCCCGCGCCGCCCGCGGCGTTACAACGGCGGACGGATGTCTGAGACCGCGCGCCGGCGGGTACCAGCCCGGCATGGACGAAAAGATCCCCGAGCGGTCCGAGACCCGCGCCGAGCTGCTGCCCGAAGAACAGGCCGTCGAAAGCGACGACCCCGAAGCCCAGGCCCGCGAAGTGCTCCGCGACTCGGACCGACGGACGGAGAACCCGGCACCCACCATGCGCCGCCGCCCCGAGGAAACGACCTAGCGCAGCGCCGGCACCCGGGCCTCACTGCGCAGCGCCAGCACCGCACCCAGCCCGAGCGCGGCCACTACGGCGAAGAAGTAAAAACCCCACGGATACGCGACCCCGGCCGTCACCAGCGCCCCGGTCACGAACGGCCCGAGGATCGAGCCGAGCCGTCCGACCGCCGACGTCAGCCCGAGCGCCGTGCCGCGGGCCTGCGCCGGGAACGCCTGCGCGACGTACCCGTAGATCAGCACCTGCGCCGAGAACACGAACACCCCGGTCAGCAGCACCACCGTGTTGAGCAGGAACGCGTTCCCGATGCGCAGGCTCAGCGCCGCCAGCAGCACGGCGCCCGCGCCGAACCAGATCCGGGCGATCGGGCGGATGCCGAACCGGTCGGCGATCGTGCCTGCCAGCACCAGCCCGAGCACCGCGCCGATGTTGAGCACCAGCAGCAGCGTGATCGACGTCGAGATCGGGTACCCCGCGGTCCGCATCAGCTGCGGCAGCCACGTGTTGAGCCCGTACACCAGCAGCAGCCCCATGAAGGAACCCGTCCACACGGCGATGCTGATCCGCCGGAAGCGCGGGCCCAGCAGGTCGCGCAGCCCGACGCGCTCGGTGTCATCGCGAGCCGCCAGGTAGGCCGCCGACTCCGGCAGCTTCCACCACATCAGCGGCACCACCAGCAGACCGGCCACGCCACCGCCGTAGAACAGCCAGTGCCAGTCGTCGGTCACGGCCAGTGCCAGGATCGACGTCAGCACCGCCCCGACGTGGTAACCCGTCATGGTGAACGTGCTCGCGCTGGCCCGCCGCCGCGCGGGCAGGTTCTCCGACATCACCGTCAGCGCCACCGGCATGCACGCGCCGAGGCCGAGGCCGGCGACGAACCGGAACGCCCCGAACATCGCGACGCTCGAGGCCGCCGGCGTCAGCAGCGTGAACAGCGAGAACAGCAGTACCGAGCCGATGAGCATGCCGCGGCGGCCGAACCGGTCGGTGAGCGGGCCGAGGAACGCCGCGCCGACAGCCACGCCGACCAGCGACACGGTGGCGACCGCGGTCGCCCCGGCCGCGGTGAAGCCGAGGTGGCCGCTCTTGAGCAGGGTCGGGATGGTCGCGCCCAGCGCCACCAGGTCGTACCCCTCGAGCAGGACGGTCAGCCAGCAGAGGACCGCCGTCCACACGGGACGGGCGGGAGACGTCGTTGTCATGACCGCTTTCCTTTCAGAACGGGTAGCCCGCGATGTCGGCGCGGACGGTCAGCCACTGGGTTTCGGTGAAGGCCTCGATGTTGGCCTGCGCGCCGCCGAAGCGGGAGCCGTTGCCGGAGTCGCCGACGCCGCCGAAGGGGGCGGTCGGCTCGTCACCGACGGTCTGCTCGTTGATGTGCACCTTGCCGGAGCGGACCTCGTCGGCCAGCGTCATCGCGGTGCCGACGTCCCCGAGGATCCCGACCGACAGGCCGTACTCGGAGTCGTTCACCAGCCGCGCGGCTTCGTCGAGGTCGCGGTAGGCGCGCACCGGCGCGACCGGGCCGAAGATCTCCTCGCGCCACGCGGGTGTCGAGTCGGAAAGTCCGAAGAGGACGGTCGGCGGATAGAACGGCGCGTCGGGCTTGCCCCCGGCCAGCACCCGGGCACCCGCCGCCACACTCCGGTCGACGACGTCGGTGACGTGCGCGAGCTGCCGGTCGTCGATGATCGGGCCGAGTGCGACGTCGCCGATGGCGGGGTTGCCGACGGGCAGCCGCCGCGCCTTCTCCGCCAGGGCCTCGACGTATTCGTCCACTTGGGACTCGTGCACGAGGTGACGGCCGGTGGTCATGCAGATCTGGCCCTGGTGCAGGAACGAGCCGAACGCGCCGGCGGACGCGGCCTTGGCGACGTCGGCGCCCGGCAGCACGACTAGCGCGTTGTTCCCGCCCAGCTCCAGGTGCACGCGCTTGAGCGCCCGCGCGGCGGCCTCGCCGACCTTGCGCCCGGCGGCGGTCGAGCCGGTGAACGACACGACCGACACCTCCGGCGCGTCGACCACCGCGGCGCCGACGGCGGCGTCACCGGGCAGCAGCTGCAGCAGGCCGGAAGGCAGCCCGGCCTCCTCGAAGACACGCACGATGCTCACCCCGCCGGACACCGCCGTGCGCAGGTCCGGCTTGAGCAGCACGGCGTTGCCGAGCGCCAGCGCGGGCGCGACCGACCGGATCGCCAGGATCAGCGGGAAGTTGAACGGCGAGATCACCGAAACCACCCCGGCCGGGACGCGCCGGGCCAGTGACCAGCGCGGCTCGCCGGTGCTCAGCACCTCGCCACGCGGATGGGTCGGCAGAGCCGCGGCCTCGAAGCAGATCCCGGCCGCCATCTCGGTTTCGATCGCGGCCTTCGGCCGGGTCGAACCGGCTTCGCGGACGATCCAGTCCTGCACCTCGGCCGCGTGCTTCTCCCACAGCTCACCGGCGCGACGCAGCACCGCCGCACGCTCGGCGGGCTTGCGCCGCGCCCAGTCGCGCTGGGCTTTCGCCGCCGTGGTCGCGGCAGCGGCGACGTCGTCCGGCGTCGCGATGCCCACGTTGCCCAGGGTTTCGCCGGTGGCCGGTTCGACCACCGCGTGGATGCCGCCGGTGCCGCGGGTGAAGCTGGTGTCGAGCAGGGTCATGATCACTCCGGGGAGGTCGGTTCGGTGTCGACCTGGATCAGCCGCGGGCCGTCCGGGGTCGTCTTGAGCTGGGCACGCAGGTCGTCGAGCTCGGTCACGGTGGTGGCCGGGACGCCGTAACCGGCCGCGATGGCGGTGAAGTCGAGGCCGGGGATCTCCGTGCCCGGCACGTCCGGCGTGCCGAGCAGCTCGCCGAACCACTTCAGCGCGCCGTAGACGCCGTTGCGCAGGATCACGAACGTGACCGGGACGCGGTAGTGCGCGGCGGTCCACAACGCCGTGATGCCGTAGTTCGCCGAGCCGTCGCCGATCACGCCGACCACCGGGCGGTCCGGGCTGCCCATCGCCACGCCGACAGCGGCGGGCAGGCCGAAGCCGAGCCCGCCGGCCGCGGGGAAGAAGTACGAACCCTCTCGGCGCAGGTCCAGTTGTCGCCACCAGGCCGAGTTCGTCGATGTCGATTCGACGACGTAGCGGGTGTCCGCGGCCTGCGTTTCGCGCAGCGCGGCGAAAACCTGCTCCGGGTGCAACGCGGTCCCGCCGGTCTTCGGCTCCGGGTTCGGGACGAAGCCGTCGTCGGAGGTCCGCGCGGGCACCCGAGCCAGCAACGCTTCGATCACCGGCGCCGGATCGGCCACCAGCGCGTCGCCCATCGGCGCACGGGTCGCCGCGCCGAAGTCGTCGGTCACCTGCACCAGCCGCGTGCCCTCGGGCAGGAACCGGCCGGGCACGTGCTGGTGGTAGCGGAACACCGGCGCGCCGAGCACCAGCACGAGGTCGTGCCCGGTCAGCGCGGCCGAGACCGGCGCGATGCCCGCGGGCAGCACGCCGCGGAAGAGCGGGTGCCGGTTGGGGAAGGGCAGCCGGTGCGGGGACGGCGCCACCCAGGTCGGCACGCCGAGGTGTTCGGCGAGGGCGACGGCCCGGTCGAACAGGCCGGTCGTGTCGAGGTCCCCGCCCAGGACGAGCGCGGGGTTCTTCGCGGCGGCGACCTGCGCCACCAGGTCGTCCAGCTGGGCCTCGGACGGCGTCAGCCCGCTCCGGACGGTCCGGTCCAGCGTCACGGCGGCGTTCGTGTCCAGCTCGACGGCCCAGTCGTCGTAGGGGACCGACAGGTAGCTCGGCCGCCGGTGCAGCTCGGCTTCGAACACGGCCTGCGCGAGCGAGCGCGGGACGTCTTCGGCGCAGCTCGGCTCGCCGGACCAGGCGGCGAGGGGCCGCATCAGCTGCGTGGCGTCGACGTTGGCGAGCATCGCCTCCATGCCGATCGCCGAGCGCACCTGCTGGCCGGCGGTGAGCACCAGGGGAGAGCGCGAGTAGACGGCGTTGGTCAGCGCGCCCATCGCGTTGCCCGACCCGGCGGCGGCGTGCAGGTTGACCAGCACCGGCCGGCCGGTCGCCTGCGCGTAGCCGTCGGCCATCCCGACAACGGCGCCTTCTTGCAGGCCGAGGACGTACCGGAAGCCGTCCGGCAGCCCGGCCAGGAACGGCAGCTCGTTCGAGCCGGGGTTGCCGAAGATCGTGGTCAGGCCACGGCGGTGCAGGAACTCGTGGGCGAGCCGGCGGGCGGTGGGCATGCGCAGGTCCTCCTCGGGCGGGTTGGCCCAGACCCTAGGGACGCCACCGGCCTGTGTTCCAATAAATGTTGCCTCGGTCGTTCATAGACGGGATCGATGATGCGGGACTTCGACCTCAACCTGGTGCGCACGTTCGTGCTGCTCTACGAGACCCGCAGCGTCACCTCGACGGCCGAGTCCCTGCACGTCACGCAGCCGACGATCAGCTACAGCCTGCAGAAGCTGCGACGCCGGTTCTCCGACGAGCTGTTCCGCCGCACCGGCGGCGGCCTGGAGCCGACGACGACCGCCCGCGCGCTCTACGAGCCGCTGCACAGCGCGCTGTCGGAGATCGAAACGGCGGTCAGCGGCGCCTGGTCGTTCGACCCGGCGACCGCGCGGGCGGCGTTCACGCTGTGCCTGTCCGACCTGGGGGAGATTTCGCTGCTGCCGCGCCTGATGGCGGCGCTGCCCGCGGCCGCCCCCGGGGTGACGCTGACCGTCCGCCCGCTCGACGTCGAGCGGGCCGCCGACCAGCTCGGCCGCGGCGAGATCGACGCGTTCATCGCGTCCCCGCTGATCAGCTCGCAGCGCGTGGCCCGCATCCCGCTGTTCTCGGAGGGCTACCTGGGCATGGTCGCGGCCGGCCACCCCCGGCTGAAGGCGCGCGTGACCTTCGGCGAGCTGGCGGCGGAACGCCACGTGACGGTGTTCGGCCCGACCGGCCACGACGGCCCCCGTCGCGCGCTGGAGGCGGCCGGCCTGCTCGACCGCGTGGTCCTCGAGGTGACGCGCTTCGCGGCCCTGCCGTACCTGGTCCAGGACGGTGAGCTGGTGGCGATGGTCCCGCGCCTGGTGGCGGAGGTCTTCGCGGCTGAGCACCGTGTCCGGCTCTTCGAGCTGCCGATGGACGTCGAGCCGGCGCAGGTGTCGGTGTACACGCGCCACACCCACGCGCGCAGCCCGGCGCAGCACTGGCTCGTGAACTTCATGCGCGAGGTGCTGATTTAACACGCATTTTTCTTCGCGCCCATTTCACGCCGAAAGATCTGGGCCGAACGTGTAATCCTTCGTGCTGAACCGATCCCGCCCTGCCTAGTGTCGATCACGGTCCTGACAACCGAGCTAGGGAGGAAACCGGTGAAGCTCGTCCGCCTGGTCAAGAAAGCGCTTCCCAAGAAGAGCCTGAAGGCTTACGCCTGGTACGGCTGGATCTGATCACCCGCGGCCGGTCCCGGTCACCGGGACCGGCCGCGCTTCCCTTCGGAGGAGTGCCGAACGTGGTCATCGCCCCCGCCCACCGCGCGGTCGTCTTCGCGCCCCGGCTCGACCAGCTGCTTCGTGACCACCGCGACGACGGGCTGTTCCGGCTCGACGCGGACACCGTCGGGATCGCCGACCCGGCCCTGATGGACGCCGTGCTGCGCGCCCGCCCGGCCAACGCCGAGGAACGGCCGACCTTCAAGCCGGTGCTGGGCCGCGCGGTCACCCGGGCCGAGTCCGCGAGCCTGATGCAGGCACTCGCCGCGGACGTGCGTGCGGCGCTGAAGCGCCCCGCCGGCCGTCCCGACCTCACCGGCGCCTGGCCCGCCGTGCCGCACGACCACCTGCGGCAGTTCGTCTTCGGGCCCGAGCTGCGCCGGTTCCGCGTGCTCGTCGACCGCCGCCTGGAGCTGACACCGAAGCTGACGTGGTCGGCCGTCACCGCCGGCGCCGCGCTGGTCCGGCCGCCGGCTCCGGACGTGCCGCTGTCCACCCTCGCGCGGCAGGTCGTAGCCGCCGAAAGCCTGGCCGAGCGGCGCTTCCGGATGTACCTCTACCGCCGCGTCGCCGGGCCGATCTGCTTCACCGTCGCCGCTTTGGTGACCAACGCGCTCTGGCTCGGCGCGCCGTTCGACGACGACGTCCCGAACGAGTACGTCATCAACGAAGCGCTGCGGTTGCTGCCGCCGTCGTGGAACGTCCTGCGCGTCCGCTCGCCGGAGTTCACCGAGGTCGACGCGCGCATCACGCCCGGCGACGACGTCCTGCTGCTGCCCCTGCTGAGCCACCGCTCACCGAAGCTGTGGGAGGCGCCGGACGAGTTCCGGCCGCGGCGCTGGGCGGAGCTCGACGCCGACCGCCACCCGGGGTACCTGCCGTTCGGGCACGTCAGCGAGCGCTGCTGGGGCCGGCACCTGGTGCTGCCGCTGGCCAGCCGCCTGCTCGACGTCGTCCGCGCCGAAGGCCTGGTGCCCGACCCGCGCCACACCAGCGCGCGGGTCGAGCTTGACGGCCTGCTGGAGCTGGCCGACGTCAAGGTGGTCAGGGCGCGTCGCAGCGGGAGCCGTTGAGGGCGAAGTCCCCGGGCGCGGGGTTGCCGCGGTCGAAGTCGCCGTTGAACCCCGTGGTGACGCTCGCGCCCGGCGCGAGGGTGGTGTTCCACGAGGCCGCGGTCACCGTGACCCGCCCGCCGCGCTGGTCAAAGTCGCCGTCCCAGCCGTGGGTGACGCGCTGGCCGGCGGTGAAGCTCCAGGCGAGCGTCCACGGCGACAGCGTTCCGCCGCCCTTGTTGGTGATGGTGACTTCCGCGGTGAAGCCGTCGTCCCACTGGTCCTTGACCGTGAACCGCACCGCGCACGTCGCCGCCGCCGGCGGTGGTGCGGGCTGGGTCTGCACGGCCGCCGCGGAGGTCGAGGACGCCGTCTGCCGCAGCACCGTCGGGATCGGCGTGGGGCTCGGGGGCCGGACACTGGACGTCGTCGAGCGCGGCGTCGTCGCCGGCGCGAGGGGACCCGGTGACGCGGCTGCCTGCCGCCCGGGCGAGCTCTCCGACGTCACCGCGATCAGCACCAGGCTGCCGAGCACCACCACGGCGCCGCAGAGCGCGGAAACCCACCGGATCCGCCGCCCGGCGCGCTGCTGGCCCGCCGCCGCCTCGCGCGCCCGCTGCTCGAGCCGTTCGCGGTAGCCCTCGCCGGTGTCGTCCTCCCGAGCGGGCCCGGCCGGGGCCGGCTCACCGAGCGAACGCGGTGTCGCACCCGTCTCCCGGAGCAGCTCGGCGACCGAGATCTCGTCGTCTCGCCGACGGTCGGCGCGCGCCATACGGAACCTCCCGTTCTGCGGCCCGACCGGCGAATCCTAGGAAGCCGGGGCGGGTCTTGTAAACCACGTGCACGCCGCGTGCACCCGCCGTGCACAAGACGCAGACACCGCGGGAGTTCCCTGAGCTGGTGGCCGGAACACCCGGCCCGGTCCCAGGAGGTTCGGATGTCCGACAAGAAGATCATCGCCGTGGTGGGCGCCACCGGTCAGCAGGGCGGCGGGGTGGCCCGCGCGATCCTGGACGACCCGGAGCAGCGGTTCGCGCTGCGGGCGCTCACGCGCAACCCGGATTCGCCGGCCGCGCAGGCCCTCGCCGCACGCGGCGCCGAGGTCGTCAGCGCGGACCTCGACGACGAAGGAAGCCTGACGAAGGCGCTTCAAGGCGCGTACGGCGCCTACTTCGTCACGGCGTTCTGGGAGTACAACTCCGTGGAGCGCGAGCAGCAGCAAGCCCGCGCGATGGCCGCGGCCGCCAAGGCCACCGGCCTGCGGCACGTCGTCTGGTCGACCCTGCCGGACACGCGCCTGCACCTGCGCGACAACAGCGTCCCGACGCTGCACGGGCAGTACAAGGTGCCGCACTTCGACAGCAAGGCCGAGGCCGAGGCGTTCTTCGTCGAGGCCGGCGTGCCGACGACGTTCCTCTCGACGACCTTCTACTTCGAGGCGTTCGTCGACTTCTTCCGCCCGGTCCGCGACCCCGACGGCGTGGTCGCGCTGCACCTGCCGATGGGCGAGGCGCGGCTGCCGGGCATCGCGGCCGAGGACATCGGGCGGACCGCGTTCGGCGTCTTCGCGCGCGGCCCCGAGCTGGCGGGGGAGACGATCAGCATCTCCGGCGAGAACCTGACCGGCGAGCAGTACGCGGCGGCGTTCGCGAAGGAGCTCGGCACCGAGGTCGTCTACCGGCCGGCGAGTGTCGAGGACGTGCGCGCGTCCGGGGCGCCCGGCGCCGACGACCTGGCGAACATGTTCTTCTACTACGCCGAGCACGAGAGCGCCTTCGCCGGCGCGCGCGACCCTGAAGCCGTGCGGAAGCTCAACCCGCGGCTGCAGGACTTCGCGACCTGGCTCGCCGAACACCACGACGCGTTCAAGGGGCTGTGATGCAGTTCGGGATCTTCGGGGTCGGGGACATCGCCCCCGACCCCGCGACCGGGCAGGCGCCCACCGAGCACGAGCGGATCAAGCGGATGGTCGAGACAGCTGTCCGCGCCGAGGAAGCCGGTCTCGACGTCTACGCGACGGGGGAGCACCACAACCCGCCGTTCGTGCCATCGTCGCCGACCACGCTGCTGGGGTTCGTCGCGGCGCGCACGAGCCGGATCACGCTGTCGACGTCGACCACGCTGATCACCACGAACGACCCGGTGAAGATCGCCGAGGACTACGCGATGCTGCAGCACCTCGCCGACGGCCGCGTCGACCTGATGCTCGGGCGCGGCAACACCGGGCCGGTGTACCCGTGGTTCGGCAAGGACATCCGCGACGGGATCGCGCTGGCCGTGGAGAACTACGCGCTGCTGCGGCGGTTGTGGCGCGAAGAGGTCGTGGACTGGTCGGGCCGGTTCCGGACGCCGCTGCAGGGGTTCACCTCGACGCCGCGGCCGCTGAACGGCGTGCCGCCGTTCGTCTGGCACGGCTCGATCCGCAGCCCGCAGATCGCCGAGCAGGCGGCCTTCTACGGCGACGGGTTCTTCCACAACAACATCTTCTGGCCGGTCGACCACACCCGGCGGATGATCACGCTCTACCGCGAACGGTTCGAGCACCACGGCCACGGCCCGGCCGACCAGGCGATCGTCGGCCTCGGCGGCCAGGTGTTCATGCGGCGCCGCTCCCAGGACGCGATCGCCGAGTTCCGGCCGTACTTCGACCACTCGCCGATCTACGGCCACGGGCCGTCGCTCGAGGAGACGATGGCGCAGACCCCGCTGGCGGTCGGCAGCCCGCAGCAGGTCATCGACCGCACGATGCGCTTCCGCGAGGACTTCGGCGACTACCAGCGGCAGCTGTTCAACGTCGACGGCATGGGTCTGCCCCACGCGGCGGCGCTGGACCAGATCGACCTGCTGGGCGCGGAGGTCGTCCCGGAGCTGCGGAAGGAGTTCACCCGCCTGCGCCCGGCGCACGTGCCGGACGACCCGCCGGAATAGCCGTCCGCCGCGGCGGGTTGCGCTGAGCGTGACGGGATCACTGCGGTTCGAAGTGCTGGGCCCGGTCCGCGCGTGGCGCGACGACGTCGAGGTGGAGCTGGGGCCGCCGCAGCAGCGAGCGGCCCTGGCGGTGTTGCTGCTGCAGGAGGGCACGCCCCTCTCGCCGTCCCAGCTGGTCTCGGCCCTGTGGAGCGGCGCCGAACCCCGGGCGGCGGTGGGCATGGTCCGCTCGTACGTGTCCCGCCTGCGCCAGGCGGGCATCCCGATCGAGTCCATCAGCGGCGGCTACGCACTGGGTGACGCCTCCCTGGACGTCACGGAGTTCTCCCGCCTGCTCCGCGCCGGAGACCCCCGTGCTGCGCTGCGCCTCTGGCATGGAACGCCGTTGGCCGGCCTGCCGGGCGACTTCGCGGAAGCCGCCCGTGTCCGCCTGGGCCAGCTGCACACAAAGGCCCGCGAGGACGCGGCGGCGGCCGACATCGAGGCCGGCCGCCACACCGAAGCGGTCGCGGACCTGACGGACCTGATCGCGTCGGAGCCGCTGCGCGAGCGCCCCCGCGAGCTGCAGATGCTGGCGCTGTACCGTTCCGGCCGCCAGACGGAGGCACTGGAGGTGTTCACCGACATCCAGCGCCTGCTCGAGACGGAGCTGGGTCTGTACCCAGGGCCGGAGCTCCAGGAGATGCAACGCCGAATCCTGGCCGGCGAGGCCGCACCGTCCCGCCCCACACAGCTGCCCCCGGACCTGCCGGAGTTCGCCGGCCGAGCACCGGAGCTGGCGGCGCTGTCGACGTCGTTGACCCGCCCGGGAGTCCCGGTGATCGGCATCGAAGGCCTGGCCGCGATCGGCAAGACCACCCTGGCGGTCCACCTCGGCCACCTGTTGGCCGCGTCCTTCCCGGACGGCCAGCTGTTCCTGGACCTGTCAGCGTCCGCGGACCCGCTGGCCGAGCTCCTGCGCGGAATCGGCGTCCCGACGCCACCGGAGTCGTCAAGCGAGCGCGCGGCCCTGTGGCGAACCCGTACGACGGGCCGCCGCCTCCTGCTGGTTCTCGACAACGCACGCGAGACGGACGAGATCCTCCCGCTGCTGCCGGCGGCGGGAGCGGTCATGATCACGGCCCGCCGCCGCCTCTACGGAGTGGCCCACTGGACCAAACTGGGCGGCCTCACACAGACGGCGTCCATGGAGCTGCTGACCCAACTGATCGGCGCGGACCGAGTCTTGGGCGAGCCGCTGGAGACGAACCTGCTGGTCACGCGCATGGCAGGCCTGCCCCAGGTGATCCAGGCGGTGGGGGCGAGGCTGGCATCCCGCCCAGGCTGGACGATGGCAGAGGCCCTGGACCGCCTCGGCCGCCCAGCCCCAGGCTCCCCGGTGACACCCCCAGAGTGCGGCGCGATCGAGAAGCCGTACGAGTCGGCGCTGGCAGAGCTGTCCCCGGCCCAGGCCCGGGCGTTCCAGGTGCTGTCGGACTCCCCGGAGATCTCAATCCCGGCGGCGTCGACCCGCTTGGGCCTCCCCTTGGGCGACACGGCACTGCTGCTGGAGTCCCTGGTGGACGCGCACTTGCTGGAGCCGTCGGGGACCGATCGGTACCGCTACCAGGAGCCCCTCAGGCTGTTCGCCCAAGGCCAGGTCATGGCGGCTGAACCGATGCAGAACGCTTGATCATCCCAGAGGTCGGGTCTCGGCTACTGGACACCCCCCTGCGGAGAGGTCCGAGGTGGCCGTAGTAGTCTTTCTTCAGCAGGTCCGAGTGGCGGAATGGCAGACGCGCTAGCTTGAGGTGCTAGTGCCCTTAACGGGCGTGGGGGTTCAAGTCCCCCCTCGGACACTTACCATAACCCCACATGTGCGGATCGAGATTAGCCTCGATCCGCACTTGTCGTTTACCGGGGTGGTAGGTGGCCCGCAGCTGGAGAGCGCGGTAGACCTCCCGTTTGCGGATCGGGTCGGCCGCACTCAGCACCTTCCTGATGTCACCCAGCCGCTCGACAAGTTCGCGGATCTGGTCCTTGGTCAGCCGCTCCGGCTTCGGTTTCAGGCTGTTGCGTGCCTTCGCTTCGGCTCGTCGGGCCTGGGTCTCGGTGATCCATCCGGTGACCAGTTGCACGTCGGCTCCGGCTTCGAGCGCGGCGCGGTGTCGCTCCAGCGCGTGGTCGCAATCGGCGATGAGCTTCTCGGCTGCTGCGGCGGCGGGATCGACGTCGAGGTCCGGTTGCGCGTCGTAGAGGGCGTCGATGGTGTCGTGGAGCCGGTGCGGGGCGAAGCTGGTCGCGAGCCAGCTGTCGATGGGGCCGAGGAGGTCGCGTTCGGCCAGGTAGACGTTGCGCGGGTGTTCGGTCTTGTTCGCCAGGCCGTATTCGGTGGGATAGCGGCAGCGGTAAAACGGCCGTTCGTGGTTGCGCTGGCCCTGCATCCGGCGGCTGCAGACGCCGCAGTGCAGGAGGCCGCTGAGGACTTAGGGGTGGCGGGTGCGGGTCCGTTCGCGGGTCTTGCGGCCGGCGCCCTTGACGGCGGCGATCTCCTGGGCCTGCTGGAAGGTGTCGACGTCGATGATCGGTTCGTGGACGATCTGCTCGGAGAAGATCCATTTGTCGCGGGCGTTCCAGCGCATCTTGGTCTCGTGGCCCAGGCCGACGTCTTCGACGTCGATGAGGACCTCGTCTTTACGCTGTTTGTTCCAGACCTGGCGGCCGGTGTAGCGCGGGTTGGTCAGGATGACCCCGACTGCGCCCTTGGCCCAGGCGACGCCGCTGCGGTGCCGGTTGCGGGCCGGGTCGTTGCTCGAAGGGGACAGAATGCCGTCCTGGGTGAGGGCTTCGGCGATGGCGAACTTCCCGCGGCCGCCGATGTATTCGGCGTAGATGCGCTGCACGACTCGCGCGGTGGCGGGGTCGGGTAACCGAGCTCACCTATCTCGCGGAGATGACCGACCTGTCCAATGTCAGGGTGCGGATTATCCCGTTCGAATCGGGATGGACGCCGCTTCTGACCGGACCGTTCATCGTGTTCGACTCGGCTCAGGCGCCGTCGATCATCAGCCTCGAGCTCATCGCGAAAGTGAAGAGCGAGCTGTTGGAGGCTACGTCATGACGAATTCGGTGACGAGGTCGGGGTGCGTGACTCGGGGGCGCCGTCCGACGGGCAGCTCGTGGTCGGCCAAGGTGCTTGGGGCGCGTTCCTCGGATGTGTCGCGGCAAGCTGAACTCTGCCGCCGCGACGCCGGCTGCTGCCGTCCAAGACCGTGCTGTGGCCGGCGCCGGCCGAGCGGTACTTTTCCGATGACGAGGCCAGGACCGGAACGACGTCGCTCTGGCGCTGCGCAGGCTGCTCGGCGACACGGTCACCGCGATGCCGTCCGCGACCGGCGTCGACAAGTACCAGCAGGTCAGGATGCTGTTGCACGCCGGGCACCAGGTGGGGGTTCCGGACAGCTTTACCGAGTCCGAGGTCGAGCGAGCTACCGAGACGGGATCCGCGCCTCGCCGAGGCGGCCGTCCGGGCCACCGACGGACACGTGGTTCAGTACCTGACCGCCGCGCCGTGGTTGAACGTGGCTTTCACGACGGCGAGCCCACCGGCGCGCCCTGCTGAAGTTCTGCATCGCGGTCCGGCGGATCGGGCACGGCCGCTGGATTCCCCGCGGGCTGATCGAGCTCTGCGCGGTCGGGTTCATAAACCCTGCCGGAGCCCGGACATCTCGGTGACGGCCGTGGCCGTTGGCGCGAGCTTGACGAATACGTCGAGCGGCGCTGGTGACCGCAGCCGATCGGGACGGCTTGATCGGCCTGGCGGAGAAGACGCGGCGGCGGGGTCTGCTGCAGTGCGACCGGGTTGTTCCGGCGCGCGATCGACGAAAGGTGTCCCGGATGCGGCGAGGGGGCTCATCGAGGTGTTCCGGCAGGTAGGGAGGATCGTCGACGCGCTGAGCGTGTTCGACGTCGTTTGTCGTGACGGAGGCGAGCTTGGCGTTGTCGGCGGCGGAAGCGGCGTCCACCACGAACCCGCCGGCCAGCGCGCCGACGGCGATCGTCGCCTGGAAGGACGCGGTGAACAGGACGGTGGCCGCCTCGGGGGCTTCCGGTGCCTCGTGGGCGAACCACTGCTGCGAGCAGACCGGGACCGCGCCGTAAGCGAGCGCCGGCCAGGAAGGTGCCCGCGATCCCGGCGGCGCCGTACACCAGGAGGTAGCCGCTGGGCACGTCCGGGCGGACCACATCGCGCAGCAGCGGGGTGATGTAGGTGTAGGTGCCGAAGTGGGCGAGAACGACCAGAAACGTCACGACCAGTCCACTTCGGACCTTCGACTTGCGCAGCAGTCCCTTGAGGACGGTCAGCCGCGTGACTTCCGCTGCCGGCAAGGGCGGGGTGGCGAACCAGAGGGCGGCGGCGGTCACGAGGCTCAGCAGGCCGAGCAGGACGAAGGCCGTCCGCCAGCCGGCGAGCTGCCCGACGAGGGTGCCGAGCGGCACGCCCAGCACCGAGCCGAGGGGCACGGCGGAGAAGATCACGGCGGTGGCCCGCCCGGCCGCGGCCGGCCCGACGAGCCGCGGCGCCAGGCCCGAGCCGATCGACCAGAAGCCGCCGATGACGAGCCCGACGAGGAACCGCGCGGCGAGCAGGACACCGAAGCCCGGAGCGACGGCGGCGAGTAGGCCGGCGGCCGCGAGCAGCACCATGAGGCCGACGAGCATGAGACGCCGATCGAGCCGCCTGGTGACCACGGTGACGACCGGCGCGGCGACGGCGGCGGCGATGCCGGGGACGGTCATGGTCCAGCCGGCAGTGCCGGCGGAGACCCCGAAGCTCCCGGCGATCGGTGTCAGCAGGCCGATCGGCAGGATTTCGGTGGTGACGATGGCGAAGATCCCGACGGTCAGCGCGGCGACGGCGGCTTTGGTGCTCATGAAGGTCAAGTAGACCGATGGCGGCGGGCGGGCGCTGGCAGGGATGCGACAGCTCGGGGTCACGTCGGATTCCCGCCGGTTTGGTCGACTCGCTTTCGGGGCGGATCCGAGGAGAGATCCCGACGGAGCAGGTCCGATGATCGAGCGGCGTTGGCATGTCATCCCGAGCACGGCCCCACTGTGCCGGCTGAACCTGGGGGTGGGGGCGTTGCTGCTGCTGTCGAGCATCCTGACGCCGGCGAGAACGGACGCCGGCGCCGGTGCTGTCGGTGATCGCCGCGGAGGGGTCGGCCCGTCCTGGACTCCGCGGCCGCTGAGGTCAGGGACGTTTGCAGCGCTGGTTCTCGATGTCCCGGGTTCTGCCGCTGTCCATGAACTTCCGTAGCCCGTCGACCAGGCCTTGTGACCTGCACACACGTCACGGTGGCGATGGGCGTCAGTTCGACGGTGAGCACCTTTTCGCCGGAAATGGACTGGGCCGGGGCGTGCACTGGCGACGGCGAAGCGCCACACCGCCTTCGCCACGCCGGCGGCTGGAGGTCGGCTGCACGTTTCATCGGCACGCCTTCGGCGACTCGGAGCCGGACCGTCGTTCAGCCGACGAACACGCGCCGGTGGTTACCGCGATCGCACGGGTGCCGCCTGCTCGCGCGAGGTGCAGCGCGATGCGGCGTTCGGGCAGGCTACGGCCCAAGCCGGTGTTCCAACGCTCCAGCAGGTCTGCGACGGCGACCTTGTCGTCAGGGTGGGTGTAGCGCGACGCCGCGAGCTTGCGCGCGAACGAGTCAAGGCGACCAGGACGAGTCCGTGCACCCCAACAACGGCGGTACGTGCGATCACGCCCGTTTCACCGTTCCTGGTAAGGGCGCCGAGCACGTCACCCTCACCAGTAACCGACCTGGTGCCCGGCCCCGCACGGTGGTGTGCGGGGCCGGGCCCGCAGAGTGGCTGACACGGCGCCGTGCGGTGTCTTGCCGGGGCGCCACCATGTCATCGACTGGAATCCGGGAATGCGTACTGCGATTGAGTCAACTTCTCATTCGGGGTAAATTTCCCCGCAAGAGAGTGATATTCGGTCGAGTGTCGCTGGTGGCTTTACTTCTCCACTGTTCGGAAAATCATCGGTCCACTTTGATGCTCCGTTCGGCGGTACGTGCGTGGTGCTTGCCGGGTAGCGTGGCCGAGATCGGCTGAATGACGGTCAACGTCCGGAAGTATCGTATCGGCTGCCGTGTGTCCGAAAAATCCGGAAACCGCCCTGGGGTGAATGCGTGTTGTTCGGCTTTTTCCGACAGGCTGACGTGATTCGTGAGCCGGTGGAAAGTGTGAAGGAAAACGAGCTCAGTGGAGGGTCCTGACATGTATCGCAGGCGAAGAGCGATCGCGGGCACGGTGGTGGCCGCATTGGCGGCGAGTCTGGCGCAACCCGGGTCCGCGGCCGCCGACCCGGGTGTCACGCCCGCGGCCGCGGGTGATCCCGCTCGGACGGTCACGCTGATCACCGGCGACCGGGTGCGGGTACTCCCGAACTCCCGCGGCGCGAGCGCGGTCACGATCGAACCGGGACCCGGGCGTGACCGGATCGCGTTCCTCCGTGACACGGACACCGGCGGCCGCGCCGGAGACGTCAGCGTCGTGCCGTCGGATGCGTTGCCGCTGGTGGCGTCCGGCCGGCTGGATCCCCGGCTGTTCAACGTTTCCGAGCTGGTGAGACAGCACCTCGCCGACTCGGCGCCGAGCCTCCCGCTGATCATCGGCTACTCGGCTGCGGCTTCGGCAGCCGAACCGCTCGCGGCCACGCCACCCACCGCCACCGCTGTCCGTGACCTGCCGAGTGTGCACGGCACGGCTCTGCGCCAGGACAAGCGCCACGAAGCGCAGCTCTGGAGCTGGCTCACCGCCGGCGCCTCCCGGTCCCTGCGGACCGGGATCGAGAAGGTCTGGCTGGACGGCCTGGCCACCCCGGCCCTCGACGTCAGCGTGCCGCAGATCGGGGGCCCGGTCGCCTGGCACGCCGGCTACACCGGAACCGGCGTGACCGTCGGCGTGCTCGACACCGGCGTCAAGGCCGATCACCCGGACCTGGCCGGCAAGGTTCTCGAGGCGAAGGACTTCACCGGGACCAGGCCCGACGCGAGCGACGACCTGGGGCACGGCACGCACGTCGCCGGGATCATCGCGGGGACGGGCGCCGCATCCGGTGGCCGTTACCGCGGCGTGGCGCCGGACGCGCACCTGATCAGCGGCAAGGTCTGCGTCGACTACGGCTGCCCGGAATCCGCGGTGATCGCGGGCATGGAGTGGATCGCGCCGAAGGTCCGCGTGGTCAACATGAGCCTCGGCGGCGACGCCACCGACGGCACGGATCCGATGTCCCAGGCCGTCAACCGGCTCACCGCCCAGTACGGGACGCTGTTCGTCGCACCGGCCGGCAACGACCGTTCGACCGACCTGCCCGAGCCCGGCCCCGTCGTCGCGCCCGCCACCGCGGACTCGGCGCTGGCGGTCGGCAGCGTGTCCGCCCAGGACACCACCAGCCCGTTCTCCAACCGCGGCCTCCGGCTCGGCGACTACGCGGTCAAACCCGACATCGCCGCTCCTGGCGAAGGCATCGTCTCGGCCAGGGCCGCGGGCACCCGCGACGGCGACACCGCTGCGGTCGACGCGAACTACGCCCGGCTCACCGGCACCTCGATGGCGGCGCCGCACGTCGCCGGGTCGGCCGCGCTGCTGCTGCAGCAGCATCCGGACTGGCTCGCCGGCCGGCTCAAGTCGACGCTGACGAGCACCGCCAAGCCGACTGCCGGCGTCCTCGAGCAGGGCGCGGGCCGGGTCGACGTCGGTCGCGCGGTCACCCAGCAGGTCACCGCCACCGGCGGAAGCGTCGGCTACGGCTTCTTCGCCTGGCCGCACACCCAGGTCGTCACGAAGACCGTGACCTACCGCAACGACGGCGGCGCCGCGGTCACCCTGGCGCTGGCCACCACCGCCACGGGACCGGACGGCAGTCCCGGGCCGGCGCAGCTGTTCACCTCGTCGGTGCCGTCGGTGACCGTTCCCGCTCACGGCAGCGCCGACGTCGGAGTGTCCCTCCGGACGGCAGCCGGTGGTGCCGGGCAGTACGGCGGCCGGTTGACCGCGACCGCGCCCGGCATCACCGTGCAGACCGCCCTCGGTGCCGTCCTGGAAGGCGAGAGCTACACCGTGTCCGTGCGGATGATCGGCCGCGACGGGAAGTTCACCGCGGGGGTCGCCACGCTGGTCGACACTGCGACCGGCGCGGCGTTCGGCGTCCGCCCGTTCCGGGCCGACGGCACGGCGTCGGTGCGGGTGCCCAAGGGCCGCTACGACCTCAACGCCTTCGACGTGTCCGGTGACCCGGCCGGCCAGACCGCGCCGGCCGCGGTCACGCTGATGTCCCGGCCCGGTCAGCCGGTGACCGCCGATGCTTCGTTCACTTTGGACGCGAGGGCGGGCAAGCCGATGCGCGCGGTGGTCGATCACCCGGACGCGCGTCTACAGGGCGGTGAACTGGGCATCGTCTCCGGCAACCCGGGCGGGACCCGCACCAGCACGCTCGCCTGGACGATCCAGCCGGGCACCGAGCTGTTCGCGGCCGGTTCGGATCGCCGGATCACCGACCACACCTACGCGAGCTACCTGCGCGCCACCCTCGCCGCCCGGCCACCCGCTGCCGATCCCGGTGGATACGTCTACCAGCTGGCTCTACTCGAACGCGGCCGTGTCCCGGCCGACCCGGTCTTCCGGGTGCGGGACCGGGATCTCGCGGAGGTCGACACCCGCTACCACACCCAGGGCAGACCGGCGAACGGTCTGCGCCTCGACGCGTCCACCTTCACCTTCCCGGGCGCCAACACCGGCACGTACCTGCTCGCGGCCCAGACGTTGCCGAGCCACCGCACCGAGTACTACAGCCCGGGCCCGGACGTGAGCTGGGAACACCTCGTGGCGGTGTACCCGACCCCGTTGACCGACGCGGAGAACAACTACGCGTACCAGACCCACCGGCCCGGTCCCCAGCGCGCCGGCTGGAACCGTGCACCGGTCGGCCCCGCCTTCGGCGCGGCACAGGACGGCTGGGGCGTGCTCCGCACCGGAAACCAGCTGACGTACGCGATCCCGCTGATCTCGGGCAGCGACCCGGAGCAGTACACGGCACCACCCGGCGGCCTCACCGGCACGATGACGCTGTCGCGGGACGGCGTTCCGCTCGGCACCGCGCAAAGCCCGGTCGCCGGTGCGTTCACCATCCCGGACACCCCCGGCACCTACACGCTGCGAGCCGATGCCACGCGCAGCGTGCCGTGGTCGGTGGTGGGCACCAAGGCCACGGTGGCGTGGACGTTCCGTGACACGGGGGCGTCCGCGGTTCCGTTGCCGCTGCTGGTGGTCCGGGCCCAAGGCGCGGTCGACGACCAGAGCCGGGCTCCCGCCGGGAAACCGTTCGTGCTCGGGCTGACCGCGCAACGCCAGCCCGGCGCCGGTGCGTTCCGGGTGGCCGATCTGCGGGTCGAAACCTCGGCCGACGACGGCACGACCTGGACCCGGGTGCCCTCGGTGCGCATCGGCAACGGCGGGCTCGCGCTGGTGCGCAACCCCGCCGGCGACGGATTCGTGTCCTTGCGCATCACTGCCCGCGACAGCGAGGGCAACTCCGTCGTCCAGACGGTGATCAGGGCGTACCAGACGGCGCCGTCAGGAGGCTGACGGCGATCGCGGTGAGCGGGAGGAGGAAGGCGGCCCCGGTCAGGAACCTCAGTTCCCGGCCGTGGGCCTGCCATTCGCCGTCCCAGGCGTTGTCCGCCCCGTAGCGCAGGTTCGCGTTGGTCATCAGCGCCCGCCCGATCCCGAACCCGGCACCCGCGCACAACGCGGCCGGCACCGACGCGGTGAGCGCCACGGTGACCGCGGCGACGTAGGGCAGCCCGCTGGGCAGGTAGGTGCGGGCGCCGGTGCCCATCTCGATCCCGAACTGCAGCGGCCCGAGGTGACGTCCGAGGCGGAACACGGTGTCCGGCACCAGCCGGCGGTTTTCCGGCAACCGGAACGACCACACGCCGGTTTCCCGGAGCAGCACGGCACCCAGCGCCGCGGCCACCACCGCCCAGCGGACGGGATCCGGCAGCGGCGCGCGCAGCAACGAGCCGGCCACGACCAGGACGATCGCGGTGAGGGCGCCGCCGCAGAGAAGTCCCGCGCAGAACGCCAGTACAGGGGTGCCCCGCCAAACTGGCGAGCTCAGCACGAAGGCCGAGTTGCGGCTTCAACTGGAGCCACTGGTGGCGAACCCCGCTGCCGCGCACATGACGAGCCACGCGCTCGGCAGCACCCATCCCGGTCGGCTCAGCAGAACGGCGCCGCTCACCCCGGTCGCGGCGAGCACGAGCCCGAGAGCGATGGTGCGCGGGTGCCACCGGCGCCGGCCGGGCGACGGGGTCGCGGACATCCGGGTCAGAGGGCCGCGCGGCAGATGGTCAGGTACGTCTGGCCGGTGTAGCCGCCGCCCCAGAAGGTGGAGAAGCCGTCCGAGCAGCGGTAGACCTTCTTGTCCGGTGTCGTCCACCGCCATGCGTTCTTGCCCACGAACTGGCCGCAGGTGTTGGACACGGGCTGGTGGTCGACCTGGATGCCGTTCTCGTTCCAGGTGCCGTACTTGTGCCAGCCCGCCTCGCAGTAGGTGCTTCCCCGCCAGAAGCCGCCGAAGCAGGCGGCGTAGGTGGTGACGTAGGCGCCGCTGGTGTCGGGCAGTTCGGCGTAACCGTCCGGGTAGGCGTCGTGGCAGTCGTTGCGGTCGTAGCCCGGCATGCCGTACGGGCTGGTCTCGGCGTTCGCTTTCCTGGTGCGGGAAATACCGGACCAGTCGAGCGCCGTCGCCCCGATCGTCAGCGCGCCCAGGGTCACCGCGCGCAGGAACGTCCTGCGCGTGCCGCCGGTTTTCAGTCTTGTGCCCATCCGGGTGCCCGCGGCATCCGGTCCGGGCCGGTCATGGTCGGGAATGTGCGCCAACACCAGCGTCACCGGTATCGCCTCCTGCCTGTGGTCCGGTCCATTCGGCCAGTGCGGTGTCCACTTCCCCGGCGCGGACCGGGAGCAGCATCTTGCGGACCTCGCCGGTGTCCCCGAGCAGCATCAGCACGGGCGGGGAGAGGTGGGAGATCGACCGCCAAGCTTCGCTGTCGCTGACGACGGTCAGCCCGTGGGCCAGGTTCGTCCACGTCGCAGGCGGTTCGTGGGTCAGCAGCGTGGCTGTCGTTCCGAGCCCGGCGAGTCGTTCGACGACCGTCAGGCACAGCGGACAGCCGGAGTCGACCGCCGCGACGATCCCGCCGCCGGGTTCGGCGAACCGCGGGCCGAGGACCAGATCCGGTGGCGCGGTCACGAACCCGTCCGTGTTCCGGTCGATCATTCCGCGCAGTAGCCGGACTTCGCGCAGGACCGCCGCCAGGCCGAAGAACAGCAGGATGATCGCCGCCCACGTGATGAGCGTCAACGCGATCGAGGAGTCCATCGGGGTTCTCCTCAGTCCCGGTCCCAGGCGATGTCGATTTCGTCCAGCCAGTCGAGCCGCTGCCGTTCGGACGTCGCGGTCGTGTCGGTGAGATGGACCTCTGCTGTGCCCGCCGGGCAACCCAGGACGAACGAGCGCGCCGACGCCGCTGAGGCGCCCCCATCCGCCGAATAGGCGGACTTCCACACCTCGCCGTGTTTCGTGCGGGCTCCCGCGTGCGAGGGGAGCAGTTCGGCGGCGTGCCGCGGCGCCGGGACCGACAGCGAGCCGTGGTCCTTCACCACGACCACGAAGTGTTCGTTCATCGAGTCCAGCAGCGTCGCCGAGCGGGGCACGACGGTCATGCCGGTGACGTGGTCTTCGATCCGCAGGGAGCCGAACAGGGCCAGCACGCGGTCGCGGCGGGGTGCCGGGCCGGCATAGACGGTCATCAGCTCGTGGTAGGTGCCGATCAGCGTGGCCAGCGACGTCTGCTTGTCGTCGGCCTCGGCGACGATCACTTCCCGGCCGTGCACGATCAAGCGCTCACGCGGTTGCGCCGGGGCCACGTGCGTGCAGGCGAAATCGTGGTAACCGCGCGGCCCGATCTGAAAGCCGGTGCCGAACGAGCCGCCGACGAAACGGACTCCGGCGACCACGTGGGAAACGGGAGCCGCCTCGGAAAGGGTGATCGTCACGCGGTCCCCGCTCGGCGCCGTCAACCGCAACCGTTGTGCCCCCATGAGACCTCCGATTTCCGGGAATCCGCTCGGTGAGAGTAGCCGACGGATTCGGCCGTGGCCACGATCGTTTCGGGATTGGGCCGAATGGGGACGGCACTTTTGTCGGTCAATAGAGTGGTTCCATGAACGTTTTCTGGTCGGCGGCGGCGACCGTGTCAGCGGCTTTCGGGGCGATTCTCCTGACGAGCGCGGGCGCGGCCCACGCGGTGCGTCCGCGGGAACACCGGGCGGTGCTGCGCGCCCACCGCTTGCTGCCGGCGGCGTCGACGGCCTTCGTGGCGGCAGCGACCTCCGGGGTGGAACTGCTCGTGGGCACGACCGTGCTGGCGCTCCTGCTCACGGCCCCGTCGGCAGTGGAATCATCGGTCGTCGTGCAGGCGGTGGTGTACTGCGCCTTCGCCGGCTATGCGGCGTTGTTGCGGATTCGCCGGGCCGGGGTGCCGTGCGGCTGTTTCGGGGCGGGGAAGGTGTCATGGGTGGTGGTGGCACGCGCGGTTGTTCTCGCCGTGGGCGGCGCCGGATGCGCGGTGCTCGGGCCGAGCGCCGACCGGTGGTCCTGTCTGGCCGCCGGGGTGGTTCTCGCGATGGCCAATTATCTGATTCCCGGGTGGCTCGGAGACGGCAAACGAAAAATGAATCGTGCCGGTTGATGATTTTCTCCCGGAACCGCCAGGCGTTTCCGGCGGTCAGCCGGTCACGATCGTGTGCTCGCCGCGGGGGAGCAGTTCGCCGATCACCGGGTGGCCGGGCAGCTCGCCCGCGACGAGCAGGCCGCCGGAGGTCTGGGCGTCCGCCAGCAGCAGCGCCTCGTGTTCGGTGATCCGCGACAGGTCGGCGTGCGGGCGGACCCAGTCGAGGTTGCGCCGGGTCCCGCCGCTGACGTAGCCGTCGCGCAGCGCCTCGCGGGCGCCGTCGAGGTAGGGCACGGCGGCTGGGTCGATCCGGGCCGTGACGCCGCTCGCGCGGGCCAGTTTGTGCAGGTGACCAAGCAGCCCGAAGCCGGTGACGTCGGTCGCGCACACCGCCCCCGCCCGCAGTGCGGCCTGCGAAGCGTCGCGGTTGAGCGTGGTCATCGTGGCGATCGCCTGCTCGAACCGTTCTCCGGTGGTTTTGTGGCGCGAGTTGAGCACGCCGATCCCGAGCGGCTTGGTCAGCGTCAGGGGGACACCGGCGCGGCCGGCGTCGTTGCGCAGCAACCGGTCCGGGTCGGCGGTGCCGGTGACGGCGAGGCCGTACTTGGGCTCGGGGTCGTCGACGCTGTGCCCGCCCGCGAGGTGACAGCCCGCCTGGCCGCAGACGTCCAGCCCGCCGCGCAGCACCTCGGCGGCCAGTTCGAACGGCAGGACGTCGCGCGGCCAGCCGAGCAGGTTCACCGCGACCACCGGTGTGCCGCCCATCGCGTAGACGTCGGACAGGGCGTTCACTGCGGCGATCCGGCCCCAGTCGTACGGGTCGTCGACCACCGGGGTGAAGAAGTCGGTGGTCAGGATCAGCGCGACCCCGCCGGCGAGCCGGACCGCGGCCGCGTCGTCACCGTCGTCCAGGCCGACCAGCAGCTCTCCCGCGGGGTGCGCGGGCGTCGCGGCGGTGAGGCCGCGGACGACGTCCTCCAGCTCGCCGGGCGGGATCTTGCACGCGCAGCCGCCACCATGGGCGTACTGGGTCAGCCGGACGCTCATGAGGTCCATGATGCGCAAGGTACGCGAGCTTGGCAGGATGACGGGATGGTGCAAGGAGGCGTACCCGGCCTGGTGGCCGGCGCGGTCTTCAAAACCGTTGAGCGGCAGGTCCTGCCGCTGGCGGGTTCGATTCCCGTCCGCCTCCGCCATGCCTGACCCGCGGCGGGCGATCCCGCGCACCGATACCGTGCTCGCCGAGCCCCGCATCGCGAAGGCCGCCGAGACACTCGGCCGTGACCTGGTGAAAGCGCTGGTCGTGGCCGCCCAGCAGCGGGCACGAGCCGGTGGGATCGAGCCCGGCGAGGTCGTCGACGAGGTCCTGGCCCGGCTGCCGGTGACCGGGTCGTCGCTGCGGCCGGTGCTCAACGCGACCGGCGTCCTCGTGCACACCAACCTCGGCCGGGCGCCGCTGTCGCCGGCCGCGCTGAACGCCGTCGTCGCCGCGGGCGGCACGACCGACGTCGAGTTCGACCTCGAGACCGGTGAGCGCGCGAAACGCGGCCGTGGCGCTTTGGCCGCGCTGGCGGACGCGGTTCCGGGCGCGGTGCACGTGGTCAACAACAACGCGGCCGCCCTGCTGCTGTGCGCGCTGGCTTTGGCGCAGGGCAAGGAAATCGTGGTCGGGCGCGGTGAGCTGGTCGAGATCGGCGACGGCTTCCGCATCCCCGACCTGCTCGCCTCGACCGGCGCGCGGCTGCGCGAAGTCGGCACCACCAACCGCACTTCGGTCCGCGACTACGCGGCGGCGATCGGCCCGGACACCGGCTTCGTGCTGAAGGTCCACCCGTCGAATTACCGCGTTATCGGCTTCACGGCCGAGGCGTCGATTGCCGAGCTTGCCGGGCTCGGTGTGCCGGTGGTCGCCGACGTCGGATCCGGCCTGCTCGCCCCGCACCCGCTGCTACCGGACGAGCCGGACGTCTCGACGGCGCTCGCCGCGGGCGCGACCGTCGTCACCGCGAGCGGGGACAAGCTGCTCGGCGGTCCGCAGGCCGGGCTGCTGTTCGGCGAGGCCACCGTCATCGAACGGCTGCGACGCCATCCCGCGGCCCGGGCGTTGCGTGTCGACAAGCTGACACTGGCCGCGCTCGAAGCCACCCTGCGCGGGCCGGAACCACCGGTGCGCGCCGCCCTGAACGCCGACCTCGGCGAACTCCGGACCCGGGCGGAAGCACTGGCGACGTCGTTGCGGTCCGCCGGAATCGACGCCGAGGCGGTGACGTCCACGGCGGTCGTCGGCGGCGGGGGCGCTCCCGGCGTCGACCTGCCGAGCGCGGCGGTCGCCCTGCCCGCCCGGTACGCGACGGCGTTGCGGCTGGGCGAGCCGCCGGTCGTCGGCCGGATCGTGCGCGACAGGTGCCTGCTCGACCTGCGGACGGTCCGCCCAGCCGCCGACGCGGCGCTGAGGGAGGCCGTCCGCCGATGCGGGTGATCGCCACGGCCGGGCACGTCGACCACGGGAAGTCCACGCTGATCCGCCGGCTCACCGGCATGGAACCGGACCGGCTGGTCGAAGAACGCCGCCGCGGCCTCACCCTCGACCTCGGGTTCGCCTGGACGCGCCTCGGCGACGAGGAGATCGCGTTCGTCGACGTCCCGGGCCACCAGCGGTTCGTCCCGAACATGCTGGCCGGGATCGGGCCGGTGCCGGCCGCGCTGTTCGTGGTCGCGGCCGACGAGGGCTGGATGCCCCAGTCGGCCGAGCACCTGGCCGCCCTCGACGCTTTCGGCGTCGAGCACGGTCTGCTGGTCGTCACCAAAGCCGACCGCGCCGACCCCGCCGCGGCGACCGCGGCGGCCCGGGCCGAGATCGCCGCGACTTCACTCGGCAAGGTGCCGGCGGTGAGCACCGGCAGCACGACCGGACTCGACGAACTACGCGTTCAGCTGGCCGAGCTGGCCGGCCGGCTGCCGGCGCCGGATCCGGATGCGGACGTGCGGCTCTGGATCGACCGCGCCTTCACGATCAAGGGCGCGGGCACGGTCGTCACCGGGACACTCGGCGCGGGGACCCTCTGCGTCGGCGACGAGCTGATGCTCGGTGATGCCCGCGTCCACGTTCGAGGGCTCCAAGCGCTCGGCGAGCCGCGCGAGAGCGTGTCCGCTGTGGCGCGGGTAGCGGTGAACCTGCGTGGGGTCGGCCGGGACGCGGCCGGACGTGGCGACGCCCTGCTGACGCCCGGCGCGTGGCGTACCACGACCGAGGTCGACGTCCGGCTGCGCGCCGCGACCGCCGGCCTCCACCGGCACCTCGTGGCGCACCTCGGGTCCGCCGCGGTACCCGTGCGGGTCCGCCCACTGGGGCCGGACGCCGCGCGGCTGCTGCTCGCGACGCCGTTGCCGCTGCGGGTGGGGGACCGCGGACTGCTGCGCGACCCGGGGGAGCACCGGATCCCGGCGGGGTTCGACGTCCTCGACGTTCGCCCGCCATCGCTGGCCCGCCGCGGCGGCGCGCGGGCCCGCGGCGAGGAACTGGCCAGTCCGCAGCCGGGCTGGGATCTTCTGCGCCGCGAGGGTTTCCTGCGCCACGACGACTTTCCCGCGCTCGGACTCCCGGAGGTGGGCGAGCGCCTCGGCGACTGGCACGCCGACCCGGCCCGTCTCGCCGAGCTGCGCGGCCGGGTCCCGGCGGTCGTGGCCGAGTGGTCGCGGAAGCACCCGGTCGCGGCGGGAATGCCGGTCGACGTCCTCCGGCAGCGGCTCGGCTTACCGGCCGCGGACCTGGTCCAGGCCATCCTGAACGAAGGCCTGGTCGCGGACGGCGGCCTCGTCCGGCGCCCCGGCGCAGGGCTGACCGCCGAGGTCGAGCGCGCGGTCGCCGTGCTCGCGAAGCGATTTGCCGAACACCCGTTCCGGGCGCCGGAAGCCGCCGACCTCCTCGCACTCGGCCTGGGCAAACGGGAACTCGCCGCCGCCGTCCGGCTGGGCAGGCTCAGCGCGGTCGCCGACGGGATCGTGCTGGGCCCGGACGCACGCGGACGCGCGATCGAAACGCTGGCCGAGCTGGGAAAGCCGTTTACGGTCTCCGAAGCCCGACGTGCCCTGGACAGCACGCGCCGGGTGATGATCCCGCTGCTCGAGGCCCTCGACGCGGCCGGGCTGACCGAACCGCTCGGCGACGGCACCCGCCGGATCACCGGTGGCCGAGCGGGAAACCGGTAGGCGCGGACGGCGCGTGTACCGGTTGCCACAGCGGTCCGGCGTTCACGGTCAGCGCGGGTAGCGGCACGGCGTCGATGACAGCGATCAACCGGTTCGCGGTGGCCTCGGTGCCGGTGAAGAGTTTCTCGGCGAAGACAGTGCCCAGCAGAAACATCTCGGCGTGACTGCCCGTGCTCGCCGACTTCGGCATCGGCAAGATCCGCAGCCGGATGGCCACCGAGGCGACCGTCGCCGAATTCGCCTCCCGCCCCTACGCACCACCCGGGCCGTTCATGAGCAGCTGCCCGGTTTTGCCCGCGATGCCGCCGCTGGGCACGAAACGTCGACCGGGGCGTAGGCGAAGGCGGGCGTCGTCCCGGCCGCGGTGAGCGTGGCGCTGAACGTCAGAGCGAGGAGGGCTCGCCGCAGTCTCGTATGCATCAGTCATCCTCCTCGATCGTGGCCGAAGCGCGCAGCATCGCCGCGAACCGGGTGCCGAGATAACCGCTCAGCAGGCCGACGACGAGACCGATCACGGACACGAGCAGGATCATCGTGGCCGAGAAGTCCGGATTGGACTCGGTGAGCGCGAGCTGGAGCGGGATCGTCGCGCCGGTGATGAGCCCGGTGACCGCGCCGGCCGTACGCGTCTGGCCGGCGTCCGCGTCAGTTAGTGTTTTAGGCGAGAGTAGGCACCGGAAGCATGGCCGGCCTTGAGTGTTCGGCCGGCCACGCTCCCGTCTTCGCTGCTACTGCCAGGTGAAGGTGGACGTGCTCGACGGATCGAGAGTGGCGGTGAAGGTTCGCTGGCCCGCGCTCACGGTGAAGGCCTGCGGTTCGGTGGTGCTGGTGTTGTTGACGACGAGGACGTTGGTGCCGTCCGGGTTGCGGAAGGCCACGGACTGGACCGCGAGCGGCTGACCCTCGATGGTGTTGATGGCGGTGCTGCTGATCCGGACCGCGCCGGGCTTGACGAACTTCGCGAACTGGCTGATCAGGTAGTAGCGCGGGTTGTAGGTGACGGCGTTGGTCTTCGAGTCGATGGTGATCAGGCCGGTGCACGTCTTGCAGCCACCGATGAACGGACCGTGGTTCTCGTCCAGGGCGATGTTCCACGCGACGACGCTGTTCGCCCAGTTGCGCAGGGAACCGATGGCCCGGTCGATGGTGAGTCCTTCGCACTCGGTCATGAAGATCTGCTGACCGGGGTAGGAGGCCTTCAGCGCGGTCTGCGCGGTGGGGTCTCCGTAGTAGCAGTGGTAGGCGGTGCCGTAGATCGACTTGGCGGCGCTGGTGCTCAGGAGCTTGAACGGGTAGTCGGCCTCGGGGTCGCCGTTGGCTTCCTGCAGAGCCGCGGCGTCGTACCAGTGCAGGGCCCAGTTGTGGTCGAAGCCCAGGATCTTGGTCGGCAGACCGGCCCGCTTGATCGCGGGAGCCAGCTCGTTGATGACCTTCGCGGCCTGAGCGGTGCCCAGGTCGGTGCCCGGGTAATCGAGGCGCAGCAGGGCTTGCGGTTCGTTCTGGATGGTCAGATACGAGACATCAACGCCGGCGTCCCGATAGGCCTGCAGGAACTTGACGAGGTAGTTGGCGTAAGCCTTGTAGATCGCCGGGTCGTCCTTCAGCTTGCCGTCGATCATCGAGCCGGACGTCTTCATCCAGCCCGGGGGGCTCCACGGTGATGCCATGACGGTCAGCTGCGGGTTCAGAGTCTTGGCCTGCTTCAGCAGCGGGATGATCTGCGTTTGGTCGTGTGCGATGGAGAAGTGCTCGAGGGCGAGGTCGGTCTGGCCGGCGGGCATGTCGTCGTAGCTGTAGGCCGAGCCGACCGCGAAGTCGGAAGCGCCGATGGGCTGGCGCAGGAAGCTGATTCCGGCGCCGGTGGTCGGGTCGAACAGGCGCTTCATCACGGCGGTTCGCTGGGTTTCGTCGAGCCGGTGCAGGTTGGCTGCGGACGAGTCGGTGATCGATGCTCCGAACCCGCTGACCGTCTGGAACTTCTGCGCCGGATCGACGTAGATGGTGGTGCCGGGTGCGGGGGGTGCCGCGGCCGCCGCCTGGTGGGTGGGGCGGGAAGAGAAGGGAACGGCGGTTCCGACCGGGTCACTCTGCTGGCTGTCGTGTGTCGTCCACTGCGTGACAGCGCCGGCCGGTGCGGCGCCGACGGGCGTTGCGCTGGTCAACGACGCTGCCGCGACCAAGGTGGTAGACACGATCAACGCGCCGACCCGGTAACGGGTCACGCGCTTTTGTCCGCTGAACACGATTGCTCCTTCGGTTGCTTCGTACTTCGGTACAACGTGAGCCGGGGCCGCCGTCAACGGCGGCCCCGGGTTGGTTCACGTGGGGAGTTGCCAGGTTTGCCAGGGGTTGGTGTTGGTGTCCCAGATCTGGAGGCGGGTGCCGTTGGTGGTGGTGCCGCCGGGGACGTCGAGGTCGCGTCCGGACTGTGGGTTGCGGAGGTGGCCGTTGGTTTGTGGGGTCCATTGCTGGGCGCCTGAGCCGTTGCAGTCCCAGAGCTGGATGGTGGTGCCGTTGGCGGTGCCTTGTCCGGTGACGTCGAGGCATTTGCCGAGGGCGCGGATGGTGTTGTCGGTGCCGACGGTCCATTGCTGGGCGGTGGAGTTGTTGCAGTCGTAGAGTTGGACTGCGGTTCCGTTCGCGGTGCTGGATCCGGCGACGTCGATGCATTTGCCGCCGACGCCGGTGATGGCGCCGGTGTGTGATCCCGTGGGTGGGGTCGTGGGCGGCGTCGTGGTCGGCGGGTTCGGCCCCCCGGTGGGAATGTGGATTTCTCCCTGGTTGTAGGTGCGGGAGTCGAAGTAGCCGGCCTGGATGGAGGAGTTGGAGTTGTAGTCCGGCTTGGTCAGCCAGTCCAGCCACACGCTCCAGTACGTCCACTTGGGCTGGGCCGCCATATCCGACGGCTGAGGCACTCTGCCGACCTCGGCCAGGGCAATGGGCTTGGCAGATCCGGCGATGTTCAGGAGCGAGTTGTACCAATCGGGCGCCGGAAACTTCTGCACCCAGACGTCGAGCCCGATGACGTCGACGTAGTTGTCACCGGGGTAGTAGCTGCGAGCTTGGCCGGCTCCGCCGGCGACGTCCTTCAACGCCCACACCCAGATGATGTTGTTCAGGCCCTTCGATTCGAGGTAGTCGTGGGTGATCTGGTAGAGCCGGGCACTGCCGTTGGCGCCGGCCTGTCCGCCCCACCAGGCCCAGCCTTCGTTCATCTCGTGCAGCGGCCGGAACATGACGGGAATACCGAGGTCTTTGAGCTGCTGGAAGTACTGGACGAACTGGTCGAGCTTGCGTTTGTAGGCGGTGTTCAGCGACGTCCCGTCCTGGACGATCTGCGTCCACTCCGCAGCGGAGAGCTTGCTGCCCTTGACCGGATTCGAACCACCCTCGAAGCTGCAGGTCGCCACGTCCGGCCGGCACGCGTGCATGGTCAGGGCCGGGATGGTGCCGTTGTTCCACTCGGTCTTGGCCTGGTTGATCACGGTCTGGCGGTTGTCGATGTCGTTCTGGCTGAACCCGAAGTCGCCACCCCAGACGCCGGGGTACTGGCCGGTGATGTCGTGCACCTTCTGCACCCACTGACCCGGGTTGCTGTTCGCGCCACCCTGCTGGCCGGACAGCACGTGGTTGCCGGTGATGCTCTTCAGGTAGTTGACGACGTCGGTCTTGGTGACGCTGGCGGGCCCCGGTGGTGCCGCGGCGGCGGGACCCTGGCTGACGATGATGCTTGCGCCCACGATCGCGGCGATTGCTGCGAAGATCGAGGCGCCTTTGCCTCTGGATAGGGACATGACAAATGCCTTTCACGAGGGTGAGTGTCTCGTTTTCCAAGGCGGCGGAAGGTGGCCTGTCGTGCGGCGCCGGGCGTTGCCGCACGACAGGCCGTGTTGTGCTGTTGTTTCGCCTGGTTCAGGTGGGGAGTTGCCAGGTTTGCCAGGGGTTGGTGTTGGTGTCCCAGATTTGCAGGCGGGTTCCGTTGGTGGTGGTGCCGCCGGGGACGTCGAGGTCGCGGCCGGATTGCGGGTTGCGGAGGTGGCCGTTGGTTTGTGGGGTCCATTGCTGGGCGCCTGAGCCGTTGCAGTCCCAGAGCTGGATGGTGGTGCCGTTGGCGGTGCCTTGTCCGGTGACGTCGAGGCATTTGCCGAGGGCGCGGATGGTGTTGTCGGTGCCGACGGTCCATTGCTGGGCGGTGGAGTTGTTGCAGTCGTAGAGCTGGACTGCGGTTCCGTTCGCGGTGCTGGATCCGGCGACGTCGATGCATTTCTCGCCGACGCCGGTGATGGCGCCGGTGTGCGATCCCGTGGGAGGGGTCGTGGGCGGCGTCGTCGGTGGCTGGCCACCGGACGGGATGGTGAACCCGCCCTGGTTGAGGGTTCGGGCGTTGTTCATGGTGTTCTGGATGGTGGAGTTGCAGTTGCAGGTGGAGATGTACTCCGACCAGATCATGAAGTAGGTCCACAGCGGCTGCCCGGCCAGAGCGGAGGCGGTGGGGGTGTTGCCGACCTCGGCCAGGGCGATGGGTTTGCCGTGCGCGACGTTGACCATGGCCTGGTACCAGTCCGGCTGCGGGAATCCGTGCACCCATGGGTCGAGGCTGGCCACATCGACATAGTTGTCGCCGGGGTAGAAACCGGGTACTGAAGACGAGCTGCCGTTGTCCTTGACGTTCCAGACCCAGATCAGGTTGGTCAGCCCGCGGGAGAGCAGGTAGTCATGAGTGATCTGGAACAGCCGGGAGCTGCCGTTGGCGCCCGCGCGACCGCCCCACCACGCCCAGCCCTCGCTCATCTCGTGCAACGGCCGGAACAGAACGGGTATCTGAGCATCCTTCAACTGCTGCAGGTACTGCACAGCGGTTTCGAGCTTGTTCTTGTACGCGGTGTTGAGCGCCGTGCCGTTGGTGATCAGCTGGTTCCAGTCGGAGTCGGACAGGCTCGTGCCTTTCACGCCGCCTTCGAATGCGCAGGTGGCGACGTTCGGCTTGCACATGTGCCAGGTCAGTGCGACCAGTGATCCGTTGGCCCACTCGGTCTTCGCCTGGTTGATCATCGTCTGGCGGTTGGCGATGTCCGAGCTGGTGAATCCGAGCTCGCCACCCCAGAGGCCGGTGTACTTGCCGGTGATGTCGTGGATCTGGTTGGTGTACTGCGTGGGGTTGCTGAGCGGCTCCTTGTTGTGGACGCCGCTGATGATGTGGTTGCCGCTGATCTGTTTCAGGTAGTTGACGACGTTGGCCGGTGTCGAGGCGCCGAAGGCCGATGCCGGGGTCTGGAAGAGGACGGTACTGCCGAGGGCGAGCACCGAGACGGCGGCGGCCGCGACCTTTGCCCTGATCGATGACCGGTATTTCACAGTGAGCTCCCTGCTGCCGCCAGCATGAGCGTTCGTCCTGGGGCTTGGTGTGTTGTCTTCGTTGTCAACACGTTCTCCTTCGGTGGGTTGGGGAGAAGTCATCGTTGGTGGGCGGCGAAGAACGTCCACATCAGCGAGTTCGCGTCGATCTCGTGGGTGGTGTTGCCGTTCTCCGGTTTGTTCTGGGGGGAGCCGGGCCAGGTGTGCCCGCCGTCGGAGACGGAGTAGAGCTGCACCTCGGCGCCGCCCTGGCAGCCGCTGTAGGTCGTACGGGTGACGTGCGTGGTGACCTGGGTGTCCGCCGGGCCGGTGGTGCAGCCGTCGATCGTGGCCCACCGCTGCTGGGCGGTGGGGACGGAGTACTGCCACAGGTCGGTGCCGCCGCCGTTGTAGGGATTGGTCCCGTCCTGCTTGCCGTGGAAGGCGATCACCGGCACCGGGAGGCCGGGCCGGCAGGAGGCCGGGTCGGGAACCGAGGTGTTGCCCGGGGTCGGGCGGCCGGCCCGCAGCCCGGCGACCGGCGCGATCGCGGCGACCTGACCGGGCCGGGCGCAGGCGTAGGCCGAGGTCATGCGGGCGCCGCCGGAGTAGCCGGTGAGGTAGGTCCGGTGCGGGTCGGCGCACAAGGTGCCGGTGAGCGCGGTGATCACCTGGTCGAGGAAGGCGACGTCGTCGCGGGCGCCGGAAGGCGGCGTGCCGACTCCGGGGACGTTCCAGGAGTAGGCGCCCTGGTAGGGGATCGCGCCCTGCGGGAACGCGGCCAGGTACCCGTTGGCGTTGGCGCTTGCCGCCATGTTCGAGTAGCTGTACTGGCCGTCGCCGCTGCTGCCGCTGCCGTGCAGGTTGAGCACCAGCGGGGCGGTCTGCGGAGCGTTCGGGGGGACCTGGATGACGACGGGATAGCGCTGCCCGCCGAAGGTGACCTGCTGGGTGGAGCGGCCGGGTGGCACCGACCGGGTGCAGGACGGCGGGGTGCCGCCGGGCAGCGTCCACTGCTGGTTGGTCTGGCCGTTGCAGGCCCACAGCTGCAGTGGTGTGCCATCGGCGCTGGACTGTCCGGTGACGTCCAGGCAGCCGCCGGTGGCGGGGTTGACCAGACGGCCGGTCGCACCGGCATAGCTCCACACCTGGTGGGTGTTGCCGATGCAGTCCCACAGCTGGATCGGGGTGCCGTTCGTGCCGGCGCCGCCCTGGACGTCGAGGCACTTGCCGAGCGCGCGGATCGTGCCGTCGTCCCCGGCCGTCCAGTTCTGGGCCGTACTGCCGGTGCAGGCGCTCAGCTGGACGCGGGTGCCGTTAGCGGTGTTACCGCCGGTGACGGTGGCGCACTTTCCTGCCAGTCCGGTGAGCGGACCAGGTCCGGCCGCGGCGCCGGCCTGACCGGCGGGAAGTGCGGCGAACGCAGTTGCGGCGAGAGCCGCCACCACGGCCGCGCCGGCGAGAAGAGTTCGGAAGGACAAGGCGGGCTCCGTTCCCGATCTGAGTCTGTGGTTATGGACCCGGGTGCTTCGGGTGGCCGGCGGACCAATCGAGCGCCAGAAGGGTTGGTTGCGCCGAATAAACCGCTTAAGCGCCCGATCGTGTCAGTAGAGCAGCGAGCCAGGTGTCGGTCAAGAATTGTCAACGAGCAGGACAGGGTTGGTCGGACCATCACCGGAAGCCTTGACACGAGGTGGCGGCGAGCGGAGCATCCTTAAGCGTTTAATTGTGTCGGAGCTCCTCGCTCCGGCGGACTCGATGCCAAGGGAGTCATCCGTGTCCCCACGCTTGCGCACCATCCGAACGCGGCTGCTGACCGCACTGGCCTCGGCCGCTCTCGCCGCCGCCGCGTTGGTGGCGCCCAGTACAGCGGTAGCCGGCCCGCAGGCAGGCGGCACCCTCAACTACCTCCGGCAGATCTCCGGCCAGTACACGATCGCCGGCCAGCACAACAAGGAGCCGGCCGGCCAGCCCTCCTACTACACGAGCAAAGTGCACGACATCACCGGCCAGTACCCGGGCTTGTGGGGCGGGGACTTCCTCTTCCTTCCCGCGGATGTCGCGAACCGGCAAGCGGTGATCAACCAGGCCAAGCTCGAATGGAGCCACGGCGCCATCGTCACCATGACGTGGCACATGTGCGCGCCGACGGTCGGCAGCTCCTGCGACTTCGGGTCCGGAGTCCAGGCCAAGCTCAGCGACGCCCAGTGGAGCGAGCTGATGACCAACGGCTCCACTCTCAACAACCGCTACAAAGCAAGGCTTTTTGAAGCTGTGCAGTATCTTCGGCAGTTGCAGGACGCGGGTGTGCAGGTGCTGTTCCGTCCGCTGCACGAGCTCAACGACAGCTGGGCGTGGTGGGGCGGACGCCCCGGCCTGGGCGGCAGCGCGGGCCTGTACCGGATAACCCACGACTACTTCGTGAGCCAGGGGCTCACGAGCATCGTGTGGGACTGGGCGGTCAAGGACGTCAACATGGGCTCGATCGCGAGCTACTACCCGGGTGACGCCTACGTCGACGTCGCGGCGCTCGACGTCTGGGAGAAGGCCAACTCGTCGGCCTCGGACTACCAGGCGATGCTGAACGTCTCACGCGGCAAGCCGATCGCGCTGGGCGAGACCGGGACCATCCCGTCACCGGAGCTGCTGGCTTCGCAACCGAAGTGGACCTACTTCATGGAATGGTCGGAGTACCTGCAGGGCAGCAACTCCAACGCGGCCATCCAGCGTACCTACTTCGACGGGCGGGTGCTGACACTCAACGCGATGCAGCGCGGTTGATGGAGGTGCCGAGAGGCGCCCGGCGTGATCCCGCATGGTTCTCCAGCCAGGAGGTAGTAGTGACTCGAGGCCGCAAGTTCGGTCTGCTGCTGACGGTGTTGCTGGCACTGACCGCGACGGCGCAAGGCGGAGTCTCCGCCGCGGCCGCCACCCGGCCCGAGGTGCGGACGACGCAGGGGACCGCCCGGGGTGTCGTGCGCGATGGCGCCGAGTTCTTCGGGCGCCTGCCTTACGCGGCCGCTCCGGTGGGACCACTGCGGTGGCGTGCGCCGCAGGAGCCGCCCACGTGGGCGGGCGTGCGCGACGCCGCCGCGCCGAGCCCGGCCTGCGCGCAAAGCGACAACTCCAACGGCCCGGAGACCGTCACGGAAGACTGCTTGTTCGTCGACGTGTGGCGGCCGACGCACACCCGCCCCGGCGCCCGTCTCCCGGTGCTGTACTGGATCTTCGGTGGCGGCGGCATCAACGGGTCCGCGTCGCAGTACAACGCCGCGCAGCTCGCGCAGCAGACGCACACGATCGTCGTCACGGTGAACCACCGCCTGGGCTGGCTCGGGTTCCTCGCCAATCCGGTGCTGTCGCGCGAGTCACCGGCCGGCGTCTCCGGTCAGTACGGCTTCCTCGACCAGATCGCCGGCCTGCGCTGGACACAGCGCACCATCCGGGACTTCGGCGGCGACCCCGCCGCCGTCACGGTCGCCGGGCAGTCCGCCGGCGGGCGAGCCGCCTGCCGATTGCTGGCCTCCCCACCCGCTGCCGGGCTGTTCCGGGCCGCGATCATCCAAAGCGGAGCGTGTGACGCCGACCAGCGTGCTCCTCGCGAAGCTCAGGGACAAGACCTCGCCGCCTCGACCGGGTGCGGCCAGGTGGCCGATGTCGCCGCGTGCCTGCGCGCCCTCGACGTCAAGACGTTGATCGACCGGCCGAGCCCGCCCGGCACCCCGGTCATCGGCGGCACGGCGCTACCGGAAGACCCGCGGACCGCGCTGCCCGCCGGTCGCTACACGCACGTCCCGGTGCTGGTCGGCAACACCCACGACGAAAACCGCCCCTACCCGGGCATCGCGCAGCCCGCGACCGCGGACACGCTGCAGGCGTGGGTCCGGTCCCGCTACCCGGCACAGGCCGACGAGATCCTCCGGCGCTACTCGACCATGTCCCCTCCGGACGCGGCAGGAGCGATCGCGAGTGACCCCGACCGGGTCTGCCGGGCGTGGACCATCGAGAACACCCTGACCGCGACAACGTCCACCTACGCCTACGAGTTCGCCGACGCCACGGCGCCGGCTGAAGGCATTACTCCCGGCTTCTCCTGGGGCGCGTACCACACCACCGAACTCGAGTACCTCTTCCGCTTCACCCGCACCGACGGAACCCAGAAGTTCCTCACCGGACTCAACGCCGAACAGGAACGCCTGGCCCAGCGGATGCGCACGGACTGGGGCTTGTTCGTCCACGCCGCAACCGTGCCGTGGCCTCGCTATACGGCTCGGTTGCCGGTGACCCGGCAGTTCAAACTCCCGTCCGACCGCCTCACGACCGGGTTTGCCGCCGACCATCGATGTGGATATTGGCAGGAGCAGGGTTTGCTCAAGGACCACTGAACGAGGCCGCGAGGTGATCGTGCAAACCCACGCTCGTTGATCGTGCATCTTGTCGAATTGCCGGTCCCCGGCCGACGCGAGGGCGGCGGCCCGCGTCGTCCGGTCGTCGCTGCGGGCACTCCTCGCGGGGTGCCCGCAGCGGCCTCGATCCGCCGCAGCATGGGAAACCACGTCGGATTCGATATGGTGCGCAGCCGGCTCGCGTCCGTGTCACGTCGGCGGCGCGGGACCTGCCTGCTGTTTTTGAGGTCACTGGACCGGTGGGTGCCACTTCGGCGATGAAGCCGCGCCGGTCGTCCGTCACAAAGCAACCACGCACACCGGTGCGGGGGTGGCCGTGGCGGGCCCGCGGGTCAGCGAACCGTCCGCCGCGACGCGGAAGGCGGTGACGTTCCCCGAGCTCTGGTTGGCCGCGAACAGCCAAGCACCGGCCGGGTCGAGGGAGATGTGCCGGGGAGTGGCTCCGCCGGACGGAGTCGTGTCGACGAACGTCAGTGCCGCGCCGTCGTCCTGCGCGGCGAACCGGGCGATGCTGTCATGGCCCCGGTTGGACACGTACACGGTTGCCCCGTCCGCCGCCACGGCGACCTCGGCCGGGTAGTTGCGGCTCGCGGGTGGCGTGCCCGGCGGGATGGTACTGAGCGAAGCCACCGGGCTCACCGTGCCGCTCGTCCGGTCGTACGCGCAGGTCGTGATCGTGCTGTTCAGCTCGTTGACGACGTAGACGTACCGACCCGACGGGTGGAACGCGAGGTGGCGCGGACCACTGCCGCCGGTCAGATGGGCCTGGGCGACCCGGCTCAACCGTCCAGTACCGGTGTCCAGGCGGTAGGTGTATACCGAGTCGGTGCCGAGGTCCGCGACGAGGACGAAGCTCCCGCTCGGGTCGTTGCACACCATGTGGGCGTGGGGTCCACGTTGCCGGTCGGGGTCCGGGCCGGAGCCGGTGTGCTGGACCAGGTCGCTGCGCGTGGCGAGGGTGCCGTCGGCGTTGATCGGGTGGACGGCGACGCTCCCGCTGTCGTAGTTGGCACTCAGCACGTGCCGGCCGGCGGAGTGCACGGTGAGGTGGCACGGTCCGGATCCGCCGGTCGACCGAGAGCCCAGGGCCTGCAGGCCGGTCCCGGTGATCCGGAACGCGCTGACTGCCCCGGAAGATCGCTCGTTGACAGCGTAGAGAACGCTGCGGTCCGCGGACAGCGCGAGGAAGGACGGTTTCTCGGTGACCGCCGCGGTGACCGGGCGGGTCAGGCCGCCGGTGCCGGTGAGGTAGGTGCTCCGCCCGATACCGGTCGCACCGCCCTGAGCGGTGTAGGCGCCGACGAAGACCGTGCGGTCCTCCTCCACGGCCTCGAGCTGCCGGGCCTGCGCGGTTGTGGCCCCGGCCGATGTCGCAGCCGCGGTGGCAGCCGTCAGCTGGAAGAAGCGCCGCCTCGTGTGCTGCCGGTTCATCGGGCCTCCACGCGGTTTTCGTCGTTGACGCACCGCAGGACCGGGCGGCTCACCAGCTGCCGCGGGTCGAGGGTGCGGCGGGTGGTGACGTGGATGGTGGCGTGGTCCCCGGGCAGCAGGGTGAGCAGGCACTGGTCCGCTTCCGCGTCCGGGGCGAGCCGGTCGGCGAAGATCGCGAGATCACGGACGAGAGACCGGGCGGTGACGGTGACGTTGTACCCCGTGGCGGTGCGGATCACGTCGGTGTCGAGCTGCGGCTCCGGGTGGGCGATCTCGAGGTCTCCGGCGAAGAATCGAAGCGCGCGCTCGTCGCGGGTTTCAGCCACCAGAAGCTCCCGTGCCGCGTCGCCGGCCACGCCGACGTCGCCGGTGGTTATGGCCAGCGCGCTGCGCGGGGGCACCTCGGCGGTGGTGTCGGTCTTGGCGAGGATCGCCCCGTCGACGGTGACCCGGCGGAGCTCGAGAGGAGTTTTCCACGTGGTGGCGGAGTCGTTGACCAGGACCGCGGTCAGCTCGCCGTCCCGCTCTTGGATCGTGACCAGGCGGTCGGCGTAGGCGTCGCGCAGGGCGTACCAGAGCGGTTTACGGCGTTCGGCGCCGTCGATCGCGCTCCACGAGGTGACCGGCCAGCAGTCGTTGAGCTGCCAGACGATCGTGCCCATGCAGCGTGGCCGGTGGCTGCGGAAGTGTTCGATCCCGGTGCGGATCGCGCGGGCCTGGGTCACCTGGGTGAGGTAGTGCCAGTCCTCCACCCTCTCTGGCAGCGGAAAGTGGTTCGCCAGGCCGCGCCAGAGCTTTCCGTTGCCGTCTTTGGCTTTCTGGTGGTGCAGGATGCCGGGCGAGTCCGGAGCCATCGGGTGGTCGTGGACGGCCGAGGTCAGTGTGCTCCAGGCGGGTGGGGCTTGCCAGCCGAACTCGGAGACGAAGCGGGGGACGCGTTCGAGGTAGCCGTGGTAGTCGCGGTCGTTCCAGACGTCCCAGATGTGCACGCAGCCGTGGTCGTTGTCCTGCGAGTCCCGTGCGGGGTCGCCCGACCAGGGGCTGCCGGGAATGTAGGGCCGGGTGGGGTCGAGCTCGGCGACGACGGCGGGCAGCAGGTATTCGTAGTAGCCGGCGCCCCAGTCGCGGCCGGCCAGGTCGTCTTGCCAGCCCCAGTGGAACCAGCCCAGGTAGTTCTCATTGTTACCGCACCACAGCGCCAGCGACGGATGCGGAGTGAGCCGGGCGACCGCCTCGCGGGCCTCGGTCTCGACCTCCGTACGGAGGGGTTCCTCTTCCGAATAGCCGGCGCAGGCGAACAGGAAGTCCTGCCACACCAGGACACCGCGCCGGTCGCAGGCGGCGTAGAAGTCGTCGCTCTCGTAGATCCCGCCGCCCCACACGCGCAGCAGATCGATGTTCGCGTCAGTGGCCTGGTTGACACGGCGGTCATAGCGGGCCGCGTCGACGCGGTGCGGAAAGCAGTCGTCGGGAATCCAGTTCGCGCCGCGGACGAACAAGGGAACCCCGTTGACCCGGAAGGTGAACGCGGCTCCCAGGTCGTCGGGGCTCGTGTCGAGTTCGATCGTGCGAAAGCCGATTTTCCGCGACCATGTGTCCACAGTGGATCCGTCGGCGGCTTCGAGGGTGACGGTCAGCTGGTACAGCGGCTGGTCGCCCAGGCTGTGTGGCCACCACAAGTTCGGTTGCGGGACGTAGACCGCCAAGGACTCTCCGGTCATACTGGTCACGTCGACTCCGGCAATCTGTGCCCGCACTACGAGGTCGTCGCCGCCGTCGACGTCCGCGTGAACTTCGACGATGCCGTTGCCGTCGTGGTCGACGCTCACCAGCGGCCGCACCTGACGCAGCCGCCCGACGTCCCAGACCTCGAGGGCGGCGGCCTTCCACAGGCCGGCGGTGACGAGCTTGGGACCCCAGTCCCAGCCGAAGTTGCAGGCCATCTTGCGGATGAAGTTGGCGGGCTCGTCGTTGCCCATGTTGGGCAGGTCGCCCAGCCGTCGACGTTCGGCGCGCGCGTACCGGACCGCGGAGCTGAACGTGATCGCCAGGGTGTTGCCGTCGGTCAGCAGGTCGGTCACCGGCATGCGGTAGGAGCGGTGCATGTTGCGGGTTTCGGCGATGACCCGGTGGTTGAGCTCGATCTCGGCGATGGTGTCGAGTCCGTCGAAGACCAGCTCGACCGTCCCACGGGCGTCCGGCCGGTCGAAGGTGGTTTCGTAACGCCATCCGGTGAGGCCGATCCACTGCAGATCCGCCTCGTTGCGGTCGAGGTAGGGGTCGGGGATGAGCCCGGCGGCGAGCAGATCGGTGTGCACGGTGCCGGGCACCGATCCGGGAATTCCTTCGGCGATGCGGCGGGCCAGCTCGATCGGCACATGCGTGAGGGGGCCGCAAGCGCGCAGCGTCCAGTGACTTTCGCCGAGGTCGATCCGCACGGGTGGTGTCCCTTTCTGGGTTGGTGACCGGAATGGTGCCGCTGAGTTCAGCGCCAGGGGTCGGGCGCGGCGGCGGCCAGGCGGCGGGTGTACTCGTGCGCCGGCCGGAAGATGACCTCGTCGGAGTCGCCGAGCTCGACGATGCGGCCGGCGTTCATCACCATGATCGTGGCGGAGAAGTGCCGGGCGGTGGCGAGGTCGTGGGTGATGTAGAGGACGGCGAGATCGTTGTCGCGCTTGAGGTCTTCGAGCAGGTTGAGGATGTCCAGCCGGACGGAGACGTCCAGCATGGACACCGGTTCGTCGGCCAGCAGCACCTGCGGCCGCGGTGCCAGGGCCCGGGCGATGGCCACCCGTTGCCGCTGCCCGCCGGACAGTTCGTGCGGGAGCTTGCCGACGTACTGCTCGACGGGGCGGAGGTTGACCCGGTCCAGCAGGTCGAGCACGGCACGACGCTCGTCATGCCGGTCGCGGGCGAGGCCGTGCACACGCAACGGCCGGGCCAGCTGGTGCTGCACCGGCTTGACCGGGTTGAGGGAGGCGAACGGGTCCTGGAACACCATCTGGACGTGTTTGCGGTATTCACGCAGCGCTGGGTATCCGGCCTGTCGTGGCTGTCCGCCGATGGTGATCGTGCCGCTGGTGGGCCGGTCGAGCCCGCACAGCATCCGGGCGACCGTGGACTTGCCGCTGCCGCTGGCGCCGACCAGGGCCAGGGTCTGCCCGGAGGTGACGGTGAAGGTGACCCCGTCGACCGCGCGCACTCCGCCGGGGAAGTCGCGGACGAGGTCGTGGGCGCTCAGCTCGGTCATCGGGTCTCCTCCGCGCGCAGGCAGGCGACGTCGGCGCCCTCGACGAGTCGCAAGTGCACATCGGCGGTGGTGCACTCGGGGAGGACGAGCTCACACCGGTCAGCGAACGCGCACCCGGCGACCGGCAACGAGAGGTCCGGTGGATGACCGGGAATCCCGTGCCGGTTCTGCCGGGCCGAGCGCAGGGTCGGGAACGCGTTCAGCAGCCCGGCGCTGTAGGGATGGCGCGGTTCCTCCCGCAGCCGTTTGCTGTCGGCCAGCTCGACGACGCGCCCGGCGTACATCACCGCGATCCGGTCGCTGATCTCCAGCAGCAGCGACAGGTCGTGGGTGATGAACACGACCGCGAAGCCCAGCCGCTCCCGCAGTTCGGAAACGGCGTCGAGGATTTCCCGCTGCACGAGGACGTCGAGTGCGGTCGTGGGCTCGTCCATGACCACGACGTCGGGCTCGAGCGCCAGCGCCATCGCGATCATCACCCGTTGGCGCATGCCCCCGGAGAGCTGGTGCGGGTACGAGCGTGCGGCGCGGTCGGGCAGCCCCACCAGTTCCAGCAGCTCACCCACGCGCGCCCGGCGCTCCGCTTTGGTCATGGCCGGGCGGTGGGCGTGGAACAGGTCCTGCAGCTGCGCCGCGACGCGCTGGACCGGGTTGAGCGCGTTCATCGCGCCCTGGAACACCATCGACATCCGGTCCCAGCGGAACGCCCGCAGCGCCCGCCCGGTCAGGTCGGTCACCGAGATCGGTTCGCCGTCGGTGGCTCCTTGGAAGATGACGGTGCCGTCGACGAGGTGGGCGGGTGCGCGCAGCAACCGGGTGACGGCGTAGGCCAAGGTGGACTTCCCGCAACCGCTTTCCCCGACGATGCCGACGAGTTCGCCGCGGTGCACGTCCAGGTCGACTCCGCGGACGGCGTGCACGGGCCCGGCCGGGGTTTCGTAGTCGACGTGCAGGTTCCGCACCTGCAGCACCGGTGCGCCGGTCATCGGATGTCCCCCTTGGCGCCGCCGCGGCGCTGGACCCGCAGCCGTGGGTTGATCAGTTCGTCGACCCCGATGTTGAGCAGGGTCAAGGCCGCGCCGAGCACGGCGATGCACAGGCCGGGCGGGATGAACCACCACCACGCGCCTTGGGACAGCGCTTCGCCGTTCTGGGCGAAGAACAACATGGTTCCCCAGGTGACGGAGTTCAGGTCGCCCAGGCCGAGAAACGACAGGCCGGCTTCGCCGAGGATGGCGCCGATCATGGCGAACACGAACTGGGAGATGAGGATCGGGTAGAGGTTGGGCAGGATCTCGACGACGACGATCCGCCACGCGCGTTCGCCGGAAGCCCGGACGGCGTCGACGTAGTCGCGGTGCGCCAGCGACGCGGTCTGGGCGCGCAGCACGCGAGCGGACGCGGCCCAGCTGGTGACCGCGATCAGCAAGGCGATCACGGCGATGCCGCTGGAGTGCAGGTAGCTGGCGGCCACCACGATCAGCGGCAAGGCCGGGATGACGAGGAAGACGTTGCTGATCAGGTTGAGCAGTTCGTCGGCCCAGCCTCCGGCGTAGCCGCCGACGACCCCGACGAGTGCCGCGAGCAGCATCGTGACCACGCCGGCGAGCAGCCCGACCAGCAACGACGAGCGGAAGCCGACGATCAGCTGGGCGAAGACGTCCTGCCCGTTGTTCGTCGTGCCCAGCAGGTGCTGCGCGGACGGCGGGGCGAGCAGGTCCGGGCCGGCGGCGTGCGGGTCGCCGACCAGCAGCGGCCCGACCACGGCGATGGCGGTGTAGAGCCCCACGATCGCCGCGCCGAGCAGGAACTTCGGCCTCCGTACGAGCGCGGATACCTGGCCGGCGGTGCGGACGGGGGTGATGACGGCCTGGGTCATCGGGCACCTGCTTTCGCAGTCGTGCGCACGCGCGGGTCGATGACCGCGTACAGCAGGTCGACGGCGAGGTTCGCACCCAGCACCGCGAGGGTGATGATCAGGAAGATGCCCTGCATCAGCGGGTAGTCGCTGTTGCGGACCGCCTGCAGCAGCGTGAACCCGATGCCGGGGTAGGAGAAGACGGCCTCGGTGACGATCGCGCCGCCGACGACGAACCCGAGCGACACCGCGACCCCGGACACGCTCGGCAGCACGGCGTTGCGGGCGGCGTAGGTGACCATCACCCGCCGGAGACTCAGCCCCTTGGCCTGCGCGGTCACGACGTAGTCCTCCGACAGGGTGGAGACCATCATGTTGCGCATCCCCAGCAGCCATCCGGCCAGGGAGCTGACCACGATCGTGACCGCCGGCAGCAGCGCGTGGTAGACGACGTTGCCGACGAACTCTCCGCTCCAGCCCGGCTCGACCTCGACGTCGTAGCCGAGGCCGAGCGGGAACCAGCCCAGCCCGGCGGCCAGGAAGTACACCGCGGCCAGCGCGAGCCAGAAGTACGGGATGGCCGCGAGCATCGTGGACCCCGCGACCAGTGAGTCCACGACGCCGCGGCGGAACCAGCCGGCCAGCGCGCCGAGGGAGATGCCGAGGGTGAAGGACACGATCGTGGCCACGCCGACCAGGCCCAGCGTCCACGGCAGGGCCTGGCCGATGATGTCGCCGACCGGAGCGGGGAAGAACGTCACCGACCGGCCGAGGTCGCCGGTGAAGACCTGCCCGAGGTAGGCGAAGTACTGCTGCCACAGCGGCCGGTCGCCCACCCCGAGCAGCAGCTCCAGGGAGTGGCGGGCCTCGGGGGAGACCGGCGCCATCGAGGACTGGCGGGCCAGCACCGCGTCCACCGGGTTGCCCGGCGCGAGGCGGGGGATGAGGAAGTTCAGTGACAACGCGGCGAGCAACGCGACCGCGTAGAAGAGGAGTTTCTTGCCCAGGAAGCGCATCTACTTGACCGGCTTCAGGTTCTTGGCGACGAACCCGGTGTCGGGGTAGATGTCCGAACGCGACAGTGCGTAGAGGTTGTCGTCGGAGGGCCAGCCGGTGACCTTGGTGGCGAGGAAGGTCGCGTTCGGGCTGTTCTGGAAGATCGGGACGTAGGGCAGCTCGCTGGTCAGGACCCGCCCGATTTCCTGGGTGCGCTGCTTGAGCACGGCTTCGTCGCTGGTGGCGGCCATCGCGGCCAGTGCGGCGTCGACCTGCGGGTCGGAGAAGCGCGACCAGTTCGACGCGGCCTTCTGCCCGATCGGGGCGGTGGTCGCCGAGGACAGCACCTGGTTGTAGAGCTGGTACGGGTCGGGCTTGCCGCCGAGACCGTCGATCAGCAGCTGGAAGGTGCCGGTGGAGCGGTCGGAGTTGAACTGGGCGCTGGAGACCTGCTGGACCGTCAGCGCGATCCCGGCCTCGGTGAACTGCTGCTGCATCAGCTGCAGGGCCTGGATGTAGTCGGTGTAGCCGGTGACGACCTTGATCGAGACCTCCAGCCGCTTGCCGCTCCGGTCGAGGTAGATACCGTCGGCGCCGCGGGTGTAGCCGGCCTTTTCGAGCGCGGCTCGGGCGGCGGCGGGGTCCCGTTGCACCGGGGCCGCGCTGCGGTAGGAGTCATCGCGCGGGGTTTGCAGCAGCTCGGGGCTCGGCACCTTCGCGACGCCGAAGTAGACGGTGTCGACGATGCGCTTGCGGTCCAGCGCCAGGTTCATCGCCTGCCGTACGGCCAGGTCGTTCGTGGGCCAGCTCGTCAGGTTCGGCACGAGGCTGGTCTGGTAGATGCCCGCCGACGGGATCAGGTGCGTCTTCGGGTCCTTGGCGACCCAGTTCTTCTGCGGGTCGGGGATGAACGTGTTGCCCCAGTCGATCTTCCCGGCCAGCAGCGACTGGTTCGCGCTGGTGTTGTCGCTGAAGGAGACGAAGCGCATCCCGTCGATGGCGGGCTTGCCCTGCTCCCAGTAGTTCGGGTTCTTCTTGAGCAGGAACGTCTGCGGGGAGAACGAGTCGAGCGTGAACGGGCCGGTGCCGACCGGGTTCGGGTTGAGCTCGGTGGCCGGGTCGGGAATCTTCTCCCAGATGTGCTTCGGCACGATCAGCGTGCGGCCCGCGGTGCTCCACAGCTGGTTGAACGCGGGTTTGGTGAAGGTGATGGTCGCGGTGTGGTCGTCGGGCGCCGTCGCCGCGGCCAGGCTGAGCCCGTTCGTGTTGAGCTCGGGATGCTTGATCATGGCATCGAAGGTGAAGGCCACGTCCTGGGCGGTGAAGGCCTGCCCGTCTTGCCACTTCACGCCGTCCCTCGTCGTGACGGTGAGGGTCTTGCCGTCGGGGGAGAACGTCGTGGCGGTGGCCAGCTGCGGTACCGGCGGGCGGCGGTCGGCCATGTCGAAGAACGACAGCGATTCGTAGATGGTGCCGCCGTAGCCGGCCTGGGCCTGGTTGGGCAGGAACGGGTTGAAGTTGCGCACGAACGCGCCCGAGGCGCCGGTGTTGGCCGTGATGATCGTGTCGCCGGCGCTGCTCTCGCCGCTGCCCGAACACGAGGTCAGAGCGAGACCGAGCGTGGCGGCGAGGGCGGGGACGAGGAGGCGACGGTGCCTTCCGGCGGCGGTGCCGGCCTTCATAGGAACTCCAAGCGTATTAAGCGATTAACGCCGAGTTGGCCACGTCGTGACGCAGTGCCGCCGTCGGTTGTTGCGCTCGTGGTTTGTCGGCATGTGATCTAGGGGATGGGTGGCCTATCGGGCGGCGGCGAGTTAAGCGCTTCACATCTTGTAACCCCGATCACGTCGTGTCAATGCCTCGCAGAGCGTTGTGCCTCCGCCCGTGTTCTCCGCTGGCGCCGCTCACTCCTGGCATGCGGGTCCCGGTGAGGAGTCCGGTAGCCTCGATGTGGGGTGAAGCGTTTGAGTGAGGGAGGACGATGAAACGGCTGACCATCACGGACATCGCCGATGCGGCCGGCGTCTCGACGGGTGCCGTGTCGTATGCGCTCAACGGCAAGCCGGGGGTGTCCGCCGCGACACGTCAGCGGGTGATCGAGATCGCGGATCGAATGGGCTGGCGCCCCAGCACCGCGGCGCGAGCCCTGACAAGGTCGAGGACGGGTGCGATCGGGCTGATCGTGGACCGGCCGGCGCAGGTGTTGGGGATCGAGCCGTTCTTCATGCAGCTGGTCTCCGGCATCGAAGCCGCGTTGCGCTCGGACCCGTCGATGGCGCTGATGCTGGCCGTTACCGACGACCGCGACGCCGAAATCCAGACCTACCGCCGATGGTGGGCGGAGCGTCGGGTCGATGGCGTCATCGTGGTCGATCTGAACGACGACGACATCCGTTCGAGCTTGCTGGCGGAAATCGGCCTGCCGGCGGTGGCCCTGGGGTATCCGCAGTCGGCCGCCCTGTCGTGTGTGTGGAGCGACGACGGGCCGCCGATGGAGGAGGTCGTGGGCTACCTGGCTGCGCTGGGACACCGGCGGATCGCGCGCGTGGCCGGTCCGGAGCAGTTCTCGCACACGCTGCGTCGTGACGAGGCGTTCACGCGGGCCGTGCAAGCGCACCAGGTGGAGTGGTCGAAGACGGTGCACGGGGACTATTCGGGTGACAGCGGCGCCCGAGCGGCCCGCCGGTTGCTGTCGGAGCGGAACCGGGCGACCGCGATCATCTTCGACAACGACGTGATGGCCTTGGCAGCGATGGCCGCGGCTCAGGAGATGGGCATCTCCGTGCCCGAGCAGCTGTCGATCCTGTCCTGGGACGACTCGGCGTTGTGCCAGCTGGTCCGGCCCGCCGTCACCGCGCTGGATCGGCACATCACCCAGCACGGCGTGCTGGCCATCGAAACCCTCAATCAGGTGCTGTCCTCGGGGGTGGCCGAACACCGGCAAGTGCCCCCGCCGATCCTGATCCCCCGGGCGAGCACTGCTCGTGCCCCTGAGCCGAACTGACGCCGCGGCTCATCGTTGCCGCGCTGGTCCGGTGGATTCACGGATCACCAGCTTCGGGGATTCGATCGTCACGTCGTCATCGGCTGCCACACCCAGGGCCTTCAGCAGCGACAGCGCCGCGGCCCGACCGAGACCGGCCAGATCCTGACGGACAGTGGTCAACGCGGGGTAGACCAGAGACGCCAGGGGCAGATCATCGTGTCCGATGATCGACAGGTCGCCCGGCACGTCCAAGCCGCGCCGGCGGACCTCGCCGGCCGCCGCAGCGGCCATGGTGTCGTTGGCGAAGAACACGGCGGTCGGCGGGACGCCCGTGGACAGCAGCTCGTCGACGGTGTTGGCGGCCCCGGCGGCCGTGAAGTCGGAGACGATCTGGTGACTTGGCGTGATGCCATGTTCGCGCAGCGCCCCTTGGACCGAGCGTCGCCGTGCGCTGGTGTGTACGCGGTCTTCCGGGCCCGAGACGTAGGCAATCCGAGTGTGGCCCAGCGAGAGCAGGTGCCCGACAGCGTCGCTCAGGCCGTCGTGCTGATCGAGGGCTTGAACGCTGGGAATGGGGTCGGCCTGCCACGGGGTGCCGACGAGTACGGCAGGGAGGCCGAGGTCGCGCAGCAAGTCGAACCGGCTGTCCCCGATCCGGCTTTCGGTGAGGACCACTCCGTCGACCCGGCGCTGCTCGGCGAGTTGCCGGTAGGCGTCCTCTTCGGCTTGCGGCTGCTCACCCACGATGTGGAGCAGCAGCCCGTATCCCCGTGGGGAGAGCACGCTTTCGATTCCCGATATCAGTTCCGTGAAGTGCGGATCGGTGCTGAGCAGGTCAGGGGAGCGGCGGGCGACCATGCCGATGGCCCGGGTGCGGGCGTTGCGCAGGGCGACCGCGGCAGCGGAAGGGGACCACTGGAGCTTGGTGGCCGCGGCCATGATGCGTGCCCGGGTGGCCTCGGAGATGTTTCCTTTGCCGTTGACAGTCTTGGAGACGGCCGCGACGGAAACGCCGGCGAGCGCGGCGACGTCGCTGATCGTCGCTCGTCGCGCGGTCATGGAAAAACCGTCCGGTTTCGGCCAGGGCGACCCAACTCAGATCTTGAGGGCCCCACCGACCATCGCTCCTTCCATCCGTCGCTGTAGCAAGGCGTACGCGATGTACACCGGGATCAGCGTGACCACGGTACCAGCGGCCAACTTCCCGAAGTCGGTCTCCAAGGTGGAACGCAGGGTCGGCACAGCCACCTGGATCGTACGTTGTGCCTGGTCCGGGCCGATGATGACCAGGGAGTAGAGGTACTCGTTCCAGAACTGCAGGAAGCTCAGGATCGTCACGGTGACGATGCCGGGCACGACCATCGGGACGGCGATCCGCAGCAGGACGGTGAGAGTGCCGGCGCCGTCGAGCCGTGCGGCCTCCTCGACCTCGGCCGGGATGGTCCGCATGAACTGGGTCAGCAGCACCACCGCCAGGGGCAGCGACGTCGCTGGGTAGAACAGCACCAGGAACGCGCGGGTATGAAACATGCCGGTCGCCGCGGCGAGCAGGAACGTCGGCAGCAGCGCGGCGAACGCCGGAACGAGAAAACCCAGGGAGAAGCCGCGCTCGATCAGCCGGGACGCGCGTCCGGGTGAACGAGCGAGCGCGTAAGCGGCGGGGACCGCCAGCACGAGCACCAGGACGAGGGACAGCGCGGTGACGATCAGGGAGTTGAGGATTGCCAGGTCGAGCCGGGCGTCGGTGACGGCATCGGCGTACTTGCCGGGAACCGGGGAAGTGGATGGTGTGAGCGGCCGGCCGAAGATCTCGTCGTTGTCCTTGAACGAGGAGATCACCAGGTAGTAGAGGGGAAGCAGCAGGGCCAGGGCGTAGAGCCAGGCCAGGGCGTGCGCGGCTGCCCGGCCCACGGACACTTGCGGACGACGGGTGTGCACAGGGGGCTCTCCTCTCGGTCAGTCGGCGGGCCGGAAGAGACGGCGGATGGTGAGCATGGCTGCGAGACCGAGCGCGAACAGCAAGACGCCGGCGGCCTGGCTGTAGCCGAGATCGGACTGGACGAACGCCTTTTCGTAGACGAGATAGGACAGGGTGGTCGAGGAGTTGCCGGGCCCACCCTGGGTCAGCAGGAGCACGTTCTGAGCCGAAGTGAACAACGTCCACAGCACCTGCAGCATGACGGTGACGCCGACGTAGTCGCGCACCATCGGAAAGGTGATCCGCCACATGCGCCGCCAGTGCCCGGCGCCGTCCAGCTCGGCGGCTTCGTACACCTCGGCCGGGATCGCCGTCAGCCGCGCGGCATAGAGGATCGCCGTGTAGCCGATGCCGCTCCAGATGTCGATGGCGATGATGCAGGCCAGCGCGGTCGACGGCTCGGCCAGCCACGCGTGCTGCAGGTCGCCGAGGCCGAGGCCGGCCAGCAGGTGGTTGATCATCCCGTTGGGTGAGAAAGCCCCGTAGAAGATCATGGCCTTGGCCGATGCGGAGATCAGCGCTGGAGTGAAGATCACGACGCGCAGGATTCGGTGTCCCCGGGGTCTGGTTGATACGTAGTAGCCGAGCATGAACGCTCCGGCAATCATCACCGGTATCGCGACAGCCAGCTGGACCGCGCTGTTGCCGGCCGCCTCCCAGAACAGCGGGTCGGTCAGCACGGTCCGGTAGTTGTCCAGGCCGGCGAACCCGATGTCGGCCAGCATCCCGGGCCACCGGAGCACGGAGATGACGAAGATCGCGCCGATGGGACCGACCATGAACACGCCGTACCAGGCGAGCGCGGGAATGGCCGGCACCGTCGGCCGTCCGGAACGGCGGACTACCACCCGGGTGGAGGTGACGCGAGCGGTTGGTGGCGACAACGTCGTCGACATGGGCGGTCCTTCTCAGAAATGGTAGGCGGTGTCGAGAGCCGCGCACAGGTCGCCGGCTGCGGTGCCGGGGTGGTAGGCGAGCGAGGTGGCGCGGATCAGCGGTGCGGACACCGCTGCGGGGACCAGGCTGTCGGGCATCACGGCTCGGTTCACGCTGTCCCCGCTTGAGATCCGGTCGGATGTCGTGACCAGCGGGTGCTGGGTCGATGGGGCCTGGCCGAGGAAGTTCATCGTGTAGCCGCTGCTGTCGATGAACCGCTGGACCACGTCGGGCCGGTAGAGAAACTTGACGAACTTCTCTGCCAGCGGGAGTTTCCCGGCCCCGTTCGGAGTGAGCCAGATGCCGGTGGAGGTCGCTCCGGTGTAGACGGTCGGTTTCGGAAAGGTTCCGCCAGGTGGCGAGGGGAACCCGCTGATGGTGGTGTGGGCACCCACGTTGCCGGGAACCTTGGCGATGGTCGAGGTGATGGCCGGCATGATCGCGGCCCGGCCGGAGAAGTAGTCGGCGTTCATCTGGTCCGCCGTGAATCCTTCCGCGCCCGGGGCGAACAGGCCGCTGTCGCGCAGGCGGGTGAACAGCTCCAGGCCGCGCATGGCGGCGGGGGATGCGCAGAACCCGCCGCCGCTGTACACCTGTTGCGCGTCGGCCGGCGCGAGGTAGGCCTGGGCGATTTGCAGCAGCAGCTTTTCCCCGGACCAGTCGTTCCCGCCGATCGCCATCGGCGTGATGCCCTGACCACGTAGCCGTGCCGCGGCGGTGAGCAGCCCGTCGACCGTCGTGGGCACGCCGGCGACGCCGGCCCGGGCGAGCAGGTCGCGATTGAACAGCACCGGCCAGGTGAACCCCTGCCAGGGAAAGCCTCGGAGCCGCCCCTGCGAGTCGGTCCACTGGCGGAGTGCGTCCGGGGTGACCCGGCCGGTCAGTCCCCAGTCCCGCAGATAGTCCCCGACCGGCACGGTGGCACCGTTTTCCGTCCACGCCCAGGCCTTGTCGTAGAGGTTGACCAGGACGACGTCGGCTTCCTTGCCGGCCAGACGGGCCGTTTCGTAGACGTTGAAGATGTCGTCGGAACTGTAGAGGTTCTTGATTCGCGTGCCGGGGTTTTCGCGCTCGAACTCCGTGACGGCCCACGCGTAGTCGGTGGCGCCGGAGGTGCCCGCGGACAGCTTGGAGTGCACGACGAGGGTGCCGGGCGCGTCGGTCATCGGGTCCAGGGCGGTCCCGCAGCCGGCGGCCAACAGCAGCGTGAGAAGTGCGGCACGCCACGGGTGCAGACGGCGCATCACGCCTCCTAGGTAATCGTTATACCACTGCCGAGTGTCGGGAACATAGCAGCAGGAGAGGCCGAGTTCAAGGACTCGACTTAGTTGAGTTAATCGATATACCTTCAACGCGCTGTGACGTGCGAGGGAAGGCTGATCGATGAAGCGCAGCTCGGTGAAGCTGACCGAGGCCGACGGGACCCCCGTCGTGTGGGTGGGGGTCAACTACTGGTCCCGGGCCGGTGGCCCTCGGATGTGGCTGCACTACGACGCCGCCATCGTCGGCGACGAGCTGCGAATGATGCGCGACCACGGCATCGGCCTCACGCGCAGCTTCTTCTTCTGGCCCGACTTCATGCCCGCGGAGCACACCCTCGAGCCGCTGCTGCTGGAACGGTTCGACGACTTCCTCGACCGTCACCTCGAGCTCGGCATGACCACGATCCCCACGTTCGTCGTCGGGCACATGTCCGCTCAGAACTGGGACCCGGCCTGGCGCCATGGTCGCGACGTCTTCGGCGACCCGTCGTTCGTCGAGCAGCAACGCTGGTTCGTCGAGCAGTTGGTGGCTCGGTGGAAAGACCACCCGGCGGTGGCGGGCTGGCTGCTCAGCAACGAGATCCCGATCTACGCCGACTGGCGCCACCGCGGCGTCGGTACTCTCGACCACGCGGCGGTCACCGCCTGGGCCCGGACGCTCATCACCGCGATCCGCGACGCCGGCGGGCATCAGCCGGTCTCGGTGGGCGACGGCGCGTGGGGCGTGGAGGTGACCGGCGCGGACAACGGATTCCGCGTCCGCGACCTCGCCCCGCTGATCGACTTCCACGGCCCGCACGTCTACCGGATGGAAGACGACCTCCTGCGCTCACACCTCGGCGCCGCGTTCGTCTGCGAGCTGCTCGACATCGGCGGCAAACCCATCGTTCTCGAAGAGTTCGGAGTCACCTCCGACTACGTGTCGGAGGAGAACGCCGCGCACTACTACCGTCAGGTCCTGCACTCGACGCTACTGGCCGGGGCGACCGGCTGGATTCCCTGGAACAACACCGACTTCGACGACTTGGCCGACCAGGATCCGTATCGGCACCACCCGTTCGAGATGCACTTCGGGCTCACCGATCACCGAGGGCGGCCCAAGGCCCAGCTGCGCGAGGTGCAGGCTTTCACCGATGTCCTGACCCGTGTCGACTTTCCACGGCTGCGCCGCCCCGACACCGATGTCGCGCTCATCGTCTCGTCGTTCCTGGAGGCTCCGTACGCGTTCACCCAGCCGACCGACTCCACCAGTGTCGCGGCCCACACGCGTCAGGCCTACATCGCCGCCCGCGAGGCCGACCTGCCCGTCGGCCTGGCCCGGGAAGCCGACGGCCTGCCTGAGGACTGCCGCCTCTACCTCCTGCCGTCGACAAAACAGCTGCTGGCGCCGACGTGGCGCCGGCTGCGGGAATCGGCCGAGCGGGGAGCCACGGTCTACGCCTCGTACTTCACCGGCGAACACGGCAACCAGCGCGGCACGTGGTGGCCGAATCTCGATGAGCTGTTCGGTGTGCGCAAGCAGTTGCACTACGGGCTGGTCGAGCCGATCGAAGACGAAGAAGTCCGCCTCGTCTTCCGCACGGCCTTTGGTGGGATCCCCGAGGGAGCGCAGCTGCGGTTCACCGCGGCCGGGACCGCGAACTCGCGGGCGTACCTGCCATTGGAACCCGATGGAGCTGACGTGATCGCCGTCGACGGGCACGGCCGTCCCGCGTTGCTGCGGTATCGCACCGGCTCGGGGGCGATGGTCTTGTGCACCTACCCCCTCGAACACATGGCTGCGACGACCGCCCGGGTGAACCCGGAGAACACCTGGCGGATCTACGCGGCTCTTGCCGCCGAAGCCGGTGTCGTCACCTCGGTCACCGTTGACGATCCGCGAGTGCAGTGCGGGGTGATGGAGCACGAGGACGGACGTCGCTTCGTCTGGTTCATCAGCCAGCACGCCGGCGGCCGGGTCGTGAGACCGCAGGTGGATGGCGGCGACCTGGTCTCGCTCGAGGGCGATGTGCTCGGCGCGCTCGATCTGCCACCCTTCGGCGTCGCCGTCACCGAACTCAAGTCCTGAACCCCGGGAGAACAATGAAGATCAGCAACGCCGAGGTCATCGTCTGCAGTCCGGGCCGCAATTTCGTGACCCTGCGGATTCAGACCGACGAGGGAATTTCCGGAGTCGGCGACGCCACCCTCAACGGCCGCGAGCTCGCCGTCGCCACCTACTTGTCCGAGCACGTCGTGCCCCTGCTCACCGGCCGCGACGCCACCTGCATCGAGGACACCTGGCAGTACCTCTACCGAGGTGCCTACTGGCGCCGCGGACCGGTGACCATGGCCGCCATCGCCGCGGTCGACATGGCGCTATGGGACATCAAGGCCAAGGCCGCGGGCATGCCCCTGTACCAGCTACTGGGCGGCGCATCCCGCACCGGCGCGCTCGCCTACGGCCACGCCTCCGGCCGCGACCTCCCCGAACTGTTCGACTCGATCCGCGCCCACCTCGAACACGGTTTCCGCGCAATCCGAGTCCAAACAGGGATCCCGAGCCTCGGCTCCGTCTACGGCGTCGCCGGAGCGATCTCCGGCGACGGTCCACGCTACGACTACGAACCCGCCCGCCGAGCGGGGAACGGACAAGCGTTGCCCGTCGAGGAAAGCTGGGACACCCGCGCCTACCTTCGGCACGTTCCCGGCGTGTTCGAGGCCGTGCGCAACGAGTTCGGACCAGCGCTGCCGCTACTGCACGACGCGCACCACCGCCTGCGCCCGATCGAGGCGGCCCGGCTGGGCAAGAACCTCGAACCCTACGACCTGTTCTGGCTGGAAGACGTCACCCCGGCCGAAGATCAGACCGCGCTGCGTCAGATCCGTGCGCACACCACCACACCGTTGGCGATCGGCGAAGTGTTCAACTCGATCCACGACTACACCACCCTGCTGTCGGAGCGGCTCATCGACTATGTCCGAGCCGCCTGCACTCACGCCGGCGGCGTGTCCGCGATGAAGAAGATCCTCGACTTCGCCGCTGTCTACGGCATCAGGTCGGGCATGCACGGCCCCACTGACATCTCACCGGTCGGTATGGCCGCCGCCTTGCACCTCGACCTGGCCATCCACAACTTCGGTATCCAGGAGTACATGCCCCACGACTCGGACACTCTCGATGTTTTCGATACGGGCTTCACCTTCACCGACGGGCTGCTTCACCCATCGGATCGGATCGGCCTGGGCGTCGACATCGACACCGTCGGCGCAGGCAAATTCCCCTACCAGCCGGCGTACCTTCCCGTGAACCGGCTCGCGGACGGGACTGTGCACGACTGGTAGCACACGCGAAAAACGACATCTGCGGGTGCGCAGCGCAAAGTCTCGGCCGGTCCGGCAGGACGAGGGGGTTGCCGGACCTGCCGTCTGCGTCGCCGTCGAGTCAGCTGTTCACTCCGCGGTGATGACCTTGCCAATTATCCCGTCGTCACCGTGTCCAGCCACTTGCGCACTGTTTCCACGATCAACTCCAGTGAGGCCGCAAAAGTTGTGCCGTCGACCGGTCGGAACAGGTGATCTGTGCCGGCCACCTCCACGATCTGCATATGCGCGGGAAGCGGCGGGAAGTCCGATGGGCGCCCGAACGGGTCACTTCTGCCTTGTACCACCAGCGTCGGGACGCCGACACTCAGCAACTCTTCGGCTCGGCCCGGACCGAGCATCGGGTAAGCAAGCACCAGCACCGCGACAGCACCGAAAGACTGTGCTGTGCGGCATGCGACTTGCGAGCCGGCGCTACGGCCGCCGACGACCACTCGATCCGATCGCGTGCCGATCATCGGCCTGATCGACGCCCATGCTTGGTCCAGGGACGCCTCATCACTGACTGAACGGTCGTGCTCCACTCGATACGGTTGAGTCACGAGGACGACAGAGACGCCGGAAAGGGGCAGCTGTTGCGCCAACGCTTGCAAGTCGCCGGCTTCGACTCCGGTTGCGGTTCCGTGGCCCAGAAACAAGGTCGCCCGTGGCTCGGCGGCGGGAAACCAGTCGAGTCGTGCCCGCCCGACAGGGGTGGGCACGAACTCTTGACGCGGCTCAACCATCGATGGCTCCGTGGGCGGTGGTCTCGTGCGCAACCTGCGCGCCCCAGCGGAGAACGAATCGATCAACCTGGCGGGCGATGGCGGCGTCGCCGGGAATGACGTGGCCGCCATGGTGTTCGATCACGGCGGGCTGGTCGAACCGGGCGGCCAGCCGCAGCGAGTCCCGCATCGGCACGATGCCGTCGGTCTGGCCGGCGATGTGCATCGACGGTATCGAGATCGGCTTGGCGAAAAGAGGCTGATGCCGGGGTTCGTTGCTGGTGAAGCCGCCGACCATGATGGCGAACTTGAATGCCGGTGCGAGGGTGGAACCAGTCTCCTGGACCGCGGCCAGCAGGCCAGTCAGTGCGGCACCTTGACTGAACCCGAACACGCCGTCGAAATGCCGGCTCCTGGTGAGGTCGAAGACCCAGTCGCGGCTGCGCTCCCATCCTCGGAAGCCCTCGTGCCACCAGCCGAAGTCCCCGACCGCCAGCGACGGAGCACTCACGTGGGTGAACTTGATCGACGGGGACAGCTGTGACGCCAGCGGTGTGATCTGGCGACGGAGTACGTCGGCGCTGCCGTGGTAGCCGTGCAACGCAAGAACATGGATATCCGACATGAATCAGCCTTCCCTGGCTGGTGGAGTCGAGGTCCACAGTGGCGGGCCAAGGTGCAGGCGGCCCGCCACTGTGGTGTGAGGTCAGCCGTTCGTGGGGCACACGATGGTGGCTCGTGCGACGGTGTGACCACCGATGGTGAAGCCCAGGAGCGCCGGCGTGGCCGTCGCGGGCGCGCCGCTGACCGGGACGTCGAGCGCCGTAACGGTGATGTAGTAGTCGTGCTCGCCTGATCCCGCGGGCGGAGCCGCACCGACGTACTGCTTGACCCCGGCGTCCCCTGCCAGCTGGAACGCACCTGCAGGCAGCGATGTGCCGGACGGGTCACCGGCAGCCTCGGGCAGAGAGGTCGTGCCGACCGGGATGTCGGCCACCGCCCAGTGCCAGAAGCCGCTTCCCGTCGGCGCCTGCGGGTCGTACATCGACACCACGAAGCTCTTGGTCGACTTCGGGAAGCCGGACCAGGACAGCTGGGGAGACCGGTCCTGCCCGCCGGGGACGCCGAACAGCTTGGAGAACTGCGCGGGCGGAAGCGCCTTGCCGTTCCTGACCGTGGTGCTGCGAAGGCTGAACGAGGGCACCCGCGGCAGGTACCGATAGGGATTGGGGCGCCCCAGGCCGAACAGCAGGCCACCGTGCTGGGCTGTGGTGGCTGCCTGCGGCGCGGCGTCGGTTGCCGGTGCGGCGGACGCGCCGCCGGTCGTGCCGAGCGTCAGGACGGTGGCTGCAGCCGCCGCCACCACGCCGATACCGACCGCTCGTCGGCGTGCAGTGGACGTGAACAGAGTGAAGCGTGATCGTTTCGCCATGGCATGAAGCCTGGTCACTGCGGCTGTGGAAGTCCAACAGGTACTTTCGCTGGTGTTCAGAGATTTTGTGCATGGCTCCGACGGACGTATGACCCGTGGGCGTGGGTGGTGGAGTCTGGTGAGGACAGTCGCTCTCGGTGGCATGCGTCGTGATTTGCTACCGTCCAAGGATGGTCGTGTCGCTTCGGCAGCTTGAGTACTTCGTCACTGTCGTGGACGAGGGTTCGTTCACCCGCGCGGCTGATCGGCTGCACGTGAGCCAATCCGGACTGTCCCATCAGATCATGGCACTGGAGACCGAGCTGGGTGGACCGCTGCTGGAGCGCCTTCCCCGGAAAGTGCGGTTGACGCCGGCGGGACGGACCGTTTTGCCGCACGCGCGGGCGAGCCTTTCGCACGCAGAGCGGGTCAGCATGGCCGCGAAGAGAATCGCGGGGCTGAAGACCGGCGAGCTGCACATCGGCACGCTGTACTCGATCAGTATCGGTGTGCTTCCCGCAGCACTCGAGACGTGGCGCCGTTTCTATCCTGAGGTACGCGCCCACCTGGTCGAGTTCCGGCACACCGACGATCTGATCGCCGCGATGGAGGCAGGGCAAGCCGACCTCGCCGTCGGCCCCACTCCGGATGCGTGGGACGGACCATCGCAAGTGATGGGCGCCGAAGAGTTCGTGATCGTCGGCCCGCCCGGCTGCTCGCTTCCCGGTGACGAGCGCGACGTCGACCTGCGCCGCCTCCGCGACTGCGAGTGGATCCACTTCATCAGTGGCAGCGGATTGTCAAACTTTCTCGCAAACGCGTGTGAAGCGGCCGGGTTCTCTCCCCAGGTATCGGTGTTCACCGAGCAGGGTCCGTCCGCTCTCGCCATGGCGCGAGCCGGCCTGGGCCTGGCATTGGTGCCCAGCAACATCATTCCGTTGCATTTCGACGGAGTGGTCGCTCGGCCGAACCCGCCGATCAGACGAGAACTGAGTGTCTACACCAGGGTGCGGCCTGACCCCATCACAGAGGCGTTTCTCATGGCGGTGTGTGACGACACAATCATCACGCCTCCGCACATCGTCGAGAGACTCGGACCGCTGCTCTAGCTACGCCAAGCAGCCGGGCGGAAATCGAAGTAGATTTCAGTGTTCAGGGGAGTGGAAATTGTTGAAGCATGCAAATCTCCGGCCCGACGCCCGGTCACGGATCGCCCGGATTCGTAGAGCTGAGCCAGCCGGCCCGGCTGACCGTCGGCCAGTGCGGCACTGACCTTGCCGAGTGAGTCGATCATCGCGTAGACCTCGGCCTCGTCGAGCCCGGCAGGCTCGTTGGCCGCCACCAGTTCGGCCTGAGCGGCTCGCGCGACCGATCTGTGGCAGTTGGGCCTGCCGGTCGGGCTGGTGCTCGCGTTCTTCACGGTCGGCTCGACCACGGAGGAGTTCGGAAACTGGCGAGCCGCGTTCTTCCTCGCCGCGGTGCTCGGGCTGGTGGTCGCCGGTTTGCTGGCTTTCATCCGCGAACCGGCGCGCGGCGCGTCCGAGGCGGCGCCGGCGACCACGGCACAGGTGGGAGCGCCGTTCCGCAGTCTGTCGCGCATACGCACGCTGTGGTGGCTGGTGCTCGCGGGGGATCGGCTCGCAGATCGCCGCTTACGCGGTTGCGATGTTCAGCGTGCCGCTGTTCCAGCGGTACTTCGGCACCAGCATGGCTGTTGGTGGTGCTTTCACAGGTACCACAATCGGTGTCACCGGACTTCTCGGGCTGCCCCTCGGTGGCCGCGTCGCCGATCGTGCCAGCCGGCGTTCACCGGCGGGTCGTGTGATCACCGGCGCGTACGGTCTCCTGGCCGCGTACCCGGCCGTGGCCGACGTGGTCGAACCACGCCTGCATGGGACGGCGATGGCCCTGTACTTCGCTGCTTCGTATCCGCTCGGAGGTGCGCTGGGGCCGCTGATCGCGGGCACGCTGCCCGACCTCGGCGCGAGACCTCGGTGCCGTCGGCGCAGCAGCTTGCGGCCTGCATCTCGGCCTGGCGATCGTCATCCCGGCCGGCCTCTTCGGCGCGGCCAGGTGCGTCATCCGCGATCGTGAGCGGATGCGCACCGCTTTGCGGGTCGCGAGGTGACGTTCTGCGGCGAGAGCGTACCGCCTGGCTGGTCCGAGCACCGTGTCGCTCTCCGGTGTCAAGGTGCTTACGGATCGGGTTCGCCCACCGGCTGGCTGTTGAACTGCAGAAGGGCGCCGGCGTTCCCGGTGAGCCTGATCTCGGTCAAACCGACATTGCGCATGACCGGGAACACCCGGCGGTAGTCGGCAAGGTAAATACCCGTCAGTTCGCAGAGCAGTAGCCTGATCAAGGTCGAATGGCTGACGATCAGCACCCGGCCGTCGGGATATTCGCCGGAGACGTCGTCGAGGAAAGCCATTGCCCGGTCGATCGCCATGGCCGGGTCTTCGCCACCCGGCAGGTGGTTGACCACCGGGTCCAGGGTGAACTCCGTCCACTTTTCGCCGAACCGGTGTGCCATTTCGGCGGCGGTACGTCCCTCGCCGTCACCGAAGTCGAGTTCGCGCAAGCGGTCGTCCACTCGTACCGGCATCTTCGTCTTCTCGCACACCGGAACGAGTGTCTCGCGTGCTCGCCGCAACGGAGAGCTGAAACACGCCGACAGACCTGCCGTCGCGGCCCAGCAGGCCAAGCGCTGGGCCTGCGAGCGGCCCGTCTCGGTCAAGTCGATGTCGCTGCGGCCGGCGTAGCGGTTGTCCGTGTGCCATTCGCTCTGACCATGGCGTGCCAGCACGACGTCTGTCACCTGCATTCCCTCCCACTGGTTTCGCTGTACACGGCTCCACTGGCGGCTCAGGCAGCTCCGTGGGCTGCCCGGGACTTGCGGGCCAGGGAGTCGAGGGACACCGCGACGGCGAGGACGGCGCCGGTGACCATAAAACGGAACGAGGAATCGAGGTTGAGCAGGGTCAGGCCACTGGAAATGGACTGGATGACGATGATGCCCAGCAAGGCGGCGGACGCCTTCCCCCGTCCGCCGAAGAGGCTCGCACCGCCGATGACGGCGGCGGCGATCGCGTTGAGGTTGACGTCGCCGGCGCCGCTGGCCTGGTTCACGGCGGCGAGGCGCGCGGCGGCGAGGACCCCGCCGAGCGCCGCCAGGGTCGAGCAGAGCACGAACACCGAGGTGTAGATCCTGGTGACGTTGATGCCGGTACGCCGGGCGGCTTCGGCGTTGCCTCCCACGGCGTAGACGGAGCGGCCCCAACCGGTGCGGGTCAGCAGGTAGTGGAAAACGAGCACCAAGCCGACGAAGGCGACGAACATCCAACCGACGCCACGGCTCTGGTTCAGGTACCACGCCGCGAAACCCAGACCCACGAGGACCGCGAGACTCCGCAGCGCCAGCAGAGATGCGGGTCGGGCTGACAGCCCCGCCGCCCGGCGTTCCCGGGCCCGTGCAAAGCCCATGACGAACATCGCGGCAGCGGCGACGACGACCAGGACGTAGGACAACCAGGCCGGCACAAAGGCCAACTGGGCGAAGAAGACCAGTTCCGAGTCGAAGGGCAGGTTGATCGCGCCCTTGCTGCCGAGCAGGTACAGCTGCAGGCCGAGGAAGCCGAGCAGACCGGCGAGGGTGCCGACGAAGCTGGGGACGCCGAACCGGGTGAACAGCTGCGAGTAGAGCCAGCCGATCACCGCGCCCGCCGCGAGCGCGGCCAGGACCGCCAGCCAGGACGGCCAGCCCTGGTTGACGAAGGTGACCGCGGTGATCGCCGCGGACAGTCCGCTGACCGAGCCCACGGAGAGGTCGATCTGGCCGACCAGCAGGACACAGACCACGCCGAGGGCGATGACGCCGACCGAGACGCATTCGACGGCGAGATTGCCGAGGTTCGCGCTGGAGAGGAAAATCGGGTTGAGGGCCTGGAAAACCGTCCAGATGATCACCAGCCCGATGATGATGGGCAGTACCCCGAGATCTCCGGAGCGCACTCGGTCGATGAAGGCGGTGAGGGCCCCGCGGATGCCGGCGTCGTCGCGCAGTCGTTCGTCGGCGCGGTCGATGTCGGTGCGCCCGGCCGGGGCGGGTGTGCTGACCTCAGTCATCGTTGCCGGCTCCCTTCGAGCTGGTCGCGGCGGCGGTTCGTGCCGTACGCCTGGTCACCGCGTTGTCGGTCGCGCCGGTGATCGCGGCGACGATCTGTTCGGACGAGGTGGTCGTGGCGTCGAACACGCCGTTGTTGCGGCCGAGACGCAGGACCGCGATGTGGTCGGCGACGGCGCGGACGTCGTCCATGTTGTGGCTGACCATGATCACGCCGAGGCCACGTTCGCGGAGGGTCTCGATGAGGTTGAGCACCTCGGCGGTTTGGGCCACGCCCAACGCCGCGGTCGGCTCGTCGAGGATGATGATCCGGGGATCGCCCAGCAGCGACCGGGCGATCGCCACGGTCTGTTTCTGCCCACCGGACAGGGCCGCGACCGGGACGCGGACGCTGGGGATCTTCGCCGAGAGCTGCCTGAGCAGCTCCCACGACCGGGTTTCCATGGTCGTCTCGTCGAGCCGGGATCGGCGAAGTTCCCGCCCGAGAAACAGGTTCTCGACGACGTTGAGGTTGTCGCACAGGGCCAGGTCCTGGAAGACCGTCGCGATGCCCAGCCGGCGGGCGTCCGCCGGGCTGGTGATGCGGACCTGCTCGCCACCGAAGGTGATGGTGCCGGTGTCCGCGCGGTGGACCCCGGAGAGGACCTTGACCAGCGTCGACTTGCCGGCGCCGTTGTCACCGACGATGGCCGTCACCTGCCCGGCGGCGACGTCGAGGTGGACGTCGGTCAACGCCGCCACCGCGGCGAAGTTCTTGCTGATTCCGGCCAGCGACAGAGCGGGACGATCCGCTGCACCGGTACTGGTGGTGGTGGACATGATCTCCTCGCTGTCAGGCGATGCCGGCACGAGCGCACGCGGCGGCGTACTCCGGGGTGCAGATGGCCGTGACCTTCAGTTCGTTGCTGCTCACGAGCGCCTGCTTGAGGTTGCCGGTGGTGACCACGGTCGGGTCGAACAGCTGGGTCGGGGTGTTGAACAGCGTCGTCTTGCCGGCGGGCTTCTTGCCCTGGCTGAACTGGACGGCGACGTCCGCGGCGGCTTCGGCGACGATCTTGATCGGCTTGGAGATGGTGTTGTACTGGTCGCCGTTGACGATCCGCTGCGCGGCGGCGAGTTCGGCGTCGTTGCCGGTGACCGGGGGAACCGGGACGACGCCCGCGGCCTTGAACGCCGCGATCGCCCCACCGCCGGTGCCGTCGTTGGCCGCCACCACCCCGGCGATCTGCTTGCCGAACCGGGTGATCTGGCCGCTGACCCAGTCCTGCGCCTTGGCCGGTTGCCAGTCGGGGGTGTCGTACTCGGCGAGCAAGCGGAGGCCGCTGGTGTCGAGGGCGCTGTGGATGCCCTTCTTGATCAGACCGGCAGCAGCGTCGGTGGGGGAGCCGTTGACCTCGAGGACACCGCCCTGGGCGCCGGTCTGTTTGAGGTGGTCGACCAGCGACTGCGCGATCTTCGCGCCGATCTTCTCGTTGTCGAAGGAGATGTAGTAGTCCGGCGGCATGGTGGGGATCGGCCGGTCGTAGGCGATCACCGCCGCACCCTGGGCGTGCGCGGTGTTGACGATGGTCGCGGCCGCCGTCGAGTCGACCGGGTCGAGCACGATCACCTTGGCGCCCTGGGCCAGTGCGGAGTTGGCCTGTTGTTGCTGCTGGGAGGCGTCGGCGTTGGCGTTGGCGTAGACGACCGAGCAGCCCGCGCAGAGTTGTTTGACCTTGGCCTCGAAGAGTGGGTGGTCGGACAGTTCGTAGCGGGTCGAGGCGATGTCGGGCATCAGGAAGGCGATCTTGGCCTGGGCGGCGTCACCGGCGGCGCCGGAACTGCCGGTGGTGTCGGCGCAGGCGGTCGAGACGCAGGCCAGAGCGGCGGTGATCGCGACGAGGGTGAGCTTGCTCGAGGTGCTCATGGCGGGGTGCTCCGTTCAGCGGTGATCGGTCGGGGTGGCCGCCGGTTGACGGCGGTGCTGCAGGACGTCGGGATTGGCGCAGTGCGCCGGCTCCGCACCGCGCAGCCAGCGGCTCGCTTCGTCGGCGACCATGGCCGCGGCGCGCTGGGCGACGGCTTTGGTCGCTCCGGCCAGATGGGGGGTGAACACCACGTGCGGCGCGTCGCGAATGGGGTGGTCCGCGGGCAGGGGTTCGACGTCGTAGACGTCCAGGGCCGCGGCGAACAACTTCCCTTCGCGCAGTGCGGCGGCCAGCGCGCTGTAGTCGAGCAGGCCGCCACGGGCACAGTTGACCAGAACCGAACCGTCCCGCATCAACGCCAGTTCGGCGGCGCCGATCAGCTTGCGGGTCTGCGGGGTCAGCCGAGCGTGCAGGGACACGACCTCGGAGCGGGCGAGCAGCTCCGGCAGCGGCACGACCACAACACCCCGCGGGAGAGCGGCGAGATCGACGTAGGGATCGTGAACGAAGACACGCGCACCCATCGCGATGAGCACGGTCGCCAGGTGGCCGCCGACCGCGCCGGCCCCCACCAGGCCGATCGTGGTCCCGTGGACCTGCAACCCGGTCGCGTCGTAGGCGTAGAGGTCGCTCTTCCACTGTCCGCACAGCACGCTGAGGTGGCTGTCGGGAATGCGGCGCATCGCCGCCAGGAGCAGGCCCAAGGTGTGCTCGGCGGTGGAGACGGCGTTGCGTCCGGGGGCGTAGGTGACGGCGACACCGTGCCGGGTGGCGGCCCCGAGGTTGGCGTTCACCGGGCCGCCACGGCTGACCGCGAACAGTTCCAGGTCGGGGCAGGCTTCCAGGACCCGGCTGGTCAGCGGCGCCATCTGGGTCAGGCACACACGAACACCCTGCAGGGCTTCGATCAGGGCGTCCTCCGATCCGGAAGCCTCGTCGACTTCGGCGATGGCACGAAACGGTTCGTGCGGCCACGGCAGCGCGAGCTCGCGCACGGCCCAGGCATCGGGACCGGATTCGGTGTGCAGGGCGTCGGCGAGCAGGCGGTTGAGCACGAAGTGGTCGCCGGCAAGCAGGATGGGGACGGGCGGTGCCATGAGGTAGCCCTTCTCGGAGTGGTTCAGCGGGCGGCGAAACGGGTCCGGTTGCGCTGTTTGGCCTGGGTCGCCACCTCGGAGTCCAGCCAGGCACGGTCGGCGAGGGCGGTGACAAAGGCGTCGTAGCCCGGGGCCAGCGCGGCGCCACGGGCCAAGTCGGGTTCGAGGGTGTCGCGCACGCGGATCAGCCGTCGTGCCGCGGCCGGGATGTCGCCGTCCGCCGCACCGGCGGCCAGGACCGCCATCCCCCGGGCGGGTTCCGGGTCGGCGGGCAAGCGGACCGGCACACCGAGCACGTCGCACCGCAGCTGGTTCCACCACGCATTGCGCGCTCCGCCACCGGTGAAGCTGATCGGTCCGGCGACGTCGGCCCCGGCGCCGCGCAAGACGTCGAAACACAGCCGCTCGACGTGTGCGACGCCGGTGCACACCGCGGCGAAAGCGCGGGCCGTGTCGGTGCCGGGCCGGTCGAGGGCACCATCGCCGAGGAATCCGCGTGCCTGGGGGGCCACAAAAGGGAAACGTTCCCCCTGCCCGGTCAGGGGATAACACAGCGAGACGTCGGCGACCTCGGATGCGGCCGTGGTCAAGGTTTCGAGGTCGGCACCGGGGAACAGGGACTTCACCGCGCCGGCGCCGCTGCTGGATGCGCCGCCGGGCAGCCACAGGTCGCCGTAGGGTGCACGGTGCGAGTAGACGGCTCCGGTCGGGTCGTGCAGCAGCGTGGTGCTGACGCCTTTGAGCGCCAATGTCGTTCCCAGGACGGAGTTCCACTCGCCGGGCGCCAGGGCACCGGCGCCGAGCTGCGCGGCGCACCCGTCGGTCATCCCGGCCACCACGGGGGTGCCGGCGGGCAGTCCGGTTCGTTCGGCCGCGTCGTGGCACACCACACCGAGCGTGGTTCCGGGGGGAACCACGGGCGGGAGGACGGCCGGGTCGAGCTGAAGGCGGTCGAGGACCGGTTGTGGCCAGCAGCGGTCGAGCTGGTCGTAACCGGTTTTGAGCGCGTGACTGGAATCGGATGCGACCGCGTGCCCGGTCAGGGCCGCGGCGACCACGTCGGGTTGGTGGGCCAGCCGGACATCGCCGGTGAGCAGGTCGTGGTCCCGCCACCACAGGAGCTTCGGCAGAGCCCACGCCGGTTGGATCCGGTAGCCGAGTTTCAGCCAGAGATCGGCCCCCGCGTCCTGCGCTTCACCGGCCAGGGCACCCGCGCGGGCGTCGTCGTACATGAGCCCGGGGGTACGGGGAGTTCCGTCGAAGTCGGTCAGCAGGACCGTTCCCGACGTCGCACACACCGCGATGCCGCCAACCGGCCGCGCGCCGACCGTCGCGGTGACGGTGGCGAGGGCATCGGCGGTGGTGGCCCACCAGTCCCGCGGATCCTGCTCGTGACGGTTGCCGTCGCGGTGGCCGTGCAGCGGAACTGCTGCATGGCCGATGGTGCTGCCGTGGTCGTCGACCGCCAGTGCCCGGCAGCTTTGGGTGCCGAGGTCGAGGCCGATCCAGACGACATCGGTGGGCGAATGCTCAAGCATGTGTTCCTCGTTCCGAGGCTGCCGCGACGTCCGGGCTCGCGTGCCAGATGCGGCCGACGGACGCCAAGTTGCGTGCGTGAAGGAACTCCGCGTGCTCCCCGTCGTAAAAGCTGGTCAGTTCGGGAACCGGGTCGAACCGCTGCCGTGTCCGGACCAGCGCCGCCGCGGCGGCGGTGAGATCCGGATACCGGCCCAGCAGGGCCGAGGCGTACACGAACGAGCCCTTGGCGCCGACCTGGCTGTCGGTGGTGACGATCGCGGGGATCCCGGTGATGTCGGCGATCATCTGGCACCACGAGCTGCCGGCGGCGCCGCCGCCGCACAACCGCAGCTGCGTGGGCCGGCCGGGGGCGGCGTTCAGGCAGTCGCGGATCACGTGGCCGAGGCCCTCCAGCACAGCGCGTGCGAAGTGCTCCGGCTGGTGTCCGAAACGGACGCCGGTGATGAGGCCGCTGGCGGTGAAGTCGAGAAACGGTGCTCGCTCGCCTGCGGGCGACAGGTAGGGCAGGATCCGCAGGCCATCGGCGCCTGGGGAGGCTCGGCCGGCGAGCTCGGTGACCGCGTCCGGAACGGGCAACCGCAGCAGGCCGGCGAGCCAGTCGATGACTCCGCAGCCGGCCAGGGTCGGGAACGCTCGCAGCAGGAGGTCCGGTGTGTCGAGCGCGAGGGTGAGACCCGCCGGTTGCCCGGTGGTGTCGACGCTGTCCACCAGCACCTCGGTGCACAGCGTCGTGCCCAGAACGCACGATGCGTGGCCGGGCTCGGTCGCTCCGGAGCCGATCGCGGTGGAGGCGATGTCGTAGGGAGCGAGCACGACCGGGAGTCCCGCTGGGAGCCCGAGCTGCGCCGCGGCCTCGGCGTTGAGCGCCTGCACCCGGTCGTCGGCGGTGAGCAGGGGCGGCACGAGGTGCCGCTGCGGACCGAGACCGTACAGCTCGAGCAGTGCGTCACTGTGCCGGCCGAGCCGAAGATCCAGCCAGGGCGCCGAGGAGTCGGTGGAGTCCATGCCCAGCACTCCGGTCAGCCGCAGGAAGAGCCAGCTTCCGCAGGTCAGCACCGCAGCCGCGCGGCTGGTCGTGTCCGGCTCCTCGGTGATCAGGGCGCGCAGGATGGCGTTGGGGAGGCCCGCGCTGGTCAGGGACGCGTTGATCCGGAACGCCTCGGCGAGGACATCGCGCGCCCGCCAATCTTCGACGATCGCGGCGGCACGTCCGTCGTTCCAGAGCACCGCGGGCCGCACCGGCCGGTGATGCCCGTCGACCAGCCACGCTCCGTCTCCCTGTGCGGTCAGCGCGAGGAGTTCCACCGGGCGGTCGAGACGTTCCGCCGCTTCACGGACCGCGGAAGTCGCCGCTTCCCAGACGGCGTCCATGTCCTGTTCGGCGCGGTCGGGGGACGGGTGCGACACCGTGGTGCCGCGGCTGACGGCGAACAGTTCGTGCCCGTCTTCGTCGAAAACGGCCGCCTTGATGACCGTGGTCCCCGCGTCGAGACACACCGCGACGGGACGAGCTGCGGAGCCGCTGGCAGCCATGGGCGTTCCTCCGGATGGCTTGGCACGCTTCAGTGCGTGCCGTGATCTGTATTACAGCCAACCGGAGTTCAACTTAGCAAGTTTTAACATTCAGGCGTAGTGACCAATGGTCACTCAAAGTCATATTACCTGTTCAAAGTGGTAAAGCTTGAGAGTCTTCTGACTTCGGGTAACCGATGACTTAACACTAGATACCATGCTCGGTGAGGGCGGCGTCCACGGTCACGCCTCGGCCGCGGAGATCGGTGAGGACGTTCGACGGAGTGTCGGCGTCGACGATCACGCGGTCGATCGTCTGCAGGTCGACCAGGCGGTGCAGGGCCCGGCGGCCGAACTTGGTGTGGTCGATCAGGGCGATCGTGCGGGACGCCGCGGCGATCAGGGCGCGACGGGTGATGACGGTGTCCTGGGACTGGATGAAGCAGGTCCCCCCGGTCACCGCGGTCGTCGACATGATCAGGACGTCGGTGCTGAGATCGGCGGCCGCCACGGCGGTCGCCTGGCCGAGAAACGAGTCGTAGGCGGCCACGTACCGGCCGCCCAGCCCGATGAGGTCGATGTCGACCTGGCCGGCGAGCGCGCGGATCACCGGCAGGAAGTGGGTCACCACCGTGAGCGGGGCTCGCTCGGGCAGCAGGCGGGCGACCGCCAGCGCGGTGGTGCTGTCGTCCAAGGCGACGACCTGGCCCGGCCGGATCTCGGAGGCGATCACCTCGGCGGCCATCGCGCTCTTCGCGGCTGCTTCGGCCTGCATTCGATGCTGCAGGTCGCCGTGGAAGGTCACGGTCGGTGCGCTGGTGGCGCCGCCGCGCACCTTGTGCAGGAACCCCCGCTGGGTGAGCGTGTCGAGGTCGCGGTGCACGGTCATGATGCTGACGCCGAATTCGCTGGCCAGATCGTCGACCCGCATGAACCCGGCCTCGGAGATGAGCCGCTGCATGGCGGCGCGCCGCAGTTCCGGATTGCCGCTGTGGCCTGAGCTGGAGCCGACTCGTTGAGACACCTCTTCAGCATCGCATCAACTGCCGTCCGGCCGGGGGAGCGTTCCGGGCCGGCGTGCTCAGGTCCCCTCCGGCGGCGGGCAGGACGGCGACGATCACCACGCCGAGCACGGTCTTGAGCCGGGCGGTCACGACGCCGTCTCCGCCAGCGTGGACCGCGCCGAGCGCAGGTGGATCAGGCCGAAGACGGTGGCCACCACGTGGTGAGGATGAGCACGATGCCGGTCATCAGGCGCAGCAGCGGGCAGGTGACGTGGTGGGAGATCACCTCGTGCAGATCGCGGGCGATGTAGGCGCGGCGAGCGCTGGTGTAGCGGCCTACCAGCCAGGGGATGCAGGCGTTCTTCACCGTCTCGAGCACCACGGCGAGCGCATCCGCGGAACCGGCCAGAACTCCGGGCGACCATCGCGCCCGCCGCGAGGACAGCCGGCGATCCGATGCCCGGCCACCCGCACAGCCAGGCGCCCGCGAGGTAGCCGGCGATCAGCGTTCCCACCAGGTCGGTGTCGGCGGCGACGATGACGATCGGCACTTCGACCGCTACGGGAACGGCCGGCGCGGACGCGACGAGCGCGGCCTTCGGCGACGCCGGGGCGCGGTACCTGGTCCGGATGGTGCTCAACTGCTGCGCGGCGGCCGCCCAGCCCGTCAAGGTCGGCCTGGATGGGCAGATTCCGCCGGTGCTGCAGCCGGACTCGTCGCTCGAGGTCACCGGCGCCTACACCGCCGAGCAGGCCAAGGATCCGGTCGACGGCGACGTCGTCCCGTTCATCGACGTCAAGGATGCACGGTCCGTCGCCGCGCCCCGTCGATCCGTACGAGGGGTTTGGTCAGCAGGGCCGGGCGCGCCGGGGCCAAGGCGGCGCGCCCGGCCGGGGCTCAGGGTAGGACCTTGAAGGTGTAGGTCGCGTCCGCCGAGACGGTCGCGCCGGTGGCCGTCAGGGTGCCGCTGATCCGGAAGGTCACCGTGTAGGTGCCGGCGGTGCTGAACGCCCAGTTGGCGTGCGTGTGCGCGCCGGCGGAGAGGGGCTTGGCGTCGGGCAGGCCGTCGCCGCTGTTGTAGAGCACGGTCGGCGTGCCCAGCGACTGGGTGTAGATGCTGAGGTTGCCGCCGGTGACGCTGAGCAGGCTCATCGTCAGTGTGTTGCCCTGGAAGATGCCGGTGGGGACGTCGGTGCTGTTCCACCCCGCCCACAGCAGGTTCGCGTTCTGCGTCTGCGGCAGGATCCAGACCGTCGAGCCGGGAGTGCCGAGGAAGCTGTAGGCGGAGTTGTTCGGCACTGTGGTCTTCGCGGCGGCGAGCACGTCCAGTTCCACAGTGGACGGTGCCCGTCTGACGCTCGGGCTCCCCGTGCCGTCCAGCAACTGGACGGTGAGGGCGCCCGAGGCGTAGTCGACGTCGAGGACGTCGACGTGCCCGGTGGTGAGGACCGTCGTCGCGGCTCCGGCGGGCAGGGCGGTGACGAGGCTGAGCGCGGCGGCGATCGCCACGGCGGTCAGCGAGCGGGTTTTCACGCGCATGGGAAGACCTCTTTCGTGATCAGTCGACGCAGAAGGTGAGCACGGCCGGGGCGGAAGACACTTTGGCGCCGGTGGTGAGCGTCGCGGTGGCCTGGAAGGTGAGCTGGTAGACGCCGGGCTTGGTGAACCCCCAGTTGACGTGCTCGTGCAGCCCGACCGGCAGGGGCAGGGCGTCGGGCAGGCCGTCGCCGCTGTCGAGCAGCACGGTGGCCGCGCCGAACGGGTCGGTGGTGAACACGCTGGCCTTGCCGGGGCCGCGCACGGACTTGAGGGTGACCTTGAGCGAGTCGTTCGCGAAGACGCCGGTGGTCAGCTCCTCGGTGCTGAAGCCGGGCCAGAGCAGGGCCGGGTCCTGCGTTTCCGGGAGGATCGAGACCGGCGCGCCGGCCGGGCCGAGGAACCGGTACGACGCGTCGGCGGGAACGGTGGTGCGGGCACCGGGCAGCGCCTTGAGGAGCACCTCGGCGGGGTCGTACTCGACCGACGGCTCGACCGACTCGTCGTGGACGTGCAGCTCGAGAGCCCCGTCTTCGTACTCGACGTCGACCGCGTCGACGTGACCGTGGTCGAGGACCACACGGGACGCGGCGTGGGCCGGGGCGGCGAAGAGCCCGGCGAGCAGAGCCGCGGTGACGGCACTGCAGGCCAGCAGGGCAGGACGACGACGCACAAGAACTCCTTGAGTGAGGAAGAGGACGGACTGGACAGAACATTAACGACAATGATATTCATTAACAAGACAGCGTTCGTGCATGTGTTTTCACACGATGGGGGCAGGTTCCATGCTGGGTAGGTCAAGACCGGTGCGCGCGCTGCTGGCCGCGTGCGTTGCCGCGGTGTCGCTCCCGCTGACGGCTCCGGCGGCGCACGCCGAGGCCGGGCCGGCGCCGGCGTCGCGGCAGCGGACCGTGCTCAACGACGTGCACACCGACACCGTCGACGTGCAGTACGCCGACGGGCGCCTGAAGCTGCAGACCCGGGTCGGAAACGAACCGCACCAGTACTTCGCGCCCGAAGACGTGTTGTTCCAGTTGCGGGACAACGACATCTCCCGCATCCCCGTCCCGGACACCCCGGAGTACTCGTTCCTCGGTGCCGCCGGGACGCCGGTCTGGGTCGCGCCGCAGGTCCAGGACTTCTCCCTGTTGTTCGCGGGCTGGGACACCGAGAGCCTGACCGCCGGCGCGTTCGCCGGGGACGCGATCGACCTCCGCCTGGCCGGCGTCGACGGCCCGGGTGCGCTCGAGGTGTTCCAGACCGACTCCTTCGGCTTGCCGCTGCGGGTGTTCAGCTCCCACGACGGCGGCCCGAAGTCGTTGCACCAGGCCGTCGGCAGTCACGTCCACGCGAACTGGGCGTTCAGCGCGCTCGGCCGGTACACGGTGACCTTCGAAGCCACCGCGACGGACACTGCCGGGCACCAGGTGAGCTCCGGGCTCGTGGACTACACCTGGTTCGTCGGCGGCACGACGGTCGCCGACATCCCGGCGACCACGAGCAGCGTGGCCCTCACCACGTCCCCGGCGGCCACGGCGGTGGGGGAGAACCTGACGCTCACCGGCGCGGTCACCCCGGCGAACGCCCCCGGCTGGGTGGAGTTCGCCGACGGCGGCACCGTCCTCGGCCATGCGGCCGTCGCGGGCGGACAGGCCACTGTGGACACCTCGTCGCTTACCTCCGGCCGTCATTCGCTCACCGCGCGGTTCGTGCCGAGGTATTCGACCGACTTCACCGAAGCGCGCTCGGCCGCCGTCGAGCACGTCGTGACCGGTGACGGCACCCCGCCACCGCCGATCTCGTCGGCACCGACGTCGTCATCGTCCAGCGCGCCGCCTTCTTCTTCGCCGACGATGTCTTCGCGCGCCGTGGTGCCCGCGCCCGTGGCCACCGCGAAACCGTGCGTGCCCGCGGGCCCCGTGACCTCGAGCGCCGGGGTCGTCCTGGCCGACGGGCACGCCGACTACGCCGTGCGCGTGGTCGGTGGGAAGCTGGTCTCGCAGGTCAAGGACGGCACCGTCGCGGGCACCACGACGTGGCGCAGTCCCGGCAGCGTCGTGTTCCACGTCGTCGACAAGGCGGCCACGAACGTCCCCGAGGGCGCCCAGTTCGGGTTCCTCGGCAAGCCGGGTGACCGGATCTGGCAGATCCCGCAGACCCAGCAGGCGGGCGTGCTGTGGCTGGGCTGGAACACCGAAGAGCTGAAAAGCAGTGACGTGAGTGGCGACGTCACGTGGCGGCTGGACAAAGTGGACGGTCCCGGCGCGCTCGCGGTGTTCGAGTTCGACCCCTTCGGCAAGCCGGTGCTCGCGTTCAACAGCGGCGACGGTGTCCCGGACAGCTACGCGGTCCGGCTGGGCACGCACGCTCACGGCAACTGGACCTTCACCAAGCAGGGTATCTACCACATCACCTTCACCCACAGCGCGAAGCTCGCCTCCGGAGCCCAGTCGAGCGACCAGCAGACGGTGACCTTCGCCGTCGGGCCGGTCGATCCGAAGCAGGCGCTGCCGGTCACGACGTCGACTCCACCGGTCGGCACCTGCGCGGACGATGTCGCCGCCCGCTCACACGGAGCCGGGCTGGCTTCGACGGGGTTCTCTTTCGCAGGACCGGTTTCCCTGGCCGGGCTGGCATTGCTCGGCGGCACGGCCTGCCTGCTCCTGGTCCGCCGGCGGAAGTCTGCCGTGGACGGTGAGCGGTGATGCGGCGAACGATTTCGGTGCTGCTGGCCGTGGGCGTGCTGGCGACCGCGTGCTCCAGCGGCGCGGCGACCGGTGGGAGTTTGCAGGTGGTCACGACCACCGAGATCCTGGCCGACCTGGTGCGCAACGTCGGTGGTGACCGCGTGTCGGTCACCTCGATCGTGCCCTCGGGCGGCGACCCGCACTCCTACGAGCCGACACCCCGGGACGCGACGAACGTGGCCAAGGCCGACGTCACGTTCACCAACCACTTGCTGCTCGAAGAGCACGCCCTGATCAAGACCATCGACGCGAACGCCCGGCCCGGCACCCCGAACGTGTCACTGGCCGAAGCCGCGGAGACCTATGGCGCCACGGTCATGCCGCTCGTCGAGGACATCGGCTTGGACGTCGCGTGGCTCGGCCTCGCCGTCCGCGGCGAGGGCAAGGCCCGGGGCGCGACCCGCACGTCCGACATCCGGCTGTCCGCGACGAAGGTCGACGGGCCCGGCACGGTCGCGGTCTACCTGACCGAAGCCCTCGGACAGCCCGATGTCTACTTCGACTCCGCCGACGGACTCGACGCCAAGGACACCACCACACTGCCGCCGGCCGCGCACACGCACCTGAACTGGGCGTTCAGCGCGCCCGGGGTCTACCGGCTGACGCTGTCGGCGCAGCTGGTGAACGGCCAGGCCGCCCCGGCGCCGATCGGCGCCGGCACGTTCACCTTCGCCGTCGGCGTCGACCCGCACACCGTTGCCGGCAAGCCCGCGATCATCGGGGTCGGGCACACCGACCTCGCCGTCGACCTCGACACCGGCGGCGTCTACGCCTACACCGACAACGACACCGGGCAGCAGCACCCGGTTCCCGCGGACGACGTTGTCGTCGACGTGCCCAACCGGGCCCTGGAAACAGTGCCCGACGACCCGCGGTTCGCGTTCCTCGGCAAGCCGGGCGCCTCAATCCACCAGCTGCCCCAGGCGGTCCTCGGCAAGCACGTCCACGGCGAGATCGACCCGCACCTGTGGCAGGACGCCCGCAACGCCAAGGCCTACGTCCAGCTGATCCGCGACACCCTCAAGCAGCGCGACCCCCAGGGCGCGGCCACCTACGACGAGAACGCCCGCACCTACGCCGCCCGGCTCGACGAGCTGGACACCTACCTCCGGCAGCGCATCGCCGGGATCCCGAAGGACCGCCGACAGTTGATCACCACCCACGACGCCTTCGGCTACCTCGCCAAGGCCTACGACCTGACCGTCGCCGGTTTCGTGGTGCCGAACCCGGCCTCGGAACCGAGCGCCGAGCAGGTCCGCAAGCTCACCGAGACCATCCGCAACCTGCACGTCCCGGCCGTGTTCATGGAGCCCAACCTCGCCCAGCGCGCCACGGTCCTCACCCAGGTCGCCGCCGACCAGCACGTCAGGGTGTGCCTGCTCTACGGCGATGCTTTCGACGAGCATGCCCGCGACTACCTGAGCATGATGCGGCACAACGCCGACGAGCTGCGCGGCTGCCTCGGCGGTGGCGTGTGATCCGCCGTCTCGCGGCCCTCGTGCTCGCGGCCGCCCTCGTCACGGTCCCGGCTGCTGTGGCCGCACCTGCTCCGCCGACGGTCATCGCCGACGGCCACGTGGACATGGGCCCCCGGATGGTCGACGGTGCCTGGAAGATCCAGGTCCGCGACGACACCACCCAGCCGGCGACCTGGCGGTCATTGCCCGACGTCGTCCTGCACGCCGTGTCGGCGTCGAAGATGGAAGTGCCGACGGGCGCGGACTACGCATTCCTCGGTTCGCCCGGCGCGCCGGTGTGGCTGCTGCCGCAGGTCCAGCGGCCCGGAGTGCTGTGGCCGGGGTGGAACACGCAGGACCCGTCCATCGCCGGGCTGGTCACCCGCGAAGTCACGTGGCGGCTGCACGCCGTCACGGGGCCGGGCCGGTTTTCCCTGTTCCTGAACGGGAACTTCGGCCGGCCCGAGGAGGTTTTCGACAGCGCCAGGCCCTTCCCCCAGGAGACGGGTATCGAGGCGGTCTCGCACGTCCACGGCAACTGGGCCTTTTCGGCTCCCGGCGCCTACGCCCTGGACATCGAGATGCAGACGGCGGCTGACGGGAAGACCTTGGGCGACCGGGAACAGCTGCGGATCTACGTCGGCGATGGCGACCCGGCGGCGGCTTTCGCGGCGGCTGCACCCCCGGCAACATCCGGGACGTCAACTCCACCTCAGGCGGTCGTCGCGCCCCGCGAAGACGGCGCGCCGAACTACGGATGGTGGTATGCGGCGGGCGGCGTGGCCCTCGCGGGCGCGCTGGTTGTAGCGCTCCGGTTCCGGCGCAGCCGGAGCGGCTCGTGACGGCGCTGGAGATCACCGGCCTGAGCGTCCGGCTCGGCGGCCGCGAAGCTCTGTCCGAAGTGGACTTGAGCTTGGCCGACGGCGAGCTGGTCGGCTTGATCGGCCCCAACGGCGCGGGCAAGACAACGTTGCTGCGCGCTGTGCTCGGCCTGCTCCCGGCGACGACCGGGACGATCCGGCTCGACTGCACGATCGGCTACGTTCCGCAACGCCACGAGTTCGCCTGGGACTTCCCGATCTCGGTGGAGAAAGCCGTCCTCACCGGCCGCACCGCGGCCATCGGCTTCCTCCGCCGCCCGGGCCGGGACGACCGCGACGCCGTCCGCGACGCACTGCGCCGGGTGGACCTGACCGGCCTCGCCCGGCGCCCGATCGGGGAGCTGTCCGGCGGGCAGCGGCAGCGGGTGCTGGTCGCCCGCGCGCTGGCCCTCCGCCCGCGGCTGCTGCTGCTCGACGAGCCGTTCACCGGGCTCGACGTGCCCACCCAGGAACTGCTCACCGTCCTGTTCCGGACGTTGACCGGCGAGGGCAACGCGGTGTTGATGACCACGCACGACCTGCCCGCCGCGGCCGCGCTGTGCGACCGGCTGTGCCTGCTCAACCGCACGATCGTCGCCGAAGGACCACCGGAGGAGCTGCGGGATCCCGAGGTGTGGCTGCGTGCGTTCGGCGTCACCCGCTCCGACCAGCTCATCCATTCACTGGGGATCGCCCGATGATCGACTTCCTGCTCGCGCCGTGGGAGCACGAGTTCATGCGCCGAGCGTTCCTCGTCGCGATGATGTCCGGCGTGGTCTGCGGGGTCATCGGCAGCCACGTCGTGTTGCGCGGCATGGCCTTCATCGGCGACGCCGTCTCGCACTCGGTGTTCCCCGGGGTCGCGATCGCGTTCGTGTTCCGGTTCGACCTCGCCCTCGGCGGGGCGGTCGCCGGGCTGCTGACCGCGCTGAGCGTCGCGGTGTTCGCGCAGAACAAACGGCTCAAGGAGGACACCGTGATCGGCGTGTTCTTCGCGGCAGCGTTCGGCCTCGGCATCGTGATCCTCTCCAGCGCGCCCGGCTACTCCGGCTCGCTGGAGTCGTTCCTGTTCGGGCAGATCCTCGGCATCAGCGACGGCGACGTGCACGTGGTCGCGATCGCCGGCGCGGTCCTGCTGCTCGCCGCGGCCGCTGTGCACAAGGAACTGGTCACGGTCGGCCTCGACCGGGAGACCGCCCGGGCGCTGGGCATCCGGGTGTTCTGGTTCGACATCGCGCTCTACACGATGGTCACGGTCGCGATCGTGATTTCGCTGCAGGCGGTGGGCAACATCCTGGTGCTGGCCCTGTTGATCACCCCGGCCGCGTGCGCGCGGCTGCTCACCGACCGGCTCGGGGTGATGATGGTGCTGGCGCCGGTGATCGGGATGGTGTCGGCGGCGATCGGGCTGTATCTGTCGTATTCGCTCAACCTCGCCGCGGGCGGGCTGATCGTGCTGGTCGCCACCGCTGTGTTCCTCGTGTGCTGGGTGCTTGCCCCGAGACACGGCCTCCTCGCGCGGTTCCGCCCCGGCTCCTCCCGGAGTGTCACGGGCGACGATGCTTCGGGTGATCGTCGACGCGGTGTCGTCGAAGGCGACATCTCCCGGCTGCGATCGCGGACGTGACTGTGAACGTTTCCGGATCGGCGCAGGAGGGCGGCCTGGCCATGGAGAAGCCCAGGAGGGTGGTGTTCCGCGTTTCGCCGCGGACCCGGAACGATCCGCTACTTTCGTCTTCCTACCGATGACGGTGGTCGCGCCCGTCGCAGCCGGGAGATCGTGCTGAGCGCCGGTCTTTTCCGGTTCTCCCCGACCGTTCCGACTACCGAGCGGCAACGACGCCGCTGATTGTGAGCGATCATGCGCAGGCTTCTTTCGACCGCACTCGGGGTGCTCGCCGCCGCGCTCGTGGCCACGACACCCGGAGTCGCGCAGGCCCAGCAGACCTCGGGTGCCCAGCCCGGCATCATCGGCGGCACGACCGCGACCGAGACCTACAGCTTCATGGTCTCGTTGAGCAACGGCTGTGGCGGCAGCCTGGTCGCGCCCCAGTGGATCGTGACGGCCAACCACTGCGGCAGCGCGTCGCAGGGCCGCATCGGCTCCACGAACAAGAACTCCGGCGGCGAGGTCGGCCGGATCGACCGCCGGATCACCAAGTCCGGCACGGACCTCACGCTGATGCACCTGTCCGCGGCTGTGCGCGCCGCGCCGGTCCCGATGGCGACGAGCAACCCGGCGGCGAACACGACCGCCCGGTTGCTGGGCTGGGGCTGCACGAGCTGGCCGAGCTGCAGCACTCCGACCACGCTGCGCCAGATCGACCTGCGGGTGCTGCCGAGCAGTTCGTGCTACGCCGGTGGTGGCGGTTCGGGTGACGTGTGCATTTCCGGCGATCGCACGCATTCGGCGTGCCACGGTGACTCGGGCGGTCCGGCGGTTGTCGGCACGACCGGCAGCTGGACGCTGGTGGGTGAGACGCACGGCCCGGGTGACAACGGCGGCGAGTGCGCGACGAGCACCCTCTACACCGGCATCGCCCAGCACCTGACCTGGATCAGGCAGCAGATCGGATCCTGACCCCGCACCGGGTTTCCCAGCCGTACGGTTGGTCGTGGGGGGGGGGGGGGGGGGGGGAGGACCCCCCCCCCCCCCCCCACCACGGCAAGAAAGAAAACGCAGAAGGCTCGCTGTCGGTACCCACCC